>JBEKBP010000008.1:0-112662 GCA_050015335.1 Candidatus Acidiferrales bacterium | reverse complement strand
ACCTCGCGATTTCGCCTGCAAGACTCGAGGCCAGGATGGATTCGCTGCTTTCCTTTCCCGTAGGGCTCTTTCATCCCCTACAACATGCCGGTTTAACCCGGCGCTCTCCGGTTTGCCGACAAGACGTCCGGAACCCGACAGTACGAGGCGCGCTGTATTCTCGCCCAGTCTTATGGTACAACCGCCCGGGTGTCTCCCCCTCATCATCCGGTGTTGGTACGTGTAATCGGACGCTGGAGCTTGGCCGCGCTGGTGGTGAATTGCGTTCTAGGCAGCGCAGTTTTCGGACTTCCGTCGGTGATTGCAGGACTGGTCGGCAGAGCGAGCCTGATTGCTGTGCCGGTTGCCGGAGTTGCGATTGCAATCATCGTTGCATGCTATGCCGAGGTGGCGTCGCAGTTTGCGCAAACGGGAGGGACGTACCTTTACATTCGCGCGGCTTTCGGACGTTTCGCTGGCGTTCAGGTCGGCTGGTTCAATCTGCTCGGTCGTTTGACTGCCGGCGCGGCCGGCGCCAATCTGTTTGTCATCTACCTGGGCGCACTTTGGCGTCCGGCCACGCTGGCCCTCCCGAGATTCCTGATTCTCACGCCGCTTGTGGGAATCCTTGCGGTTGTGAACTATCGCGGCGTGCGGGCGGGCACGCAAGTTAGTAATGTTTTCGTTGTGGCGAAGCTCGTGCCGCTCGGACTCGTCTGCGTTGTGGGAGCGTTTTATCTGATCGCGACCCACCGCTTAGTTCCTTCGCCGACTGCCGCAACAACTGCGGACAATTGGCTAGAGGCCATGCTGGTACTGGTGTTTGCTTATGGCGGTTTTGAGGGCGCCTTAATCCCTATGGGAGAGGCAAAGGATCCACACAGGGATGTTGCCTTTGCATTGTCCGTGGGCCTTATCACAGTGGGAGTGATCTACATACTGATTCAGTGGGTTGTCGTTGGTGTGCTCCCGGACCCCGCGCATAGCGATCGCCCCCTTGCAGATGCCATGGCGATTCTGATCGGACATGACGGAGCTGTCCTCATAGCGGTGGGAGCGTTAATTTCGCTTTACGGGTTTCTTAGCGCCCAAATGCTCACTGGCCCGCGTTCTACATTCGCGCTAGCGGAACATGGAGATTTCCCGCCCTGGTTTGCCGCCGTCCATCCCGAGTTCAAAACTCCTCATGTCTCGATTCTTGTCTTTGCATCGCTACTTTGGTTGCTGGCGCTGTTTGGCAGTTTCGCTTGGAACGTAACACTCTCTGCGGCGGCGAGACTCTTCTACTACGGAATGACTTGTATAGCTGTGCCAGTGTTGCGAAGAAAGCAGCCAACAGCAGCATCGTTTCTGATTCCAGGAGGGACCGCTTTTGCTGTACTGGGGGTGGTGATTTGCATGATCCTTTTTGCCGCCGTGGATTTCAGCCGGTCCCTTATTCTTGCGGCAACCTTCTCACTTGCACTCGTGAACTGGCTATTGGTACGGCGAGCTGGGCCCATCGTCTCCTAGGCTCGATAGGTTATTAAGAGCGGGAAAACCGCTAAAAAGTCTGCCCTGTTAAGATCAGCCCGCCCCGAGTCCCGGGCCGTTTAGTCGGAAGCTGAACCATCACTATCCCGGGCCGGAAGTCCGCTTGGGGGAAACGTGGCCCGGCTACCTGGCGTTGGCCGTCGATCTCCTCGAACGCCGTTTCTGGATAACTTCCGTATCGCCGACTTTTCGGGAGTTAGGTACCCGAAGATCTGCCGAGTCGCAGGCAACGTTCGCTGTTGCCTCACTATTGCTGTTCGAGGCCATCTTCCATGGACCGGAAGCGGTCCTTCGGCGATTTCCGCAGCGCTATCTATCGCAGCTTCGCGTATTCGGCTTTGGCTTGCTTCAGGATGGGGATGTCAGGATTGGCGTCTTTCCAAGATGTAAGAAAGTCCTGGTAGGCGGATCTTGCTTTTGTTTTATCTCCGGCGAGTCCCAAGGCCCGTGCCAACTGCCGCCGAGCCGCCGCGTCCACCGGGTCGCCCGCATACAAGCCGGGATGCGCCAACAGCCTGCCGAATTCAACCGCCGATTCCTCAGCCTTACGCATCGCCAGATAGGCAAGGCCGCGAACATAGATCGGGTACATGTTGCCGTAGAAATGATTGAACGCAAGCGGCGGAATAGCGAATTCGTAGGGCCGATTCGCCTCCAACAGATCGATCGCTTTGCGCGGGTCGTTCTTGTCCAGGGCTACGAGAGCCCGCAGAGTTGGTACGTAGGTCGCCTGAACCTGTGTGTCTTCCGGGTATTCCTTGTCGAGCTTGTCCGCGAGGGCTTCGGCCTTTGCCGCGTCGCCCCCCAGCCCTAGAGCGAATCCTGCTGCGTAGGCGACGTCGCGCCCCTCAAAGGTTTTCAGCGCGGTCTGCGCTGTTAACCGCGCTGCAGCTTTGCTCTCGTAAAACGCGTTCCACACAGCCGGCGCCGCCTGGAAGACAGCAGTTCGCTCCCGGAGGCCGGCGCGGAGCGCCATCTCTATGGCGCGGCGAGAATACTGCTCCGCCTGGTTCAGCTGGCCGTCGCGGGCGGCGGCAAGAGCTTGAACCTGCACAAGCAACATTTCGCTGTCGTGATTTCCACGGCTCTCCGCCAAGGTTCTCTCCATACCCGTCTTATCCCGTTTCAACAACGCGAGACGGTAGCGCGTTGCAAGCAAGTCCGGCGCGGTCGCGTGATGTGCGGCGGCAACGGCGAACGCTTTTTCTGCCTCTTCAAATCGCCCCAGAAAAAAAAGGGCCTTTGCCCCATTGAGGTATCCATACAATTGGTCAGGTTCGAGATCCACAGACTTCGCCGATTCCTCTACCACTTGCTCCAATCGTCCAGTCCCGTTGGCCGCGTAGCCCCCGGAGAGGCTGAATGCCTTGGAATCGCGCGGAAACGTCTGCCGCCACAGGGAGATGGACTGCCACGCCTTCTCGAGGTTCCCGGTAACATTGCGGTGGTAGGAGTATTCGATGTTGAACTTTTCCGGCCCGCTGGCGCGGTCTCTGGCCTGATAGGCCCGGATTGCGCTCCGTCGCGATAGGGCGGTTTCTCCCAGGTTGCTGTAACTGATTGCGAGCAAACTCCATGCCGCTGCGAATTCCGGATCGAGTTCCGTGGCGCGCTGGAGCTGAGAAACCTGTGCGTCACCGCTTTGATGGGTCGCGGCGGTGTACGCCTTGAGCGCTTCGAGTGACGAAGTGGTCCCTTCCTCCAAAGGAACGTTGTGTTCCCGAATCGCGGCCAGTGATTCGCCCGCGCGGGCGCGAAACTTGCCTGCCATGTCGCCCAACGTTTTCAGAACTTGCTCTTTGCCGGTTACCTCCGCCTGCTGATTGTCCAGCGCTTCGCCGCTGGCACAGCCTTCGGCACGCAGGCTCATGACATAGTGGCTGCCGAGGCTCGCGATCGCTCCCGTAAGCACGGCCCTTGCGCCCACGCGTTCGCACACCTCCCGCGCCGTCTCCCCAGTCGGAGCAGAGTTCACCGGCTTTCCCATCAGTTTGAGCGTTGCGCGGATCTTCTGATCTGGAATGAAGCTCAGGTACGGAGACTGTTGCAACTGAACAATCAAACCCTGCCGGAGTGTATCGTCGAACACCGGATCGCCGGTCTTGTTTTCGAAGTCGGCCAGAACGATCGTGTCCTTCTCAGTCAGCGCGTGCACCTTGCGGGAGGAGAACAACCAACCGCCCACGGCTAGTCCGATAATCACAGTTGTGGCGGCAGTAACCGCTCCCCATCGGAACCGAGCGGATTTCGCAGCCGGCTTCGGCTCGGCTTGTGCTGTCACGGCGGCTGCGCGGCCTGAATCTGGATCGCGCTCCAGCCGCTGCAAGTCCATGCGAATCTCAGCGGCGCTTTGATAGCGCAGCTTGCGATCCTTCTCCAGCGCCTTGCTGATGATCTCCTCGGTCTTTGGGGAGACGCCGGGATTTAGCTGCGCGGGCGCAACCGGCGCGCGATTCAGAATCGCTTCCGCAATCACGCCAGGGGTCGCGCCCCGGAAGGGCAGAACTCCGGTAACCATCTCGTAGAGCACCACGCCGAGTGAAAACAGGTCCGAGCGCGCATCCAGGTCTTCACCGCGCACTTGCTCGGGCGACATGTGTGTGAGCGTGCCGATCGCCTCTCCCATCATAGTGAGCTGTTCCATCTCGCTGGCGGTAGGCATCGCCGAAAGATTCGCGGCACCTCCAGCCGGCGACAACTTGGCCAGGCCAAAATCCAGGATCTTGGCGTGCCCGCGCTCGGTGACAAATAGATTGGCGGTCTTGATGTCGCGGTGGACGATTCCTTTGGCGTGCGCCGCATCCAGCGCGTCGGCAATCTGGATTCCGAGGCCGGTCGCCTCCTCCTGGGATAGTGGCTCGCCCGCGATACGGTGCTGAAGCGTCTGCCCCTCCATCAGCTCCATGGCGATAAACAGACGCTCCCCGTCCTCGGCAATTTCGTAGACGGTGCAGATGTTCGGATGGTTCAGAGCAGAGGCAGCGCGGGCCTCACGCCGAAAGCGTTCCAGCGCGAGAGGGTCTTTAGCCAGCGCTTCCGGCAGAAACTTGAGTGCCACGTGCCGACCCAAGGTGAGGTCTGCGGCTTCGTAAACCACGCCCATGCCGCCGACGCCGAGCTTCTTGAGGATGCGGTAGTGCGAGAAGGCCTTGCCGATGAGGGAGCCGGTTAGTGTTATGCGCGGCACACCGGCAGGCTGCTCCATGAAACTGGCGTCACCTTGTTCGTTGGCAGCGATCAGCGACTCCACCTCGCGGCGCAGCGAAACGTCGGCGCAAGCTTGATCCAGATAGGAGCGCCTCTCCGTCGGCGTCCGTTCCAGCGCGCCCGCGAGCACCTTTTTCACTTCCTGCCAGCGTTCCGGAGTCACTTGCTCGCTTCCTTCTTCAACTCGCGCTGAAGCCAGGCCCGCGCGGTTGCCCATTCCCGTTTTACCGTGGCTGGCGAGATGCCCATAACTACGCCGGTTTCTTCAATCGAGAGCCCGCCGAAGAATCGAAGTTCAATTACGCGGCCCTGCTGGGAATCCAAACTTGTGAGCCTGTTGAGAGCATCGTCCAACGCAACAATGTCAACCTCGGGCTTCTGTGGCACGCCGATATCGGGATCGAGACTTAGCCGCGGAGCACCCGCCCCGCGTTTCGCAGCAAGACGGTTCCGCGCATGATCTACCAGGATGTGCCGCATCATCTGGGCTGCAACCCCGAAAAAGTGTGCTCGGTTTTGCCATTCCTGCGGTTCCTGGCGAACCAGACGCAAATATGCCTCGTTCACCAGGGCCGCGCTCTGCAGGGGTGTGATCGGGGCGCTCTCGCCAGAGACGCCGGCGGGCGATGCGGCGCAACTCCCTATAGATCAGGGGAATCAGCGCATCCCGCGCAGCCTCATCGCCGTGGCCCCAATCAGCCAGGAGAAGGCTTATCTGCGCGGATGAACCTGGGGACAAATTTTAACTCCTGCCGCCGAGTCACTTGGAGTTACTCAGAAGGTACAAGCCGAGGCCAATAATGTCAATTTGCCTATCCATAGGACTGCTAAGAAGAGGCCCGGATCTTAAACCCCTTTGATAGCAGAGGTTGGAAAATCTTCGATTCTCGTGAGCCGATTCTTCTCTCGTTCTCGCTTTATTGGGTGAAGGCACGACGCGGACTCCGGAAGGTTTGGCAGCCGCGCCGGCCCAATCACGAAAAGGAGAACAACCATGAATCTCAAGTTTCAAGTAAATACACTGAAGTCAGTGATGTTTGCGACTGTGCTGCTGGCAACTGGTTTATCCGCCAGCCCGGCCAACGCTCAAGCGTCGTTTCGGGGCAAGTTCACGCTGCAACACGAAACCACCTGGGCCGGTGTGGTCCTTCCGGCTGGAGACTATGTGATCACGTTGGATCACGGGATTGGCGTCGGTCCTGCCACCTTTTTTATCCGAAACGCTGCATCGGGCAAGTCCGTCGGGACGGTGCTGTCCCCCGTCGCGGATGGCAGTGCCGACGGTGAAGACGCGCTGCTCACCGCCAGCCGGGGAAGCCATTCTGCAAAAGCTAAAATTCTTGTTTACTACTGCGACGCGCTAGTCCCTAGCGCCTCCGGTGTGCCATTCCACTCCAAGACCAAGGCGTTCCATGCAGGAACGAACTTCTTTCCGTAAAAGGACGCCGTCACGACCCAGCAGATCGCGATCATGATGAAATTTGCAGCATACATCGCCTCGGCGCACCGTTCAGGACCGGATGTTCGCCGAATCCACACCTTCCCCGTCGCATCCTCCTCGAAAAACTGCTGAATAGACCGAACATCCGAATGCACGAAGGCGCTCGCTTGGCGATAGATTGAGGCATACAAGGTCGTGAAGACCTTGAATCCGCTCGGAAGCTTGGTATCCGCTGCCAAGGCCATCCTTTCAGCGGAAAGCTTTGTCCAATTGCGGTCGTAGCGTCCCCGTACAGCATCGAAATCCGCCTTCATTTTCGAGAGAAAGACAGTCGGGAAAGCCTTCGCTGCTTCGGGGTTCACTTGAACAGCCAACTCGTGGTCACGCCAATTGCGGAACATAAAATAATCGGCGTAATCATCGACGGTTTGATCGTCGGCTGCGTGGGCTAAGAAAGTTGCGATCATCGCGGACTCGTACATGACCCGCAATAGCGCCGACGCGTCCTCGTGCATGCCCAGCTTGAGCAGCGCCTGCACGCTTTGAAAAGTCGCGAAGGTCTTAGCGGCGAGGGACATCAATATGCACGACCGTCGAGGGTCGAGGTTCGCAGGTGTCTGCGGCTCCGTCGTCGTGGTCTCCACGAAGCGCAAGAGCTTGTCGGCGGTCTCAAGCTGCAAAGGCAAGTTCTGCCGCCGACTGCGGTCTGGATTTGGTTCAACTTTTATTCCCATTTTTACCTCATCTTCTCCGATGGCGTGGCTGGAAGGGATTGACAGCGGCAGCTTTTTGATCCGGCGACTCGCCGGAAGACCGGCGGTCAAACGCCTCTTTTTCGGGGGTGAGCTTCTCGCCCTTCCGTTTCTTCTCGACAGTCAATCCCGAGGGATCCCACTTGGATAGGTAGTCGCTGTTCAGTCAGCGCGACTATGCCAAAGCGGAGCGTTACTGGTCGCCGAATTACATCCAACACAGCGCACACATCAAGCCCGGCCGCGACGGTCTCTTCGACCTTATCAAGAGCATCCCTCCCACGTTGAAGTACGAACCGGGAACGACAGTCGCTGATGGGAATTTCGTCATTGTTCATGGCCGATATTCAGGCATAGGCTTGCCTGTGAACTGGATTGTGGTGGACATCGTCCGGATCAAGGATGGCGTACTCGTTGAGCACTGGGACGTAATTCAGGACGAAGCTACCGAAGCCGAATCCAAAAGCGGGTTACCCATGTTCGGGGAGAAGTTCGGTGAACGAGCGAGCACAGCGAAGCAAGGGGCTGCTTGATTACTTCCGAATGGAGCGATCCGGCTTTGTCATGCCCGAGAACGACGAAGCCCTCTAGGAGTCACTGACGAATGAGGTCGTAAGCGATCATCCGGGAGTCATATCCCCGTGCTATTTGACGGGACGCGAGCCGGCGATGAGGATATCCACCAGCCTCTTGGCGCTTTGCTTCCAATCAGGGCTGGCCGCCACATTGGCGACGCCAACTAGGGCGTGAAGCAGATCGATCGGGTCGAGGTCTTTGCGAATGTCGCCGGTCTCCACGCCCCGCTTCACCAGTGCGCGAATCGCCTGGTGCATCTTCGCGTAAGAGGCTTCGAAAACCTTCTTGGGATCGCCGAGCAGAGTATTCAACGCGGGCGCGATGAGCTGCTTGGCCGCAATGGCGTCCACCAACAATAAGAGCCAGGCGCGCAGAGCCTCAATCGGTGGCATCGTTTGCGCGAACTTCTGTTCCGCCGCGGCCAGCTTTTCTAGCTCAGACCGATACACCGTTTGAAGGAGTTCTTCGCGCGTCGGAAAGTGGCGATACAACGTCCCGGGTCCGACGCCTGACTGTTTGGCTATGTCGTCCAGGCTGGCGTTTGCTCCCTCGCGGGCGAACGATTCCTTCGCCACCTCCAGAATCCGTTCGCGGTTCCGCTCGGCGTCCGCCCGGGTCTTTCGGGGTGGTTGTGATCTTTTTTTAGGCATTCTCAGAAAATACTTGCATCCGGAGATAGCCTCCGGTTATCTTATCCATTACGGAGACACTCTCCGTTTTATTCGAGATGCGGCGGCTTGTCAATAACAATCACCAAGCGAGCCGCTCGAGTCGCGGTAGGGACGGGGATTGCTCCCCGCCCCCCGCACGGACCCGGACGGGCGCGATTAGCGCATCCGGTTCTTATCGCAGGGAGAATGGGGACAGACAGAGGATCTCATGAACACCCTCTATAACCATCGCCCACACGCGTTCCAACTCACGGGACACGATAAGCCGGTACTGAGCCCGGATCGTGTTTCGCTGGAACTCGTTCCCTTTGACCAGAGCCCTTCCCTCCATCCCCTCCGCGACGGTTGGCTGTCCCGTCTTGTTCAGAGACTTCGCGGGTACTACGACTCTGTACGACTGCCTATGTTCGTGCATCGTCAGATTACGTCCTGGGACTTGCTGACGCGATCCGCCCGCCATCTGGCGGATAAACACAGGCTCTCCCGGTTCTCGCGCAGGTTGTTTCTGTACATCCTCCGGTTCTCTGACCGCGCAGGGTTCGGTTGTCCCTCACGCTTTCGGGACCTCCGATATGGCCTTCCACTTTCTCCTACAGTGTCGGCACCCTGGAGTACGGTTCTTTCGCGGCTCAATGGCTGGCCTGTACATGCCTTTGTCAACGCTTCGAGGTTGGCCTTACGGCCAACCGCACATGACTCAAGGTCGGTATGGTTCGTTACACCTTTACCGTATGACTCTTTCATTCACAACAACCTGCCGGTTTAGCCCGGCGCTATCAGGAGAAAGAATATGAATACAGTTGATCTGTTTGGAGCGACCTCGACTACGGACGAGGTTCTCTCAGGAATGAACCTGCGTGGGAAACGAATCCTCGTGACCGGCGTTTCGGCGGGACTGGGCATTGAGACGGCTCGATCGTTGGCCGCGCACGGAGCAGACGTAGTAGGTGCCGCGCGCGATTTGAAAAAGGCGGAAGGCGCGACGATACAGGTACGAAGAGATGCTGCGGCGAGCGGCGGAGGCCTCGAGCTGGTTGCGCTCGATCTCGGCAACCTCAAAAGCGTGCGGGCGTGCGCGGACGAGCTGCTGGCAAAGGGGCAATTCTTTGACGCGATTATCGCGAACGCAGGCGTGATGGCCACTCCCTTTGGCCACACAGCGGACGGTTTTGAGACGCAGTTTGGCACGAACCATCTCGGCCACTTTGTCCTCATCAACCGGATAGCGCCGCTTCTGCGCAAAGGGAGCCGGTTGATCAACCTCTCTTCCGCGGGTCATCGTTTTTCCAACGTGGACCTGGAGGACCCCAATTTTGAGCGCACGCCGTACGAACCATTCCTCGCGTACGGCCGGTCGAAGACCGCGAACATTCTTTTCGCCGTTGAGTTCGACCGGCGGCACCGGGGACGCGGCGTGCGTGCGGCCGCTGTACATCCCGGAGTGATTGAAACGGAACTGACGCGCCACGTGGATCCAGCCCGCCTTCGGGCCCTGATCGACCAGATCACCAAAGAACGCGCTGCGGAGGGGAAGGAACCGTTCCAATGGAAGACGGTTCCGCAAGGTGCCGCAACATCGGTGTGGGCGGCGGTCGTCGCTGCGGCAGAGGAGATCGGTGGCAAATATTGTGAGAACTGCCATGTGGGCGAAGTCGTGGCGGGCTCGGCGGCGAGCAGCGCCGTCAACGAAGGCGTGCGTAGTTACGCACTCGATCCAAACAACGCGGAAGCGCTTTGGAAGAAAAGCGAAGAAATGGTCGGAGAGAAGTTTTAAGGATCAGGAGGAACGAACAATGAAGATATTTCTCACAGGAGCTACGGGATTCATCGGTTCGGCGATCGTGCCGGAACTAATCAAAGCGGGCCATCAGGTACTCGGACTGACGCGTTCGAACTCGGGCGCCCAGTCTCTCATCGCCGCCGGAGCCGAAGCGCACCACGGGAGCCTTGAAGACCTGGAAAGCCTCCGCACCGGAGCGTCCAAGTCGGACGGCGTCATCCACTGCGCTTTCATTCACGACTTCTCGAGATTCCAGGAGAACTGCGACATCGACAAACTGGCCATCGAAGCCTTGGGATCGGTGCTTGCCGGATCGGATCGGCCCCTTATCGTCTCATCGGGGCTGGCTGGCTTGGCCGCGCCCGGCCAGCTCGCGACCGAAGACGATGTGGTGTCGCCGGATTTCCCATTCCCCCGAGTTTCGGAGCAGGCGGCTTTGTCGCTGAAGGGCGTTAGCGCTTCGGTGATGCGCCTTCCGCAGGTTCACGACACGGTCAAGCAAGGGCTTGTCTCTTATCTCATCGCTATCGCGCGTGAGAAAGGCGTGTCAGCTTATGTGGGAGAAGGGAGCAACCGCTGGGCCGCAACGCACGTTTCGGACGTCGCGCGCCTTTACCGGCTCGCGTTGGAGAAGCATCAAGCAGGCGCGAAATATCATGCGGTGGCCGAAGAAGGCGTGGCGTTGCGAGATATCGCCGAAACCCTAGGTCGCGGCTTGAAGCTTCCGGTGGTTTCCCTGTCGCCGGAAAAGGCTGCGACACATTTTGGATGGCTGGCCACGCTTGCCGGTGGGGGTCTGGCCGCTTCCAGCACGCTGACCCTGCAACGCCTCGGGTGGCACCCAACCGGCCCCGGACTGATTGCCGACCTCGAACACATGCGCTATCCGGAGCCTTCTTTGGACAGAGCATCCGCGGCACCAGCACGCGCATCCCGTTGATTAAGGGGACGAAGAATGCGTCGTTGTTCATCGCGCAGGGGGTTGTAGCGATAGGGACGACCGTCGCTGATCGTCCCCCCCACAGAGCCGTGTGAGCCCGTTCACTCACATGGCTCTTACCGAGGATGAGCCGGCCGTCTTAGCCGACCGGGGAAGCTCTCGTCAGTAGGGTGTGTCTTTTTTTCGTAATGGGACTGATGTCGGTCGTGATTGGTGCACTCAAGAGTCGATGGTCGATCCAACCCTGGTGGTACTGCGGACTGGCCACTCTTGCGGTTGGCGGCGCTGCTTCAGTAGCCTACGTAATCGGCACTTGGCTTCGCGGCCTCACCGGTTGATTCTGCGAAGGCGGTGTCAAAGGCGGGAGCCGCGGGGGCGTCCTTGGGTCCGGAAGAACGTAACTCCTGGTTCAGCAACCAGACATCAAACGTAGTGCTGCTTCACACTTCGGCTATCCGGCTGCACAGTATTTCGGCACTTCGGGATTTCAGGAACACTGGGAATCATGAAGGTTTCTGCACAACACAAAGCTGCCCTAGGATTTGGAGTTGCCTCTTCTATACATTCTCATCCTTGCTATCGTGCAAGGCCTTGCGGAACTGCTCGAGTTCGGCCCACGTTGTTGTAGATATTCGTTGCGTTTTACGGCCTACGGCACTCGCATCTAAAGGACCTGGCTGTGGATTCTTGGAGCGGAAACACAGCTACGGCAACGCCGTCTTTACGGACAAGGCGGCTGGTGGGGCGGTTTTGCGGGCAGGAGATTCAAGATAAGTGGATTCCCGGCGATTCTGGATAGGCGCGGGAAGAGCGAGCGTTTCACAGAGGACGGTGCACGGAACAGGGAATGGGCGGTCAGTTCTCTAGTGGGTCGACGCAACGTGAAATACAAAACAAGAATTCCAACAAAGATAATAAGCCCGGCGGATAGTATGAATTGTGCAGTATCTGTGGTTGTGAATGCTCGGACTCCGAATCCTAGAAATCCCAGCATTGGCGCGACAATCAGAGATACTAGGGCATTGCGCAAGAACAAATTTGACTTCTTACTTCTCATGTCGAATCCGATCCTCTCGGTCCAGAGGATTCTCCGCTTTGAATACGTGGATCTATTACGTTGACTCCGAGCTAATCAAGGTCGTTGCTCGAATCCATCTTGGGTGACATCCAATGCCATATCTATCCGCTTCGGGACACCTCGCAGAATTCTGGCGGTTATGCCCCTGAAATCCTAACAATAGTGCCGCGCTTACCGGAGAAGTGAGGTGCTACTTGAAGTCTCCAGCACTCTGGACGCGGTTTACAAGCAAGTGCTCGACCTGGTTTAGACTGGACAGGAACTGATTCACGGAGGACGACATCATGCAATACACGGTCGTTGGAATTTTCAGAAGCTACACAGATGCAGAGTTGGCAGTCGGCGACTTGGAGTTAGCAGGCATCGTCGGCGAGCAAGTGGAAGTGATCACCGATATTGAAGAAGATACGCGAACCGCAGACACACCAGGTGAGCCTTCGACCAAAAGCCCCGAACTGCATCACAGCCGGATTGCCCGCTTATTTGAAAAGCCCCAAGTGCGCGACCTTTCCGGCGAACAGCCAAATTATATTGGCGAACAGGAATTTTACGCCAATCATATAAAACAGGGTGGCGCTGTACTTGTCGTCCGAACATCTGCGGAGCAACCAGCCAACCGCGCTGCGGCAATCTTGCACGACCACGGAGCCCGTACGCCGGGGCGCAAAGATGGCCCCGTTGTTCGCCGAACCGGTTAGATTCTCGGCGGTATTGCGCAATTCCTGAGCCTTATTCTGCGCATACTCGCGGCCTTGGTCCGCTTTCGATGAAGGGCACGGCTTAGTGAACGTGCTGTTTCGAAGCCAACACTTTCCACAAACTATCTCCGAACAGCTTCTCGGCCGCTGAATCTGTTTCCACCAAGCGGCTTCGCGGGGCCACTTCGGACCTCGATGTGAGGCCCACTACCCGGGATGGGGTTTGGGAGGTGCATCTCAGGCCTCGCACAGTAAGGACAGGACATGGGGCGTGTGCAAGTACCTTGTGAGCGGTGGTCTTCTCAACGTGGGTCGCTATGTCTAGGACCGTGGCGTGACGCGAACGCCAAGCACAATATTTCCCGGATAACGTCTACGAACATCGAAGAGCCTAGGACGGTTGGTTTGGTCAACGAGCCGTATCGATACCGAAAGATCAAGCCGGAGAAAAAGTTCATCGGCACGCCCATAGAGCTGCAAGCGCAATATCAAAAGTCTCTGGCGGATAAACGGGCTGTCCCGTCAGCCGATGCTCGATTTGTTGTTCTGTAAATGCTTCCGTATTCCGTGCTTTTGTAGGCGGTGTTCAGCCACCTAGCGATTCGCCAGGGCCTTATGTCGCGAACAGCGTGCGTTGTGCTGGGCACGATTGTTGGCAGAATCCCGTTAGCGATGCTGTCGTGGTGGCAGCCCGAGATGGTGCGCCAGATTCTGGAAAAACGTTTATAATGGATGCGGAGGGAAATTATGTTCATGTTCTATGGTAAGGTTCTTGCTCTCTCGATTCTCGCCGCTGCCCTGTTGCTGTGTGCGCAGGCGGCTCCGGCGCAGGTTTCCATTGGCGTAAACATAGGGGCAGCCCCCGTGTGCCCCTACGGATACTTCGACTACGCTCCGTACGACTGCGCTCCGTACGGCTATTACGGGCCTGACTGGTTTGTCGGCGGAGTGTTTCTCGGAGCTGGACCCTGGTTCCACGGTCCTCGTGGGTTCTTCGGCCATGTTGATAACCGCTACGACCCTCATTACGGTTATCACGGGCCGTTGCCGGGTCGCGGGGAGGCACCCTTCAACCACTTCCATGGCAACGAGGCGCGGGATGGACGGGGTCACATAGGCCCCGCCGGTCACGACGCGGGCAATGAGCATGCCCTCCCTGGATATCGAGGCGGTGGTGGTCATAGCGGCAGCCATGGTGGGGGACATCACTAAGCGGGACTAAACATGCAGGGACTTAGGTTCTGGAAGAACCCGTCCCGGTCCAGGTTTGCGCTAACCCACCCTTGCGGCAAAAATTAGGACACCGGACCCCAGAGGGTGCCCCGACGGGGGCACCCTCGATTGCTGTGAGGATGGGGTGACTTGGTTTGTGCCGAGGAAAACAGCAACTGGTTTCTCTTTTCCGGATTGCCCCCCCCCCCTGCTGTGTCTACCGGTAGGAGGCGGGCGAGGTCGGCGCACGTTATGACAAGACGGATCGCAACTTCTTCGCTATCAGTGCTTGGCTAATTTGATGACACGCCCTAGCCCTTGCGATCGAGCCGAATTCCTGATCGGACTTCGCTGCCGTCAAGGTTTATCTTGAGGCCAATCCGAACGGCGCTCTCGACACTTTCCGTTTTGGTGAGAGAAGAAGAGAAGGAGTTGCCGATCAATGCTGACAACGATAATTGTAATCTGGGTGGTGATCACAATACAAAGAAGGAGATGCGATTGCTCTGCCGCTTGACGGAGGCAGTCCCCTCGCATAAAAATTTATGGGGGCAGATCATTGGTCGAAAACGAAACCAGGGGCCACGCTGCACCTTAGAAGGCGAAGCGCCTGATGAACAAATCGCGCAGTTCATTCAATCCCAAAGCTCACCCCTCATGATCGCGTTGCTCGTTAGTCTGGTGATCTCGGTCACCTAAAATGGTCGCGCCCATCACATGGCAGTCCACGGGCATAGCTAGAATCGTTCCGTAGGATAAAGAAAAAGCAGAGCCTCAAGATCTTCTTTTTCTTGTATTGCTCGCTCTTGTCTTTCGCCCTAGTGGGAAGTTGAACATTGGAAACGCTGTAGGACGAGTTCATGATTTGGGAATCAGAGGTCCCCATCAGTGATTGTGATTAATTTGTAACGAAGGGTCCCAACGGAGGCGAGCTTTGCTATGACTGCCAGGCTGTCTTCTCGGCGAATCGGAGTCCTGGTTCTTGGAATGGTAACTTCTGCGGCTCCGGCGCAGGACTTCCGTTCGTCGCTGATTCGCGCTCCCTATTCGATTTCCTTTGGCGAGGTCACAGTTGGAAAAACAAGTGATCCACAAACGATCACGGTGCTAAATACTGCCAACTCTGGCGGACAAATCAACAAGATCACGGTGACCGGGGATTTCACTCAGACGACCAATTGCCCGACACCCCCCGCCTCTGTCGCCCAGAATGAGACGTGCGGCGTCGATGTAACTTTCAGACCGATGGCTGCTGGCCCTGCGTCAGGCACTGTTTCCATCTTTCATGATCGAAGCCCCGATCCGCTCACGGTATCGCTGACGGGCTCCGGCACGCTCAACGTATCGTCAGTGAAGGCTTCTTCGTCCTCTCTAAATTTCGGTGAGCAGGACGTAGGCATGATGAGCATGCCCCAAACGATCACAATGTCGAATGCGGGGAAAAAGACTATTCTGGTCTCGGCTGTTAACCTCGACGGTGATTTTACGATGATGACGAATTCCACATGCGAAAGCATTGAGGGCACCCTCGCTCCCGGTTCGAGCTGTACGGTCGTGGTCACCTTCACTCCGTTGGAAGTTGGCAAACGTGAAGGGAGTCTGAAATTTACCGACGACGGGGCAGACAGCCCCCAGACAGTTGCGTTGACCGGCATCGGCAAACAATAGAATACACAGCTGGAGGGCGTTGCAAATTAAGGCGGCATACATAAGGATTGAGGTCAGGTGAACGGAGGCCACTCACATGTCTGAGGAACCAGCAGCCAAGAAGAGTGATTCCACAATTTTTTATTTTCTGGTGGGATTGGGCCTCGGGTCGCTTATCAGCGTCCTGTTTGCCCCGAAATCCGGTGATGAGACCCGCAAATACCTATCGGAAAAGTTAAAGGACGGAAGCGCGTACACCCAAAAGAAAGCGCACGAACTGAAGAAGCGAGCTGCGGCGGCAGTCGAGCACGGTCAGAATACGGTCACACAGAAAAAGGGACAAATTGCAGCGGCAGTCGACGCGGGCCGCGAGGCCTATCAACAGGAGATAGCAAAGACGAAAGCAGCAGGCACTGAAGACTGAAGGCTCCCCCAGCAGTTAGCATCCAGTGCGTGCGACACCCCCACGTATGTCAAATTCGCAATATTTTCGGCGCAAACGTCTCAAGTGACTGACTCGTTCGTGCCAACCCCGGCGCATGTCTGTGAATCCCGGCTAGGGCTGAGCCGGGCTCGCATCCTGAAAACGATGCCCGCTCTCGCATTGTCCCCACCAACTATGATCACGAAGCGACCGAGGAATCCCTCTGAGCTTATTGCCGCCAGTGGTAATAACCCGGCCCGACGCGCATATGGTGGTGCCAGGCCATTGGAAACGCCCACCCCGCAAGCGCCCCCAACAGGGCCTGTCCAATCGCAAGTGGAATGACGTTTCGCACGCGCCCAAACATCCATGCCATGGCCGCCCCGCCGACAAATGTCAGTGGTACGAGCACCAGATTCGGCCAATGACACGCGGCAAAAATCACTCCCGTCAATCCTGCTGCCACCCATTCATTTTGTACGAGCGACAGCATCCGATTGTGCAGCAAGGAATTGAGCGCCACTTGTTGCAGCACGCAAAAGGCGAAGTAGTTTCCCAACCGACGCAACGAGATTGAATTCGGCGTGAAATGCCCCGACGCACCCAACAAAAAGGCCATGGTCACTAGCCCCGCCGCCATTAGACCGAAGACGGCCAGAGCCTGCTTCGTCGCAGGCCCAATATTGTCTCCGCGCCACCCAAGAGTCTTCGCCGTGTCGCGATGCAGCAGAAAACTCACAACCAGCCACACCACAAATATCACCCAGGTCCCTCGCGCCGTGAATTGCAGCTGCCAGATAAACCACAGTATGAATGCAGGCAGGAGGAACACGTCGACAAGCGATAACCATCGCCTCAGAGGGGGATTCATTGCTGCCTCGCCAGATATCGTTCGCAACGGATTTCAGCGAAAAGTTGTTGGCCGCCGTGCGGTATGCGATTTCGCTTGGCGGCACAGAAGCAAGCAAAGGCAATTATCTCGGAAACGCTCGCTGTACGAACATACCCAACGCCATGATATCTCCTTGCGGGCGGATCAGCAGATAATCGATAGATGGTCGGCAGCAAAGCGGGATAACTGTCCGATTCGCGCGGCATCTGTTATCGCCGAAGCCATGGCAAAAGATTCAGAGAGCGCCTCGCGGATTTCGCTGTCGTCGAAACTGACCGTCCGCGGCATGCCCTCAATCAGATTTCGACCCGCGTCTAGCCTCCAACAAGTACTGGGTCAGTTGTACTACTCGTAAAACCAACTTTGGCATCATCCCAAACAATCCGCCGATCCATTGTTGCTGTGCGGACCGAGCCTTAAGCTTAATTGCATGGGCAGCTTTGGAAGATCTCGTTGTTCGCACACGCGCCAAGCACAGAATCGGCACGTCATATACTGCTCCCTTGGCTGTAAAAGGGCAGTACCGCTTGAACTCAGGACCGAAAATCTTTGTGTGCTGCACTTTATCCAGAGCATAGAGCAAGGTTGCAGCATCATGCGGCGCGGAGTAACAGTAGAAAAAGTTAGCGCAGCACGCTCCCTGGAGATTCAAAGTTACATTAAGTCCACAGCAATGAAGCTGTCCCAGATCGCCACCGGAGGAACTCCCTTATCTGACGAACTGAAGAATCGCATTCTGACTAACCTTCTGGCGATGATGAATTTGCGGGAGAGCGTCGACCGCTACAAAGGCACTGTTCCTGAATGCGAACGGAGCGAAAAAAGCACGAAAGATATCGCTCACCGAGCTTACCAATTCTACCTTCAGCGCGGCGGAGAACCGGGCAAGGATGTCGAAGACTGGACCAGAGCTGAAAATGAGTTGAGTGACTTCTCTGCCACATAAATGCGACAGCTTCTCAGGACACGCATGAGACGACATCCCTTACGTCCTGAAGGCCTTATCCGAGGCCCCCAGTTCGCGGGGACCTACATTCGGCCACAGGCCACTTCGCCTAGCGAGGCCCAACGCAGTGTACCACCGATACAAAGAAGGAGATGCGATTGCTCGGCCGCTTGACGGCGGCAGTCCCCTCGCATAAAAATTTATGGAAGGGAGACCTACGCGTGATCGAAAACTATATGACGCTTGAATCACAACGGCGTATGTAACGTTCGACTTCCAGTTAACCGACCACACGGTGTTACATTTGCAGGTTCTTTCCTGTTACGATTAAACCCTTTCGGGGGCGACATGCGTAACGCCCTGGGAATCGTGGAAATGACCAGGCTTCAGAAGCACTGACTGGGTCGCGGTGAAGTTTCGGACCATCTAGGGTGATCCGAGCCCCACCGTCATAGATTTGCAAGTCGCCCCAAGCTTCCATTGGCCCGGTTCGAAGGTGCCACGCCAGTCCCGAAGACGGGCTCAGCGGCTAATTCCCTCTCGCTTTCCATACAGCGTCGCCTTGCCATCAAGGACGTTCGCCGCGTAGCAAACGATTTCCCCGGGCGACTCATCGCAGACTCGGGAACCGTCCCATATCCGTCGTGTACGCCAGGGGAGCGAGGGCTGAACGGCTGATTCCGACTTGAAAAAGTTCCAGACGCTTGAGCAGCGACTCGTCTAGGATGAGCTTGTGCCTGGGCAAGTCTACGTCGGCATAGCGGGCTGGTCGTACAAGGATTGGGAAGACGTCGTATACCCGGCGACGCTCAAAGGAGCCGAGCGGCTCGCCTATCTGTCTCAGTTTTTCGACCTGGTCGAGATCAACACGTCCTTCTACAGGCCGATCACACCCTCCATGGGACAGCAATGGTGCCGGGCGGTGGAAACGGTGAATCCGAACTTCGTTTTTACTGCCAAGCTTTACCGCGCCTTCACACACTCCCCCGCTTCCGAGGTCGAACCGACATCGGCTGAGACGATCCACGCCACAAGAGCCGATGAGCTTCACGCCAAGGCAGGCTTCGATTCGATAGCTTCGCGGGGGCGTCTGGGTGCTGTCCTCGCGCAGTTCCCGATCTCGTTCAAATCCACGAACGAGAACCGAAAATACGTGGAAAAGCTCGTTTCCCACTTCAGCATCTACCCACTTGCGCTTGAGATACGGCACGCAAGCTGGAATGAGCCAAGGATTCTCGATTGGCTGGTGGGACTGGGGGTTGGTTTGTGCAACATCGACCAACCGCTGCTGGGTCGGGCGATCAGACCAGCTGCAGAGGCCACATCGTCCATTGGTTACATCCGTTTGCACGGGCGGAATTACCGCCAGTGGTTCGCCGGCACCAACGTTCGGGATCGGTATAATTATCTCTATTCAGAACGAGAACTAGAAGAGTGGAAGAGCCGCACGGAAGAGGTCGCGGCAAAGACCAAGGTGACCTTCGTGGTGGCCAACAACCACAATCTGGGCAAGGCGGCGGTCAACGCCCTAGAACTGGCCCACATGCTCAGCGGGAAGAAGGTCGGTGCGCCTGCGCCGCTCGTGGCGAGCTATCCCAGGCTTCAGGAAATCACGACAATCCCGAGAAGCCATGGGCATTCGGGATGACACGGTCAATGGGGAGTCTCCCTCGTCGCGCATGAGCCAGCGGAACAAGGCTCCCTGAAAGCCTGCACTGGCGGCCAATCGTTGTATCGAGGGCAGGGAAGGCGTACGATGCGCGAGTCTGAGGTCCACATCGGAAATTCTGGGTCGATTCATTTCGGAGCAAATCATGTCGCCGCGGACAGCCTTTCTCGGCAAGCTACTCGGATTCTACTGCATTGCCGTGTCGTTACCTATGTTCGCACACGCGCAAGCGACCGTAGAGATTATGAAGGCAATCATCCAAGACCCTCCGCTGCTTTTCATGGCCGGTCTCATGGGAGTGACCGCTGGGCTGGCCATCGTTCTCGCCCACAATTTCTGGTCAGGCGGTGTGCTGCCCATCCTGGTTACACTGCTCGGCTGGGCAAGCCTGATCAAAGGCATCCTCTTGTTGCTTCTGTCGCCCGAGACGCAATCCCGGATCTTCATCGTTGGGCTTCACTACGAACGGTATCCGTATCTCTTCGCAGCCATTTTGCTTCTTCTTGGCAGTTACCTCACCTTTGCCGGGTCCCGCTCGACATCGCGTTAAGACTTCGCGCCGTGGTGAGCCTACGTTGAAGCGCCGTAATGTCCCTGCCGTTTTTCTGACTCGTGCCCCGAGAAGCCACAGGCATTCGGGATGAGACCCGTCAACGGGGAGTCGCCCCGAATCGGGGATTAACTTTCCTCTTCTATTGACACGGCTTGGAAAGAATGCGGATGCGAAGGAATGATTTCTTCGCGACCCATGCTCTGTTCACTTTGCAAACCTTGCGGCGCGGGGGGAAGAATCCGAAAACCATCCAGACCTATCCGATCGCCGTAAATAGCTTCGCGGCTTCATGTACCAAGACGTTCGAGGACCAGATCGAAAGCAGGACGCGTTGAATTATAGAATTGTAGTACATGAGTTGGCTGCGGAATCAGCCGCAGCACAAGCGCAAACCTTCGAACCCTGAACGGACATACTTCCACAACGCTTCCCACGTTGCCATATTCCTGAAGGCGTTGGGAAAGCCGAACTTGCTCAAAGCGACGGAGTATCCCACCTCTGATGAAAAGCCCGTCAAGGCTCACACCCGGACGAGATTTTCAGCATCGGGCCATTCGCCTGGCTGTTTTTACTTTTTGTCGCCGACGGCGTGGCCTCGCCCATCACGCACTTCATTTCCCTTGAAATGGGCAACTTTATCGAGACGCTTTGACGGCTCAGGTTTGTCGCCCGGGTGTGGCGCTGGACCCTTATAGCCATGTTCGGGATGCAAACGGTTATTTACGTGGCCGTTGAAGTTGGCAGGACCATGAAACCACGGGCCAGCACCGACGAAGACTCCACCTGCAAACCATTCCGGGCCGTAGTAGCCGTAGGGAGCACAGCCATAAGGAGCGACGTCATAGTAGCCATAGGGACAATCAGGGGCGACTCCGATGTTGATACTGACCTGAGCCTCCGTTCTGGGAACGGTCACCGTGAAGCAGATTGCAGCGACGGCAGCTAGCGCAAGGCATTTGAATCTGTTCATAAATGATCCTCCGTTGTTCACTCGTATCTCATCGCGATGCACCTTGCATTCTGGACACAGCGAACACCAGAGTCTGTCCACAAGAGCACACTCGAAGTCCCTAGAACGCCGTACTCGGAGAAGTAAAGTGACACTTGGACAATCGCTCGGCAACGCCGACTCGGTTTCCTTCGTAACGTTTGGGTGAAGCGGTGGCGACAGAGCCAGGGCAAATTGCGGCTCGATAGAAACGCGCGTCAGTAGCCAGCGGTGTCCAGGCCCAGAATCTTTGTTGCGGGTCCGGTCGCCTATTGCCGGGCGTCCAAGAACTTGCAGACATTTTTCACAGCGTTACTCAGTAGGACCGTTTCGGTGGCATAGATCGTGTCGCCTCCCTTGGCTATTACCATGAAGCGATACCCTCTGCCGGACCATCCGCCAGCGTAAAGCATGTAATTTGAGCTCTTCGGATTCGTGGTCAGCGTGATGTTGGGGCAGGTTTGGCTGAGGTGCTTCATGATTTCGACCGGGTCCGCGGTCGACTGGCGGGCAAGCACGAGTTTCAGTTGCTTCCCTGCGCCCGGGGCCGGCGCTTGTGCGAATAGCTGAGCGGGCGGCACCGCTGCCAGCAGCAACGACCAGACTGCGAGATGCAAACCAACATCTGTGGCGAATCGGGTAACGCGGTGGATCATTATTTCTTCCATTGCATTGCCTCCGCTCTCCATTGTCCGAATAAGACGGTGCCCGCGACCACGAGTTTGTGGCGGGAGTGACGCGAAAGGTACTTTATTGGATTTCCATCGATTCTGATGCAGCAAAATGATTTCCATTTGCCGGGGAAGCTAACTCAACCGACGCCGGGCTCATTTGAGCAGGGGTGCAATCAGCAAGGGGTATTCGGCGATCGGGCACGACCACGGAATTGCACTCACAGTGACCGAGCGAGAGTACATCCATCGAGAGATCGCTTGCGTCGATTCATGAGATAGCCAAACGCCTGCTACCGAGCTGCGTCGAGGGTGAGCCGGGAGGTCACACGCCATGGGTGGTCGTGCTCAGTATCGAGCCAACGAAGCTGATTCTGAGACCATTTACCGTAGCCTGTTCAAGCGCGAGGAGTGCTGAAAAAAGAGCTCATTGCCCACGTTCGGTCCAAGCGTCGCATACGCCGATCGCAGCACGCTCGTGTCAACCGACAGTCTCGTCGATGCCGTCTCGATCCGGGAAAGGGCCGCAGAAATCAAGGACCGAGCCATTCCCGGTCATTGGGAGGGCGGTCTGCTGGGCAGTGCAAGGAGCACTCCCATGGTGACCTTGGTCAGTGGAACGCCGTTCGCGCTCTACCGCGCTCATAAAGGTGCCCACCAAAGACAGGGCTTTGGTAGCCGCCGCGCTGAGTCGGCAGGTTCATAAAGTCCGGCGTCACTGCGGCACTCTTTGACGTGGGACCACGGGCCGGGGATGGCCAAACACAAGACGTTCTCGGTCGCCACGAATGTGAAAATCTACGTCGGTGGTCCTCAAGAGGTCCCTGGCAGTGCGGCACCACGAAAACACGGCCGCGGGTACCGGACATTTGGAGTACCGGGACGGTATTTGTCCTTTTTCCCCGACGTATCGAGACTTTGCCCGGGGATCCGACCAGAAGTTCCGCCAGCGCTGTCTCCACGAGACAAGCCTTGAACCTGCCATTCGCTCTTCTTCCAAACGGTCCTCAAAAAATAATCGACGAGTGAAATCCACTTCGCCGCCGCTAGCGTACCTATGTCAACCGGGATCATGGCTTGGTCAGCGTTGCGGCCCGAATGTCCCGGGGGACCGACGCATTCAACCTTCCAGGAGGAGTTATGATCGTGATAAAAAACAAAACCCAGAGCCCCTCTCTCCAGCGCGCTCGGGGTCTAGGCTGGATCGTTCTGTCAACCTTTGCCGCCCTGACCGTTGCAGTTCTCTTGGTGCCAACCAAAGGGCTGGCTTCCGACCACCGCGATTCTCCCACCGCAGATGCGAATGGAGAGGGAGATATTACCGATGTGTTCGCGTTTCTTGATCCGAATGATTCTTCGCAGCTGGTTTTGATCATGAACGTTAATCCCTTTGCTGTCCCGGCCGAGACACCCAGCTACCGATTCTCGCCCAATTTTCTGTACCAATTTAAGATTGCCAACGACGAGCATGCCGTGGAAGACTCGGTGATTCAGGCAGTTTTCGAAAACGTTCCTACAACGACCTGTAGTTCGGGCCAGATCGTCGAAATCTACGGGCCGGCCAGACCGCAAGTCACGGGCATTAGGAACATCGTCCTCGAGACGAGCCCAAGCGTGAAGGGCTGCACGGGACAGACACTTCAGCAGGGCAACATGACAGTCTTTACTGGCCTGCGTGATGACCCATTTGTGACCGATGTGGGCCAGCTGAATCGCATTCTCGCCGATACTCAAGACTTGTTCCGCAACTTTCCTACTTTCGCGCTCGGACCGCTGCGCGGTAGGCCGGTTCACGCCGACGGTACTAGCGGCGTGGACGGCTTTGGAGGGTTCAATGTGACCTCAATCGCTGTTGAACTGCCCAAGGGCGCCGTCGAAGGTTCCGGGTTTCTCGGGACCAAGGGACTGGTCGGTATTTGGGGCACGACGAGCATGCCGCGGGGAAAAAGTGACCCCGACCACGATCACGACCTGGATCGTACCTTCGTGCAGTTCCAGCGGGTAGGACAGCAGCTCTTTAAGACTGTTTTTGTTCCCTCCACCATGCGCGATGAATACAACCTTTCTAAACCGGAAGACGACACGCAGAACTGGTCCTCGCTGGTTCCCGACGCTCTGACGACCACGGACAACGACGGAACTGGAAATACGATTGCCGGCCGGGCGGGATTGCTTACCGCGTTGGGCTTTACTGATGCAAGCGCGTCCAATCCAGGCATTGGTCATGGCGCTCCGCTTCTATTGCCTGCAAGCTTCAACAACACCAACAAGAACCTGCTCAGGGTTGCGTTGCTGCCGGATGTGCTTCGGCTCAATCTTGACCTGCTCCCGAGCGGCATCCTTCCCGGCGCAGCAGCAGAGGGAGGAAATGCGGACCCACAACTCGGTCTGGGTGCTTTCGGGCTACAGAACGGGCGGCGTCCCGCGGATACCGTCACCGACATTCTTCTGCAGCTTGCGCGACAGCTTGCCGATGTGAACTTCCCGAGCAGTCTAGGCGTACCTGGCAGCGGTCCGGCGCGTCCCGGCGCTTTGAACTTCGCAACAGACCGGCGCGTTCTGGCCGTGCTCCAGGGGACCGACTGGATCAAATCGGATGGCCAGGTGGGAAATGTTTCGGGCAACGTGGCTCCTTTTGGCGGTAACGATCAGCCGTTACTGGCCCAATTCCCGTTTCTTGCGGCACCGCAGCCTCTTCCTGGCAATCCAGGCACGGTGGGCTTCCCTCCACAGCAGTAATTTCATGGAGGCAGCAAGGTCTGGGGCGCCCCAGGCCTTGCTGCTTCCTATTTCGAACGCGCCGAGTTGTCAGAGGGTAAGTATGCCGGGAAGGATGATCCCAATGATCCCCCCCCCAACGCGGGCTGTGATTGCAATCGTGATTGCGCTGCTATGCCTGCAGGGGCGAGCGCAAGGGCAGCAGCATGAGACCGACAATGTCGTTCGCTTTTTCCAGTGGAAAGTTTCTCAGGATTCCGACGACTTCTTTAACTACGACCGCCTGGGCGTTGCGTACATCCAGAAGGCCCGCGAGACAGGTGACATCACTTACTACAATCTCGCCGCAAAAGCCCTCGAGAAATCCCTGAATCTGGAGTCCAGCCATCCCGAGGCTGCGCCGGCCACCAAGCATCTCGCGACGGTTTACTTTGCCGAGCATCGCTTCAGGGAAGCTCTGGCGCTGGCGCAAAAAGCAGCCGACTTAAATCCCCGCGACGTCACGTCGTTCGCTCTCATTGGAGATGCCCGAAGCGAAATGGGGGAATACGAAGCAGCCTGGGCAGCTTACACACGGCTGCAGAATCCGCTGGACGCCCAGTCCGCCGCCAGTGGTGTTGAGTACCTGGAAGAAAGCCGGGAATCCGCGGAAAGCCTCCTGATCGGTGATGCCAAGGACGCAATTGACCACATGCAGCAAGCCGTCGCTATTTCCATTGAATCGGATATGGCAAAGGAGAGCATCGCCTGGAGCCAGTTCACGCTCGGGGAAAATTATTTCCAATTGGGAGACCTCGCGAATGCGAAGGCCGCCTACAGCGACGCTCTGCAAACCTATCCCGGGTACCATCGCGCACTGGCGGGCCTGGCCAAACTGGCTTCGGCCGAAGGAGATCTGGGCGATGCGATCAAGCTGTACAAGCAAGCGATTAACGTAATCCCCCTGCCTTCATATGCCGCTGCTCTGGGCGACGTCTATGCGAAAGCTGGAAGGCCCGCCGAGGCTAAACAGCAGTACGACCTGGTCGAGTACATCAACCGCCTCAATGTCTTCAACCAGGCCGTATATAACCGTGAACTCTCTGTCTTCTATGCCGACCACGACATCCACCTTCGGCAGGCTCTGGAACTCGCCCGCAAAGAGTTTGAAATACGGCACGATATCTACACCTGGGACGCGCTTGCGTGGGCGCTATACAAGAATTCTCAGCCGGGGCAGGCGGCCGTCGCCATAAAGGAAGCTCTTCGCCTGGGCACGAAAGACCCGTTGCTCTTTTTTCACGCAGGCATGATCTACGAGCGCCTTGGCGATAGCCAAAGAGCCGGGGATTACCTCGCCCGAGCGATTGCTCTGAATCCCCAATTCCATTTGTTCTACGCAGATATTGCCAGAACCACTCTGCAGGGACTTCCAAGCGGCTCGCTGACCGTCGCGGGCCACAGGATAATCGATGCAAGACCGTAGCATAACGCGCGCTTTGCTTCCGGTGCTGCTGTTGGTGTCTTGGCTATCAAATCCCCAGCCAAGCAGCGCGCATCCCATGGGCAATTTCAGTATCAGCCACTACTCCCACCTTCGGGTCGAGCTTGGCTATATTGAGCTGCGCTACCTCATCGATGTGGCGGAGATCCCTACTTACCAGGAAATTCAGGAGACCGGCATTGTCCCCAGGGAAGGCGATCCAGGTCTGGCGCAGTATCTTTCACAGAAGGCGGAATTACTCGCGCGAGGCCTTGCGCTCGAGGTAAACGGCCAGCGCCGGCGGCTGCAGATGGTCACTTCGAGCGTTATCTTCCCTGACGGCGCCGGTGGCCTGCCGACGATGAAGCTCGGATTCCTATATCGGGTTGCGATCGATGGTCTCCCTCCGCAGGTCACCTATGCCGTGCATTATCGCGACGATAACTTTCCCGGACACTCTGGCTGGAAAGAGATCGTGGTCACGGCAGAGCCAAGCTTTGAGTTGACCGCCAGTTCGGCTCCGGCAGCCGACCGCAGCGCGCAGCTCTCAAACTATCCCACGGATCTGCTGAACAGCCCGCCACAGGATCTTGAAGCCAGCTTCAGTTTCGTTCGGTCTTCCGCGACTACGGGCAGTAAGGCCTCGATGGACGCTGCCCCCCGGATACGAGCGCTGCCCGCGAGCAGGGTGTATGGAGAAGTGCTCCACGGACTTCCCCAACCCTCAAAGCACGCACGCGCGCATTTTCGTTCTGCGGCAAGCCCCAGAACTCGAGGGATTCTCGAAGCCTCCCGGGAGAAGTTGTCGCATATCGCCGGCGCTCTCCCCCCCACCATTTCCCTGCATGCGAATCAGCAGGCGACGCCGCGGAATAGGTTCACCGAACTCGTGTCCGCCCGGAACCTTAGTTTCTGGTTCCTATTCACCGCGGCTTTGATTGCGGCGGGCTTGGGCGCATTGCATGCCCTTGAGCCGGGTCATGGCAAGACGATCGTGGCGGCGTACCTAGTGGGTTCGGAAGGGACGGCGCGGCACGCTGTTTTTCTTGGCTTGATCGTTACGGCCGCCCACACGGCCGGCGTGTATCTTCTCGGCGCCGTCACGCTTTATGCCTCAAAATACATTGTTCCCGAAAGACTGTATCCGTGGCTTGGAATGATTTCCGGGATCACCATTGCGGTCCTGGCCTGTTATCTAATGATTCGTGCTTGGACCGGTGAAGCCAGCGATCACAACCACGAAACCGGGGCCGGCCATAGCCATTGGTTGGCTTCATGGGGCACGCGCCGTTCAGCAGAGCATACCGATTGCCAGGGCCGGGAGTATGGCAGCTCGCAATTACGGCCGGCCGCAAAAAAGGTGTCTCTAACGCAGCTACTGACCCTCGGGATCACCGGCGGAATTATTCCTTGTCCTGCCGCTCTCGTGGTGCTTCTCGGCGCATTTTCCTTGCATCGCGTTGGGTTGGGGCTGTTTTTGATCGTGGCATTCAGCCTCGGCCTGGCAGCGGTTCTCATTGGCATCGGCTTACTAATGGTTTATGCGCGACAGTTCATTGCGCGTTGGAAAAGTGACGGCCCTGTTATGAGACGCTGGCTTCCTGTGGCATCAGCGGGATTCATGATGACGCTGGGCCTGGGCATCGCGGGCCGGGCCCTGTTGAGCACGGGAATAGGCACCGGCTTTCTATCTAAGGCCAATCTGGCGTCGTTCGCGGGTATCGTGCTTCTCGGCCTGTTTCTCGGTATGCGCCACTCCACCGATCCCGACCACGTGATTGCCGTCTCTACGATAACCAGCCAGGAGCGATCGGTTCGCCAGGGAGCCTTGATCGGCGTTTTATGGGGTGTAGGTCACACGCTTACGATTTTTCTGGTCGGTTCGGCCATCATCCTGTTCGGCCTGGTTATTCCGCCCCGCGTCGGCTTGTCGATGGAGTTGTCCGTAGCTCTGATGCTAATCCTTCTCGGTGCCCTGAATCTCACCGGCGTGCTTGGCCGGCTCAGCAACCGCTTTACGCCAGTTAACGGCGGCAAGGTGCGGAATCGTGCAGAGAATTCTTTCGACAGGATGATGAGCCGATACGGTCCTTACCAGATTTTCCGCCCGTTCGTCATCGGTCTTGTTCACGGTTTGGCGGGTTCTGCTGCGGTAGCCCTGTTGGTCCTCACCACAATTCGAAGCCCCCTGTGGGCTATCGCATACCTGTTGGTCTTCGGCATCGGGACGATCGTCGGCATGATGTTGATGACTTCCGCTATGGCTTTTCCTGTCGCTTACGCCGGTAAGCACCTTCCGATCGCAAGGTACATGGCGCCGATTTCCGGAATCGTTAGCACGGGATTCGGACTTTTCCTCGCCTACCAAATCGGTTTCATTGACGGCCTTTTCAAAGTATCTGCCCATTGGACGCCGCAGTAGCAGGGGCGGCAAGGCTCTGATAAATAAGGTAGAAACGCCGTTACTGGACAAGTGGGATGACGGTTTTATTGCGGGACGCTCCGTTGATGTGTAGCGCCCAATGACGTTTACAAACGAGCATCAAAAAGGCGGCGACGTTCTCCCCTATTGCAAGGATGGGATGGACGCCCGCCTACGCTAGCGGGGGGTAGGAGAAACGCCGATTCAGGAGGGGGGTTGGAGCCGCCCCTTGCTAACTGCCAGGACCAATCATTCGGGCAGTGAGACGCAACTCGATTGTTTTTGGTGTCTTGGCCTGCCCGGTTTTTAAGGTCGCTATCGAATGGTTCAGAACCACACGAAGAAGCCGCTCGATTGTGGGTCGGATCGAGCGGCTCAAAGTCCAACGTAGTTTGTCTTTTGCGTCTTGCAATCACAATCCCCTCTGATTTTTGTAACGAGCGGCTGCGGCCTTGGCTGCCTCGTTAGGCTCGGGAGGGCTAACTAAGCAACGCTTGCACAAAACGATCGCGTTCTTCATCGCGTAGGGGCCATATCTCCTACTTCTTGATGGTTTCTGAAGCGGCCTGCCAGGAGCGCCGCCATCGATTCGCGCTGTTTCGCAAACGCAGCCTGGCGAAGGACTGGGCCGGTATTTGATGTCCGATCAGTCGTCCAAGTGGAATGGGATTATGTCCGCGATGGAAGAGCTTCTTTTATTGGCTGCACCAGAGTGATATAAGGGAAACATAAGGACACCTTGGGATGCACCTACCGCCACTACGAAAGGGGAGCCTTGAGATTTCCAGTCGTATTTCCCATCGCACTATTAATACTGGGCGCCGTTGTTGTGTTTCTGCCGGCCATGCAGAAACGGCTAAGGCGACGGGCTACCTTGCGCAACGCTCGCAGAACAGCCAAAGAAGTGTGGACTACCGGCTCGGGCGAACAGCGTAGAGCGATGCTTGACCTCATCGATGTAGTCGAAGGCCCGGATCGCGATTCACAACTGACGAAAGTGTGGGACGAGCTTGCTGAACCTGTGCGCACATCCATCACTAAGAACTTCCGTCGGTAGTGGGCAGTGGCGTAAACAGGGCGCTGATTTCTCTAAGGCACGTGCCCCGTGTGAGACACCTTGAGCTAGCCGAGCGAGCGTCCGTGTCGGCTCCGCCGTTGCGGTTCGGGATTTGTCAGGGAGCGGCGGATAACCGAGTCAGGCGTTTCCCATCTGCTGCAAAAACCGACACGATGAGATGTTCAGCTAGTGGAACGCCCTTACTGGCAACTGTCAGCTGACACGTTACCGAAGGGGCGGTAATGATATCCCCGTTCGGGTTGATCAGAGCTGAGGACCCAACGCAGTGGACAACATTAGGAGACAGTACAGCTGGACTCAGGTTGAATCCGTTCTTCCAGTTCACTTCGAACGTCAATGAATAGGAATCACCGTCGAAAACAGAAGAATGCGAACTGGGTATTGCAGCGCATTGGTTGCCTATAATGCGAATGGAGGCTGTCAATGATTCAGGGTACTCCCTCACGAGCTCGCCGCGTTTTCTATACTCCGGCAGCATGCCACTGTCGTTTCGCTTCAGATCCTCGAAAAAACTTCCAGATACGATCGTACCATCAACCGAAAGACAGCCGTCGTCCAAGTAGAGTAGTTGAGAACCGAAACTAACCACGCCGTCGTAAGATTGGTTATTCCTGGTGCGCGCATGCGCGACAACTGGAAGCATCCCAGCAATTAGAGCAACGAGAATGCCTGGGAGATAGCGGCGTCGATTCATCGTGATTGCCCCCCACAAAACCAAGTTCTTCGCTACTCTGTGTCCGAATACCATCTTAGTCTTTAGATAATACATACGGATCACTATTAGCCACACATTGTTTCTTTATATATTCCGAATCTGATTTATGGATGGGCGCAGCTGAGGGAGTTTCTGGGAGACACGATTTCTGCGGTTACTGCCCTAAGGTGCCGCTTGGATTTATCGCAGAGTCTATCGAAAATGCAGGCGTTAATGACCCGGAGCAAAATAGCCGCTCTTGGCCTGTACTGTGAGCGGCGGGAATGCCTCCCTAGGACGCAGCTTTACTTTAATCTTTCGCCATTTGCCGTCATGCACGAGGTCCGCCGGGTGGTATCCGATAACGTATTGACTGCGCAGCTGCATACTTAACTTGGTCGCGATATCAGACAGTTCATCCGAGTTGTGAGCGGTGAATGCGCGCCCGCCAGTCATCTCGGTCAAATCGCTCAAAAGAAACGGACCGTTGAGTTCCTCAAGTCTGGAGCCTCCGATGTGTCCGAATAGCCCGATGGTGTAGACCTGCACGTCCGCTTCCTGCACACACCTTCGAGCGTCCCTTTCGCTGTAACGGCTATGATTGTCACCTCCGCCGGAGATGAGGAGCCAAGCTTTCCTGGAGTGTTGCGCCGCGTTCATGTGACTGAGACCAAGCACCGGCAGCGCGGAGGAACTTCAAAACCGCCTGAAGTATACGGTGGCTCGTGGGGAACTCACTCACAAGCTGCGCACGGTCATTGAAGTCAACGAGGAAAAACTCGTCTTCAGGATTTGCGGTTACAAAGAACTTCAGGGCGGCAGGCCCGACTCATAGATCTTATCACTCATGCTCTCGCTGACATCGAAAATCGCGCCGATTGAGACGGGAACGTCCTCGCTGGCAAATCTGACGATTTGCTGCGCCGTTCCATTTTCAAATATCCGGAAATTGTCTCGTTCCAGGCCGGTCACGGAGCTTCCGGAAGGATCGGTGACGCTGACACTGACGAGCGTTAGTTCCGTTTCTGTTCTTAGCACTCGCTCAGCCTCTGTCTGATGGCTGCTGCGCGCATGCGCCACAACGGGAGACGTTCCAACAATTAGAGAACGAGAATTCCTTGGAGAGAACGGCGGCGATTCATGGTGCTGGGAATCCGCATTGTAAATGGGGCGACCGTGGCGTAGGGAAGACTCCGGTCATCGCGGCGCACTAACAAACCTCGTCGTGGACTTGGTACAAAAGTCCGCGCGGTTTCGGGTCAGTCTGCCGGAAAGCTTTGGATGGTGTCGGCGGCGAAATGAGAGTGGTCCATTGTGGCGGGCCCGTGTAGGGCCGGACCGCCCGTGCTCGGTGGAGGCGACGGAGGCGAAGATCGCAAGCCAGCCGGTTGAGAAGTGAGTTGAGTGTGTTTGCGCCGAGTGGGGGCTGTTGCTGATCCAGGGGGCGGTGAACAGACCGCTGCGCCCCGGAGAGGAATAGAAGTTCCCCTCGGGGGCATAAGCTTCCCCGGAACTGTATCTCCCATGGGCCTTGCAGAACTTCCTACAGACGCTCCCTAAAATCAAGAGACACTCAGTCTCCAAAATCCTCAACGGAACACCACGGAGCGTAACCACCACACCGGTCCAGGTTCAACCGCCACACCGGTCCAGGTTCAACCGCCAAAGTGGACAACTCTTTCGCCGCCACTGACCTTGATGGCCTCCCTCGCAGAGGGAGTGCGTGCAATGAATTGCTATTACAGCAACCTGATTACAGGACACGACGCTCACCCGATCGACATCGAGCGCGCACTATCAGGATGCCAAAGGCAAGGATGCCCGAAAGCGCGATTTGCAGAAGGAAGCGAAGGCGCACATCGCTGTACAGAAATGGATCGACGACGGCGGCCTGAAAAACGGTTTGGGACGAGCCCGGAATTCACCGGACCGAGCGAACCTTTGGAAATTCACCGCTTGGGCGACAGCACTAGAATTTCCTCGAGCGTAACCCGACGCAAGACAGAGTTCATCGTCCTGATCGCGAAGAAGGGATTGTGTGCTTCTGTCCGAATTGCTCGTACTCCTCCAGCGTAAAGTGTCCGTTCTGCCGCACACGTCGAGGAAGACGCCAAATCTTTCTTTGAACTGTTCCTGTCGCGGTCCCGCAGCGCGGGCAAGTAAATTCGTAGAGTTCCAGTTCGGGGTCGTACATGGCGGAGCGGAGGACCACCCACGTCCCACATTGACTGCACGGGGCGCATTCAACCAGGTCGATCTGTTCGGTAACCATGCCGAGAGTATATGGTAGGCGAATCTAGAGCGAAGTAGTTTTTGCATCGCGTTGTTGCGATAAGAACACGTCCCTAACGTCCCTAACGGAGAAGGTTACAGTCCAGCCGCAAATCGACTATCGTCGCTGCCATCCGTTCGGGGGGAGGTCTCCCGAGTTCAGGTAAGCCTGCTATTTCAGACAGATCTCATTTCGGATGGCTCGCTACAGTAGGATCGTCGGAACGGTCTTGGTGATTGAGAATCGCCAAATCCTCTAGAATAGCGCCTATGGCCCCCAGATCGCCTGCCACTTCAACAGACGAACATCTCGATCACATTGCCGCAGTGCTAGACGACGTGTTTCGCGTTCCGGGGACACAGATCCGCTTCGGGCTCGATTTTCTTATCGGCTGGATTCCAGGTGTGGGGGATGCTGTTGCCGGCATCGCCTCTCTGATCATAATCGTTGCGGCCTGGCGACGTGGCGCGGCTTTGGTCACTCTGGCACGCATGATTACAAACGTAATCCTAGAAACCCTGGTAGGCGCGATTCCCGTAGTAGGCGATGCCTTCCACGTCGTCTGGAAGGCAAATCGCAGAAATTATCGCTTGTTGCTGCGCGAGAAAAATCGAGCGCCCGGTGAAAGCCACGCCTGGCGGGACGTGCTTTTCCTTGTGCTGCTGCTTGTGGGTGCCCTTTGCCTTATTGCCATGCCTCTTGGTTTGGTTATCTGGCTGATTCGGTCGCAAAAGTTGGTCTAGGGGAGATCGAGAAGCAGCGGGCCGCATTCTATACGCCGACAGATCTCGTTTGTGTGGAATGAGACAACATCCAATGTTTTGTGGACTCGCAGTAACGCTACTCGGAAAGCTCAAGCACGACTTCACAAGCGATGGCAAAGCTGTGATATAGAACTCGTGCTTGGCGGCGATAGGGCCAAATTTCTCCACCAGTGGAGGTATTACAGATATGTTGAACATTCGAATGCTCGTCCTGACGGTTGTGGTAGCCGTTGCGATCGGCATAGTCTGCCCAAACAAAGCAATGGCACAGGAACATCCGGGAATTGTTACCGTCTTCGACCACAAGAAACTCGATGAATCCTTTACTAAAGCACTGTCCAATGGAGGCACTAACCTTCTGTGGAACCATACATCGAGCAATGGGACCTACAAAGTGGATACGCACAGCCGGGAATCTGTGAAGGCTGCCTGCAAACCTGACGGATGTAGTCATACGGGTTATACAGCCGTCGTGTATGTGGTGAGTGGTGCAGCAACCTTGGTCATCGGTGGCACGGCCAAGGCTACGGCGACTGACAAGTTTGGCGGCGAATCAATCCAGGGTGGCGAGTCACATCGCATCAGCAAGGGGGATGTGTATATCGTTCCCCCCGACACGATCCATTGGTACAAAAACGTCGAAACGCCATTCCGCTATATAGAGGTGCCGATCCGCTAAGCGCAATTTCTATAAGGCGGCTCTGTATTGGCGAAAGACTTGGACCTAGGAGAGACCGATGCCGAAACCAACCAACGATGAAATCGTCAAGCGTCACAAACAGCTTCGCGACACATTGATCGCCACGTGTTCAAAATCAGCGGCGGAGAAGATTGCGAAACTGAAGAAGCCTTCGGTCGAAGACATCGCGACGGTAATTGCAAATGAGTTCAAGGCATCGGCGATATGATGTATCACTGCAGCGCCGCAACCCCGGACGGCGCGATACGCCCTATCAAATTATTTAAGAATGGAACCCCAGCAATGCTCGTCGAGACATTTGAAATGTAACCGGAGATTCGGCGTCGTCGCCGTGGCTGTGGAAAGTGGGAATCGATTTGTGATTTCCAAGCTCGCACAGCGAGCACCTTTTCCACAGCGTCGCTGGTCCTGGCCAGCTGGAACCGGCCCAGATGATTTCTCAGATCCCTGAGCGGAGCCACTTCCTTCCCGATCCGCTCGGGGACAAGCCCGTACCCGAACGGCGTTTGTGGCCCGTCCTACAACCGCCGTAGTTTCGAGCCGACGCGCATCTTCAAACGCTAGCTTGCCTTGGTCCATCGATGGCCCCCACGAAATTGGGCTTGGCGGGGTGGCAGAGGCACCATTCGCAGTTCAAATCGATACCAAGGCAACTCGTCACTTATGCGTTTCTTCTCAATGCCTTACGGGAGCTAAAAGGCGAAAGGTTGGGACATTGCTGGGTTGGGTTAGATTCTAAATGGCGCGACGTTTCGCCCTTCGGTTACATTCTAGACTTGTAGTTTTTGATCTCCGGGTGTCTAATATCCCAGATCTGGCGCTAGCAGGAGCGGAAGAGGAGATACCAGATGAGCAAAATCTATGACGACTTGAAGCTTGCCGAGCAGTCCCGACACGGCAATAACGTTGTGAGTGCCGGTCTGCGGATCAAAGGTGAAATTTCAGGGAACGAAGACCTGCTCGTAGACGGACGGACTGAGGGGCCGATTCATCTGGGAGATGGAGTCCTGACCATCGGGGCCACCGGGAAGATTGCCTCCGACGTTGTGGCTCGCGAAATCATCGTCTACGGTGAAGCAAAAGGAAACCTCGCCGCACAGGATCGGATTCAGATTAAGAAGGACGGGTCGGTGGTGGGGGATTTGACGACTGCCCGGATCATGATCGAGGACGGGGCGTACTTTAAGGGCTCAATCGAGATCATTCGTCAGCCGGCGACCGGTGCGGCCGATCGCGAAAAGCCGCAATCGTTCGCAGCGGCCGCCTCGGCTGCCAACAGCCAACCAAAGTGAATTGGAACTTAGATTGGCTACGATTTCCTTAAACGCCTCATTTCAGGGCGTTGGCCATCTGCTACGCACCGGCGCGAAGCATTTTCCGCTTTGGATCGGTCATCTTCGATAACGCTGGCGCGGACAAGCACAACTGACGGCGCTGCTTGCCCGTTGCCCTCCCTGGTAAAACTGTGGCCATCTTGGTTGCTCTTAGCCCCGAGGTCAGGCTTGGTCCCCTTCTGATTGCCAGTAGATTCCAGCGTTCCATCTCTCAACTCAAGGACCCGTGCGCTTCCCTGGTTAGCATTTTCGGGGCCGACAGGTCTGTAGGGCCCCAAACAAGCTGCCGGGTCGCGCTGAAGGGCAAGCGGAACCAAGCCATGTTGGCGGCTCTGCTGGGTTGTGGATGCGAAGAAGTGAACAAACGGAATTGACCCGCGTCGTTCAAAGCGAGAACCGAGTTTTTGGTAGGGGCAGTGCGGGCATCGTCAGATTCGCCTACCATCTCGATACGACCGAAGCGGGTATTCGCAATCGTCCCTCAGGCTTTGAGAAGCGCCTGCACGTAGACAGGCTTCAACGGGAGGCGCCGCATGATCTTCCCAGTGGCATCAAAGAGCGCCGCACCAATCGCGGGCGCAGCGAGGGCATTGGCCGCCTCCGACCCGCCGCCGTAGCTGCCGACCTCTGGCCGGTGGAGGAGCACGACTTTGATCTTAGGAATATCCGCCATCTTGAGGATCGGGTACGACCGCCAGTCACGCGCCGTGATTCCGCTTTCGTCGAATATGGTTTCTTCCAGCAATGCGTGGGAGATGCCCATCACTGCTCCGCCTTCCACCTGACGCTTCATCTGCATCGGATTCACGACGATGCCGGGATCGACGGCGATGGTGTAGTTCTCGACGACGATCACTCCTGTGCTGGGGGTTACCGAGATCTGACAAACGCACGCCCAGTAGGTGGCCGAACGGAACATGACTGAGACGCCGCGACCGCGCACCGGCGAATCGCCGGTGGAGACTGCAGGTGCCTGCGGGGACGGCCGCGTTTCCCACCCGGACGCATCTCGGACGGTCTTGAGCACCCGGACGAGGCGCTCTTCGGTGGCATGGTCAATGCGGAACTGGATGGCGTCGGCACCGGCGAGCGCCGCTGCCTCACTGATGGCCAACTCGCGCGGAAAATTCTGCTGGAATTGTCCCGGTGTGCGCATGCTGTGGTCGCGGAGCCCGGCGGCGAGCGGCGAGGCTTGCTGGCCGACCTGGAACGTTCCGTGGCCGAATTCCGCCACTCGGGCGACCCCTGCGTAGACCCACGGATCAGAAAGGCGGTTCGCGGTAGTGGCGGTTATGTTGGCAGGCGGCGCGCTCGGATCGGGAGCCGGCATCGTCGGCAGGCCTGCGATCAGCGCGCCAACCAGGCGGTCGTCCTGAGCCGCCGGCATGTAATGATCCACCTGATAAGCGATCATTTTGCCTTTGTCGTCGAGTCCGATTTGCACGTCCGCCACAGCAGCCGGAGACTGCGTGGACCACTGAAAGTCGTCAGCCCGCATCCACTGTACGCGGACTGGTCGGCCCAGGGCTTGCGACAAGATGACCGCTTCATCTTCCCCTCCGGCATTGCCTCCATTGGACCGGCCGTAATGGCCGGGCCCGGGGTATGCGTGCACCACGACGCGATTGGTGGAGATGCCCAGCATCGTCGCAATTTCGCCGCGCAGCGCCTGGGGATTCTGGTTGTGCGCATAGAGGTGCACCGTGCCGTCGGCACGAACATCGGCCACAGCCATGGTCGGCCCGATCGGCGCATGCTTCATATAGGAAAACTCATAGGTGGCGGTAAGCTTCTGGGCGACCGCCGCCATCGCCGACGCTACGTCGCCGTGGTTTTTGTCGCTTTTGGACACAGGCGCGGATTTCCAGTCGGCCCCTTGTTTCAAATAGCGGTGCAGATTGGCATAGCCGGGCAGCCCCTTCCAGTCGGTCCACTTGGTGGCGCTGGCTACCTGCTGCGCGGCGCCGATGGCTTCCCATTCCGTGGGCGCGGCGACCCCGACCAGGTTGCCTTTGACCACAACCTGCGCGTTTGGAAAACGGGCTTCATCCAATTCACCGGCGGACACCAGTCTTGAACCCAGCGTCTTCGGATGCACCATACGCGCGTGCCACATGCCGGGCAGCCGCACGTCGGTGGCCCAGGTTTCGCGAGCGGCGACTTTGGACGCAATGATGGTGTTGCGGAAGGACCTGCCGATGATCGTGTACTGGCTGACCGGTTTCATGGGCGGATTGCCCTCAATGGTCAATCCGCGAATGTCGGTGAGGGTACCGCTCACCGGGATCGTGAGCTGCAATTGATGCCCCTTCACAAGATCGCCGTAGGAAATCTTCTTGTCGCCGCCCGAAACGATGCCGTCCTTCACGGAGAGATCGCTCTTGGCGACACCGAGCCGTTGCGATGCCAGATCGAGGAGCGCCTGATAGGTGTAGGCCGCAGCCTTGCGGATGTTCGGCGTCCCTCTGCCCAGAAAATCGAAGGCGCCGCTGCCGTCCGGCGTGCGGTCGGTATCGCCCATCACGACGGTCGTGACGGCCTCAAACGGCGCGTTCAGCTCTTCGGCCACAATCTGCCGGTATGCTGTGAACGTCGTGCTCTGGCCGAAATCGCTTTTACCCGTGCGAATCAGGATCGTGCTGTCGGGATGAATCTCAATCCAGGAGGAGGGTAGCGTCGGGTCGAGCGTGTTCGTGGGGTTGGCAGCCTGGACTCCATTGGTCCAGACGCCAGCGCCTGCCACGCTGACACCGACGAACAGGGCGCCCCCCGCTTTGACGAACGCACGGCGTGTCAGCGTGGCCCCGAAAACATTCGCCGATTTTTCATGGGTGATCGCCATTGCTTACCTCGCTTTCGCCATTAGCGCGGAGGCGCGCTGCACGGCTTCGATGATGGCGGTGTAGCTTCCACAACGGCATAGATGCGCCGAAGGCCCCGACGTCGTAAAGGCTTGTTTGATCTCGTCGACGGTCGGCGTCGCGTTGCTTTCAAGCAGCTCGGTCGCCTTGATCATCATGCCGCTTTGACAGAAGCCGCACAAAGGAGTCTGCTCCTCGATCCAGGCTTGTTGAATGGGGTGCAGGGTCGATTCCGCGTCGGCCGGCAACGGGCCCCTCTGCTGAACCCACCTCGCGGGAAGCCCTTCGAGTGTCGTGACTTCCTTGCCCGCCACCTCGGAGAGAGGCATCGAGCACGAGCGGATTTCCTTGCCGTCGAGCAGAACCGAACAAGCCCCGCACTGCGACAGCCCACAGCCGAACTGCGGTCCGGAGAGCTCGAGATCATTTCTTAGAACATAGAGCAGGGGAGTGTCGTCGGGGGCCTGAATTGCGCGCCGGACGCCGTTGACGGTAGTAGTGACCATGGAAGCTCCTGCACGACGTGCCGCTCATGCGGCTGCTATCTTATTACAGATAATGCTACTTTGCGAGAAGATCACTTCGGCTAGGTACTAGCCGATCCTCAAGGGGGGCTGTTGATCTGCCAACCAACACGGTGTGTGCCGATGGGAAGTGTGTCAGACTTTCAGGCATGCGCGCTGAGGATGCTTGCCTGTTCATCAAGCGCTCGCCGCGGAAACGATCTGGCGTTGAGAGCCATACCAGCTGATGCGCGACTTTCTCAAGCTGCTTCGGCACAACCGCAATTATCGCTACACCTGGATGGGGCAAGTAGTCAGCGAAATCGGCGACAACTTCAACAATATCGCCGTGTTCGCGCTTGCGATGGCACTGACGCATTCCGGGCTGGTCATCATGGGCGTCATGCTGTCGCGCGCGATTCCCGCCATCGCCATTGGGCCGCTGGCTGGCGTGGTGCTCGACCGGTTTGATCGCAAGCGAATCATGATCGCTAGCGATCTGGTGCGAGCAGTGGTAGCGCTGGGATTCATCCTGGCGCTGCGGCAACATCAAGTATGGCTGCTGTATGTATTCAGCGCGTTGCTGATGGTTGCCTCGCCATTTTTCACAGCCGGGCGCTCTTCCATCCTGCCGAGCATCGCGAACAAGGAGGAAATCCATACTGCAAATTCGCTGACGCAGACGACGCAATGGACCAATCTGACGATTGGGACATTTCTGGGCGCAACGGTGGTCGGCCTTGGCTATGAATGGGCGTTCGTATTGAACGCGCTTTCGTTCTTATTTTCGGCTTGGGCCATCTGGAACTTGAGGCCGCCAACAGGCAAACGGTTCCGTGCCGAACACAGGGACCTGACAGAGGCGGAGGTAATCCGGCCGTGGCATGAATATCGCGAAGGACTGCGGTATATGCGTTCGGTTCCGCTCGTTCTCGCTATCGCTCTGCTCGCCGTGGGATGGGCCACAGGCGGCGGTGCGGCTCAGATTCTGTTTACGCTCTTTGGCGAAGTTGTATTCAATCGCGGGGCCGCTGGCATCGGCACGATTTGGGGATGCGCCGGGATAGGCCTTCTTCTGGGTGGCACGTTTGCGCACTGGCTGGGCAAGCGGCTGTCCTTTGAGAATTACAAGCTGGCGGTCTTTATCGACTATCTCGTGCACGGCGGGGCGTACGTTCTGTTCAGCCGGATGCAACGGTTCGAGCTGGCACTGTTGTTTATCCTCGTGTCGCGCGCCGCCATGGCTGTGAATTCAATCCTAAACTACTCGTACATCCTCAAGACGGTTTCGGATCAGTATCGAGGGCGCGTCTTTTCGACGATCGAAACACTGACGTGGACGATGATGATGCTGTCGATGATGGGAGCAGGAATTGCGTCAGCGCACTACAGCCCGCGAACGGTTGGCACTGTTGCTGGCTTGCTGAGTTCATCCACCGCGCTCTTCTGGGGATGGGCTCACTGGACTGGGCGGCTGCCGCTGCCGGAGGCGTGCGGCGTGGATATGAGCGAAGTGGAGATACATGGCGACCCGGTGATCTGAACACAACGGTATGACCTTGCCTATCGACAAAACGTTTTACGCGATCATGGCCACAGGCCGGGCAAAGCCGCCCGGATGTGGAAACCGTTTCTCGGCCATTGACCGTCCTATAGACTGGCAGAGTGAGCTTTCAACGTCTTCGGTCTAGGGAGGTGTGACCGTGGCAATTCCCAAGCGCCCACTCGGTTCGAGTGGGTTGGATATCACAGCTGTTGGATTCGGATCTTGGGCCGTCGGAGGCGGAGGCTGGGCTTACGGTTGGGGACCGCAGGATGATGCAGCATCGATCGCGACGATGCGGCATGCCCTCGGCCTGGGGATCAATTGGATCGATACCGCTGCCGTTTATGGCCTCGGACACTCCGAGGAGGTTGTGGGGCGCCTGCTTCGCGAACTTCCTGTCGGCGAGCGTCCCTATGTATTCACCAAGTGCGGGCTGCTCTGGGATCAGGACAACCCCATGGCCGAACCGCGCCGCGTTTTGAAACCTGACTCGATACGTCGTGAGTGCGAGGCGTCGCTTCGCCGCCTGGGCCTGGACCGAATCGACTTGTACCAGTTTCACTGGCCGGACGAATCGGGCACGGAGGTCGAGGACTCCTGGGCCGCAATGGCCCGGCTTGTCGAGGAAGGAAAGGTTCGAGCAGCAGGCGTATCCAATTTCGATGTTGGCTTGCTTGAGCGATGTCAACACGTTCGGCACGTCGATTCTCTCCAACCCCCATTCTCACTCATTAACCGCTCGGTCGCGGCGAATGCAATTCCGTGGTGCAACGGACACAAGACGGGGGTGATCTGCTACAGCCCCATGCAATCTGGGATTCTCACGGAAGGTTTCTCGGAGGAGCGCCTGCGGTCTCTGGCGCCCGATGACTGGCGGCTGCGTGCCGCCGAATTCAATCCTCCCAACCTCGATCACAACTTGGCGCTTCGCGATGCCCTTCGGCCCATTGCAGGGCGCCACAACACCACGGTTCCATGCGTCGCCATCGCCTGGACTCTCGCTTGGCCCGGCGTGACCGCCGCCATCGTTGGCGCGCGAACTCCCGCGCAGGTCGACGGCTGGATTGGAGCTGCATCGCTGGAGCTCTCTGCAACCGATTTACAGGAAATTGCTTCAGCCATCGACCACACGAAGGCTGGTAACGGACCATCGCATCCCGCGGATAGGATGAAGCGCTTCGAAGCGGGAAGATAGGCGCAAGGATTGGCCAGGTTCACCGGGCGCAGACAGATTCAACCGCTTCCACGAATTTTGATTGCCAAACAGGGGCATGGGCGAGATCATTCTGCCCGTAGAATTTGGACGCGGGACCAAGGGGAGGAACTGTGCGAGCACGTGCGCTTCTGTTTTTGTTGGGTGTGATTATTTTCTCCGGTTCGATATGTCCGGCCGCGACCGTCACCGGAACGGTGAAGGGCCCCGATCGCGCGCCGTTCCAAGGTGCCTTTGTAGAGGCTCGTAACACGAAAACGAAGATGACGTTTATCGTGCTTTCAGATAGCCATGGACACTACAAGATCGATAAGCTACCTGCGGGTGAGTACCGCGTGCAGATCGACGCCACCGGCTACAAGGCCGAGCCCCGTGGGGGGGTGAATCTCACCACCGACCAAAAGGCTTCCTTCGATTTCGCCCTGCAGAATGGAGTCGTGCGGTGGAACCAAATTCATTTTTACCAGGCGAAAGAATTCTGGCCTCCGGCTAAAGGGAAGGATCTTATCTTCGATCATTGCTCGATCTGCCATCAATTTCAGAGCCGCATGGCTTCCGTAACGCGAGACGCCGATGGCTGGAGGGATCGCGTTGAGTATATGCGGACAGCCGAGCATTACGCCCTGACGATGATTACCGATAAAGATGCGGACGATATTGCGTCGTATCTGACCCAGTTGTTCGGACCCCAATCGGTGTTGCCCAAGTCTCCGGTAGACATGCCGGGATACAAGGATTCCGTGCGGACCTTCAGCAGCGACGCCATGAATATTGTCTACGTCGAATATGACATGCCCGGCCCGAGCCGGATGCCCTTCAGCGCCGCCCCGGATAAAGACGGTTACCTGTGGATTCCGAATTCCGGATCGGCGAACAAAATCACGCGCCTGGACTCTCAAACCGGCGAAACGAAGGATTTCACCGCGCCCTATATCGGCACGGCTGGAATCCATTCGGCCGTACCCGGACCCGATGGCGCCGTTTGGTTGGCCGAGCAAGGTCCCAACAAAATCGGACGATGGGATCCCAATACGCAGACAATCACCGAATATCAGGACCCTTATGTTCCGGGAGAGAGTGGAATTCGAGGCAGGGGTTCAAAGCACACGCTTCGGTTGGATCCCAGCGGAAACGTGTGGTCAAGCGGCGTGCCTCTGACGAAATTCGATCCGGAGACCCTCCAATTCACCCATATCGCGGAAGTGCCAGCCCTCTACGACGTCAAACCGGACGCCCATGGAGATATCTGGTTCGCCAATCCAACCGGCAACAAGATCGGCAAGCTCGACGGAAAAACCATGAAGGTCACGCAGTGGGGTCCGCCAACGGTTGACTCCTATCCCCGCCGGCTTGAAATCGCCCCGGACGGCCTGATTTATTCCGGCGAATTCAACGGCGGCAAAATGATCCAGTTTGATCCAAGGACGCAAGTCCTCAAAGAAATCCAGCTCCCTGGCCCCGATCCGAGTCCCTACGCGCTCGGTGTCGATGCCGACGGCAACATCTGGTATGACTCCCACAACCAGGACAACCTGGGGCGCCTGGACACAAAGACCGGCAAGGTAACCGAGTATCCCTTCCCGCATTTTGAGAACTGTGCGCGCGAATTCTTCCGGGATACGCAGGGCCGCATGTGGTATGGCACTTCGCCCAACAACAAGGTGGGCTATTTCTACTTGACCGGCAAAGACGCCGGTGTGGAATCCGCCCTCCAATAAATCCGATACGGCGAGGGATCTCTTCTCGCTCTTTGCCCAAAGCAGCCGCGAAGAGAATTCGCGGAGCGCTCTTTTCAGCACTTTGCGGAACCAGTCATTGAGTCCGTCATTCTGAGCGCAGCGCAGAATCCCTCTTGGTCGCATGCGGGCGGTAGGCGAATCATCTATTATCAAACACGGCCGAGCTCGATGATTGATGCACCGGCCATGGGACAACTCTTTGCGAACGAGCAGATTTTAAATCTCTGAAGGTGCCCGATGCCAATGGAAAACAACCATCGCCGGTACCAGCCGCTCGACACTGGTAGGGCATGCAACGAATTTCTAGAGGCTTACTGGCCAGGAAGCCACAGGCGAATTTCCATTCTGGAACTGGACAGGAGGCCAAGACGCAACCCAACCCGCGCATGATTGCGGCGCGGTCGCCGGGGTTGCCTTTGAGCGGAAACCAAGACCGGAACCGCGGGCTAGTTCTCCAACACTTCCGGATTGACGCAAGTTTCTGGCGGCTGGCCGTTCAAGACTTGGACGATGTTGTTGACCGCAATCTTTCCCATGTTGATCCGGGTTTCCGGTGTGGCGGATGCGATGTGCGGCACCACCACCACGTTATCGAGCTTCGCTAAGCCCGGAACGATTTCAGGTTCGTTCTCGAACACGTCGAGCCCGGCCGCCCAGATCTGTTTCTCTTGCAGCGCTTGGAACAGCGCGTTCTCGTCCACAACTGGTCCCCGGCTGGCGTTGATGAGCACCGCCGTCCTTTTCATGAGCTTCAGTTCTTTGGCGCCGATGTAGTGGCGCGTTTCGGGCGTCAGTGGAACGTGCAGCGTCAGAAAGTCCGACTCCTTCAACAGCGTTTCCTTGTCCACGTAGGTGGCGCCCAGCTCTTGCTCCGCCCGCGGGTTGCGGTGGAGGCTGGAATAGATGATCTTCATATCGAAGGCCCTGGCTTTGCGGGCCACATTCGCACCGATCCGGCCCATACCGGCGATGCCGAGAGTTCGTCTGTCGACATCCATGCCGATGAAAAACATCGGCGACCAGCCTTTCCACTTGCCATCGCGGACGTAGTTGTCCGCCTCCACCAAACGACGCGCGGCCGCCAGCAACAGAGCAAACGTATGCGTCGCCGTTGCGTCGTCCAGCACGCCCGGAGTATTGGTCAGGATCACTCCGCGTTTGGTTGCCGCAGCCACATCGAAGTTGTTTATGCCGACGGCGTAGTTTGCGACGATCTTGCACTGAGAACCGACCGCGTCGAGCAATTCACCATCAATTGTGTCGGTGATGAGCGAGATGATGGCGTGGCACCCCTTGGCCCGCTCCTTCAGTTCGGCCTTGGTCAGACCCCGGTCCTCGAGATGGACCTCCACATCGAAGTGTTTCCGCAATTCGTCGATGTTCTCTTGCGGAATCATCCTGGTAACGTAAACGCTTGCTTTTTTCATGCTCGGCCTATTTCTCCGATTCAATCCGCCGAAAGGCCCCAGGGGCTTTCCTTTCTAGGCTTGTCGTTTGACTTCGATCTGGGCCAGCTTTTCGTAAAACCGGACAATCGAACCATGGTCGCAATCGCCCATGCCATCGACTTTGAGCGCCTGCATGATTTCCATGACGGCGGCAGACAACGGCAGTGGCACTCCTACCTCGTGGCCGGTTTCAAGCACGTTGCCAAGATCTTTGATGTGCAGATTGATGCGGAATCCGGGATTGAATTTTCGATCCATCATCAGCGGCGCTTTGGCGTCAAGCACCGTGCTGCCGGCGAGTCCGCCACGAATGGCCTGGTAGACCAGATGGGGATCGACTCCGGCTTTGGTGGCGAGGACGAGCGCCTCCGATACCGCGGCGATGTTCAGCGCCACGACGATCTGGTTCGCCAGCTTGGTGACGTTGCCGGCTCCGATAGCGCCGGTAAGAACCGCCGAGGACCCCATCGCTTTGAAAATCGGGAACATCTCGTCAAAATCGGCTTGCGCCCCGCCAACCATGATCGAGAGCGTGCCCTCGACGGCCTTTGGTTCGCCTCCGCTCACCGGCGCATCGAGCATGCGGACGCCCTTCTTGGCCAGTTCGGCCCCCACATCCCGCGCAACCAAAGGGGCAATCGAACTCATATCAACGACCAGTGCTCCGGGCTTGGCACCTTCGGCGACACCCTTTTCTCCGAGGATCGCTTGCTTCACATGCGGGGAATTGGGCAGCATCGTGATAATGATGTTCGCTTTGGAAGCGACGTCGCTGGGCGACGTGCCGATTTCCGCTCCAGCTTGTTTCAACTCCTCCAGCGGTTTGGCAACAATGTCGTAAACCACGAGTTGATGCCCCGCCTTGATCAGGTTCTTGCTCATGGGCTTGCCCATGATTCCTAAACCGACAAAACCAATTTTTGCCATTTTCCTATTCCTCCGATCTTCGTTCAACCTTGCCACAGAACTTCATCAACGGTGCGCAAGCAAGCTGGGTTCGTCTCAAACGGCTCACGATTATACTCCGCAGGCGATGAAACCGACGCGACGGCGGAAAAGTTCAGATCCCCATTAATCCAAGCCGGTTCCGGTGACCGCAGCGGCCTTTGCCGCGCGGTCTTTCGCCACCTTCCGGAACATCCACGCGGTTAGTAGAGGTGTCAAGATCGCAGTCACGATCACCGAAGCGGCAACCTGAACAGTCGCGGCCGGCGCCACGCCAGCGTAGCTGCGATCCGCCAAGGCAACGGCCTGCGGTACCGCGGCGGAATTACCCGCCGTACTCGAGGCGGCCGCTCCGGCGACGCCTGACCCGCCCAGTAGCTTGTCGGCAACGATGCAGCAGAACCCGGTAACAATAAAAACGATTATTCCGAGAACGACGCCTGGAAGTCCCGCCGTGAGGACTGAGCGAAGGTTGATGTTCTGTCCGAGAGTAAAAGCCATGAACGGAACAATGATGGGTTCGTGCGAGCCGAAGAAATCTCGGATATCGCTATCGAGGTTTCCGAGCATCGCGCCGACCAAGATGGGCGCGATCACCGAGACCATGGTCAGCCAGGGGATGTTGGCTAATCCGGTGCCGACAAAAATGATCATGGTGAGGAACGGCCCCGTCTCGATACTCTGCAGAACGTAAGTCCCCACGTCTTCCTTGTCACCCATTGCACTGGTGAGCGCCAGAAACATTCCGCCATTGGTATCGCTCATCGCCACCATCACGGCCAGCGTGCTGAGACCGAGTATGCTTCCGTGGAACAGCTTCGCCACAGTAAGCGCGAAGATAGTGGCAATGCCGATCTTGGTGGTCAGGATGCCGAACCCCCGTTTCAACATGCTCGGCGCCGCTCGCATGGTCATCTTGGTTCCCACGGCAAACAGGTACATGCCCAGAACTGTCGGGTAGCCGACACCACTGAGCGCCTCGGTAAAACCACCTATCTTGAGCAGGTGTGGGAAAAATGTGTTGATCACCATGCCTAGAAACAAAGGACACACCATCAGCCCGCCCGGCACACGGTACATCGTTTTCCAGATCTTCATGATTCACCCTTCCGCACATCGCTCAGATCAGGCCGCGCAAGGTTCCGCCGATGTCGAGAGTCGAGCCAGTGATACATTTCGCCAGCGGAGAGGCAAGAAACACGACGGCATGGGCCACATCCTCCGGTTGGCTGATTCCGAGGGGCAGATAACGATCTTCCAAGAACCGCTTTACGGCGGCGTCTCTGTCGTGGACCCCATAGTGTGAGACCAGTTGGTCGACAATGCCGCCGGGCCGGGTCCACATCCGCGTCCACACCGGGCCGGGCAGGACCGCATTGACACGAACACGCGGCGCGTATTGCTTGGCGAGAGCCTTTGTCAGATAGAGCAGGCCTGCTTTGCATACGCCGTAATCCATCAGAGTGAATTCCGGCTGCTTGGCCAGATCCGAACCTGTATTGACGATTGAAGCCGAACCTATCTCAGCCATCGCGGGTATTAGAGCGCGGCAAGTTCGGATGCATCCCATCAGGTTGATCTCGAAACTCTTGGCCCAGCGCTCATCGGAAATATCCACGAACGAGGAAGAATCGCCTACGCCCAGATTGTTGATCAGAATGTCCGGAGCCCTGCCAAACGCCTTGAGAACATACGACACGGCTGCGTCGACACCTTGCGCCGTCGCCAGATCCGCCGCCACGACACCCACCCAGCGGGAAGCTTTCTCTCGGAGGGTCACTTCGTCGTGATCGGCTACGATCACGCGGGCGCCCTCCTGCGTCAAAAGATTCGCAACCGCTTCACCGATCCCATGTGCGCCGGCGTTGACAAAGGCGCATTTGCCCTGAAGTCCGCAGTCCATTTCTTGATTCCCCCGCTTTTATAGAAGATCGCCTCAACCGGCGCGCAAAATGTTGTGGTGTGTGCAACCGCATCGCCCGGGTGGGAGAATATTTCATAAGCGGACCTTGGGGCAAGGCTTGGCCGCTGCCCTGCCCGCTGGCTTTCAGTTGCTGCTGCGAAATGAGATGTCTTATTTGTCTACAACGCGGGGATTTCCGCTTTCTAATATCCGGGGACAGCCGATCGACCACGAGCGGAATGGGGATCCCAGGAATCGCACACAGGGCAGAAGAGAGAGACTAAGAAGCGTTGCCCCCGCGATCGCACAACACTGCCCGCCCTGCGTTCGCGGTGGACAAGCGAGGAGGATTTGGCCTGTTCTGCCGCACAGAACCCAACGGCTCTAGGACAGATACCGGTTGCTTTCGGTGGCTCGCTGATTGTCTCCCTCAGCGTTCCGTGTTATCCCGAAGCATCTTCAGCCACTCCGACATCGGCGTCAGGTTGCCGTGGAGCGGAGCAATGTTCTCCACGTCCAGATTCAGACGTTGCAGGTTTCCGTACAGGTTATTCCAGAGCCCCAGCGACATCGGCGTGATATACCGATCGGAGAAATCGTCGACCTCGACAAGAAGCCTTTCCTTGGGAAGATATACAAATGAAAGAAACTCGTCGTGGTTGTCGCCAATGGTCAGGTGCACTTCGACTGAGCGTGTTCGGTCAGTTAGCACGTACTTATTCTTGTAGGTGATGAAAGTGGGCTCCCGGGGATTCTCCGCCAGCTTGTCGGGTTCCAAAGTGCGGGGCTGCTTCCATGCCCATTCATAGAAGGCCTTGTTGCCTTCGTGCGTGATGACGGTGGCTCCCTCGGCGACGTAGGTGCGAAGGCCGCCGGAGTGATCGAAGTGATGATGCGTGTTGATCACATACTTGATGGGCTTATCCGGCACCAGTGTCTTCATTGCCGCAATCATTGCCAGGGAATGGGCCTCATTCAACGGAGCATCTACCACCGCCAGAAAATCCTTGAATTCGATCAGCACGCTGTTGTGACCGCCGTGCAGCAGCCAAACGCCATCGGCAATCTTCTCCGGTGTTACTCGCTCCGGCGGAATCGTCGCGTGCAACACCGCGACGGGCACCTCAAGGGCAGCATTTTCCAAATCGACTTGCACGTGTGTCACCGTCAGATCGAGCGTCGCGAGACCACCCTGCTTCTCCACGATATGGGTGGGAAACTTCACGCCATTGAAGTCCTTGTAGTCGGTATACGCTGTTTCGACCGGCATATCGCCCAGGACGGGATTCGGCAACCACGTTTCGACTGTGGTCACGATGTTCCGGCCGTCGATGGTGCCCACGATTTTATTTTTGCCGATCAGGAAGGTGAGAATCGTCACCTTTTTCCCAGCCTCCTGGCCGGCTCGGGTCGTGGCATGGTTCTCGGCGGCGGCTTTCAGAAAGCCGTGCGGCGTGAGCCAGATTTGCAGCCCGCGTTCATAAGCCGTGGCGGGAGCGGGTTGCACCATGGTCGGAGGAGGCGGCGGATAGGCGTTTACCGGCTGGTTCCAGGCGTATTTTCCGCTGACTCTGCGGCCTTCGTGAATGGGATCTGTAAATGGAGCTTCACCGCCCAGCATCGGTGGGTTCTGCTGCGTCCGCGCTATTTCCTCTGTCGAGGAGGCGCTTGGATAGTCAATCGTTCGGATGTAGCTTGTAAGCGTTGTGGTGTGCCAGGGCGCAGTCGAATTCCAATTCATTCCCACGGCGCCTATTGTTCCGGTGCCGGAATATCGGATCGACTTCACCTCGCCCATGGCGTGTTCCGCTCGGCGGATAACGGCTTTCGCGTCCTTGTCCGCGTCCTGCGCTAGTGCAGTTCCAACCGTCAGCGAAAACAGTAAAACGAGGCCTATCCAAACTTGTCTCGTCATAAATCTCCCTGTTGAGTTATCGCCCAACGTTCGCATCATTGCACGCCCCCGGGAATCCTGCGTTACGCGATTCCGGTCGGGTCACGCTAGTTGTGGGCGCCTAAATGACGGTCAAAGAACTTAACGATAATGTTGTACACCTCCTGCGATTCAGCAGGCGCAGGATCGTACCAGAAGGAATGCCTGCCGCCCTCAAAAACGTGCAGTTCCGTCTCGACCCCGAGCTTCACGAGTTGCTCGTGGGTATACACACCGGTGCTCATGTCGATCGAGCGGGTGCCCGTGATCAGCAGTGTGGGCGGGAATTTTGACAGTACTTCCGGATATTTGACCGGCGACACCAGCGGATCGTCCGGATCGATATTTCCCAATCCCTGTTCTCCCGGATGCGCCGATGGCTGCGGCACCACTCCATTTCCCAACTCACTCCCGATGTAGCCGGCGTCGCCGCGATCTCCGCCGGCGCTGGCGCACAGGAGCCCGGCTGCGCCCGGCCGGGGTAGATTGTGCTTTTGAAACCACGCGAGCGACCTTGCGGCCAGGATTCCTCCGCGGGAGCAACCGTAGAGGCCGATATTGCTGGGTTTGTATGTCTTCAATAGTCCGGAGTAAACATTGGCCACGTCTTCGACGGCCGTCGGGAATTGCGGATCCCCGTAATCGACGCTGACCACTTTGATGTTCCCGATATAGGCGATCGGCTGTGACCCGAGCGCTCCGCAATCGATCCAGCAATCGGCGCTATGGAGCTCGATCAGCACGCGGTTCTTGTTCTTGGGGGCCACACCATCCTTGGGCGTGTACACGAACACGTGCACTCCTCCCATCTTAGTGTCCTGTTTGTCGAGTGGATAAAGAGCAGCTTGACGGTCACGGAATGGCTTGAGGATCAGAGTCGAGCCATCGGGTTGGTGCTCGGTGAGTTTCGGGTCGCGCTCCGCCCGGTCGATGTAGATGAGTGACGCTTTCAACTCCTTGCTCATAAGACTCGACATCGGAATCGCCTGTGCCGGCAAGTGGTAGGTTCCGTCATCATCGATGGTGATCTGCGACCGAGAAGGCGTTCCAGAGGAAGATCCTGCCGAATCGTTTTGCGCCCACAAGGGCGAATGGGCAAGGGGCGCGATCAGCAGAATGAGCAGGCCACTCAGAAGGACTCGAAGGCTAAAGGGCATTCCTCATCTCCTTAGGGACGGGCTTCACTGGCACAATGGCACACCGCGGATGAGAGACTGGAAGGCAGATGGGTTGCGGGCTCCTTGCAGAATGCAGGGGAAGCCATTGACCACTTCCTTGCCATGTGCTCGCTCCCCACGCCCCAGGCAAATTGTCCCTGCCAGGGCGGCTTTCAGCAATATCTTTAGAGTCTACAGGCCACCTATGAGAGCTGAATAAGCTTGCCGTTACTGGGCAAATTACGATATTGTTTGCTGAAAGTCCTGAGGAAAAAGTAAAAGATTGCCGAATCGGTGAAATTTCCATGAAGCCCGATACATTAGTCTCCCCGAACCCTGCAGTGAGTTATGAATTCGGGCCGGTGCTAATCGACGTTCCTTCTCACCAGATCTGGCGGGATGGCGACGCCGTCGTGGTTCCGGTGAAAGCCTTCGACATCCTGGTTTATCTGGCGGCCCGCCCAGATTGCACGATCCCTAAGGACGAACTCATCCATGCAGTGTGGAAGGACATGTTCGTCTCGGAAGACAGCCTGGTCCACAGCATGTCGGTGCTCAGACGGGCGTTGGGTGATGACTCGGCCCACCCTCAATTGATTATCACGGTCCCCCGAAAAGGCTATCGATTGAAGGGGCCGGTGCGGACGGTCTTTGAGCCTTCCCCCGATGTGTCTCCCGATGCCTTTGGACCAGTCGAGGTCGCTAGAAAAATCGAACCGACAATTCAGCCGGAGGTTCGGCGCGCGCCATGGCAGTGGGCAAAGCTCTGGGTGGCATTGCCGACGGCGCTCCTTCTATTCCTACTCGCTCGAGAATTCGAGGCTCCCAGGCCGTTCTCGGGCGGCGGAACCATTCTGTTTACTCAGCCTGCACCGGGGGGATCGCCGCTTGCCTCTGGGGGCATTCTCTCTCCCGACAGCCGCTACATGGTCTTCGTGGCCCGCGATCGAGAGACTGAGCAGGCTCACTTGTACATGAAGCAGATGAATTCGGCCGAAGTACAATCCATCGCCGGTACCGAAGGCGCGTCGGATCCGTTTTGGTCGCCAACCAGCGACATGATAGGTTTCTTCGCCAACGGCGAGCTCAAGACCGTCGACCTGCGCGGAGATGCCCCCAAAGGCATTGCAGCCGTGCCAGTAAGTGCCGGGGGGGGCACGTGGAGCAGCAACGGCCCAATCCTGTTTTCAGACTGGCAAACCGGCCTGTTTCGGGTCGACCCCGCAGGGGGGGTGATGACAGCCGTTTCCACAGTCAACCGCTCGGCGGACGAGCTTGTGCAGAAACTGCCGCAATTCCTGCCGGATGGCCGGCACTTCCTTTTCTTCCTTCGTAGCGCGAACCAGGATCAAACAGGCAGCTATGTAGGATCTCTGGACTCTCCCGAACGGATCAGGATTCCCACGCACGCTACCTCGCCGGTGATCTACTCGCCCCCCGGTTATCTGTTGTACGTCCAGGACGACATCCTCATGGCCGAGCGCTTTGACTCATCGCGGTTCCAGGTAACCGGAAAGCCGATGGTGGTCGCTCGAAATGTGTCGGCTCCCGGTGATGCCGATGGGAAGATGATCTCGGCGTCTGCGAGCCTGCTCACTTTTCGATCCGGGGCAAAAACGCAGGAATTGGCATGGTTTGACCGCAACGGTCAGCGGGCAGATTCGGTCCCCGCCTTGAAGTCTCTTCGCAGTCCCATGTTTTCCCCGGACCAGAAGCAATTGATTGCCATGGATGGCGGCCCACGGATGTGGATGGTGGATCTCGCGCGCAATGCAGCCACCCGCCTGGAAGGAGAAGGTACCTACCCTCTGTGGTCTCCCGATGGCGATCGCATCGCTTTTCAATCCCACAGCCATCTGATTGTTTATGTGCGAAGCATTCGCGGCTCCGCACAAGACCAGGTTCTGTTGAATGACGAGCAGCGTAAGATCTTAAACGATTGGTCCCCGGCGGGAGATTACATCGTCTACACGACGCTGAACCCTGGCACCAAGCTGGATCTGGTCCTGCTTCCGATGTCGGGGGACAAGAAGCCCATTCCGCTGCTACACACGCCCTTCAATGAGTCTCAGGGGCGGATTTCTCCCGACGGGCGCTGGATCGCATACGTCTCGGATGAATCGGGAGCGCAGGAGGTCTACATCCAGCGCTTTCCTTCTCTTGGCGACAAACGAATCGTTTCGATCGGCGGGGGCGTCGAACCCACGTGGCGGCGGGACGGCGAGGAACTATTCTATCTTTCACCCGACTATTCCATTGTCACAGTACCCTTCCAGCCGACCGAACCTCCTGGAATTGGCCGGCCCAAGAAGCTCTTTCGGGCCCCCATCAACACGTCGACCACGCGCAACCACTACGCCGTAACGCCCGACGGCCAAAGATTCTTGATCAACGTCGAGGACCAGAGCAGCTACCTGTCGCCCGTCACGGTAATGGTTAACTGGATCGAGGGACTGGAAGCCAAATGAGAACGCCTCCTTGGGTTTTCTGAACTGGGCTGTGGCGCGCGTTTCGCATCCGCCGATTTACCTGCCGAAATTGGGTCGTCAGCTCCTATCGGGTTCGATCGGCGGCTTCCGCTTTCTGTCCGATGCGTCCGATGCTTTATCCGTTGACGCCAACTTATAATTTGGGTAGCTTCTCTGCGGTCGTTTGAGCCATCTGAAAGGATCCCCCCCTCCCATGAGGCAATCTGCGAATATCGTTCGAGTGGCTTCCCTTTTTATTCTCGCGGCGCTCACGATAGGCTTCTCTCCCGCGATCGCAATTGCCCAGGAGCAGGCGGCGCCTCCCACACCGTTCATTGTGCAGGAGCACATCACCAAGCAGATATCGGATCACGTGTGGGAAATCCCCGACAGGAACAGGCCCGGCGTCCCCAACGTCGCCCTCATCGTAGGGAGTCGAGCGACGCTCGTCGTAGATACCGGGATGGGTCCCAGGAGCGGGGAAATCGTCGTGCGTGAAGCGCAAAAATTAAGCAAGAACACGGAATTCTATCTCGCGACGACCGATTTCCGACCCGAGCACATCACCGGAGCGATGGCGTTTCCGCCCAACACCGTGTGGATCGTCCCCGCCGCGCAAAAGGCGGATATGGCCGAGAGCACGGAGAACTACGTCACTTCTTTCATGTCGCGGTCCGCTGATCTTACGGCGGCGCTTAAGGACGTGAAGCTTCGAGAACCCGATGTGGTCTTTGACCGCGACGCCAAAGTCGATCTGGGTGGCGGTGTGACAGTTCACCTGATATGGTATGGCCCGGCGCGTACGAACGGGGACGTCGTTATCTTCGTAGAGCCGGATCGAGTGCTGCACGGCGGCAATATCCTGGGAAGCAAGTCCTACCCCGGCATGCCCGACAACACTCCCAGCGTGACCAACTGGCTCGATATCCTGGATAAGATGGAAGCGCTTCATCCCCTTATCGTGATGCCCAATCACGGTGACGTCCGCGACGCGTCGCTGATTTCCAGCCAGCGGCAAGTTCTCCGGGATCTGCAAAAGCGTTCGCGGGAGCTTAAAGCCCAGGGCAAAACTGCCGAAGAGGCAGGCCAGACTCTTACTGCCGAATTCGACGTCAAGTATCCAGATTGGAAGGGTGTGGGCGGGATTCCCGCCATTGTCCGGCGATTCTACGCGGAATCGCAATAATTACGCCCACACAAACCCCGCGAATAGTTATAAGATAACTTGGTTGCCTCTACGCGCCCGTAGCTCAGATGGATAGAGCGTGTGCCTCCGAAGCACAAGGTCAGCGGTTCGACCCCGCTCGGGCGCGCCACTTTTCCCTTTAAAATCGCTTCCATCACGCGTTTTTCTTCCAAGCCCTCAGGATGGTTCTCAAGGAGTTGGATTGTAGCTCGTGCCTCGAACAACCGCGGGAGCCCTGCCGCGTGATGGGGGATTCCATGCGCACCGACGCAGGGCATTCGGGCACGTCGCCGGAACATCAACCGGTCGGGCATGAGGAAGACGTCGCAGTTCCTATTCCGGCGCACTAGTCCGTCGTCGGTCACCGAGGGGCAGAAGAACACTTTACCGGAAAGACCCAGTTGCTGAACGAACATTCCGAGCAAGGGGCGCTGATCTCCATCGCCAACCAGGAAATAGACCGTGTCGGGGAAAGTCTCGAGTACCTGATGCAGGGCGCGGATGGCTATATCAATGGCCCTTGCGTTTCTCGAGACGGGCGAGTGTCGACAGGATCGGTTTGTCTTGGAGTTGGTGGCAGGCGACCAGTTCCCGATCTCTGGGGCCGGGAGTGAATCTGTTCGGATCGACTGTTCTCGGTCCTCGGCCACCTGCAGAAAGGGTTGCTCTACACCGAAGCGAGGTCGAGAAACCCTCACCTGACAACGGCCCGCCGATCCATCAGCCAGCCGAATGATCCGAATTCAGGGATTGGATTGGATTCTTCCCCCTGTGACGCGTACCCTCCGATCCTGCCCGAAATTTGGGATTGCGCAGAGAATTAACGACCAGGATGGTCTCGCGGCCGCCTTCGCTGACGCCCGAAAGCAAGAAGAGGAAAAAATGAAAGTTCAGAAGAGAGCTGATAAACATAAACTGAACGGAAAAAGCTCTACCAAAATGCTGGCCGGAACTGCTCCTATGGTCGATCTGATTGCAGAAAGGGCGCCAACAAGCGTTCCCGGGAGCTTGGCTTCCCTGGAAAAAGCGGCCCGCAAGCAGGAAAAGAAACAACTGAAAGCCCTGAAGAAGGCCGGGGAAAACGGGAAAAGCCCCGCCAAGGCGGCCAGCGGACCTTTCCCCATGATCGAACTGATCGATGAACAGGTGCGAACCAGCATTCCCGAGGAACTGGTCGCCAAGGTAAAGAAGGCAAAAAACAAAAAACACATCATCAGCGACAACTATCCGTATCCGAAGCAAATGAAGAATTCGGAGTATCTGAAAAAGATCGAGCGGCTGCAAATCGAGCTGGTCAAGATGCAGGCCTGGGTCAAGGAAGTGGGCGAACGCGTTGTGCTGATCTTTGAAGGACGCGATGCCGCCGGCAAGGGAGGAACGATCCAGCGTTTCACGGAAAACCTCAATCCTCGCGGCGCCAAGGTCGTGGCCCTCGCCAAGCCCTCGGACACGGAGCGGGGCCAGTGGTATTTCCAGCGCTACATCGAAAAGCTTCCCACCAAAGGCGAAATCGTCTTCTTTGACCGCTCCTGGTACAACCGCGCGGGCGTCGAACATGTGATGGGATTCTGTACTCCGCACGAGTATCTGGAATTCATGCGCCAGACCCCGGAATTTGAACGGATGATGGTCCGAAGCGGTATTCGATTCTATAAGTTCTGGTTTTCCGTCAGCCGGGAGGAACAGCTGCGGCGGTTTCTCGGCCGGGCGAGGGACCCCCTGAAGCAATGGAAATTGAGCCCGATGGACGTGGAATCGCTGGGCCGGTGGGACTCCTATACCAAGGCCAAGGAAGCGATGCTGTTCTATACCGACACAGCTGATGCGCCCTGGACGATTGTGCGCTCCGACGACAAGAAGCGCGCGCGCCTGAACGCCATCAGGCACATCCTGTACACGATTCCCTACACCGGCAAGGACCCCGATGTCGTTACGGCCCCCGATCCGCGTATCGTGGGGTCGGCCAAGGCGATCTACGAACACGGGGAAAAGTCCCATGCGCACGCTGGTGAGCACCACTCGCATCCGCTGCTGAACCATTCCAATGCGGCTGCAGAACATGCTCCGTCGTGAAATTCAGGCTTGCGTACCAAGCCTGAATTGCGTTTGGGCGCCTCCGCATCAAAGCAGAGCGCAGGTGGCATGGCTGTGTTGCCCTATCCTCGGTCTGGAGCGCCCGCCCCAAGCCACGTTTGGGCCGGGATTGCTTGGGCAGAAAGGAAAACGCCGCGGGGGACCTCCGCCCGCGGCGTTTTCGTGATTTGAAGGAATGCCACTAATTGACGATCTGGATTGCTTCGTCGATGTGATGGTGCGCCTTGTCAATGTGCTCCAGCGCGCGTTGCTGCAGGCCTTGAGCGAAGGCATTGTCTTCTTCCCGCGCGACGTCGTTGTGAGCCTTGTTAACCAGTTCCTGGGCCTTGTGTAGACGACCACGCCAATCTAGCCTTGCGTCGACGGCAGGATGATCGTTCAAATCCTTGCCATCATCGATCGACGCTTTCTTGATCTCATGAATTGCCTGGTCGATCTCATGAACGGCTTTTTCCTCCTGGTCCCTTAATGCCCCGCCGTCCGGCCGCTCCAAATGAGCGCGGGCTTCGCGAAGATCGGCGAGTGCGTGCAGATAAGCGGGATGATCGGGCCTGGGCGCCGGCCTTGCAGAGCTGTAAGCTGTCACCAACAGCATCAACACGGTTACCGAAAGCATGACTTTATAGATCGTCTTCATCAGCGTTCTCTCCTCCCTTTGTGAAATGTTGATCGAATGCCCCCCGGGAATACAATAGCGGTTGTTCGAAGCAGAGGGAACCTGTACGGAAGTACCAAAAACGGCCACCGGAACAAGCCGTACTTTGGGTCAATCGAGTTCGTCGCCGGAAGTTCTTGGCAGTTTTCGGCGTACGGTGCGACTTGGCCATGACGGTGAACAGTCTCCGACAGGAACCTTCTTTCCTCTTTTCCCTGTGGGCTGGCCAATCTTGATGAGATTATCGCTTTTGTCGCCCCGCATGCACAGGGCGCGGCGTGCTGCAACGTCACGATGTGCTGCGGTTGTCGGACGCGAATGTACCCAGCAATGCAAAATGACACGCGGGTGTGCGGGATCAAGTTCCCGCGGCGGAAGCCTCCTGCGTCAATCTTTGCGGCGGTATAGGTGACAGACTACGACGCCAATAAAGCGGGATCGGCGAGCCCCACCGGCTGGCGGCGTTCCCTTGAGGTCTATAGCGATCGGCGGGTGCTGCTCGTGCTCCTGCTTGGTTTCTCAAGCGGGCTGCCTTGGCTGCTCACCTTTTCGTCGCTCTCGGCGTGGCTTGCCACCGCAGGCGTGCGGCGTGCCGCGATCGGCGCCTTTGCTCTGGTGGGCACTCCCTACGCATTCAAATTTGTCTGGGCACCCCTAATTGACCGGCTGCCGCCACCCCTGCCGCTGGGGCGACGTCGCGGCTGGGGAATATCGATCCAGATCGCACTTATCGCCGCGATACTGGGCCTAGGTGCATGCGATCCCAAGCACAACCTGGCGCTCATGGGAGTGCTCGCACTTGCCGTGGGGTTTCTCTCCGCGAGCCAGGATATCGTGATCGATGCGTGGCGCGTGGAAATCCTTCCCCTCGACCTTCAGGGGCCGGGCGCGGGCATGATCCAGACCGGCTACCGCATCGCCATGTTGGTCTCCGGGGCGGGCACATTGGTGATCGCCGCCCGCGCCGGATGGTTTGCTGCTTACGCAACCATGGCGGCCATGCTGCTGGTGGGAATTCTTGTTTTCCTTTTTGGACCAGAGCCCCGCTTGACAGCCGGATCCTCTGGTTCCGCAGAAATCGGCACGGCCCTCGGGGGTTCGGGGCCGTTCGGCCCCTGGCTCTCGACCGCCGTGCTCGGGCCATTCGCGGATTTCATGCGCCGGCCAATGTGGCCCGTAATTCTTCTGTTCGTTCTCGGCTACAAGCTTGGCGAAGCAATGGCGGGTAACATGTCGACGCCGCTCTACATTTCCCTGGGGTTTTCCCTGGACCAGATCGCTGCCATGTCGAAGCTCGTGGGATTTTTCGCGACCGTAGCAGGCGCACTGGTCGGTGGATTGGTGGCGGCGCGGTTCGGCATTCATCGATCCCTGCTGGTGAGCGGCCTGCTGCAGTCAGTGGGCAATTTGTTCTACGTGCTGCAGGTGGTGGGCGGCCACAAACTCCCGTATCTGGCGCTCTGCGTCACGGCGGAAAATGTGACCGGGGCCATGGCCGGTGTAGCTTTGGTGGGGTATCTTTCCAGTCTCTGCTCGCCGGGGTTCACGGCCACTCAATATGCACTGCTATCTTCCATCGCGCTGGTGGGACGCTCGCTCGTGGCATCATCGAGTGGAATCCTCGCTGAAAGGCTCGGTTGGGTGCCGTTCTTTCTGCTCACAACGATTGTGACCATACCGGCCCTGCTGCTGCTTGTCTGGATCGGACGGCGCGAGGCTGCCCATTCCAGCCAAGCAACACAGGTGCCGGCTTTCACCAAGAGCTGATCCATCGCCGTGTGCCGCGACCCATTGCGATCGACCATTTGCTGCAAATTCGCTGCAGATTGAAATGCGGGGTGGATGGAATTTAATCGGCTGATTCAGCAGGTTTTTGCGGAAACTCGCCCGACTCCCCGGATTGTTCCAGCTCATGCCTCTGCACCTTCTGCACCTTATCGAGCAGAGCGGCGCTAATGGCCTCAAGGAATTCTTGCCGAGTGAGCCTCTGCCAACCCACCGAGAACTTGCCCTCGTTTTCGGTTGAATGGCCGTTGTCGTCGGTAGGCGGCATAGAAACCTTTCCTATAAATGTTTTCTATGCCGTAGCTGCCGCCGCGTCAAGCCGCAGCTGGCTGAAACGCTTCCAAACAGACAACAGGCGGTGCGGTGCAGTCCGCTTGTATTGTCTTAGGAATCGTCTTGCGCGATACTTTGGCCCGGAAGCTTCCAGCAGCCAACCGCGGTCACGCCGTTAGCGAAGCCCCACGAAGGCTTGGGCTCGATGGCTTAAGGAGAATCTATGAAACGCACGGTGCCGATCTTTCTGGTGGGAACCTTCTTGCTCTGCGTGATCCTGCGCGAGTGGCAGCCGGTGTCGGGACATGCCGCGTCGATGGAAGCTCCCCATATCGGTGAAGGCGGTTTGCCCCAGTTTCAGATAGATCCCCACTGGCCCAAGCTTCCCTCAAAGTGGAGGATGGGATTTGGCTCCGCCGTCGCCATCGACGATGCCGACCACGTGTGGATTCTGAGCCGCCCACGTGGCCTCGCGCATCCTCGCTCCACGGCGCCCGACCTAACCTCCACGCCGGCGCCGCCGGTCATCGAGTTCGACAACGATGGCAACTTCGTCCAGGGATGGGGCGGGGAGAGCGGGCCCGGCTACCAATGGCCGTCGAACGAACACAGCATCAATATCGATTACAAGGGTTTTGTCTGGATCGTGGGGAACGCCGATGGCAAGGAAAACAATCCCGCCGATCTTCCCAACGACAACCAGATTCTCAAGTTCACCCGGAACGGCAAATTTGTGATGGCCATCGGGAAAAGCGGCCAGACGGGCAGCAACGCCACCGAGGTCCTTCGCGGGGCCACGGGCCTACGTGTCTATCCCAAGACGAATGAATTATTCGTTTCCGACGGCTACGGAAATAGCCGGGTGATGGTCTACGACGCAGACACAGGAGCATTCAAGCGTATGTTTGGCGCCTACGGCAACAAGCCGCTCGATATGGACGCCCGCCCTTCCGTTACTCCCGCTCCGCCCAACGAGTTTTGTCCGGTGGTATGCGGAATCTGGCCCGCGCTTCAGCAGTTTGCAGTGCCCCACGATGTGATCATCTCCGACGATGGCCTGGTGTATGTCTCCGATCGCGGAAACAAACGCATCCAGGTGTTCACGATCGAGGGCAAATTCATCGCGGAACAATATTTAGGCTTGGACAGCAAGTACCCTCTTCAGGCAAGATCGGTTGCCCTTTCACCGGATCAGCGCTTTCTCTACGTCGGAGGTACACCGGTCACCTACATCCTGAATCGCAAGACGCTCGAGATCCTGGGCTCATTCGATATCGGCGCCGCGCAAGCCCATCCGCCAGGCCACCAGATAGCGGCCGATCACAAGGGCAATATCTATGAGGTTCAGGCGGAACTGACCGGAGCCGACGGAAAGACCCCTGCCTCGGGTGCTTACAAGTTCCTGTTCAAAGGATATTCACCGCGAGCATCGTGTCCGCCGTGCCAGTCCACGAGAAGCGCATATCCGTAGTTGAGTTGAGCTGAAGCCATTCTGTGATGGCGGAAATGGAGAGGAATTCATGCGTACATGGTTGAGCTTTGCGCTCGTGGCGGCTGCGGCCACAACTCTGGCGGCGGCCGATAAGCAATCGGGCACGCTGGAGTCGGCAATTGCTGCGCTCGGCGCCGATCACATCACGTCGATCGAGTACACGGGGGCCGGCAAATGGTACCAGTTCGGGCAGGAGCCAAATCCGAACTTGCCACCTCCGCAATATGACGTGAGCAGCTACATCGCGACGATTGACTACGCCACAGCCACCAAGCGCGTGCAGATGGCCTACACCGAGACCGTCGATCCCGGCCGCCTTCGCCCGCCCCCGCACGACCAGACGGCCGACGAGTACGTGGTCGGCGACGTGTCGTGGATCACGGGGCGTCCCGGTGGGCCCGCCACCGGCTTACCTGTAGCCAGCATACCGGAGCCGAAAAACGTCGAAGAACGCGCCATGGAAATCTGGACGACGCCGCAGGGTTTCCTCAGGGCGGCTGCGGAGAACCACGCGACGTCCACCCCCACGCCGGACGGTTCCGAAGTGACCTTCCTGATGGGGAAGCATAAATTCGTAGGGAGAATCACGAAACAGAACGAAGTCCTGAAAATCCATACCTGGATTGACAATCCCGTGCTGGGCGACATGCTTTGCGAAGTCGCCTTCACCGGCTACCGCGATTTCGGCGGCGTGATGTTCCCCTCTCGCATTGTCCGTACCGAGGGCGGGAAGTTGCGGCTCGATATCCGGGTGTCATCCGTGAAGGCCAACCTCGACGTACACGTCCCGGTGCCAGACGGGATGCGCGCGGCCATGTCGGCTCCGGTCAAGGTGACAGTCGATAAGCTGGCCGATGGGGTTTACTGGATCAAGGGAGGGCAGTGGCACAGCGTTTCCATCGAACAGGGAGATCACATCGTGGTCGTCGATGCCCCGTTGGACGAGGAACGATCGCTGGCCGTGATTGCGAAGACGAAAGAACTCATTCCCAACAAGCCGATCACGTATCTAATTAACACACACGCGCATTTCGACCACGCGGGCGGCGTTCGAACCTACGTGGATGAAGGCGCCACGATCGTGACCCTACCCATGAACCAGGCGTTTTTCGAGCGGGCATGGCGCGCGCCGCACACGCTGAAGCCGGACAGGCTCGAACGATCCAAGAAGACGCCCAAGTTCGAGACGATCATGCACGGGAAGGATGTGCTCAACGACCCCCAGCGCCCGATCGAAATCGACCGCCAGGTTGGCACCGCGCACAACGATGCTGTCGTAATGGTCTATTTGCCTGTGGAGAAGATTCTGATTCAAGTCGATGCGTGGAACACGGAGGCTGTTACAGCACCTTACCTCGACACGATCGGCGGGGACTTCGTGAATCCCTACATCGTGAACCTGTATGACAACATTCTTCGCCTCAACCTGGAAGTCAACCAGATCGTCCCTCTGCACGGACCACGGACCACGACCATGCCGGAATTGCGCAAGGTGCTCCTGCTCGACTGAAAAGCGAGGGCGCCCAGAACTGGCGCGGGCGATGCCGCGGGAGGCCGATGCATCCGGCCTCCCGCATCGTTATAGCTACTTCATTTTGCCGCTAAGAAAACAATACAGCTAACCTCGGGCACATCCTTCAGGACTTTGCCCGTGGGCGTCAATCGGCCGGTTTGCGGATCGACAGAGAAGATCGCGATGGTGCCGGAATTCTCGTTCCCCACGAACATATACGCCCCTGTGGGGTCGAGCGTGAAGGTGCGCGGCGTCTCCCCTCCAGAGGAAATGTGCTGCACCGGAGCAAGCGTGCCAGCGCTGGCATCCACAGCAAACACATCGATGCTGCCTTCCCCATGCGCGGAACGATAATGTGCGTCCGTCCCGCGACTGGAGGCGTAAACGAACCGGCCCGTGCGATCCACACGAACCTCGGAACCTTCACTCTTTACGCCTTCCGGCGAAAAGGGGAGCGTCTGAATCTCTTTCAGCGTCCCGGTAGCGGCATCGTAGGCCGCCGTCGTCATTTGCATGGAGCCGCTGATCATGTACACGTATTTGCCGTTCGGAGAGAACGCCAGGTGGCGGGGTCTCCACGCTTCAGCCGAGGTCGTAAAAGGTTCGCCATTCTGCTCGAGTTTGCCCGTCGATACGTCGATGCGATAGACAAAGGCTTTTCCGAGACCGATATTGCAGGCGAGAAGGAAACGACTGTCGGGAGAAAACATCACGCAATGATCGTGCGGATCGGTCGGGCTCAAGCCGTTCTCGTCGGGAGGAACCGGAGGGCCCGCGGCGTGACCGTGGTGTTCGACATAGTCCGCCACCTCGCCGAGCTGCCCGTCGGGATGAATCGGAATCGTCGCAATGCTTCCATTCCCGAAGTTTGCCACGACGAGCATTTTGCCGGTTTTGTCGATCGCCAAGTGTGCGGGCCCGACCCCCTTCGTGGAAGCTTTATTCAAAAATGTGAGTTTGCCGGTCTTGGTATCCATGGCGTAGGAAGAGACGGTGTTCCCGGGATCGCCCTTATCAGGATGCTCGTCGGTGGCATACAGGAAGCGGTGGTTCGGACTCTCGGTGATCCATGATGGGTTGTGGGCCTCCTGGATGAGGCCCAGCGGCGTAATGTCGCCCGTCTTGGGCGAGAAGCGGTATCCGTAGATGCCTTTGCTGGCAACGCGAGTGTAGGTCCCGATGTAGACGATGTAGCCTTTGCCGCCGGAACCCTCGCTGATCCGAGTGGTGGGAAGTAGCAGCGCGGCAAGTACCGCGACGATTGCAACGCTGTGGAGCAGGTTGTTCTTAATTGCCACGAATACTGAAAACGCTGGTGTCAGTTTGATTTCTTTCATCGGCGGAGTATACCTCCCTTGTCACAAGACGGCTATCGCGCAAGCAAGGGTCTTGCTCCGCAAAATTCGCTTTTGGCAAATTAGCAATTGACATAGATCGCTCGTTTGGAGTATAGCCTGAGGCAAGTTATGGGCGACTTACCAGGCCACTCGATCCTTCATCTCGGAAACACCAGATCGGAATAGCACGCGAGGCGAGATTTGAGTAGCTTGAAACGTCGACTGTAAATGGGGAGGGTGTATGACCTGGGGTATCCTAGAGTTCCGCCGCACGTGTGTATCCGCGGTCGTCTTTTTTGTTCTAGCTTTTCTCTTGGCGTCTTTTAGCTCGACGGTTCTAGCCCAGACGGCCTCAACGGGCGCCATCAAGGGCTCTGTTACCGATTCCTCGGGCGCCGTGGTTCCGAACGCGACAATCACCGCCACCGATAATGAGACAGCTGCCGTTCGCACGGTAACTTCGGGCGGAGACGGCTCTTTTATCGTCACGGTACTGCCGTTGGGCACCTACCGACTCCGCGTACAGGCTGCCGGATTCAAACCCTTGGAAGTTCCCTCCATCGTGGTGAACGTGACCGAGACTGCGGCTTTCAACCCTGTCCTAGAAGTGGGCGGTCAAACCCAGGAAGTCACCGTGCAGGCTACCGCAGAAGCGTTGCAGACCACCAATGCGACCATGGGTACCGTGGTTTCAAGCAATACCGCCACGGCTATTCCCCTCACGACTCGCAACTTCACGAATCTTCTTGGCCTTTCCGCTGGGGCAAACACCTCGGTATTCAATGCCACGCAGCTCGGAAAAGGCACCACGGACATTGCCGTGAACGGCGCCAACCTCGGACAAAATGGCACTTCCATGGATGGTGTGGCTGTTTCGAATACCACGACCAGCGGACTTTTGTCCGATACGGGGAAAGCGCCGAGCATTGGACTTGTGAATCCGGACGCGATTCAGGAATTCAAGATCCAGACTTCGTTGTTCGACGCCGGTTATGGGCGCAATGTGGGCGCCAACACGAACGTGGTTACCAAGTCCGGCACCAATGACTTTCACGGAGACGCGTTTGAGTTCTTCCGGAACACCGTTCTTGATGCCAACGAATTTTTCCGCAAAGAAAATACTCAGGTGCTCAACGGCGTCCAGCAAAACAGCCGGCAGGTACTTGACCAGAACCAGTTCGGCGGTGTATTCGGGGGCCCGATCAAGAAGGACAAGCTTTTCTTCTTCGGCTCCTTCCAGGAGCTGTCCCAAAAGAACGGTCTGGCAGCTCAGGGAGCCTCGGTTCCCTTTGAACTTCCCATTCTCCCGGGCGGGGACCGCTCGAATACGGCGGCACTTGAGGCGTCGCTGGGCCAGTACTTCGCTCCTGGCGGGATCGATGGTGGCACCTCCAAGGCCGGAGGTGTACAAGTTGCCGCGAACGGATCGAATATCAGTCCGATAGCCATCGCGCTCCTCCAACAGAAAAATACCGACGGGACCTATTACATTCCGAGCGGTCCGTCTGTCACCTCAGTAGGGGGCCAGACAGTAGGCACAAAAGTCGTTTTGACCGACCCTGCTCGATTTACAGAGCATCAGTACTTGGGCAATGGAGACTACCTAATCAACAGCAAGAATACGTTCTCGTTGCGCTACTTCTACGCCAACGATCCCGAGACGATCTCTTATTTGTGCGGCATCAACGGCGGCACGAACTACGGGATTTGCTACAACGATAATACGGGAATCAGTAGCATCAGCAACCACTATGCGGTGCTCAAACTCACATCGATTCTGACCAACAACCTCGTAAATGAGGCTCGGGTTTCGATGCAGAGGGATACCGCCTCCACGCACGCGACAAACACGTACACGAACGAACAGTTTGGCATCAATTCCATTTCGCCCTATGAAAAGGACCTCGACCAGATCACCATCACCGGATTGTTTACTACGGGCACGGCCGGGGGCCTTCCGCAATATCAATCCGTCACCAACGGGGAGCTTGCCGACGATATCTCCTGGACACACGGGAAACAAACGCTCCGGTTCGGCGCCGAGCTCGAGCACGACTACTGGAACTGGAATCCTGCATTCCTTGCCGTCGGTGCCCTGACCTTCCCCCGATTTCAGGACTTCCTGCTGGGCCTGCCCGGTTGCGCACCTGGTGTATCCGCGGCTGCCTGCACCGCCAGCGGTGCTGCGGGGCAAACGACCGGTACGTCGGTGCCCAACCTCTCCAGTACAGGAGCTTACCAAGCCACAGCCCCCCCGGGAGGCTTGAACCATCACCTGCGCAACGCGTTCGGCGATGCCTATGTGCAGGATGACATCAAGCTTACTTCCGCATTAACCGTGAACCTGGGGCTGCGCTGGGAATACGACGCGCTGTTCCACGACAAGTACGGTCTCAGCACGAATATCTGGCCGAGCCTGATCTCTACTGTGCCCATACCCGGATCCTCGGCCGCCACGGGGACTCTGGCCGGATTTACGGTGCCTTCGAACTTCCCGTTTTCACTGTACCCTCCCCCCGTGGGTGGTGTGTTCCAGCTGAACAGGCAGGGCTATACGCAGAGCGGCACGCCCGTCACCAATTTTGGTCCTCGCGTGGCGTTCGCATGGTCGCCCCTGGCCAATAAGCGCTTGGTTGTGCGCAGCGGATTCGGAATCTTCTATGACCGTGCTGCGGCAACCATTTATATAGGCGGAATCAATCAGGCAGCGCCTTATGCCACACCGGTTTTCCAACAGGTGGCGCAGTATTATTCCTCTCTTGCAACACCGTACCAGCCACCGCCGACACCTTGGGCGCCGCGCTGGCTGAACTTCGCTACGGGAACCAGCTCGCTGTTGTCGGATACCTCCATCCTTCCGAATTACGAACATACGCCTGTGGTCTACCAGTGGAACATGACCGCTCAGTATGAATTGGTACACGACTGGACGCTCGAACTCGGATACGTTGGATCGCGTGGGGTCCATCAGGAGGGCATCCCCGGCTTTACCGGCCAGCAAGGCAACGAAGCCGAGTTAGTCGGCAATCCCCTGGGCACCAACAGACTCGACGCCCCCGGCATTGACTGTGGTGCTGCATGCGGCGTCACCACGAATACGGTTGCAAATGCATTTGAGCGCGTCCCCTACCTCGGCTTTAGTCCGGCCGGCATCCTGGAGTTCGCAACCGCCACCGACACCAAGTACAATAGCCTTCAGGCCACGCTGCGCAAGCAGTTCTCGCACGGCCTCCAGATGCAGGCGGCATACACCTGGAGCAGGGCGACGGCCACGGAATGGCTCTATAACGACCCGGATGTTTCCAAATACGGCCCGAACCCTGCCTACCGTCCGCAACGGCTTGCGGTCAGCTACGTATACAACCTCCCCGGAATTTCCAGCGAGGGCTTTGTTGGAAAGGTCGTGAATGGCTGGGCCGTATCGGGTGTGACGGTCGTTCAAGACGGTTTCCCGCTGACCCCCTACGACGATAGGGGTGGGTCCATCTTCGGTCTTGGTGGCGGGAGCCCGGTAGAATCCACCCCGACATTTGCAGCGGGAATGGGACCGGCCAACATTCCTACTTCGGGCAGTGTGGAGCAGCGGATAGGCGGTGCCAACGGCGGACCCGGTTACTTCAATAAAGCTGCATTCGCCGCGCCACCGACAAACATTGGCGCGATCAATGGTGTCGGAGGCGGAACTGGCTGGGGTAATGCGGGCTTAGGCCTTCTTCTCGGTCCTGGCCAGTTTAACTGGGATATTTCGCTGTCGAAGACCACCAAAGTGGGAGGCATACGGGAAGGAGCCACGCTGCAGTTCCGGGCGGAACTCTTCAATGCCTTCAATCATTCCCAGTTCAATGCGCCCGGGATCGGGACCAACAGCCTTTCAACTGGTGCAGGCGTGGACGTGAACAACGCAACCTTCGGGCAGATCACATCCACATCAGTGAATCCGCGCCTGGTCCAATTCGGTCTGAAGTATATCTTCTAGCCCGGACTAGCAGGGCCAATCGGAAACGGTGCCACCGGCGCCGCGAATGCGGCCCCGGGGTGTTTTTGGACCCGCCAATTAGCGCTGGCGCCTACCGCACCTTGACGTTGAAAAACCAGAACGACGAATCGATCTGGCTGAACCAGTGCGGCACGCCATTGGGAATGATTACAACATCCCCGGCGGAAAGATGGCGCGACTCGCCGCCGCTGATGCTGCGGCCCCACTTCTCGTCTTTCGAAAACGGCTTACCGTTCGGATAGGTTGCCGGAGTAATGTCATCGACGAGTTTCCCGCCCGTAATGAGCGTCGCCGACCCCTTTACCACGTACAGAACATCGGTATATGTCATGTGCAGTTCGGCTGCGAGCGGCTTCTCTCTCCGGCTCGTCTTCACCGAATAATTGTGCTCGCCGTAGTCGGGCGCATAAAGCGTCTCATCCATTCCTTTGTGGTGCTGGAAGTTCGCATCCACTTCCTCCTTGGGGAAGTAGACCACGCTGCGCGCGGGCGAGCTCGCCGAAGAATCTCCCCCGGAGCTTTTGCTCGCATCCGTGCCCACCTGGCCCCCTGTTCCGATCGCAAGTCCAAGCACCGCAATAACGGCAATCGATGCCAACTTCAGTCCTTCTCTAATCATATGTAATCCTCCACGATCCTGGGATCACCGACCCGATCAAGAGCCACTCAGGCAGCAAGCAGCGTGATGCGACCCGAACAGTATCACTCGCACCACTCCGGCTCAAGAGTTTCACATCCCCTGTGGGCACTACTTCAGCAGTTTCGCGAAACGGGAAGATATTGACAAAAAAGCAAAAGCCGCCAATGATGCACCGGTTCAAAACGGAGGATGCGATGCCAACACGCCTGCGCGAGGGGGGAGTCGCACTACTGCTGGTTCTGCTTGTTGCGGTTTCCGCCCTGCCGGCGCGGGGGCAAGAAGCTTCCAAGCCTTCTGGCGCCTACCACCTCGTCGCGGATTGGCCGCACCCGCCTTCGGGCCAACCGTTGGGAATAATCTCCTGGATTAGCTTCGATTCCCACGGGATCGCATATGTCTTTCGCCGTTGTGCCGCTTGCGGGCAGCATCCGAAGGAAGGCGATCCTCCTGGTGTCGTATGGATGTTCGACAATGCCGGCAACTTTCTGCGCGAATGGGGCCCGCCGGCCATAGCAAAGGAGGCCCACTCGCTGCGTATCGATCGCAACGGGTTCATTTGGATCACCGATACTGGCGCGCATCAGGTGAAGAAGCTTCGGCCCGATGGCACCTTGGTCATGACTCTGGGAAAGTACGGCGTACCGGGAAATGGACATGACACATTCAACATGCCTACCGATGTATTCGTTATAAAGAATGGCGATTTCTTCGTCACCGATGGCTACGGCAATCAGCGTGTGGTGAAATTCAGTAAAGACGGCAAGTTCATCAAGGAATGGGGCGGCCAAGGCACCGGGCCCGGACAGTTCCGGCTCCCGCATTCAATCGTCCAGGATTCGCGCGGGCGCCTTATCGTTTCCGATCGCTGCGGGTTAGGTGCCTCCCACTGCACCGGTGACCGGATCGAGATTTTCGATACGAACGGAACGTTCCTGGATCAGTGGACCTATATGGGCGGCGACGACCGCTACCCTTTTTCTGGTCCGTGTTCGCTCTATATTACGCGAGACGATACGCTCTATGTCGGCGTGAACAACAAAATTTATGTCGCCGATGCGCGTGATGGCAAAGTGCGTGCCGTCATCGAAACGAATATGACGAATCATGGAATCGCCGTGGACCCGGCAGGCGATGTTTACGCCGCGGGGCTTGACCGCGGGGGGCTGCACCGGTTCACTCGGTCTGCAGGCCAATAGCAATGCTGGCGCGGATGAGGAGAGCGGACATGCAAATTCTTCGTCTCGGGAGTACAACTTGCATCCACTGGATGGCAGCCGCCGTCTCGATTGCAATATGCGTGATTGCCTCGGCGACCCTAGCGCAAGATAAATCCACATCTGCTGCGCAAACGACTCCGTCTTGGGCCTATCCGCTGATTGTCCCCGAGCAAGGCGTTCCATCGGCTCCGCCCGATGATGAAAGCGCTCCAAGACATGTGCCGGGCACCGAAGCCGTTTACACGCTCAAGCAGATCCATGACGGCTTCAACATAGTCGATTGGCATCCCGACGATCATGCGGCCATGCCCGATGTCGTGGCCCACGGCAGAAAGCCGGACATGCGCGGGTGTGGCATGTGCCATCTGCCGAACGGACAGGGCCGTCCGGAAAGCGGCAGCCTCGCTGGCCTTCCCGCTTCGTATATCGTGGAACAGATAGCCAACTTCAGGACCGGTGTACGGAAGAGCGCGGAGCCCAAGCTTCTGACCCCCACCTTAATGGTGGGAATTGCAAAGGACGTGAATGACGCCGAGGTGGAGGCGGCTGCCCGCTATTTTTCGGGCATCGCGTATAAGCCTTGGACCAGGGTCGTCGAGTCAGCTGCCGCTCCGAAGACGCATCTCGCAGGCGGCATACTGGTCCCGGTGGAACCGCGCGTCATGGAGCCGCTCGGGCAGCGCATTATCGAGGTGCCGGAGGATGTGGAACGAACCTCTCTTCATGACTCCCACTCGGGTTTCGTTGCTTACGTTCCGATCGGCAGCGTCAAGAAAGGCGGGGAACTGGTCACGACGGGCGGTGCGAAAGTAGTCGCTGGAAAGATTGTGGCGGGCAAAACGATTCAGTGCGGAATCTGCCACGGCCCCGATCTGAAGGGCCTGGGAAACATACCGAGAATCGCCGGCAGCTCCCCCAGCTATACCTTTCGGCAGTTATATGACTTCCAGCACGGCGCCCGCTCCGGGCCGGACGCGGAACTGATGAAGGCCGCCGTTGCCAATTTGACCGACGACGATATGTTGTCGATTGTCGCTTACCTCGCCTCGCGTACTCCGTAATCTCCCTATTTGGCTAGCGGGTCGGGACGCAACTGGAAGTGGGCGATAGAAGTCGTGTTGCCTTTGCCCCCCTCGAGATGCCAGATCACCCTCTCTTCATTTCCCGTCCACAACCCCCGGCCTTTCCACCCAGCTTGGGGGTCGTCGATCCGGCCGTCCATGTTCCTGGTATAGAAATCGAGCGGATACGGCACGCGTATCGTCACAAACTTCTTCGTCTCTGGCAGAAACGCCATCAGCGCATCAGAGCCTGTTCCGTTGACGATCGGCACGTTGTTGCCCAAGCCAAAAGCGTTATAGCGGTCCACCCAGTTGTGATAGAAGTGGTCGGCTGAAACACCCGTTCCTTTGAACTTCGGACCCGGCACGGGATACAGTGTCCAGCCCTCGGGACATTGCTGGCCGATTGCCCGGGGGCCGTTGAGTGGCCCTTTGCACTTGCTTCGATCGAAGCTGGCAAGATCGCCGCTGCCGGTCAAGGCCGCCCATACCAGGCCGTTGGTGTCGATGGCGATGCCAAGCGTGCCAAAGGCCTCGACGCCGGGACGCTTCGGATTATCAAACGGCGGCTCATAGACTTCTGTTTTGCATGTTGCGGGCGGATTGTCGCCAGTCACCATGCGAAAGATTCTTCCCGGAACAGGGTTATCCAGTCCCGCATACCAGATGCTGCCATCGATTGGATTAAACGCGATTCCGTAGCCATAGGCCGGACCAATCGCGCGATCCAATTTCGGATCGGCTGGCTGGTCCGGCGTCGTGTAAGCACCGGTCTTTCCATCGCCGTTGTAATCAACCACGGCGGGGCACCAGCCGATGGATTTCTGCGCGTCGTGGGTCTGATCCCACACCCGCGTCTTGATCCAGCCGATTCCGCCCATTTTGCCCGGGGCGACGGGCCGCGAGACATGGTAAATCGTCTCGTCTGGATCATTACCAAATGCCATGTGTCCCGATGACATGCAGAGATCGATCAGTTCAATCTTGCCCGTCTTGGGATCGTAATTATCGACACCCCGCGGAACGTCGGTGGCCGGCATGGGGAAATTCTTTGCGAAGGGATTGCTCGAGCCGTTCTCACAGTAAGCGGGCATGTCTGGCCGCGTCTGCGCATGAAACCAGATGCGGCCCTTGCTGTCCATGTGCGGCATGGCGATAAAGTTCGGGTCGTCCCACACGATTTGGCTTCCCCAGTAGGGCGACGGCGCCGCCACCGTTTGCGGCGTGAACCTTTCCATCAACGGGCGATCGCTTTCCTTGCGCAGCGGAACCTGCACCATCGTTTTCCTGCTCGTCTTCGGATCGAGCGCCCAAATAGTTGCCGCCGAATAATCGGTCGCATACACCGGCCCGTAGGCATTGTCGGTTATATTCCGCTCGTTCGTGCTCACCACGTCGTGGATGAACGACCGGTCTGTATCGACTTCCCACAGCGTGACAACCACGTTGCGCTCGATGCCCTGCGGCCGCGGCGGCGTCGGAGGTAGCTCGCCTGCGGCAATGCGTTTGCTCCAATCGGCAAACATCGCCAGCCCGCGATCGTGTCCGAATTTATTGAGAGCGCTCGTCATCTGCGGGCCTACTTGGCCTGACATCATCCGCCGCTCCCAGGCCAAAGAAGGTGAATCGAATGTGCCGAGGCTTGGCTCAATCTCACGCGTCGCCTGGTTGCCCATCTGATGGCAGACACTGCAGCCTCTCTTCACGTTGTATAGAAATTCGGCCTGCGACTTAAGATCTGAATTCTTCAACGGAAACGCGTTCTTGGGCGGAATGTTGAGCAGCGAATACCAGTAGTTGGCAGGATAGTATTGCGCGGCAGCCTCCGCATCGGGCGCAATGATTGCGGCCAAAGCCAGCGCCGTGCCGGGCTTCGCCCTGACAGCCTTTGAGTCCACCAAACCGTAGCCTCGCACCCAAATCTTGTAGGTGGCCTTCGGCAGCTCTGGCAACAGATACCGCCCGGCATCATCGGTGACAACGATCTTGCGAAACTTAGTAGGCAGTTCAGTGGTCTCGGCAATCACCCACACCCCAGCTTCGGGCCCCTTCGAACTGGTCACTACGCCACCAACGTCGTCAGCGTCCACCGCAACGCGATTTGCCTCGGCCTGGGCTGCGGCTGTCCCGCTCGCTCCCGGAGCCGCCTCCATCCATGCCGTTGCCGCAACAAGAATCAAGCCTGGCAGAATCCACGCGATCGCTATGCCCTTCGCCGGTACTCTATTCAGTCTGTTCATCACGCGTCCTTGCCCCAGCTCACCCAGCTGGAAGCACATCATAGCGAAATGAATCGCACGCGACACGGTACTGCCATCACCTGCCCGTGTCAAACTCGTCCATGTCTCAAATGTCTCAAGCCTGGCGGAGACTGTCGCAGGCGCTCAAATCCCGGTCACTATATCCCGTTGTGTCTAGGCGCCGAGAGGCATATGATGCGCGGGTGGGAATCTGTCCGACGTCCTCGGTGGAGGGATGGTTCGACAGAGTTGGGCCGTTTGAGAAGAGGGATCTGATGTTCAATATCGGCACTTATAGTCTCTACATTCTGGCTGTGTTCATTCTGCTTGCCGCGGCATTGGCAAGTCCGGCGGTTGCCCAGGTGGACTTCTCCGGGGGATGGATCACCAAGACCCACGAGGATCTCCCCGACCGCGGACCAGGCCCCGAGATCGCCGATTACGCGGGCTTACCCATCAATGACGCAGCGCGTGTCCGGGCCGACGCCTGGGACGCGCAGGAACTGGAAGTCACAGAGCATGAGTGTGAGCCTCATCCGGCAGACTACGGCCCTCGCGGACCAGCCAACATGCGCGTATGGGGGGATATGGATCCCCTCACCAAGGGAATCACCGCCTGGCACATGGAGCTTTCCTACATGCTCCCGAATCGCGTCATTTACATGGACGGTCGTCCCCACCCTTCGCAGTATGCGCCCCACACATGGCAAGGCTTCTCGACCGGTGAATGGGAGGGCGACCTCCTGAAGGTGACGACGACTCACCTGAAGGAAGGCTGGGTACGGCGCAACGGCCTGCCGCGCAGCGCCACGGCTACGCTGATTGAATATTACGTGCGGCACCATGACGTCCTCACGCTCGTCGCCGTCGTGAAGGACCCCGTCTACCTCACCGAGCCATTGATTCGCAGCACCAGTTGGGTCTATCAAACCGGCTTTCAGCTCTACCCGAATTACTGCGTCCCAACAATCGAGATTCCTCATCCGAAAGGCTACGTCGCCTACCATTTGCCTGGGAAGAATCCCTTTCTAACCGAGTTTGCATCCCGATGGAATATTCCGGTGGAAGCAGCTCGCGGCGGTGCTGAGACGATGTATCCGGAGTACCGCGTGAAAATAGCAACCATGCCTGCTCCACCTCCCTTGCCGAGGAAAAAACAACAATGAATGTGACCGTGCTGCGTTGCACCAGAGCCTTGGAGTTGCTGGCAGTCCTGGTTCTTATAGCGGCGGTTGGGCGCGCTTCCGCGCGGCAAGGCGAAAGCAGTCCTCAGAGTGCGCTCCCGTTACGGCACCAGGACGAGCTTTGCCGTCCTTTACCGCCCGGCGGCGTGTGTCTCCAGCTCGACAACGGGAAGGTCCAGCTACTCCACGTGCAGGGGAATGTCTACATGCTCGCTGGCACGGGCGGAAACATCGCCGTGCAGATCGGCGATCAGTCCGTGATGGTGGTCGATGCAGGGGTCGCCAACATGAGCGACAAGGTAATCTCAGCCATCCGCGCGCTCACCGACAAGCCTCTTTTCTTCATCATCGCCACCAACATGGAGGACGACTACATTGGCGGGAACGCGAGGCTTTCGCAGGCGGGCTGGGCTTTGCCGAACGCTTCCAATATCCCTTTCGGACACGATGTGAGCAACCTGACCGGCCTGAAGCTGCCTTCGGGTGCTGCCATTGTCGGGCACATCAATATGCTTGACAGGATGAGCGCCCCCACCGGCCAGAAAGCTCCGGTCGCAGAGGAGCTTTGGCCCACCGATACTTACGAAGGTGATGACTGGCGGCTCTACAACGGTGAATCTGTTTATATCTATCACGTGCCGGCTCACACAGATGGCGACAGCGTGGTCCTCTTCCGTGGCTCGGACGTCATCTGCACAGGCGATCTGTTCAATCCCCTGAATAGCTATCCGGTAATCGATTTGAAAAAAGGCGGAAGCATCGACGGCTACATCGATGGGTTGAACCAGATCATCGAGCTGATGGTGGCAAAGGAAAACGAGGAGGGCGGCACCTACGTGATTCCGGGGCACGGACCCATTAGCGACCGGAATGACGTGGTGAACTACCGCGACATGGTCACCGTTCTTCGCGCGCGCATCGCCGCCATGGTAGAGGAGGGAAAGACGGTGGAGCAGGTGAAAGCAGCCAACCCCACCTTCGACTACGATGGCCTGGGTAACTACGGCGCCACAAAGGACATGTTTATCGAGGCCGTCTATCAGGACCTCAGCAAGCCCAGAAATCAACAAAAGAGCACAGCGGGAGGAGGAAGATGAGCGGCACAATTTTCTCCAAGCGATTGATATGGCAATCGGCTGCCGTAATCCTCCTGTCGCTCGGTATTGGCGTGATGAAAACCGCGAAGCCGCAGGCCCCCGCCGCCACTGCCACTGCGCCCACAGCCAAGCAGAGCGCCCCGATTGACATGATAGGTTACTGGGTCGCCATTGTGGACGAAGACTGGCGCTGGCGCATGATCACTCCCGCCAAGGGAGACTACGCGAGCGTCCCGCTCAATCCCGAAGGCATCCAGGAAGCGGCAAAATGGGACCCGGTGAAGGACGAAGCCGATGGGAATCAGTGCAAGGCTTACGGTGCCGGAAATATCATGCGGACACCAGCTCGGTTCCATATCACCTGGGCGAATGACAATACCCTGCGCATGGACACCGACGAAGGCATGCAGACCCGCCTGTTCCACTTCGACGGATCAAAGTGGCAGGGAGGCGCTCCACAATGGCAGGGAGACTCCGTGGCCCAGTGGGAAAAGCAGGCCGAGATCAGGGGAACTTTCGGAGGATCATTCCCGGCCAAGCGCGGAAATCTCGCTGTGGTTACCAAGCATATGCGCGCCGGCTACCTGCGGACCAACGGCGCGCCCTACAGCGAGAACACGGTGCTTACCGAGTATTACGATCGCTTCGATCTGGATGGGCAATCTTACTTGATCGTCACGTCGATCGTGGACGATCCGCAGTATCTCAAGGAACGCTTCATCACGAGCGGGCAGTTCAGGCGCGAGCCGGATGGCTCTAAATGGAGCCCGGCCCCCTGCCGTCCACTCTGGCCCCGGCCGCCGCTGGCCGCCGTGCCCGATCAGGAATTCGTGAAGCCGCTCTCCATACCTCAGTAGCGGCTAGCAGAAACCAGACGGCGGGAGCAGAAATGAAAACGCGATCCACTGGGAACGTTTGCGGTCCTTGGGCGACCGCGGTTTTTCTCTGCTTCCTCGCGTCCCCGTCTGGAATGCGAGCCCAAAAGGCTGCCACAGGCACTCCGCTAAATGCCCAGCAATCGCGCGGCGAAGGCCTCTACCTGCAGCACTGTGCCCTGTGCCATTCCGCCAAAGTAGTGAAGCCCCATAAGTCGGTCGGGCCGAATCTGTCGGGTGTTCTGACAGATGCAACGCCGGAGCAGGAGAAAGCGATCCGCCAGTTCGTTCTCACCGGCACGGAAAGAATGCCGGGTTTTCAATACGGTCTGAAGCCCAGTGAACTGGATGACATACTTGCCTATCTGAAAGTTCTCTAGGAGTCGGGGTGAATGGGATGGAGGGAGAATTCGATGACGCCGAAAAACAGCTTTAGCGCTCTGGCGATCGCCTTGCTATTCGCGGGACTCTCCGCGCAGGCTGCGACGCTCACCGGCGCCGTGCATTCTGCCGACGGCAAAACGATGGAGGGCGTGGCCGTATCGGCTCGAGCCAGCGACCAGACCATCACCACGACGGTCTACACCCAACAGGACGGCCGTTATTCCTTTCCCGCACTGGCCGACGGCCAATACGCCATTTGGGCGCAGGCGGAAGGTTTCGATGCCGGCAAATCCGAACAAGCCCTCTCGGGGTCCAAAAACGTGCAGCAAAACTTCGCGCTCAAGCCATTGCAGGATTTCACGAGCCAGCTGATGGGCGATGAAATCCTGGCCGCCTTACCCGGAAGCACGCCCGCCGACCTTCGCATGAAGGCGGTGTTCGCCAACAACTGCACCGGCTGCCATCAGGCGAATTTTCCGCTGCAGAACCGCTTCGACGAAAAAGGCTGGACGACAATCCTCGAGTTCATGTCCCGCACCAATCCTTTTGCGGCGATCGCCGACCCGAACAATTTTTACTCGCCGCTCGTCCAATCTTATAAGGAAGAACTAGCTTCCTATCTCGCGCGTGTACGAGGGCCGGCATCCGCTCCGCTTGAAATCAAGCTGGCTCCCCGCCCCACGGGTGCAGGCACGCAGGTCGTCATCACCGAATTCGATCTGCCCCAAGGCAGCGACCCCAGCCGCGTCCTCAATCACAATGGCACCATCTGGTCGGAAGGCGAGCCTTCCGCGCACCAGTTCCGCGCCGCGCACGACGCCGTCGCGGACCACGATGGCGTAGTCTGGTTCACCGACCTCACCAGCCCCGACCGCACCATCGGCAAAATGGATCCTGCCACCGGCAAAGTAACCGGCTACAAGCTCGCCGACGCGCAAGGCGACTCTGTCCAGTCTCACGGCATGGGCGTCGACAAGGACGGCAACGTCTGGTTCACCAACGGACACGAAGGCACCTTCACCAAGTTCAATCCCAAGACCGAGCAGTTTACCAGGTATCCCCGCCCCGATTCGATGAAGCAGCGAGTGGGCGGCACGGTGGGGATCGACGTGCAAGGCGTTCTCTGGTCGGAAACCTCCACCGGAGTCATCAATCTGGATCCCGCCACAGGAAAATACACGGCCTTCGATGATCCGGTCCTGCCCACCGAGTCCAAGGCGGGCACCAGCACCTACGGCGTCACGGTCGATCGCGAAGGCCACGCCTGGTTTGACGAATCCGGCATCGATCGCGTCGTCGAAGTATTTCCCACGGGCGAGATCGAGGCAGTGGCGTTGCCCCCGCTCAATCCGAATTACGGAAACGATCGCGACCGCGAACTCACGCGCACGATTCTAATGGGCGCCAACAACACCACGCCCATCCAGCGTGGCCCCCGCCGCCTCTCCGCTGATCCCCATTCAGACTACGTTTGGGTCGGCGAATACATGTCCGATCAGCTGGCCCGCATCGACATCAAGACGCGCCAGGTGAAGGAATATCCTCTGCCGCAATTCAGCCGCCCCTACGCCACCGCGGTCGACAAAAATCACATGGTATGGGTTTCGCTGATGAACACCGATCGCGTGGCGAAGTTCGACCCCACCACGGAGCAGTTCACCGAATACCTGCTGCCCACGCGTGGCAGCGAAGCCCGCTTCATTAGCGTGGACAACAACACCAATCCCCCGAGCGTGTGGATTCCGTGCTATCGCAACAACAAACTCGCGCGCATTCAGCTGCGCCCGGCAACCGGAGTCAGCGCCAAATCGGTGGCGAACTGACAGAGGATTGCCGCTCGTGCGGACGGGTTGCAACGCAAAGGCCGATACTTGAACCACGCGATCCTTAAACCGTATCGTCTAACGATCCTCGCGCTCTTCGCGGTGCTCGCGGCAACGCTCGTAGCTCGCCCCGCGTTCGCCCAGGTCGACTTCTCCGGTGGTTGGGTCACCAAGATCCACGAGGACGAGCCCGAGCGCGGAGGCGGCCCCGAGATCGGCGACTACACCGGCTTGCCCATCAACGCCGCGGCGCGCAGCCGGGCCGATTCTTGGGACGCGGAAGAGCTCGAGATGGTCGAACACGTTTGCCAGCAGAACCCCGCCGACTACGCCCCGCGCGGCCCCGCCGACATGCGCGTGTGGGGAGATATGGATCCACTCACCAAGGGAATCGTCGCCTGGCACACGGTGCTCGCATACATGCTTCCGCTGCGCACGATCTACATGGATGGACGCCCGCATCCTTCGGAGAATGCGCCGCACACCTGGGAAGGGTTCTCCACCGGCGAGTGGCAGGGTGACATCCTGAAGGTGACGACCACTCACCTGAAAGAAGGCCGGATACGAAGAAACGGCGTGCCGCGCAGCTCCACCGCCACTCTGATCGAATACTACGTGCGGCACCACGACGTGCTCACGCTTGCCGCTGTGGTGAAAGATCCGGTCTATCTAACCGAGCCTTTGATTCGCACGACGAGCTGGGTGGCAAACGATCATTTTGATCTGAGCCCCAAACACGCGCAGTGCGTTCCGGCTGTTGCCGTTCCTCATCCAAAAGGCTATGTCGCTTATCACTTGCCGGGTAAGAATCGGTTCCTCACCGAGTTCGCTTCGCGATGGCACGTTCCCGTCGAGGCAGCTCGCGGTGGCGCTGAGACGATGTATCCGGAGTACCGCAATAAGCTGGCCACGATGCCCGCCCCGCCTCCTCTGCCGAACAGCAACGGGCAATAGCGCCGCTCCACCCTCGCCGGGCGAATGGCACGATCCGCTTTCACAAAGACATCTCTGCCGCAGATTTAGAATCCGTAGAGTCTTGCGGGATTCTCCAGCAGGATCAGTTTGCGCTTGGCAGTCGCAGGCTCCCATAGCGCCAGCCGGTTGAGATCGCGCCCGTCGTCAATTTTAAAGAGCGCGCTCACTTCTTCCGGTTTGCGCCCCGGCTCCTGCTGGGGATGCGGCCAGTCCGTGCCCCATATCGCTTGCCGTGGGTTGGCGGCGATGAACGCTTTGGCGATCGGGTCGAGGTCGGCGTAGTCGGGTCCCTGATGGGAGCTGCGATAGGGTGCAGAAAGTTTTACATAGGCTTTGCCGTTGTGAAGCAGGCTCAACAGCGCGTCGAAGCCGGGCTGGCTTACTCCCAGGCTCGCTTGCGCCCCGCCGAAGTGATCAAACGAGAACGGCACGGGAGCGGCCATCACATCCTCGTGGATCGTCTCGATCACGGTGGGCGGCGCATAAACCTGGATGTGCCAGCCGCGGCGGTTCTTGATCCGCTCAAGCGCTTCCTGGACTTGCTTTCGCGCATCCGCCGCGCTGATGCCGGGCATCACAAGCGTGACCCGCAGCCCGCGAACTCCCGCCTGGTGCATCTCGTCAAGTTCGGCTTCCGTGACGTTCTCGTGGACCACCGCGATGCCCCGCGAACTCGGCCCGAGCTGCTTGAGCGCGTCGAGCAGGCAGGCATTGTCCGTGCCGTAGGTGCTGGGCTGCACGACCACCACGCGATCTGTGTGGAGAGCCTTATGCAGCGAGCGCATTTCCGCTACAGACGCCGGTTCCGGCGTGTAACCGCGAGTGGGCGAATAGGGAAAGCGCTGCGGGTCCAGGATGTGCGTGTGGCAATCGCACGCGCCCTGGGGCACGTGGAAACTCACCGGCGTGCTTGGCTGCGACGCCGTGGCCAACACCGGTACAGCGCGCCCGGCCACCGCCAGCGCCCCGGCGAGGCTCCCACCAATCAAAAAGTCACGTCGACTCAGCATCGCGCTCTCCCGTTTCGTCGAACTTTTTTTAAACTACTCGCCCGCAGCGGCCTTCTCCAGCCGCTGTTTTTCCTCCGCCGCCTTGATCAGCGTGTCAAACCACTCCACCACCGCCGGACGGCTTTGCACGAACGGATTCGGCTCCCCGGGTTTGCGCATCTGGAGCTTGGCTTCCGTTTCAAACACATCGTTCAGCTGCGGGTGGTCTGGCAGCAGCACGCGAACGTTGGGCAGCGCGCGCATCCTCTTCATGCCGTCGATGTAGAGCTGGGTAAACTGCGCCGGAAAGTTAAATCCTGTCCCGCCCAGAGTCAGCGCCTCGTACGGCTTGCCGTGGTCGTACACCGTGTACTCCATGCTCAGGCAGCCGGGCGTGTTGGCCGGGGTCTGGTGCAAGTGAATCGTCGTGTTGCCGACGGTGACGTTGTCGCCTTCCTGGAACACCAGGTCGCGCGGCAGCACCTCATAAGGATGCGCCGCCGGGGGGTTTGCGTAGACGTCCCAGTCCCCGGCCGCCATTCCCACGTGCGCGCCGGTGGCTGCTTGCAACTTCTTCACTCCCGCGGTGTGGTCCGAGTGCCCGTGCGTGATCAGAATGTACTTGATGTCCTTGGGATCGAAACCCAGCTTGCGGATGTTGGCGAGTTCTGTTTCCGCGGTGTAGTCATACGCGGAGTCGATCAGGATGAGTCCCTTGTCGGCTTTGATGAGATACATGCTGACCGATTGCGGGCCCACGTAATAGACGTTGTCGAAGAGCTGGAACGGCTCTCGGGCTTGCGCTTCCGCCGTCGAAGGCAAGTGCACACCCTTCTGGGCCCAGGGCAACAAGTAATCGTAGTCGACGGCTTTCTTGGGCCGCGCCTCCTGGTCCATCGCCGCGAGCACGCTCGCGCTTAATCCAGCGCATAACCCGACGACGCAGAAAAACCTTTGCAGGCTGTTCATGAATTCTTCTCCCTGTGCGCCGCAGACACGCGCAATTGCCACTAGGTTCGCGAAATTTACTGAACGGTATGGTAGGTGTCAAGCCAAATGAATTGTGGACTCGACCGCACGCGGCATTCTAGTCAAACGCCCCACATGGGGTGATGGGTTTCCCGGCCCCGCATTCAGCGTGGGCACTTGTGTTCCAAACTCAGAGCGGACCGGGACGGTTTCTTGCTGGCGTTGAGAGGGAACTTCTGAGTCAAAAATACCCCTGCTTCTGTTCCCTTTGTGACAACCTACAGTTCCAGGCTGCGCCGGCAACAGGCACGTAGGGCGTTCCAATCGCTGTGCCGGTGGTCGCACGTGGCGCAGGATTCGAGGAGACGGCTTCTGCGGTCGAGGCAAACGTCGACCGGGCCTGGTACTGCGGAAGGCTGTTTTTGCGCAAGACGATCTAGAGTCTGGTTGATCAATCCAAAGACCGGGGAGGAAGGGGAAGGCAAGGTCGTTTTCCTCGACAAACCAGAGGATGGGAGAACCCCTTCGGCGTCAAATTCAGCGAGCCGTCGCCGCTTTTCTGGCGAATCAACTTCCCTCCCGCCGATTGGCCAAGCGAACTAACATCCGAAGAACGCAAGCCAATACCCGGCCCCAGTAAACTGCGATCCTGCTATTCGATTCCGACACACTGGTGCACCACCTCTGCCTGTAGAGGCCTATGCGTCAAGCAGCTCCCGCCCCACTTTTGCTTTGCTCGTCACTGCACCGACAACGAAATGGTTGCCGAAGTCGAGGCCAGGAGGCCGGTGCCTGTGGCGGTGACTGTTACTGCGTAGTTCCCCACCGTGGTTCCCAGATTTCCCGGCGCGACACTACTGCTACTTCCCCCTCCGCCGCAGCCAAAAGACACCGCGAAGCACACGAACAGAAGCATCACGACGCGCGTTTTGAGCCGCCTCCTTCGCGCCAGCATTCCCAAAACAACTGCTAACATCAGCGGTGTTTCGCAGCGGGCGGACCAGTCGGCGCTGATCGGATCGGTCCGCGGCGGCGTCGACAAAGCGCTCGCGGCCGGCGTCGTGTTCACCGTGATGGTGCTCGTGTTGGTGGAGCTCGGGAGGTTGATCTGCGCCGCGCTTAGCGAGCAGGTGGGCGGGTCGTTGGCTACTCCCTGCCCGGTGTAGGTCACCGAACACGTTAAATTGACCGTTCCAGTGAAACCGCCGACTGGTGCGATCGTGACCAAGGCGTTGCTCGATCCCCCTGAGGAGGAAATGCTCAACGCGCTCGCCCCGAACGTCACCGTGAAGGGGAATACGGTCGTCAGTGTTAGGCTCGCGTTTGCCGTCTGGGGCGGCGAGCTGGAATCAGCGACCTTGAACACAAGGGCGGTGTTATTCACGGCGCCCGTCGGTATCCCGGTGATCAAACCCGTCGATGAGTTCAGCGCCAAACCAACCGGCAAGGTCCCGGAAGCAAGCGCCCACGTATAGGGCGTCGTGCCGCCGGTGGCTGCCAATGCCTGTGAATAAGATGTTCCCACCGTACCGTTTGGTAGAAAGGGCGTTGTGATCGTCAAAGGTGCCGGAGCGATGGTACACGTCAGGCTCGTGCTTGCTGTCTGTGCCGGTGAGCCGGAATCAGTCACCTTGAATGCCACCACCGCGGCATTGGCAGCTGCCGTAGGAGTGCCGCTGATCAAACCGGTCAACGAATTCAGGGCCAGACCTGCAGGCAGCGTGCCTGAAGCGACCGCCCACGTGTAGGGCGTGGTGCCCCCCGTGGCGGTCAAGGTTTCCGCATACCCTGTTCCCACTTGGCCGTTGGCTAGCGCTGCCGTCGTAATTGTCAGCATTGCCGAAAAAATAGTCAGTGTCAGGCTGACGCTCGTCGTTTGTGTTGGTGAGCTGGAATCGGCCACTTTGAATGCCAGTGCCGTGCCATTTGCAACCGCCGTCGGGGTGCCGCTGATCAAGCCTGTGGATGAATTCAGCGTCAAGCCACCGGGCAGTGTTCCCAAACTGAGCGCCCACGTATAGGGAGCGGTGCCTCCCGTGGCGGTCAAGGTTTGCGCATACCCTGTTCCCACTTGGCCGTTGGCTAGCGATGCCGTCGTAATTGTCAGCGTTGCCGAAAAAATAGTCAGCGTCAGGCTGACGCTGGTTGTTTGTGTTGGTGAGCTGGAATCGGCCACCTCGAATGCCAGCGGCGTCGCATTCACAACGGCGGTCGGAGTGCCGCTGATCAAACCCGTCGATGAATTCAGCGTCAAGCCACCGGGCAGTGTTCCCAAACTGAGCGCCCACGTATAGGGAGCGGTGCCCCCCGTGGCGGTCAAGGTTTGCGAATATCCTGTTCCCACTTGGCCGCTGGCTAGAGACGTCTTCGTGATCGTCAGCACTGGCGAAGAAATAGTCAGCGTCAGGTTGACATTGGTTGTCTGTGCTGGAGAGCTGGAATCGCTCACCTTGAATGCCAGCGGCGTCGCATTTGCAATCGCCGTCGGAGTACCGCTGATCAGGCCTGTCGATGGATTCAGCGTCAAGCCACCGGGCAGTGTTCCCAAACTGAGCGCCCATGTATAGGGAGCGATGCCCCCCGTGGCAGCCAATATCTGTGAATAAAGCACTCCCACCGTGCCGCTTGGCAGCGAGGGCGTCGTTATCGTCAAAGGTGCCGGACGAATCGTAAGCGTCGGACTAAAGGTCACCGTTTGTTCTGGCGAACCGGAATCAGTCACCTTGAATGTCAGCGCCGTGGCATTCGCAACCGCCGTCGGAGTGCCGCTGATCAGACCCGTCGACAAATTCAGCGTCAAGCCACTCGGCAATTCTCCAGACGAGAGGCTCCATGTGTAGGGCGTCGTTCCGCCGGTGGCTATGAGCATCGTTGAGTAAGCCGTTCCCACCTCGCCGCTGGGGAGTGACGCTGTTGTTATCATCAGCGGCGAACCCGGCCAGTTGGCCACTAGGTTATACGCGTTGACTGAACCGATGCCCGTGGCAAAGTCCCATCCGGTGCCTGTTCCATAGGCCCGCTGAAATGAGGAACTCGATGTGGAGAGCACTCCATAGGTGCCCGAAGGCAGGTAGCAATTTTGCGTGCCTGTGCAATCCACATCCATGTCGCCTTGAGTTACATCGTAAAAGATGCATGAGATCGCTGTAGCATTGCCCAAAGTGGAGTTGCACGATGGGCTGCCGGTCGTTCCGTATTCGGAGCCGGCGAGTGCGTAGTATGTGGGATTCGGATTACCCCAGCTGCTCCCGGTCTCCTGATTCACAAGCGCCTGGATCCCCGCCAGAATGGGCGAAGCGAACGACGTGCCACCAAACACTGACCACATGCTCGGAGCCCCGGAACAGGCAGCTCCTCCGTGGCTGACATCCGAATAACAAACGATGTAATAATGCCCCCAAATGCCATTTCCAGCGAAGAGCGAAACATCGGGAGTGTCACGCACGCCGTCGCTCGGGTTTCCAACCAGGGACTGCCAGGACGGCTTGGCATAGCCCGCGCAGCTTCCACCCACGATGCCGCTGGTGGGTGGCGCCGGCGTTCCGGTAGCGCACCCGCTCGGCCCACCGCTCCCTGCGGCGGTCGTCAACAATTTCGCGCCGCTGAGGCTGTTGCAGAGCCCCCCGGAGCCAGAACTGCTTTCGAAATTCAAATAACTGGCGAGCAGGCCGCTTGCGCAAGAGTCGTTCCACGGAATTTCCGGAACATAGGATTCTGCGGAGCCGTAATTGGAAGCATTCGACGAACTCCAGTAGGTGGCATTCGCGATGGCATAGGTATCTCCGAAATCCGTGCCGCCGACCGACACGTTGTATGGCGTCGACGCGAATCCGCTCACCCCAATTCCGTGCGTTGCGCTGGAAGCATCGGGGTCCGCCCCTGCCGCGCCTTGATCTCCCAGCGCGGCAAACACCGAGACACCTTCGGCTACGGCCTGCTGGTACAACGCCTTGATAGCAGCATTGTTGGCGAAACCCAATTCCGCCTCCGCTGCGCCGTAGCTGATACTCACGATCGCAGGCGGCGTTCCGCTCGCATTAAGCAGGTTCTCAAGAGCGATGAAGCCGCCGAAGTCAGTTGTGTTTCCGCAAGATGCCAGCATAACGGTCGCGTTTGGCGCGGCGGCGCTTGCCCACTCCGCGTCGATAATCGCCTCCGAATCGTCTTCATTGGCTCCGGGATCGCTGCAGTTGTTGCTGCCGATCGGTGGGGACGGATGGACTTGGGCAAAAGAACCAGAAGTGTAGCTTGAAAGTCCCAGCGTCGAGCGGAAAGCACTCCAGTCCGCGGCGTTGTAGACGTCGCTGTCTTCGATGACCACGATCGTCTGCCCTTGGCCCGAATACCCTTTGGCAAAAAGAGGGTTGAAGTTATAAATCGTGGCCAGGTCGGCCGGCACCACCGGGTAGGATCCGACGGCCACCGTGTATGCGGCGCGTGGATGCATCATCGGCCGCGGCATGAAGTCGTTCAGGGCGAACACCCCGGCAACAATCGGAGCCAGTGCCGCCGGAATCTGCGGGTCGTTCATGTTGGCGATGTGCGCAGTGCCGTTTACCTGGAGAGCGTGTATTGCTGTCCGAAAGGCATCTCGCAGCTGGCCCGCCGTCCCAGAGAAATCGATCGACCTTGGATACATCACATTCACTGTGAAACCGTGGGACTGGAGCCAGCTGCTGACCGCCTCGATATCCTCGGGGGCGGGGCTAAACCGCTGCCTGAACTCGTCCGCGGTAAGCCAGTGGTGGAAGCCCGGCGAGTTCGGATCGTGCAGCTCGCCGATCAATTGCTCGAGCTCCTGTTCCTTTTCCAGGGGCAACCGTAACTGAATCTGCATGTGCGCGAGAGCAAAATCGTCGGACACGGGCCCGCGATCGTTCTCTGCGTTCGCTTCGGGACGCGTGTTGCCCTCGAGCCGGACGACCTTGGTCTCGTCAATCGACTCGGTTATCAAACGACGCGGAGATGACAACAAATTTCCCTGAGCTTTGGCTGTATCGACTCGAAACAGGAGCAGCAAAGCGGGGAGGAAAGCGAGGACGATACAGAATGCGCTTCGAATCCGCGCACTCCCCATCATCATCCTCAACCTCCCGTCCAACAAGGTCCGATCCTGAATGTCTCAGGGTGCGCCCAATGCAAAAAAGATGTGTGAAGGAATTCTGAACAGCCTGCCAGACAGGGAACACGTCTGGTGGGCGGGCAACACATTCACAGACCTACAGGAAACGGTGCATTTCGAGCTGCACCTGTTTGTTCTGGCCGTTCCGCTCGATGAGCAGCTTGTATTTGTGGCCGATCTGACTGAACAGGTCGCGTATTTCAGACAGCGTCAAGTCCGCGGCGGCGTCATCGTCGATGCCCGCGATAATGTCGCCTTTCTCGAGGCCGGCTGCCGCGGCGGGTGTATTCGGTTCCACCTCCACGATTTCGAAAGTTTTCAGAGCCGTGCCTTTCGCAATCAGTGCGATTCCGCTTTTATCTTCTTCCTCTTCGTTCGTGAAATGAGAATTCGGCTGAAAGATCATCCGGTGGTGAGGATAGTCGAGGACCACCGTGAAGCGGCGCAGCATGTCCGCGCCAATTTCTCCCGCGATGCGGGGATCCGCAGCTGCCGGAAAGTCCGTCTTAGAAAAAATCACGAGCGTGTCCTCCACAAAGTACGGACCGAGCGCAAAGCCCTTGGAGCGCCCGAGGAGAGCACCGGGGGCGCCATCGAGATCCGGATCGAGAGTGGGAATCATCTTCCAATGTGAGCGGAGCAGATGATGAGACTCCGCGTAACGATTGGAAATCACGGTGGAAGCGTCGAGCGCCGTGTTCACAACGAAGCCGGCTCCGAGCACCTTGCCCCTTGGCTCGGTGAATTCAGCCTGGAGGATGGGTACGCCGCCTGCAAATGTGAGGGGAAGGGATTTTCCTGTGCCGGAATACTTGTAAACGCCAGGGTCGTACAAGCGCACGGTAAGGCGCCCGTAATCAATTTCGACGACAACTCGCTGTAGAAAGTCATTGCCCAGGGTTCCCTCGTAAACGCGCCCGATTTGCGAGCCAAAGTGGGGGCTTTCCTGTTGGGGCAGCGTTGCAAGGGGGATATCGACCCCGGTGAGATTCAGCACGGCCCCTGACGCCGTGAGGCCGAGTTCCGCGGCGCGATGGGGATCCATCGACGAAACGCTGGCCGTGGAGTCGAGCACGAAGTAGCACGGGCGGCTCTGGTTGACACTCACGGGAAGAAAAACAACGTTGCCCAAGAAATCGGCGGGGATCTCGGCGGCGTTTCCGGCGAAATTGAATTGCGCGGCGGCCCCCGAGACCGCCGGAGTTTGTGTGGAACTCGTCTGCGCGCGCGAAGACCCGTGCAGGAAGCCGAGACAGATGCATGCCAGAGCTGCGAGAACTGCCGAAACACAGCGTCTCATTCAAAACCTCTTTTCGGCGCGATCGAAAGCGCACCGTTCAACATTGTGAAAGCGGCGCGGCGGAACTATCGAGCCTATCGATGGAGGCTCCATCTTGCAAGGCGGAACAGCAAGCCCCCCATCGGTCAGTAAGGTAGCAGCGACTGGCGCAGACGGTCTGAAATCTGGTTGGTGGCAGGACAGACCGAACTTCGCAATTTGGATTGAGCCAGGCGAACCGTTGAGCCAGATCGATCGGGAACCGAGCGGGCGACTGTTTTCCCCGAGAGGCCATCCAAGAGGGCCTCTGCAAATCCGTCGACAAGCTCTCGCTCCTCTCTGTTTGCCGTAGCCTTCGAAGCGGTTGGAATCGCAGGGCTTCCAGCCACAGCACGGTCCCTTCGGTCTCCCTGGTAGAAGATCAGAAATTCAACAGCCAGCGCAACAACCCGTGGTGGGCGCCGCCTAGCCCGCTTGGGCCACGGTCAACCAAGCCATCTGCGCCGGCACATTCCCGTCGCGGAACTCGTCGGCCAGCACCACATCCTCTTGTTTTCGGCCCCCGATAATCGTGGCGTCTTGATCGTCGGACTACCACGAGTCTTCCGTATCAACGGATTGGGGGCAAGGGAAGCCGGATAGCGGACCCCCTTGGATAGACGGAGTGTTCACTGAACCGGCGCGGCTTCCTGACTTGGAGCGACGTAGCCTTGGCGCGCAAGCACGTGATATTCGGACTGGTGAGCCCTGGCGGGCCGCGTGCTTTCAGCGATGACCTTGACCGAAAGCGAGTGATAGAGCCCATCGTGCGCTGGCGCGAATCCAAGAACGTATTGGTGGCGCAGTGCGGAAGCGATCTCGCGATACATCGGCTGAAAGTCGCTGCCTGATTCGGGGAAATAGGCGCGGCCGCCTGAAATTGTTGCCAGGGACCGCAGGGCGCGGTCTGCATTCGCAAAACTCACCGTACCGTGGCCCGAGGGGGCCACCCCGTCGCGTTTCGGTTTCTCTCCCGAATAGCCGCGTAGCGAGCCGCCCAGCGCCACAGGAAAAATAACGATGTCTTCCCGGCGCAGTTTGTCTACGAGAACATCCCAGCGAGCGGGCGCAGAGGAATCAAGGCCGGTAGTGAGAAGGACCAGTGCGCGCTTGCCGGTGACCGGCTTCAACCAGTCAACCACCGTTGAAAGAGAATCGTAGAAATTCAGGTCGCCCATGCCGATGTTGTATTGAACGCCTCCCAACGCGCCGAGAAGAACCGCCCTATCGCGGGTGAACGGCAAGACTTGGTGAAGTTGCCGATCGTAGGAAACGAGTGCGACCTGATCTTCCGGAGCGAGCCCTTCGAGAAGCGCGTAGGCGGCGGTGAGGTGATCGTTCTGAACGAGATAGACGGCAGGGCCGGTTTCAATCATGACGAGTATGCGCGCGGGTGTCTCAACCGGAGCGAAAAATGTCGCAGGCTGCTCAATGCCGTCATCGAGAATTCGGAAATCCTTTTGCGTAAGGCCGGCGGCGAAATTTCCGTGCCAGTCGGCAACGCTCACTTCTACCTTTACTAATTCGGCTGTCGATTGCAGGGGTTGTTGCGAGCCAGAGAGCGGCCGTTGGAGTGATCCTGCTTGCGCGGTGTTGCCGGAGGGCACCCATGCAAGCAATGAGGCTAGAAATGGGACCAAGAAGCACCGTGGAATCGTGAGCCTACACCGAGATTCATGCGACCCTGGGAGCGCAAGCAATTCAGCTCGCAGGCCGGGCGCGGCCTGGGAGAGGTGGGCCCGACTTTTCAGGACAACCGACAAGCAGGGCTTCGCCTAATTGCCGGGCGTATTCGGTTTCCCTGCAGGGGGAGCAGCGCTCGCGGATTTGGGTGTGCTCAGGTAGCCCTTGGCCTGATCTTTGCCGAGATCGAAGACGACGATCTCGTAGGGCGCGCGGGCGCCGCGCACATAGAACTGAATCGGTTCGCCGACAGTCTTGTCCTTCTTCTCGATATTCTTGTCGTCGGCAACCACATCGACGGTGTACTTGTAATGCTTCGTGTCGGTCTTACGGAGAACCACCTGAATAGGACCGACGTGCTGGGGCGTTTTCTCCTTTTTGAGCGAGAATTCGAAAATGTCGCGCTCACCCAGCCGCTTGAGTTCCTCCACCTCATCATGGTTTCGAGCGATCAGGCCGCTCTGCACTCCCAGATCGCCGACGGTGCTTTGCAGCTTGCTCTTGGTCGCTTCAAGATCCGCTTTGGTCGCGTCCACTTCGCTCTTGGTGCCGCTAATCTCTGTGGTCACTTGTCCGAACTTGGTGGTGGCGTCGGCCTGCACGGCGCCGATTTGCTGCCGGAGTTGCTCATCGCTCTGCAGTTGGTCCTTCTTGATGGATTGCGCGAGGCCGCGGGCGCGCGCCAACTCATCCTGGGTGAGGCCAAGCTTCTGCGAGGTGACGTCCAATTTCGCCTGCAGATCGGCGATACGCGCATTGGTCTTGCCAAATTCCGCGTCCACGGCCTGCGCCTTCTTGTCCGCGGCGTCAAGAGCCGCGAGCGCTGCCTGGCGGTCGGTATAGTTCACATAGAATAAGTACCCCACCAGGGCGAATGCGATCACGAAAAGCAGAATTACCCAACGAGGCAGCGTGGATGTTTCAACGATCTGTGGTTCACTGGGTACATTTGGATTCGGAGTCAAACTCATCAGAACCTCCCTCAAAGCTGCATGGGCCGCGAATCTAAATTATGGCCGAGCCGAAGCAAGATGTCTATCGTCTGCGGCTTTTGGTTCCGTTCCGCGGAGGCCAATGAGCCTTCACCGTGGTGAATAGGCCGCCCCGCGGCGTGAATTCACCATTCACGCGGCACCAAGCCGGGCGAACGGTGGCGGTTACATCCCGTAGGATGCGGTTGACAGCGTTTTCGTAAAAGATTCCCAGGTCGCGGTAGGCGAGCAGATACATTTTAAGAGCCTTGAGTTCCAGACACAGCTTCTTGGGCTGGTAGTCAATCGTGATAGTCCCGTAGTCGGGGAGCCCCGTTTTGGGACACATCGACGTATACTCGGGAAATCGAATGCTGATTTGGTAACCGGAAAAGTGATTGGGCCATGTGTCGAGCTTAGGGAGTTGGGCGTCAATTCCGGCACGGGCGTGGGCTGGAGTGTAATCGGGCATGCGGTTCCTGTCGGTGGCTATCTTACACTGGCGGCCCAGCAACTGCGCACATCAATGTTGCCGAGCGGAAGCCTTTTGGTTATTCTGTGGCGCGCATTAGCGAGGTTTGCCAGCATATGATTTGCCCACAGTGCCGCAGCGCCGACTGCTTCCGCTCGCATCGGTCCGGGGTGAGGGATTTCGCGTTCACTCTCGCCGGGTGCCGGCCGTGGCGATGCCAAACATGTGACCGCAGATTTTATTGCCGGCGCGTGGCACTGGCGTTTTCCCGTTTTGCCCACTGCCCACGGTGCGGCAATTTTAACCTGGAGCACATTTCCCGCGAGCGTGTGGATACAGGCTTCCTGGTGTTCGCCAGGCGCCTGCTGCATTTCCCGGCCTACCGCTGCGATCCCTGTCGGCAGCGATTTCTCAGCCTGCGGCCCTTCCGCAAGATCGTTCCCTCCATGGTGCCTGCTCCCCAACACAAGGAGCCCGTGGAGGTCGGAAGCAGGAGTTAAGCGCTTCTGCCCTCGGTTGACCATTGGCTCTGGTTCCTGCTGTCCTGCTGCCACCGGTAGTGAACTTCGGATCGTAACGCAGAATTAACAATTCCGTCACAGGCGGTTCAAGAGGCATGGATTAACGTGCCTGCTCTGACTCGTGCACTTATCGTGGTTGGTGGGCGAATCAGAATCATTCAATTATCCCAAAACACGTTTCAACGGCCCAACAATGGAGGCGGTTTCCAAGCTTGCTAGCGCAGTGTAACTCTAGCCATACCGCCGCTTATGGGGGCGTAAGGCGTAGAGGATCGTAGGATTGGGCACCACCACGTGAGGAGCCCTGACTTGGAGTGTGTGAGCGCGTTGGGGACGCCCGCGATGAAAGCGGGCAGGTCAATCTCAAGGAGGAATGAATGCGAGCAATAGTAGTAGCAGCGATGGTTTTCGGCTTCGCCGTATCCCCGGCGCTGGCCCGGGCCGGAGGGGCGGAGGACAAGGCGGGAACAACCGCGGCGGAAACCAGCAGTGCTTCGGCCGCGAGAACCACGTCTAGCGAACCAGCGGCCGCCTCGAAGGGCGACTCTCCCGCCAAGCCTGCGGAATCCAATATGGAAAGCGAGCTCCAGGAGCTCCGGGATCTTATCGAGGCACAATCCAAGCAGATTCAGGTTCAGAGCGAAGTGCTAAAGGAGCAGCAGCAACAGATGCAGACGCTCGAGAATCAGCTGAAGATTTCCAGCGCAGCCGGTGCCAACATGTCGGCCGCCCCGGTCGAGAGTGCCAGCGCGGCTGCTTCATCCTCCATGGCTTTGAACGCCCTCTCGCCCGATTCGGTAGCCGTGCCAAACGCCCTGGCGCAGGCGGCAGCAAAGCCGGCCGACGACGAGCCGCAATCCTTGCGCTTTAAGGGAATCACTCTGACGCCAGGCGGTTACATGGCGGCTGAAACGGTGTGGAGAAACCGGGCCGTAGGTTCCGATATCAACTCGGCCTTCAACAGCGTTCCGCTGCCGGGTCAAAGCCAGAGCCATCTCAGTGAATTCAACGCTTCCGGCCGGCAGTCGCGCATTGCCATGCTGGCACAGGGCAAGCTGAAGGACGTTACGATCGGCGGTTACTATGAGATGGACTTCTTGTCCGCCGGAGTAACCTCCAACGACAACCAGAGCAACAGCTATACACTCCGCCAACGGCAATTCTGGGCGCAGGCGAAGTTTGACAGCGGCTGGACGTTCACGGGCGGCCAAATGTGGAGCCTGGTAACCGAGACGAAGGCGGGCCTCGATAATCGCTCGGAAGCCACCACACAGACCATCGACGCGCAGTATAACGTGGGCTTCAGCTGGGCTCGGCAGTACGGCTTCCGCGCCGCCAAGAGCTTCGGCAGCAAGGTGTGGCTGGGAGCAGCGGTGGAGGAGGCTCAAACCACGGTTACCGTACATGGCCAGAATGCCAGCACCAACTTCCTGGTTGGTGAATATGGTATCTCCGGCGGTCTTTACAACCCCGTCGTAAACTATGCTTTCAACGCGGCTCCGGATTTCATTGTCAAGGCGGCCATCCAGCCAGGCTGGGGACACTATGAAATCTTTGGCATTCTGACAACTCCCCGCGACCGAGTGTTTCCCTGCGCGCAAGTGGCAGCGACAGCGTCCTGCGGCGGAACCCTCGGTCCATCAGGAGCCCTCGCCTACAATGACACACGCAACGGAGGGGGAATTGGAGCCAATGCTCGTGCCAGGTTCTTCAAGCATGTCGACCTGGGCGTGCACTTCTTTGGCGGAGACGGCATCGGACGCTACGGCTCGGTCGGCTTGCCGCAAGCAACCATTCGGCCGAATGGTACGATTGCCCCAATCCGCAACTATCAATCGCTTGGCACGATCGAGTATTTCAGCAACAAACTCGACGTGTACATGTATGTCGGCGATGAATACTCAGCCCGCGCCGCCTACGCAACTAGCCCCACGGCGGCAGTGGGCTACGGTTCGCCTCTTTTCACGAACAAGGGATGCTGGACCGAACCCGTTCCACTGGCCTCAGGCTCCCTAACCTCCACCTCAAACGGCGTTAGCGGCGCGGTTGGATTTGTTCCGGGATCGCTGGCCAATTGTACCAACGATACGAAGCACGAACTGGAAGGCACCCTCGGATTCTGGTACCGCTTCTACAAAGGCTCAAGAGGCACGCTCCAGTTTGGAATGCAGGAATCCTACTTCATTCGCTACGATTGGAATGGCGTGGGTAATACCACCGGCGTCGGCGTATCAGGCGCGCCGCACGGTACCGACAACATGGTATTCACCTCGTTCCGCTACCTATTGCCTTAAACCCTCGCTGGGGCGACTTAGACACCGGGAGGCCTCCAGGCCTCCCGCTTTTTTCAGTTTCCCTCATCCCTTCGCTCGCCGGGACGACAACAAAAGCAAAGTGAGCCGGCAAGACGCCCGCGGGGTGGAGTCATACGTCGAGTCTGTTGGATTCGATGCTCTTAAGGGGCGTATTTTCCTTGAAGCAGGGACGCGACCGGGGAGAAGATAGGTTGGTCTGAACCGGCCGCATGCACGACAACGTACTTCTCGTAGAAGACGAAGAGGCCCTGCGCATGACAGTGGGGGACCGCCTGCGCAAGGACGGTTACGTTGTCGAGTACGCCACCAACGGCGATGAGGCCTTTGAAAAGGCCGCGCGCTTGCCGTTGGATCTGATCATTCTCGACATCATGCTGCCCCGCCGGGACGGATTCACCGTCTGCCGCGACATACGCGAGTCCGGCTTGATTACTCCGATTCTGATGCTGACCGCGCGGGGCCAGACCGCCGACAAAGTAACCGGCTTGAAGATCGGCGCCGATGATTACGTTACCAAACCCTTCGACATGCAGGAACTCATGGCGCGCGTCGAGGCGCTCCTAAGGCGCGCGCCCAATCGCCCCGCAGCGCAGTCTGGCCCATACCAGTTTGGACCGGTGCGCATCGACCTGCGCGGGACCGAAGCCACGCGGGAGGGAAAACCCGTGAATCTTTCCGCCCGTGAGTTTCAGCTTTTGCGCTATTTCATCGAGCACGCGGGGACGACCCTTTCCCGCGATGAATTATTGAAAGAGGTCTGGGGTTACAGTGCGGACACATTCACGCGCACCGTGGATGTGCATGTGGCGAGCCTGCGCCAAAAGCTCGAGAGCGACCCCAAACAGCCCCGCTTCATCCTCACAGTGCAAGGCCTCGGATACAAGTTCAAGCCGTCCTAAAAACGAGTTTCCCACCAAGCTCTCGTGACTCTCGGTTGGCTGCCTGCGGAGTTTGGGCGTATAAAGGGTCCTAACAGCGGGGCTGGCTCACGGAGTCACCAAGCGGGGATGCTGTGAAGATGCCATTCAAAGAACGAGCCCTTTCGGCGGCGGTGGTCGTTCCGGTCGCCGTGATTGTGATCGTGCTGGCGGTGCTGCAGTACAACTGGAGCAACCAGGTGAGCGAAGCCACCAGCCTGCGACTTGCCGACAGCCTGCAAATGTCGATGATCAATTGGCATTTGGATTTCTTCCGGGTGTTTTCGCAGATATGCCTTACCCTCGACGTCGATCCGGACGGCGATCCGCCGCCCGACATGCAGGACTTTGCTCGCTCGTTCGCGGGATGGAAGGCCGGCGCCGCCTATCCGGACCTGGTTTCGGATTTCTACATACTGCCCTCTGAGAAAGCGTCGCACGCGACCGTGCTACGGTACGATGCGGCAACCAAGCACCTTGAGCCGGCTGGTCAGCCCGAAGATTTGGAAGGCCTGCGGAAAAAGCTGCAAACCGCGTTGTCTTCGTCTCCCGCCGACCTAGGTGCCGGCGAAAAACCGGCTTCGCCGACTGCTCCGCAATTTGTGGAAGGCTTCTATCCTGGCGCGCCCTTGATTGGCTGGCGATTTGAGCCCGGTATTCCGGCTCTTGTTCACCCGCTTTATACCAGAAGAACTTCCGCCGAGACTTCCCGCAAGAGCGGTGAATCGGTTGCATGGATCGTGCTTCAACTCGACGACCAGGTGATACGAAACAGGATTCTTCCCGACTTGGCGCAGCGCTATTTCCAGGGCACCGATGGCCTGGATTTTCAAATCGCGGTCGTGGGCGGAGACCGACCGGACCGCGTGATGTATTCCTCGGACCCGGATTTTGGCAGGCAGGAAGTTGGCGACGCCGACGGAAGCATGGATTTATTCGGCCGGATTCCCGATCCGGCGCTGGGATCGCCCGTCCATGTGTTTCACAAGCCCTCGGTGAATAAGGGACCGGCTGCCGCAGTGGGTGTTTCATGGTTCCCGCTGCTGGCGGAGGCGCCCACCGGCCGGGACTGGCAACTGATCGTCAAGCACCGCAGGGGCGGACCGCTCGGGGACTTCGGCTCGGAGTTGCGCAGGAGGGATTTGACGATCAGCTTCGGCGTCCTGTTTCTGCTGGTGCTCAGCATGGGAATGCTGATCGTCACAAGCTACCGGGCGCAGCGCCTGGCCAAGCTGCAAATGAATTTTGTGACGACGATCTCGCACGAGCTGCGCACGCCTCTGACCGTCATCAGCTCCGCCGCTGACAACCTCGCGCATGGAGTGGTCGAAGGCAAGAAGCAGTTGGCGCAATACGGCTCGGTAATCGGGAACCACGCGCGGCAGCTTTCCGGGCTGGTGGAGCAAATCCTGCTGTTCGCCGCCACGCGCGATGGCCAGCAGCGATACGATTTGCGCCCGCTCACGGCCTCCCAGATTATTGACGCGGCGCTTGCCGATACCGAAGGGCTGATTCGCACGGCTCAGTTCACCGTGGAGCAGGACATCGGGCCGGACCTCCCGCAGGTAGCCGGCGACCTCCCGGCTCTGTCGCAGTGCTTGCAAAACCTGATCACGAACGCCCTGAAGTATGGCAGCAGGCAGCAATGGATGGGGATTCGGGCGGATCTGGGCGATCACGGGATCCGGGGGAAGGAAATCCGAATCAGCGTTTCCGACCGGGGGATCGGTATCGGGTCCGCGGATTTGCCGCATATTTTTGAGCCTTTCTATCGAAGCGCTTCGGTAGCCGCGGCGCAAATTCACGGCACGGGGCTGGGCTTGCCTCTAGCTAAGAGCATCGCGGAGGCGATGCAAGGCGAGATTACGGTGAAAAGCGCGCCAGGGATGGGGAGCACCTTTACCCTCCATCTTCCCTGCCTTGCGGAAGCTCTGGGACGACCGGACGCCCCTCCGAATCAGACAGTTACAGCGCCCTACTACCACGAAGGAAACTAGCCCCCTTTGTTATGTTTTCCGAGAAGTTCACTTGAACCGAACCACTCATTTTCCCCTCAGGTTTTACAACTTCCTTACAGTAATTCAAATCGGTCCTGTTGTAATCTCGCGTAGGTTTCTTGGTGGGCAAGCTCAATCACTCGCTTGGGTGAGCGTGGCTGTAGATAGGTTCTGATCGGTCCTTCGCCAGATTTGGAAATTCAGATTGGGAACTTGTGTCTCATCGTGAGGGTGCAGGGGTGTGTTTTGCGCAAGGAGATGGATATGAGACTTGTAACTTGGGAGCGATTTCGCGTGGGGGGGTGTTGGCAGCCGGCGACGCTGATACTCGCCTGGCTTGCGGTGCCTCTGCTTGCGAGCGCGGCGTTTGGTCAAATGAACACCGCCGATATCACGGGCACTGTGACCGACTCGAGCGGAGCCATCATTCGCGGCGCAACCGTGACGGCGCTGCAAGTGGCCACCCAGTCCAGGCAAACTGCGGTGACCAACGACGCAGGCCAATATTCCTTGCCGCAGCTTCCCCTGGGTGAGTACACGCTAACCGCCGAGGCCAAGGGCTTTAAGCAAGCCTCCCAGCAGAACGTAGTTCTGCACGTGAACGACCATGTCCAGCAGGATTTCTTGCTTCAGGTGGGCAACGCAACCGAGACCGTGGCCGTCGAAGCCGGTCCGGAGCAGCTTGAGACGCAATCGGTTTCCATCAAGGACGTGGTGGAGAACGATGAAGTCGTGGATTTACCCCTGAAGAACCGCCAGTTTTTGCAGCTGACTCTCTTGAGCGAAGGAGTGGTCAATCCACCTGGCGGCACGCGCGGGGATTCCTTGCAGCAGACGGGGTCGCTGATCAACGTTCTAGGGCAGCGGGCCGGCCACAATCTTTTCCTGGTGGATGGAACCACCATCACCGACGAGTATTACAACAACGTCGTTCTGAATCCTTCGCCCGACGCTACTCAGGAATTCATCATCAACAAAACGAACTACGAAGCTGAGTTTGGCGGGAAATCGGGCGCGGTGATCAACGTGGTGACAAAATCGGGAACCAACGATTTTCACGGAAGCGCCTATGAATTCCTGCGAAACGACGCCGTGGACGCTGAAAACTACTTCGCTCTCCAGGGCGAGCCGGTGCCCGCCTATAAAGAGAATCAGTTCGGTGCCGCCCTGGGAGGTCCGATCGTCAAGGACCACACTTTCTTCTTCGTGAACTATGACGGTCAGAGGCTTCGGCAGGACCTCGCTCATCTGTTCACCGTGCCAACCGCCGCGCAGCGCGCCGGGACCATAGGAACTACGCCCGTAACCGGCGCTTTTGATCCGGCTGCCGTGGCAGTGCTCAATCCGGCCCTGACGCCGCTGCCCAACCTGCCCGGCACCAGCAACAATCTATTGGAAGAGAGCGAACAGAAATTTAATTCGAATCAGTACAACGCCAGGCTCGATCAGCGCATTTCAGGCTCGGACTATGCTTTTGCGCGAGCGGCCATCTTCGACGCGCACGAATTCGACCCGTACGGGTCCACCATACTGAATGAGGCTCAGCTTCCCGCTTTCGGACGGACCTTGAACACCCACACGGTGGACCTGACCGCCGGTGAGACGCACACTTTTTCGCCAGACCTTTTGAACGAGTTCCGCTTCGGCTGGATGAAGGTCTCCGGGGGCCAGGGCGATCCCAATGCGGGCAATCCCTTCGCGACGACGTACGGACTGAAGGGTACCACGGCGAATCCGGACGATCAGGGCTATCCACAGATCAACTTGAGCGGTGAATTCACGACGCTTGGTTCGCCCGCGGGATTTACATCCCGCGTCGATCGCGATTTTGAGATTTTCGACAACGTCATGCTGCACGAGAATGCACACACGATCCAGTTTGGCGGCTATTTCTTCCACCTGAGCTTCAGCCCACGCTTCCCGAACAATGCGCGGGGCATCTACACCTACAGCGGTGCCTATACGGGCACGCCGTTGGGAGATTTCCTGAAAGGCGAACCCGCGTCGGCGCAGGTGGGCTTGGGAGAAGGCGCAGAAAATGCCACGACCAACTGGGCGCATTTCTACATGCAGGACGACTGGCGCATCAAGCCGAGCCTGGTGCTGAACCTGGGGCTGCGCTATGAGTACAACGCGAACCTGGTGGCTGGTGCGAACCAGACTTCCGATATCGACCCAACCGCGCCGGGCGGGCCCGCCTTTGTGATCGCCGGGAACCCGGCGGGCTTGACTGGCACCGCGGCGGCGAATGCGGCGCTCAGCCCCATTCCCATTATTTCGGCGTCGACGGTCGGATGGAACAATAGCTTGCTCACTCCTCGAAACGTGCGATTCTCGCCGCGGCTGGGATTGGCATGGCAGGTCCCCGGACAAAACGGGATGGTCCTGCGGGCCGGTTTTGGCGTTTACACGAACCAGGCGTCTTACAGCATTCTCCAGAATCTCGCCGAGAACATGCCATTGTTCTTTACCGAGACCGTCACCGCTCCCACGGCATTCAACCCCAACGATTCGACCGAGAATATTCTCTCGCCGACCAACTATAAGGTCCCTGGGACGATTGGCGCCAACAGCGTGAATCATTCTTTCCGCGTGGAATACAACGAAGTCTACAGCCTGAGTGTGCAGAAGGCGGTTTCGAGCAATACTACGGTCGCCGCGGAGTATGTCGGCTCGCGCACCATTCACGCAGACAGTTCGACCGTGCTCAATATGCCGGTGCTGCCGCCGGCGGGAACGCTGAGCTCCGCGCAGGCACGCCGCCCCTATCCTCAGCTCGCCGCGTTCACGACCATTCGCTGGAATGGCTGGGCGACCTTCAATGGGCTGACGCTCAAAGCGAATCGCCGGTTTTCGCACGATCTGTCGTTCGAGACGACCTATACGTGGTCGAAATCGCTCGATGACGCATCCGATACCGGCACCACGAACAACGAGTACAATCTGCCGCAAAACTCCTACGCGCCGCAGTTGGAAAGCGGCCCGTCCTCTTTCGATCATCGGAATCGGTTCACGGCGAATGCCGTTTACGATCTTCCCATCGCGAAAGGTTCCACCGGTCTGATGCAGACGGCCCTGGGGGGCTGGAGGGTGAGCGGGCTATTGCTGGCCCAGAGCGGGGCTCCTTTTACCGTGAACCTGTCGACGGCGGCGGGAAACGAACCGGCAGATGTGGGGCTGGTGAGCTCGACGGTAAACGTGGAACGCCCCAACGTGACCGGGAATCCCAATAACGGTCCCCACACGGCCACGGAATGGTTTAACACGGGGGCGTTCTCGCTTCCCGCGCCGTTTACTTTTGGAAGCGCCGGACGAAACGATGTCTTTGGCCCCAGCTATGTCGATCTCGATTTCTCGCTGCAGAAGGATTTCGCGCTGCCGCTCGAGAAATCGAAGCTGCAGTTCCGCTTCGATGCTTTCAATGCCCTCAATCATCCGAACTTCAACGTTCCCGGACGGGTGGCCACATTCAGCACCGCGGGCGTGCAGACTTCCCCGACTTTCGGAGTGGTCACGAGTGCCCAGGATCCGCGAGAGTTGCAACTCGCACTGAAGCTGATGTTTTAGTGTGGACCAACGTTTCAAGCGCGATTTCGCGGCGGTGGGTTGCACGGTTCTTCTCTAGAAGAAAGGCATCGGTCTTCTTGGGCGGAGCACGATCGACAGCCGCTCGTGTCAGTTGGTCCGTGGTGGCTAGCGGAAAAACGAAAAGGGGCCGGTCGAGGCGCCGACCGAACGGCGGCATGTCCGCCGCGTTCTTCATCGCGTGGCGCGTCGCGCGGATGGCCGGCCAGGGTCACTGTAGAATTGCTGTCGGCTCGGTCAGTCGCCGGGCTGCTCTACCCTAAATTGAAAGCGGCTGCGCCGAAATTCCGCCCACCAATGGCTAAAACGGTCGGCGTAGAGATAAACGACCGGGGTCGTATAAAGCGTAAGGATCTGGCTAAACAATAATCCGCCGATAATTGAAATGGCCAGCGGCCGCCTCAATTCCGAACCCATTCCGCGTTCCACGGCGAGAGGCAGCGCGCCAAACAGGGCTGCCATGGTAGTCATGAGGATAGGGCGAAAGCGCAGCAAGCAGGCCCGGTAAATCGCATCGAGGGGCCGTTTTCCCTCCTGGCGCTCGACCGTCAACGCGAAATCGATCATCAAAATCGCGTTCTTCTTCACGATGCCGATCAGCAGAACGATCCCAATCATCGAGATGACCGTCAAATCCATGCGGAACAGCAGCAACGCCAGAATTGCCCCGACTCCCGCGGAGGGCAGCGTCGAGAGAATCGTAATCGGATGGATGAAGCTTTCATACAGCATGCCCAGGACAATGTAGACCGCAAGGATCGCCATGGTGAGCAGCAAAGGTTCGCTGGAAAGGGATTCTTGGAACGCTTGCAAGGTTCCCGCGAACATTCCGTGGATGGTCTCCGGCATTCCGATTCCCTGCTCCATCTCGTCGATCACTTTGGCCGCGTCGCTGAGCGCCACCCCCGGGGCCAGGTTGAACGATATCGTCACAGACGGGAACTGGCCCTGATGGTTCACTGAAAGCGGAGCGGTCTTGGTCTGTAACTGCGCAATCGCGCTTAATGGCACCGACTGGCCCGCTGCAGACTTTACATAAATATTCGCAAGCTGCCTGGGGTCCTGCCAAAACTGCGGCGCTACCTCCATGACCACGTAATATTGGTTTTGCGTTTTGTAAATTGTGGACACTTCCGCCTGGCCGAATGCATCGTAGAGGGTGTTATCGATCATTTGCGGCGTGATTCCCATTCGGGAGGCTGTCGGGCGGTCATAGACAAGGGCAGTCTGCAGCCCTTCGTTCTGCTGGTCGCTATTGACGTCGGTGAGGCCAGGCAGCGCTTTCATCTTTGCCAAGACGATAGGGCCCCACTGGACGAGATCCTGAACATTCTCGCTTAGGATGGTGTATTGATAGGTTGCGTTGCTCTGGCGTCCTCCTACGCGCAGGTCCTCGCCGGCCCTCAGGAATACACTGGCGCCGGGAATGGAAACGAGCTTCGGGCGCAAACGGTTGACCACATCGGTCGAACTGACCTTTCTCTCCTGCAGGGGGTTTAAGGCGATATACATCCCCGCGGTGTTGGTCGCGCCATATCCGCCCGTAAAACCCATTACAGTTCCCACTCCGGGATCGCTTTTGATCACCTTCACGAAACGGTCCGTCAAGGACTTCATCGCTTGGTATGAGATGTCCTGAGGCGCGAGAATGGTCCCTTGTATGGTCCCGTTATCCTGCTGCGGGAAGAAGCCCTTCTTAACGGTCACGAAGAGAAACACGTTGAGCAGGATGGTGGCGCCGAGAATCATCATGGTAACAGCGGGGTGTTGCAGCACCCACCCAAGGCTGTGGTCGTAGCCGCGCAGGATGGCGACAAAGAATTTCTCTGCTTGATCCTTTAGCCAGCCAGTTTTTTCCTGACTCTTTTCCCGGAGCAACCGCGAACACAGCATCGGAGTTAAGGTCAGCGAAACAATTAGGGACACAACGATCGCGGCTGACAGGGTGACCGCAAATTCGCGAAACAAACGCCCCACCATCCCTCCCATCATCAGAATCGGGATGAATACGGCGATGAGCGAAGTGCTCATCGAGAGCACCGTGAAGCCAATTTCCTGCCCGCCCAGCAATGAGGCCGGCAGGGGCCGCATCCCTTGTTCCAGGTGCCGGTTCACGTTCTCAATTACCACGATTGCGTCGTCTACGACGAAGCCGGTTGAAATGGTCAGAGCCATCAGCGACAGGTTGTCGACGCTGTAATGAAGCAGGTACATGACGCCGCATGTGCCGATCAGGGAAACGGGAACCGCCACGGTGGCAATCAAGGTTGCGCGGACGTTTCGAAGGAAAACGAAGACGACCAGAATGACCAGGGCAATCGAAACGCCCATGGCCCCTTCGACATCCCGCACCGACTCCCGGATGATCGCGGTGCGATCAATCGTGTCGGTGACATCGATGGCCGCAGGCATTTCGGCCTTCAGGGACGGCATGGCCTGATGAATGCGCTCCACCGTGTCGATCAGATTGGCGCCGGGCTGACGGAAAACCAGGACCAAGACCGACCGTCTCTCGTTGGAGAATCCGGTAACCCGCAGGTTCTGCACCGAGTCCTGCACGTCGGCTACGTCAGACAAGCGAACCGCGGCCCCGTTGTGGTAGCCAATCGTCAGGTCCTTGTAATCGCTCGCCTTCATCAACTGATCGTTTGAGAGGATATCGGCGGTTGAGAGCTGATCCGAAATCTGGCCCTTCGGAAGGTTGGCATTCTGCTGGCGCAGCATATTGCTGACATCCTGCAATCCGAGGCCATAACTGCTGAGTTGCGTCGGGTTCAACTCGACGCGCACCGCGGGCAGGGCGCCGCCGTTGACCATGACTTGCCCGACGCCCGGAATCTGGGAGAGCCTCTGCTGCAGGATCGTCGAGGCCGCATCAAAGATGAACGGCACATCGTGGACGTTCGACGTGAGTGTCAGATCCATGACGGGAATATCAGCCGGATTTATTTTCCGGTAGATCGGATTGGTTGGCATATTCGCGGGAAGGAAACTGCGGGCCGCGTTGATGGCGGCCTGGACATCCCTGGCGGCGCCATCGATGTTCCGATCGATGTCAAACTGCAGCGTAATGCTTGTCGATCCGAGATAACTTGCCGAGGTCATTTCCGTGACGCCCGAGATGCGCCCGAATTGGCGCTCGAGCGGGGCGGCGACAGACGCAGCCATGTTCTCGGGGCTTGCGCCCGGCAGGTTTGCCTGTACGGAAATCGTCGGGAAATCCACCTGGGGGAGGGGGGCTACCGGAAGCTGGCTGAAGGCCACCGCTCCGGCGAGCGTGATCGCCGCCATCACCAGCGTGGTCGCCACCGGTCTTCGGATGAAGAGGCTTAAGAATCTCATTTACGTTAGGCGGCACAGTTTAGCAGGGTCGCCCGAGGTCGCTCAATCGTCCCACTGGATGGCACGTTCTGCCCCGGGGCAGGAACCCGCGCTCAGGATCGTGTTGTGAAAGGGCGCTTCAGGTGGGGAGGCGTAGTTCGACATCGAGGCCTTCGAGGACGGGACGCGCGCGGCGAATCACCTCGCTGGCCCATAACTTTTCGCTGAGCAGGATGAGCGAACCATCCTCAAATCCGCAAACGGCGCAGAAAAAATAGTTCGGAAACGCCTGGTGGTAGGCATCCACGCCGCGGCGCGCGAGATCGGCTTCGAGCGCCGGATCGCCACTTTGCAGCCTATCTCCGGCCCTTGCGCCAAACGTCTCGAGCGGAAAGCGGCCCAGCAATGCTTCGAGCTGCGAGATTTCCGGCGTCGGTATCACGACGCATCGCTGGCTGGCCTGGCGGTAGGTAAGCTGGTGGAGTTCGCAATATTCCCTGACGCGGTCGATGTGGCTGAAGAAATCAAGGGCCCAAGGCTCTTTTCCAGTGGTGGCCCACAGCACGCGGCTCCAGATGCGGGCGGCATCGCTTCCGCGCACTGGCTCGCGATTTTCGTCCGCTTCGACCAGTTCCAATCCCACGGCCCGCACGTCCGGGCCCAGATCAAGTGGTTCGACATCAAGCAAGTACACTTGGTCAGTCCCCTTGGCCAGGTCCCTCGGGGAATTTGCTCTGGAAGTCGTGCGACTGCTTCCGCACTTCCAGCCAATCGAAGAAGGTGTCGGGAGCTTCCAGCCACACGCCAAACCATTGTGCGACTTCCTGCTTCTCGGCGCGTTTTTTTCCATCCACTTTGTGATTGCGTGCAATCATTTCGGCGCGCCGACGTCCCAACCGGGCGACTTCGCGCACGCGTTCCGCTGCGTGCCGCTCATTCTCCAGCAGAAACTTGCGGAGTAACTCGTCCAGACGCACCAGGCACATTTCCGCCTCTTCCAGCGTCGAGAAATGCAGCAAGTCGCTGAACTCCTCCTCATATTTTCCCGCGGTGTCGGAACGCGGCGACATGGCCACGCGCATTCCCGCCTCTTCGAGGACACTCACGATGTAGTCGGCGGAAGTCCTCCCGCGTTCTCCGAGCTGCGCGATCAGGCGCCGCCGAATCTGCTCGATCTCGGCAGGGGTGAATCGTGGCTTGGCTAGTTCGCGCGCAACCGTCAGAATCAGCGCCTTCTTTGTCGATGCTCCCGCGGAAGCGGGCTCGTTGGAATGATTGGAAATCAAGGGCGCCTCACGGAGCGGTTTTGGGAGATGGATGGTCGAGCCGCGCCGCATCCTGGTTGAGCAAGTGCCGCAGGCGTGCCACGTTCTTATTGTGCTCGGCCAGCGTACGGCTGAAAAAGTGGCCGCCCTGATCGTTTGCGACAAAGTAGAGGTAATCCGTCGTGGCCGGGGAAAGCGCCGCACGCAGCGACGCCCCTCCCGGATTGGCGATGGGCCCTGGCGGCAAACCGGGATGCTCGTAGGTATTATAGGGCGAATCGATACGCAAATCGGGGGGCTTGACGTCGAGCACCGCGCGGCCCGTCAGCAACATCGCGTATTGCACCGTTGGGTCGCACTGCAACGGGTAGGAACGGCGAAGGCGATTGTAAAATACGCCCGCCACCAGCGGACGTTCGTCGGCGTTGGGCGTTTCGCGTTCGACCAGGGATGCCAGCGTAACGGCGTCTTCAGGCGTCATCGCTCCGGGCAATTGCGGAAACCGCGAGACTTGCAGGCTACCCCAGACTGTTCGGAAATGGCGCACCATCGTCGCGGCGATCTGTTCGCAGGTGGTGTGACGCGTGAACTGGTAGGTGGACGGGAAAAGAAATCCTTCAAGGCTCTTGGCGCGCGGGGCCAGATCGGAAATCAACGAAGTATCATGCGCCGCGTCTAGAAAATCCTGACGTCCGCAAATCCCTTGTTGCTGAAGCTGATTGGCGATGTCGTAGCTGGTCCAGCCTTCCGGAACCGTCACGATATGAACGAAGATCTGGCCGTGCGCAATCTTCCAGAATACTTGCCGGGAATCGACTGGGTGGTCGAAGAGATATTCTCCCGCCTGGAGCGGCCTGCGGAAATGCCAGTCGCTGAATAAGGCAAATGCGAGGCGGTTGCGGATTACGTCCTTCTTCCGCAGAATTCCCGCGACGCCCCATCGTGAGGTGCCGCGAGGAATATCGACGAAGACCCTTTCCGGCCGGTGGCCGCGATAGGGCCGGCTGATTTGCGATTCGAGCCATCCGGCGCCAGCTCCCGATGCCGCAATCGCCAGAAGGGCCAACAAACCCAAGCGCCGCATCGTTAGCGAGCCTCGCCAATGGCGGATGCCGGAGCTTGTGCCCGTCCTCTTTCGAGGTACTCGCGCAGCAGGATGGCGGCCGCAACCTCATCCAACGGCCGGGGCGGCCGAGATGAATTGTTTCGGCGAACGGTCTCGCGCGCCTCCCACGTCGTAAGCCGCTCGTCCACCAGTTCCACGGGGATCCCCAAGTTCTTGTTCAGCCGGTTTGCGAAGCGCGCGGCCTCATCGGCCATCTCGCCGGCCTCGCCCGTCAGATGAAGGGGATGCCCGACAATGATCAAACGGACTGCATTTTTGCGGCATATGTCCCTAAGACGGGCCAGATCCTTTTCGCGATTTGTGCGCATGAGCGTCGTAAGAGGCTGTGCCGTGAGGCAGAGGGTATCCGACAGCGCCAATCCGATCCTCTTGCGTCCATAATCGGCGGCGAGGATGCATCCGGGCGCTTCGTGCGACATTGACGCGGCTTGCACTCTTCGAACAGGTGCCCGCGCATTGGCTCTCATCTGGCACCATTATACGCGACGTATCCCAAGATTAGCGATGACGCCGGAACGGAACGGCATCTAGGTCCAACAGGCCCCCCATCGGGGCGCCTTTCTCTCGGGTCCATTCTCCTTCGGGCAAAAAAATCATAGCAGCGTTTTCCTATTCTTCCCTACTCACATTATCGCGCGGAAAGCTTTAAGAAACGGGAACCCGAGCGTTTTCATCATCCATCCGCGTCGGCTCCGCAGAAACTGCCTTAGTTTTGAGTCAGTTGAAACCGCCAACAGCTTTGGCGCTATAACTGCGGATCGCTCGGCTTCTTCGGCGAAGCAGGGAATCCCCCTTCCGGCTGGCGATTGCCGTTTCTTTTTGGGTACCGCCCAATTCGCTTGGCAGTCGATAGATCAATCCAAAGATCAATCCAAAAGAGTTTGCCGAAGGCATCTTTGGCAAACGGGGAAGGCCTATAGTGAAGAAATCGTCTCAAATGCAAGATGCTGTCGATCACAAGAGGAAGGACGCGAGGGATCGGGTTGTTTGTTTTCTGCGGGAAACGATCCCAACAGCACCGCCCAGCGCATTGCGGGTCAGTCTCGCGCTCTGCGTCGCCAAGCCCGCGCCAAAGCGAGATGCCGCATTCGGTGATTCGCAGGCGGAGCCAACAAAGAAATCGCGTCGAAGCCAAACATCACGGTGCGCACGGTCGAGATTCCACGTCTCTTCCCTATTGGACAACTTTGGTGTGGATTAGACGGTATGAGACCCAGCAGCAGCGCTTCCCCGGTGCATTCGTCGCCGCTCTCATGGGACTTTCAATTTCTTTAAGTCGATTGAAGCCTCCGGGTATTTTAGATGCATCTCTTCCATCGTCTCGGCGATCACGTGAGAGATCGCCAGATTCCGAAACCATTTCTTATCCGCGGGAATGATGTGCCAGGGCGCTTCAGGCGTGGTGCACTTTGTAAGGACATCCTCGTAGGCTCTCTGATAGGCATCCCAAAACAGCCTCTCGTTGAAGTCGGCCTGGGAGATTTTCCATCTTTTGTTGGGGTCGTCCACGCGCTCGAGCAGGCGTTTTCTCTGTTCCTCCTTGCTGATGTGCAAGTAGAATTTCAGAATCTTCACGTGGTTCTCGTGCAAGGTCTGCTCGAAGCGATTGATCTGCTCGTATCGCTCGGACCAGACCTTCTTCGGCACGAGATTATGTACCCGCACCACCAGCACATCTTCGTAGTGCGACCGGTTGAAGATTCCGATGTCTCCGAATCCCGGAATAGCCTTGTGGACGCGCCACAGAAAATCATGAGCAGCCTCTTCGGGCGAGGGAACCTTGAACGAAGTCACCGGGCAGCCTTGCGGGTTGACGCCCGACATGACGTGCCGGATCGTGCCATCCTTTCCCGCGGCGTCGAGCCCCTGCAACACAACCAGGACAGCGCGTTTGCGTTCCGCGTAGAGGACATACTGCAGATCGTCGATCTTCTTGAGTACCCTTTTGAGACTGGTCTTCATCTGGTGGTCTTTTTTCCAACCCAGCGTTTCGTTGGGATCATACTTCGCAAGCTTTACCGGATGGCCCGGTTGGACGGCAAGGTCCTTGCTGAAATTGGTTCCCATTGGCGTGAAGGCCTCCCCTCGCATGTGCGCCCAAGACTCAGGATAGCGCGTTTGCGGGGAATCGGCACCGCTCGAGGTGCGCTCCTACGCCCTGCGGGAGTCGTTTACAAGCCGTATTTTTTTATGATGGAATCGGAATTTCCGAAGTATCATGAAAACGAGTTCCGGCGATCAGCTCCATGGCCACAGTCACCCCCGAGATTCCAGATACAGCGCAACCGGCACCGGAGAGAGTCCTCGTGCCCAAGCGCGAGTATCCGGGCGCTCTGATTGTTGTGGAGGGAATTGATGGGTCCGGAAAGAGCACGCAGCTCTACCTGCTGAAGCGCTGGCTGGAAATTCGCGGGTATCGCATTCATTTCACCGAGTGGAATTCTTCGCCCCTGGTGAAGTCGGCCACGCGCCGGGGAAAGCAGCGGCGGCTGCTGACGCCCACGACGTTTTCACTTTTGCACGCGGCCGATTTCGCCGATCGTTGCGAGCGGCAAATCATGCCTCTGCTTCATGGGGGTTACCTGGTTTTGGCGGACCGCTATATTTACACGGCGTTTGCGCGCGACGCGGCCCGGGGGTGCTCTCCGCATTGGCTGCGAAACCTCTATAGTTTCGCGCCGATTCCCGACATTACATTTTACTTTCGGGCTCCGCTGGACGTGGCCGTGGACCGCATTGTCGCGGGGCGTCCCAAACTCAAATACTACGAAGCCGGAATGGATCTGGGAATTTCGCTCGATCGCGCGGAAAGCTTTCGCATCTTTCAGGAGCGCATTCTGAACAATTACGACCAGATGGTGGGCACCGACCGCTTCGTCCTGATGGACGGAACCTTCCGTGTGAACAATCTTCAAAAGCTGATGCGTCAAATTCTGGAAGAGCGCGTTGACCTCGCGCAGTTTGCGCCAAAAAAGAAATGAAAAGTTCGCAAAAAAACGGGGCCGTTGGAGCTTCGGCTAGCGGAAAGGCCGCGAAGTCTTCGACGCGGCGAAAGAACCACCGCGCCGAGATCCAGAAGAATGGCCAGCCCGAATCGTCCGCACGTTTCTACGGGAGTGCCCTTCCGGGGGTGAAGTCCGAGGAACTCAGCGGCAACCTGATTGTCATCGAAGGCACCGACGGGTCCGGACGTTCGACGCAGATCTCGCTTCTCACAGAGTGGCTTGAATCCCAGGGCTTTGCGGTGGAGACGATGGGCCTGCGGCGGTCGGCGCTCGTAGGAGAGGACATCGACGCGCTGCTCGCGGAAAACTCCGTGACGCGCATGACGCTGGCGCTCATGTACAGTACGGACTTTTTCGATCAGCTGGAAAGGCGCCTTCTTCCCGCATTGCGTTCCGGGCTGATCGTGCTGGCGGATCGCTATATTTTCACCCTAATCGCGCGTGCGGCGGTGCGCGGAATCAGCCGCGACTACCTGCACGGGATTTATGAAATGGCAATGCGGCCCGATTTAACCTTCTGGCTGAACGTGAGGCCCGAGGTAGCATTTGACCGGGAATTCAGAAAATCCCAGACGATCAGCTATTGGGAATCGGGACGGGATATGTCGCTTTCGAACGACTTATTTCAATCATTCATCCGGTATCAGTCCATGATCAAGCGAGAATTCGAGTACCTTTCCAAGCGACATGGCTTCATCGAATTGGACGGCGAAGGAAGCGTCTCGGAGGTGAACCGCGTGCTGCGCAAGCAGATTGCCTCGCACCTGGGTATTCCCAGGACGCAATACAAACCTTCGCACGCTTTGTCCCACCTCTGGCGCTAAGTGGCCGCTCCCGTCCAACTGGCGGCGGTGGATGCGGGATCGAATGCGATCCGCTTGGTCATCGCTCGAGCCACCTCTGCGCAGCACATCCAAATTCTTGAGAACGAGCGCGCCGCCGTCCGGCTGGGCCACAACGCTTTTACTCACCGGATGCTCGATGACGATACGATTTCGCGCGCGGCGCGCGTCTTCCGGCATTTTCGCGACCGCATGGATCAGCATCACGTAACGTGCTACCGCGCGGTGGCCACCGCGGCGGCCCGCGAAGTGCGCAATTATCGCAAGCTGATGGAGCGCATTCGGCGAAAAGCGGGGCTCGAACTCGAAGTGATCAGCAGCGAAGAGGAAGCGCGCTTAGTATGCCAGGCCGTCCATTGGGCCCTGAGCGACAAAGTGCAGCCCCGGCTGATTTTCGATCTGGGCGGCGGAAGTCTGGAACTCAGTTTCTTCCAGCGCGGAGTCCTTCAGCACCGTGTGGGCCTGCCGCTCGGCACGATTCGTCTGATGGAAACCTATTCCATCAAGGGTGCGATTGGCGAAGATGACGTGAAGAGGCTGCGGCACCACATCCTCTCACTGCTCGAAAGCTGCTTGCCCTCGCCTCCCAGGCTGTCGCGCTCGATCGCCGTCGCGTGCGGGGGCAACGCCGAGGCGCTGGTGCGCCTTGCGACGGGGCCCTTTGTCGGCAGGACTCCCACCATCAACGTGCGGCTGTTGCGGGACCAGACCTGGCGGTTGTTGCGGCTGGATGTTGCGGGACGGATGAGAGTGTTTCGTGTGAGGCAGGACCGTGCGGAGGTAATGGGCATCGCCGCCGTCATTATCACCACGCTCGCCAAGTGGCTCGGATTGCGCTCCATGCTGGTGCCGGGCGTGGGCGTGCGCGAAGGCCTGTTGCTTGACCTTGTGGCCGAGCAGTATTCGGCGGGCGCAAGTTCCATCGAAGAGAAGGGACGCGCCGACGAATTGTTGGCCGGCGTGCGCTGGTTTGCCCGGCGGCTGAACTACGATCCCCACCATGCCGAGCAGGTGTCGCGTTTGGCCCTGTCGCTTTTCGATCAGCTTCGCCCGCTGCATCAGCTGGGAGCGGAATCCCGGCTCGCGCTCGAGATGGGCGCCTTGCTCCACGACATCGGCCACTTCATCAGTCGGAAGGCCCACAATCGCCATGGCGAGTATTTGATTTCCAACGGCGAAATACCGGGATTGCGCGGGTGGCGGCGCGACATGGTGGGGGCGCTCGTGCGCTATCACAATACGAAGTCGGAGCCGCACCCCGATCATATGTCCTACGCGGCGCTCGATGGCGATCGCCGGCGCCAGCTTCGCCTGCTCACTTCTCTGCTGCGGATCGCAGAGAAGCTTGAATCAGACCACGCCCAAGGCGTCGCAGGCGTGGATGTTCAGATTCTTGGGCATCGGGCAATCTTCCTGATTCGTGCGGCGGAGGGAACCCGCCTCGATCTCGCAGGACTCGGAAGAAAAGCGGAGCTATTCGAAAGGGAGTTTCATCTCAACGCGGAATTCAGACGCGCCCAGAAGGGCGAAAAGGTCGCTTAAAACGCCATGATTCTCTACCTCGTTCGCCACGGAATCGCCATCGATCGCACCGATCCCCAATCGCCGCCCGAAGCAGAACGGCCCCTGACCGCGAAAGGCGTACAGAAGACTCGCTCGGCGGCCCTCGGCCTGCGCGCGCTCAAAGCAAAGCCGGATGTGCTCATCACCAGTCCTTACGTCCGCGCGGCGCAAACGGCGGAAATTTTTGCCGAAGCGCTGGGTTTCGCTCCGGATAAAATTCGCGTCAGCGAAGCGCTGAAACCAGCAGCCGATCCCGCCGTAATCGTCAAGGAACTCTCGCAATGGAAGGCCAAAGAAGCGATGTGCTTCGGCCACGCTCCCCATATGGACCGCCTGATCGAGCATCTGGCGGGCGCGCGCGGCGCTTTCACGGAATTGAAGAAGGCGGGTGTGGCTTGCCTGGAACACGTCGGCGGGCAAAGCCGATGGCTGCTGCGCTGGCTGGTGACTCCGAAAATTCTGCGGGACCTGGGGGATTAGGCCGTTTGCCGCTGCGGAAACGGCGCGGTCGCGCGCGCATGTCCCCCTGGGAAGCCTGCGCGCCAAACCACCCAGGGTGAATCCTTGGCGGAAGCTTTCGCAACGAACTGGCCGAGGCGCGCCTTGCGCTCGCTTCGGATTCTGGCGAGCCATTGTGTGGAACCCGCTGGAGTCAATGCCGAGGCCTGCTTGCGGATTTCGCTCCGCAGCACGTCGAGGTCGTGCACGTCTCCCAGCAGATCCTGCATATGCTTGAGGTCTTTGGCCCAAACTTCGTAGCGCTGCGGCAGGAAATTCTCGACGATATAGCGGAAATGCTTGATGCCGATCCGCAGACGGTGCCATGCGAGGCTGCTGCGCTTCCTGCGTGCCTGCTGGTAGAGCTCGATGGCCTCGTTCAAGCGCGCCAGAGCCAACCGCTGATAGACTACGCTTTCCAGCGGAAAGAAACGCGCTTTTGCCGATAACTTGCGGGACCAGCGGCGCCAGTCCTTGCTGTTGAAATCGTCGAGAGACTGCGAGGCGATCTTGCGATGCTTCCCTTCCTGCTGCGAAAGCAGGCGGAGCATATGCCTTCGCACCGGATCTCCGGGCCTGGCTAGCTTCTTGATCCAGGAACTCTTGACCTGCGCGTCTCGCAGGCCTCCCAATGCGTGGAAAAGCTCACGGCTGGATTTTTTGATCTTTTTCCAGCCCGGCGCGGGATTCACTTCGTTCAGGGCTTCCGCCATGGTGCGGCTTCGCCGAAGAGCAACGCGCAAATCGTGAATCTGTTCGGCATCCCAATCCGGGCGGACTTTTGAGGCCAGTTCAACAGCCTGGTCCATCCAGACTTCAAGCCCGGTGCATTTGGCAGTGATGCCGGTAGGCAAAGAGATTGAAAGTGACATGGGAACCAACCCGCCCGGGCAGGAGATGAACAGAGGATATTACCCCGGGCCGCAAAATTTTGCCATTCTCTCCCCTCCTACTCCAGTGATTCCGTAAGGTGCCTTGCGGCCGGTGGCAAGCCTGCTGATTTGGAACAAGGTTGGGGATTGAGGCGAGCGAACTAGACTTGTAATCGGTTTTGGGTGCTGAAAAAGATTGACAAGAGGGGCCTATCGCGCCGCTTCTGCGGTCAGAGGGAATGCAGCAGCACCGGCGTTGCTCCTGGTCGCCTGGGAAGATCGCCGAAGACCTCGCGATGTTCGGGGGGAGGAATCAACTGGTGTTGGCAGCGAGGGCGGCAAACCAATAGGCGATTCTCTTGGCGCACTGGTGAAAGGTCTCGCATTTTCCGCGAGCATGGCTGCGGACCTGGCGGTGGTAGAAGACCAGGGACAAGGTATAGGCGAGAAACCGGATCATGGTGAGCACCACCAGGGCCGTGGTTTGGTGGACCGCGGGGTGTTTGAGGTGGCAGTCGGTGGTGATGGTCTGAAAAACTTCTGTATCGATTCGCCAACGGCTGCGACTGCACTGATGAATGAACAGCGGCGAGATCGAGCCGAGTTCGAAATTGGTGGCGTAGAAGTTGGCGCTCTCTTGCGTCACCGCTGTCTTGCTCTTGATTC
>JBEKBP010000007.1:0-123471 GCA_050015335.1 Candidatus Acidiferrales bacterium | reverse complement strand
CGGAAAGGCACGCAAGCCCTGCGATAAGTGCCAGCAATGGGAGAAGCACTCTTGATCGTGGCATGATTTTTGGGCTCTGAGCAGGAATTCGTAAACATGTGGGTTTTTGTTGGGTTTTTGTCGGATAGCCTGTTGGGTCCACCCATGTCATTGCACCTTGTCCACGTGCGTTGTAGCCAATGTTTTCCGGCCTTTTGTGATAGTTTTGCGTCCGACTTTGGCCGCAAGTGGTTTCGGGGCACGGTCCCCTGAAAGGTAGGCTAGAAGGGGTTCGCCCAGTACAACAGGTCTTCCCAAAAACGCGAGTCTGTTTGTCCGAGGCATTGGGAATACCCACAGAGCTTCCGGTTTCGAGATCGCATCGTGGGCATCCCCCAGGGCATCCCCAAGTGAATTAAAGCCTTACGCTCTTCCTCCCAGGGCTTGGGGGGGACCTCCCCAAGAAAAGAATGCCTGGAAGGTCTCGGTTCGTGACCATCGCCTCTGATGAAGCCGCCACACCAACGGCCCATGATGGCAAACCCATCCCCTAAACGCCGAAGCCCTGCATTCTGAAACCCGCGCCAATTGCATACTTTTACGAATTCTTGTGCAGAGCCGTGTTTACCACATGTGAGGTAATGTAAAGCCACGTTCCGGCGCGCAAATATTTTGGCCTTTTGGGTGCCGGGGCAGTCGAGGTGCTATCCCTGTAGTTCCAATACTTGTCGAGAAGCTGCAACTCACTTCGAACTGGTTCTGGCTCTTCGGCGGTTACGCCCTCTTGGACAAGCTGCGCCAGTAAGCGTTGATGGACCGGGACAGAAGAACCCGGATCGGAGTGAGAGCCCTGTGGCGGAGTGGAACTCCCCACTCCGAGGCGGCGCACGAGATCGAGGAGTCGTCGGCCCGACACAGAGCAGGCGCGCGAAGGGCAGATGCAAACCAGGCGACCACCGACGCATGCCGGGGGGACAGCTTAAGCGTATCAGCCCCATCCGACCCACTCGTGGGCACACCGCGATTTCGCCGACGAAGCGACTTATACGCGATGCCTTCGCTGTGCGGGAGCGCCTAGGCGACCGGCGAGTGGTTCCGAGCTTTCACTGGCCGTTCCTTCCTGGCATGCCGCCCTCTATGTCCCCGGGAAGATCAGAATTCGTGATTCTCCAGACTAACGATTCCGACTTGGGCCTTCGCCAGGATCTGAACGATTCGGCTCTTCGGGTCTCCGACAGGAAGTTCGATAGTAAGACCAATCCGCTGAGGGCATTTTCGGCACCCCAAACTTTCGACCGGTCAATTGGCCTCGCCAAGGACCCGACAGTGAGGCAGTGGCTGCTCGCAATGCGGGGCTGACGTTTCTTTAGTTGCTCTGTCGAAATGGACGATCTTCACCCGTCACCACTATAGAGGCGGCTTAGCGATCAAGCTTCGCCACCCAGGAGGTGAACGATGTGTCCAGTCTGTTTGGCGACCATGGGACTAATCGTCGCCAAAGCGGTTTCGGCCGGCGGCCTGACGGCGTTGGCCGTGAAGGTCTCCCGCAAAAAGAACGGAGCAACAGAAATTGTCCCGAATCCAAATGAAAGGAGAAATCTAGATGTCAACGAACACGGTAGAGAACTCGAAAATAGTATCGCGTGATGAATGGCTTGTGGCTCGCAAAAAATTGCTAGCCAGGGAGAAGCAACTCACCCATGAACGAGACGCCGTCGCTGCCGAACGCCGCCAGCTTCCGTGGGTCAAAGTCGAAAAAAACTACGTTTTCGCCGGGCCGACCGGGAAGGTGACGCTCGCGGACCTCTTCAACGGCAAAAGCCAGCTGATTATCTACCACCTCATGTTCGGTCCGGACTGGCAGGAGGCCTGCCCGAGCTGCTCGTTCAACATGGACCACACCGACGGCGCGCTGGTGCATCTGGCGCAACGCGACGTGTCGTTCGCGGCAATCTCACGAGCGGCCTATCCCAAGATCGCGGCGTTCCAGAAGCGCATGGGCTGGCGATTTAATTGGGTCTCCTCGAACGGCGACGATTTCAACCGCGACTATCACGTGGTGTTCACCAAGGAAGAACTAGCGACGGGCAAGGTGGACCATAACTTCCAGCGGGAGGCGTTCCCCGGTACGGATGCACCCGGAATCAGTGTGTTTTTCAAGGACCAGAACGGAGAGATCTTCCACACCTACTCCGCTTACGCACGCGGCACCGAGACGACGATGAACACTTACAACTATCTCGACTGCGTGCCCAAAGGCCGCGATGAGGATGGCTTGGCCTTCCCGATGTCCTGGCTCCGCCATCACGATCGCTACGCGGACGGCCACTTAGCCGACGCCGATATGCCCTACTGGCCTGCGGACGCTTTGTCCGCACGTTGAATATTCGAGCACCCTCAATCTGGCTCCTGGCCCGCCGTCGCAAGAATGACGTCAGGCCAGGCCCGGCGATTTCCTGAAATCTGTCGAATGGGCCGTCTTTCATCGGTCGTACAATCAGGCACGCAAAGGCGCTCACAATGTTCCCCAAGGAGAAAAGCCCATGCAATTCGCCCTGCTGATCTACCATTCACCGGAAGAATTTGATATGCGGAAGAACGACTATAGAGATCCTCATCTCGGCGCCTGGCGGGCTTACTACAAGGCGCTCGTCGAGGCCGGCGTCTATGTCGGCGCCAATGCGCTTGAAGTGCCCGAGACAGGAACGACAGTGCGTCTCAGGGAAGGAAAGCGCCGAGTGCAAGACGGCCCATTTGCCGATACCAAGGAGCAATTGGCAGGATTCATTATCCTGGAACTTCCTTCCATTGACGCAGCCCTCGAATGGGCTGCGCGATGCCCGGGGGCATCAATCGGCGCAGTTGAAGTCCGGCCGCTCGCGCCTGAAGCCATGCGGCGGGGGTTTACAGGGTGAATGGAATCAATCAGGAAGACACCCACCGGATCATAGAACGGGTCGCCCGCGAGTCCTACGGTCGTCTGGTTGCCTACCTGTCTGCAAACACGCGCGACGTGGCCAGCGCGGAGGACGCCCTCAGCAACGCACTGGTAGCAGCGCTCACGGCTTGGCCGCGCGACGGCGTGCCGCAAAATCCCGAGGCCTGGCTGCTGACTGCGGCGCGCCACTCGTTTATTGATCATGTGCGCCATCGGCAAGTCGCCGAGGCGAGCGAGCCCACTCTCAAGCTCCTCAGAGAGGATTCCACGGAGATGACTTTGTCGGCGGAGTTTCCAGATGAAAGGTTGAAGCTGCTATTCGTATGCGCCCACCCGGCGATCGATCCGGCCATGCACACGCCGCTCATGCTTCAGGCCGTTCTGGGACTGGATGCCGCGCGCATCGCCCATGCCTTCCTGATCTCCCCGGCAACGATGGGGCAGCGCCTGGTGCGCGCAAAAACGAAAATCCGCGACGGCGGTATTCGATTCGAAATTCCGCAAGAGAGTGAACTGCTCCAGCGGCTCGACGCCGTCCTGGAAGCGATTTATGCCGCCTTTGGGATCGGCTGGGATGACGTGGCGGGAGTTGACCAGCGTGGCCGCGATCTGTCCGAGGAAGCCATCTGGCTCGGACGCGTCCTTCTCAAACTCATGCCCAAAGACGCGGAGGTTCGGGGGCTGCTGGCTCTCATGCTCCACTGTGAAGCGCGGCGGCGGGCGCGGCGCGGACCGGACGGCCGCTATATTCCTCTCACGGAGCAGGACCCGCAGCAATGGTCTCTGCCATTGATCGAAGAGGCGGAACGCAATCTTGCAGAAGCGTCGAGCTGCGGTCGCGCCGGCCGGTTTCAACTCGAGGCCGCGATTCAATCAGCACACGCCGAGCGGGCGCGCGGCGGCCGGACCGAGTGGGCAGCGATCGCGCTATTCTACGAAAAGCTTGTCCGCATCTCCCCGACGCTTGGCACGCAAACTGGCTGCGCCGCGGCGGTTGGCGAAGCGAATGGACCTGAAGCGGGACTGGCAGAGTTGGATCGGATCGACCCAAACGATGTCTCCGCCTATCAGCCCTACTGGGCAGTTCGCGCTCATTTGTTGCAACTGCTAGGAAAAACATCCGAGGCTGCGGACGCTTTCGACCGGGCGATTGGCCTGGCCGAAGATCCGGCCGTGAGACAGTTCCTGCTCCAAAGACGCGGTTGATTCTTTCCTCTTTGCTCTGTCGAAATCGATCTTCTTCACTCGTCACCCTTATAGAGGCGGCTCTGGAAGTCGTCTCAAGGACGCGTGCGCAACGAGACAGCGCGTCTCAAATCAATTCGCGAGGACCAGGAAAAGCAATGACAGTGCGCGACAATCCGGTGAAACGCATTATGGTGGTGCGGAAGATCGGTGGCAAGCTCGTGGTAGACGTACAAGGCAGAGTGCGAGCACCGATCGAACTAAAGCTAATCTCAGCTCCTGTTCCAAAGACGTGGACGATTTTTCCTGTTTGCTCTGTCGAAATGGGCTCCCCTGACCCGGCACCTGTATAGAGGCAGCTTAGCGACTAAGCTTCGCCGCCCCGGGGTTGGTTCATTGACTTCCCCGAATCGAACAGCTGGCGCAAGCTAGCAGGGGATAGGTACACATATGTTCCTAATTGCGCTTGGCGCACAAGCACTGGCAAGGTAGGACGGTGCCGAGCGTCAGAGAAGAGTGTGAGAAGCGAATTCGAAAGGTTGTCTCACCGAGAAGTTCTCGCAGGAGGCACGACACTATGAAGAGGATGCAAGAATCGAAAATGGTTCCCCCGATCTTCATCGGCAGGTGGACACCCAAGGTGTTGTTTTCGCTAAAAGAGAAACCTTATCGGCACGGGCAGTTGCGTCGCCATATTGGAATCGTCTCCCAGCATATGCTGACTAGAACTCTCCACAATCTCGAATCCACGGGATTAATCACCAGACGCGTGACCAGATCGAAGGCCATTGCGGTCGAGTATTCCTTGACCCAACTGGGAAGGACACTCATCACTCCACTCGGAGGTATGTGCCGCTGGGCGAAACGACACCGCAGGCACGTCAGTGTTGACGTGCGCCTTGAAGAAAAGCACCAGACGCGATGTGCGAAGAAAAGGAACATCTCCACCCAAAGCCTGTGCAGCAGTCGGAGTAGGGATCGCGATTGCTCACGACCCCCTCCGCGGATCCGGGCGAGCGGATTTCCCGCACCCGGCTCTTGCCTCAGGTGATAACGCCCATGCGGCGCAGAGGATAAGGATGACAGACGGTAGGCAGAGGCAGCCAGCGAGTGATCAGACGCCGCATGCGATCCCAGAGGACGCGACCGTTCTGGCTGCGCCGCGACAACGCGCGGTGCCAGAGCCGGCCTACTTGGAATCGAAAGATGTGCAGCGCAGGTTGGTTCAAGGGCACACCGTAGTACCGGATATGCCCACGCACCACCGCTTGCAACCACTTACCCAGTTTGGGGATGGAGGCGTGCATGCGTCGCTGAAGCTCAGCTTTCACCTCGTTCAGCTTCGCCTGCAACCTTTTACGGATCGTTTGCCGCAACACCGTGAATCGTCCATTGCTTTTCTTCTTCACGCAGATATGCGTGAAGCCCAAGAAGTTGAACGTTTCCGGTTTCCCTTCTCCACGCCACTGCCGTTGCTCGATCGCATAGGGACCAAACTCCAGAAGTCGCGTCTTTTCAGGATGCAGTTCCAGGTTGAACTTCCGCATTCGTTCGGTGAGTTCCGCCCGAAACTGATCGGCATCCGCTTTCCTCTGGAATCCCAGCACGGTATCGTCCGCAAAACGCACGACGATGACATCGCCATGCGCCCGCTTCCGACGCCATGCCTGGACCCACAGGTCGAACACGTAGTGAAGATAGACGTTGGCCAAAGCGGCGAGGCACTGCCACCCTGGGGCGTCCCTTCCTCCACGCGTACTCGCTTCCCATCCTCCAGCACGCCGGCGTTGAGCCATTTCTGGATCAATCGCACGACGCGCCGATCTGCGATTCGATGCTCGATGAGTTTCACAAGCCATTCGTGGGAAAGTCCCTCGAAAAAGTTGCGAATATCAAGATCGCGAGCACCCAGTTCACTTTCCTCGTCAGCAGTCCCGTATAGAGCGCGTCCAGCGCTTGATGCTGGCTGCGCCCGGGTCGGAACCCGTAGGAAAACCCGAGGAAGTCCGTTTCGTAGATGGCGTTCAGCACCTCGACCGCCGCACGCTGGACGATCTTGTCTTCCAGCGCCGGGACTCCGAGCGGTCTCTGCCGCCCATCAGCCTTCGGGATATACACCCTACGAACCGGTTTCGCTCGGTACGCTCCTTGCTTCAGCCTTGCGGCAAGGTCCTGGAGATGAACCTCCAGCTGCTCACCGTAGTGCCGCCACCTCTCCCCGTCTACGCCGGGAGCGGCTTCCTTCTTCAACGAGAAGTAGGCCATCCGCAGTGTGTCCAGGTTGTAGATGTGGTGCAGGAGCGCCGTGAACCGCAACTTCTTATCCTTTGCTGCTGCTTGACGTACCCGCTCCAGCGCACTCGGCGCGTTGCTCCGGCTCGGTGTCCGGGTCTTTCGCGGCTCAATACCCGGCCCGCACGTTCCCCTGTCAACGCTTCGACGCCGCCCTTGCGAGCGGCTCCGCATGACTCGGGGCCGATGTGGGTCGCTAATCCACCACTTCTATCGTGTGACTTTCGCATTCACTACACCTCGCCGGTTTGACCGGCGCACAAGGAGAGAACGATAAAAGACGTCATGAGTGATGATTGTGGAGCGCCCCCAATAGTCGATCGGAGCACGTTTCAGGTCGAGCTGGACGCACTGCGGGTTCGAGAGAAGGCTCACACAAGAGAAGGCGACGCCATTGCAGCCGCCCGCCGACGGCTCCCGATGGTCGAGGTGGATGGTGGCACACCGCTCCTTGGCAAACGTGGCACGGTGACACTGCTGGATGTGTTCGAGGGGCGCCGGATGCTCATCGCCTACTATTTCATGTGGCACGCCGGCCACCCTGTGCCGGAGCAATGCAAGGGGTGCACCTTCTATACGTCGCAGGTCCGCGAGCTGTCCTTTATTCATTCTCGCGACGCCACCTACGCCGTGTTGTGCCAAGGCCCTTATGAACAGAGCGCTCGGTGCCGCGACTTCATGGGCCGGGAGATGTCTTGGTACTCGGCCCAGGCATCACTCAACACTCTCCTGGTCGGACGACAGGTGGGCCTGTTTTACCTCGTTTGCTACCTGCGACAAGGATCCCAAGTCTTCGAGACTTACTGGACGACGCGGCGCGGCGTCGAGGCGATGGATAACAGTTATGGGTTGCTTGACTTGACCGTCTACGGGCGGCAGGAGAGGTGGGAGGACTCGCCGGTTGGCTGGCCACAGCGGCCGGAGGGCTCGCACCCTTACCGTAACGATGGACGTCCCATCGTGCAGTGGTCTCGCCTGAAGGCCGGATATTCAGACGACCTGGGAACCGGCAGGTGCTGATTTTTCCAATTTGCTCTGTCGAAATGGACCCTCTTCACCCGTCATCCCTACAGAGGCCCTAGCGGCAAGCTTCGCCGCCCAAGATCTCTAATTTAGTAGGAGGATATATGACAATCGCAAACAAAGCAGTTCTCGTGACCGGGGCCAATCGCGGTATAGGAAAAGCGCTGGTCGAGGAAGCATTGAGGAGAGGCGCGCAGCGCGTGTACGCCGGGACGCGCCAGCCCTTTACCCATTTGGACATGCGCGTCACACCCCTGACGTTGGACGTGACCAACGCTTCGCAGATCCGGCAGGCGGTCGGCGAAGTAGAAAGCCTCGACATCCTCATCAACAATGCGGGCGTCGCCATCTACGACGATCTGAGCAATCTCGACCTGATCGAGCAGCACCTGGCGGTCAACTTCTTTGGTTTGCTCAAAGTGACGCACACGTTCCTGCCGCTGCTGAGACGCTCCAAGGGAGCCATCGTCAACAACCTGTCATTGGTGGGGCTCGCTGCCTTGCCGGTCATACCCTCCTACTCCATTTCGAAGGCGGCCGCGTTCAGCATGACGCAGTCACTGAGAGCGCTCTTGGCCGGCCAAGGCGTATCGGTTCATGCCGTCGTCCTAGGCCCCATCGACACAGATATGAACCGTGGCTTCAATATACCGAAGGCCTCGCCTGAGTCCGCGGCGCAACGTATCTTCGACGGGTTGGAAAAAGGTGAAGAGGATATCTTCCCCGATCCTGCGTCCGCGTCCATCGCCGAGGGCTGGCGCAATGGAGTGGTCAAGGCGCTCGAGCGCCAGTTCGCGGGTTTCGCGCCCGAGAGCGTAGCGAATGTCGGATGACGTTGCGAATGCAACGGCGGAAATGAAAGAAGAGGAGATCAGAGGATGAAGACTGAAAGTTACACAACTTCCTTTACGGTAGACCAATCGCCTGACGAAGTCTTCCATGCCATCAACGACGTCCGGGCATGGTGGTCAGGAGAAATCCAGGGCCATACCAGCAAACTCGGTGCCGAGTTCACATACCGTGTCCAAGACGTGCACCGTTCCAAACAAAAGATAACGGAGCTTATTCCCGGCAGGAAAGTCGTTTGGCATGTGATGGACGCCCACCTTGGCTTTGTAAAAGACAACAGCGAGTGGAGGGGCACCGACATTGTTTTTGAGATCGCTGAAAAAGGCGACAAGACCGAGGTCCGCTTCAGGCACGTGGGCTTGGTACCGGCGTATGAATGCTACAACAACTGTTCGAACGCATGGGGCATGCTCATAAACGGCAATTTGCGCAAACTGATCACCACGGGTAAAGCTCAGCCGAGCCCGTGGTAAAGGGCGGCCAACGATGAAAAACAAGAATGGTCAATAAAGCCGTAGCCCGCCCCATTGGGGGGGGAGAGAGAGAAGCGATAGAGGAGCGAGTCATGAACAATCAAGATTTCACCGCTGTAATTTCCGTAGAGAGAACTCCGGGAGAAGCCTTCGATGCAATCAATAATGTCCGTGGATGGTGGTCAGAAAATATCGAAGGCGGAACCGAAAAACTCGGGGATGAGTTTACATACAGCTACAAAGACATCCACTCTTGCAAAATCAAAATAGCGGAACTTATTCCCGGCAAGAAAGTGGTTTGGCACGTCTTGGACAACCGTTTCAATTTCACCAAAGACAAGAACGAGTGGAAAGGCACGGATGTTATTTTTGAGGTCTCGAGAAAAGGCAATAGAACGGAGGTTCGGTTCACTCACCGGGGTTTGGTTCCCGAGTACGAATGTTTCGATGTCTGTTCAAACGCATGGGGCTCCTACATAAACGGCAGTCTATGGAGCTTGATTACTACCGGTGAAGGGAAGCCCAACCCGAAAGAATAAGGGGGGGAGCCTCTCGGTGATTAAGCGACCAGTCGAATCAGGTTGCGCTCGAGCAGCGGCGGGCGCAAGGGTGCTGGCCAGAGCCGGCTTCGATCACTTCTGGGAGGCACTGAAGCGACGAAGAGGTAAGCAGGCTGGGACCCGAACGATGATTGACTTGCTACTGCTGGGTCGCGAGCATTGTCCTTAAGACCGACTCGCACCGATATCAAAGGCGCCTCTTTTCGACGCTCGAAACACGTACCTAGACGATGGCCAATGGGGGCCATCAATACTATTTGCCAGTGTAGCTTACCCGCCAAATCGAATTGGATCCGTCGTCACTCACGAGCAGAGATCCATCCTGAGCGACGGCAACTCCGACCGGCCGACCCCAGGCTTGGCCGTTGTCTAGAACAAAGCCGGTGAGGAAGTCCTCGTATTCGCCGGAAGCCTTGCCCGTCTGGTGTCGCGGGATACGAATGACTTCGTATCCGACCCGCACCGACTTATTCCACGAACCGTGCTCGGAAGCAAAAATGTCGTCGTCGAACTGCTTTGGAAATTGCTTGCCGTCGTAGAACGTGATCCCCAAGGATGCATTGTGTGGCTGCAAAACGACGTCTGGAGTGATCACTTTATCTCGCAACTCGGGGTGGGCACCCATGTGGCGCGGGTCCTGATGACCTCCCATGTACCACCACGGCCAGCCGTAGAATCCGCCCTCGGTCACGTGCGTGATGTAATCGGGAACAAGATTATCGCCCAAAGCATCACGCTCATTCGTCGAGCACCATAGATCGCCGGTCTTGGGGTCCACTGCGAGTCCCCCGCCGGAGTTGCGGATTCCGTAGGCATAGACCTTCAAATCTGAACCGTCGGGATTGAACGAGAGGATGTCGGCGCGATTCTTCTCGGCTGGATGGGTATCGGGATCGTCTATGTTCGATGCCGAACCGACAGAGACAAACATTCTTTTGCCATCTATGGAGAATTGCACACTTCGTGTCCAATGTCCGCCGGGCGGAAGGTCCACAATGTGCTCGGCGGCGCCGCGGGCTTTCAAATCACCGTTCTGATAGGGAAAGCGGATAACCGCGTCCGTATCACCGATGTAAACCCATTTCGGATCCTTCCCTGGCGGATAAAAGGCAATTCCATAGGGACGATTGAGGCCGCTCACGAACACTTCCACCTGCTCGGGCCTTGAATCCGAAGTGATGCCACGAAACACCTTGATGTCACCGGCCATACCTTCGGCGACGAAGGAATCTCCATTCGGAGCTCTACGGATCGTGCGCGGATTATTCAATCCGGTTGCGTACAAGTCGACCTTAAAACCTGCAGGGCCTTTAGGCCACGCATCGGGGGGCCGGGAGACTACCACGGGATGATTCGAAGATGAGGTCGTCGCGTATGGCGCGGGTAGATCTTGGACTGTGATCTTCCGGACGGTCCCCGGATTCTCATAGCGGAAATCGGTGAAAGGAGGCGTGGGCGGTGGGGCTGTGATTTTGCCCGGTGCGGGTGGGGCACTCGCGGGACCCTGGACCAAAGACCACGAGCTCGATTTGATGAGTGTTACCAGCTGCCAGCGCTCCTGGTCCGAAAGCTGCTTCCAGGAAGGCATGCCGTTGTTCAGATCGCCATTGGTGATGAACCAAAAAAGTTCGCCGTCGTTGGCCGACTGCGCGGGGCCTCCGGCCAAAGCCGGGATGTTCCCAGTCCCCAGGCCGCTTTGTCCGTGGCAACCAGCGCAGTTGGTCGCATAGAGCTTCGCTCCGGCCTCAGCAGCGCTTCTCTGGCTTCCATATGGATTTGTCGATTGGTCGGCGGAGGCAGGCGCATCGTGAAACCGGGAATTCTGGGCCTTGAGTGAGGGAAACATTAAAAATGTCGACAAGCCCAAAACCGCAAGAAAACCGATCGTAACCCTTACTTTGCTCCCAACGCTCTTCCCTATTGTGACCATGATGGCATCCTCCCTAGCGACCATTTTTACAAGGAGCGAACTCCGTGCACAAGCTCGCCCCAACAGCTCTTACAGATTGTCCCTATATAACACGAAGTTGCATTCCATGCAGCGGGCCTGGATGAATTGGGCCAGGATGAATTAGAAGACGAGCCCCGTCTCCCCCATCGCCATACCTGCAAAACCGTTGCAAACATTCAGCTCTCCCATCCCGCAGCGAAAGCAATCAGAAACAGCTTGTGACAGAGCACGTCGGCCGCTCTGTCTCTGGCCTTATTTACGAGCTCGACACCCCGTTAAGGCCGAGATATCATCCACGCGATGAAACTCTCCGCACGCAATCACCTGGTCGGCAAGGTCGAGGAGCTCACCCTCGGGAGTGTGATGGCTCATGTTGTGGTTAGAGTCGTCGGGGACAACATCATCGACAGTGTAATAACCCGACGGAGCGCCGAAGAAATGGAATTGAAAATCGGTGACACGGTTGCCGCTGTGATCAAATCCACAGAGGTGATGCTCCAGAAGGACTAACATGCACGGCTTCATAGGTCGGTCTCGCCTTCACGTAATCATTCAATTTGCACTCCTGCTTGCGTGCATATATTGCCCGTGTGCACTGGGGCAAGCAGCTGTGAGTTCTGCTCGGCTGATCGTTACCGGGGATGTCCCCAAGCCTCTTTCTCTCTCGCTGGACGATTTGCGGAGGCAACCGCGCACCACGGTTAAAGCCAAGAATGAGCACCAAGATAACAGCGAAGAAGTGTATGAAGGAGTAGCTCTTGCGACATTGCTGAAGCAAGCGGGTGTATCCCAAGGCTCGCAACTCCGAGGGGCAGCTATGGCGACGTACGTTTTAGCTGAGGGGTCAGACGGATATCGCGTGACTTTTTCCCTTGCTGAGCTGGACTCCGATTTCGAGGAGTCGGAAGTCATTGTCGCAGACACAGTGAACGGAGCACCCCTAGGCGGCAAACTTGGACCGTTACGATTGGTCGTCCCACACGACAAACGACCGGCCCGCTGGGTCCGAATGCTCCAGTCAATCAAGGTGGTGAGCGTTCCCCAGTAGCGCCGTGCCCGTTCCCTATAGCGCCTCCGTCTACGCCCGCATAGCTCGCGTTCTCTGTCCATTATCTCTGACCCAGAAGGGCTTTCGACTCGGGCCTCATCGATCTACCGGGGCGAAACCGTACTTCTCAAAAACGGCGCGAGCCTGAGCACCCTGCAGAAAAGCCTCGAACTCTTTTGCGCCGGCAGGATTGCGAGACGCCTTTATGATTGCGACCGGATAGATTACGGGCGAGTGAGATCCTTCCGGAGCATCCGCGACGACTTTAACTTTGGAAGACATCCGCGCATCGGTCGCATAGACGATGCCCGCGTCCACGTTTCCTGTTGCGACGTAGGTGAGGACTTGGCGAACGTCCTTGGTTAGAACGAATTTCGGCTTCAGTTGGTCGTACAGGCTGAGATGAGTGAGAATCTCCCGCGCATACATTCCGGCGGGAACTGTTTGGGGCTCGCCGATCGCGATATGTCTCACTTCGAGCTTCGCCAAGTCCTGGAAGCTTTTGATACCAACTTCGCCGGCTGGAACAATCAGAACCACGCGATTTCTTGCCAGATTTTTTCGCGTTCCCAGCAGCAGCAGATTCTGCGATTCGAGTTTGTCCATCTCCTCAGACGCAGCCGAGATGAAGATATCCACGGGTGCGCCTTCCTCGATCTGGCGCCGCAATGTTCCCGAGCCACCTAAATTGAAGTGGACGACTGTCCCGGGCTTTTGCGAACGGTAGAGCGCGGCGGCCTCATCCAATGCATCTTTCAGGCTGACCGCCGCCGATACAGTGATGTCGTGCTTCGCAGTTTGCGCCCTGCTTATGGGCACGAACGTGCTTCCAGCGAGAATTGCAGCGAGCAGGAGAAGCAGTCGGCATCGGAGCAATCGAGGTGGCATTGTGTCTTACCAGAGTAGTTTCAGTCCGAACTGAATCTGCCGCGATGACGTCGACGTGCTCGTAACTTGTCCCGCCGTCGGTGATTGCTCGGGAACGGTCGTGTTCGGAGGAGCCTCCAACACGTAGCTGATCAGACTCGGGGTGTTGAAATTGGCGCGGTTCAAGATATTGAAGATTTCCGCCCGGAACTCGACGTTCATTTTCTCTCTTACGCGCGTATCCTTGAACACAGAGAAATCCCACGTGGCAAGCCCCGGACCTATGTAGGTATCTCTGCCCAAATTTCCGTAGAAACCGCTGTTGCTTGGTGGCGCGATGAAGGCATTCGGATTGAACCACTCGCTCGGATTTCCAAGCACCACCGGTCCCGAAAACGCGGGATTGAGAAACGGACGCACCGGGTTGCGCGTATCGCCGTTGTTTGCCGGGTTGTAACTGAGCTGCGGCGTGAACGGGAATCCCGCCTGCAAGCTAACGATCGAGTTCACCGTCCAACCACTCACAACGCCGTTCGCAACGCCGTCCATGCCACTTAGAAACGGCCTTCCACGGCCTATTGGCAGCGCATAGCTGACGTTCACCGCAGCCGCGTTGCGAACATCGTAGGTTGCCAGGCCCCAGTCTGCCCGCGGGTTATAGGGATTTGAGAGCACGGCCACGGCGTTGTTCGCCGCCGTGGCGTTGAGGGAATCCCCGTCATCGAGAGCCTTCGACCACGTATACACTCCTCGAAGCAAAAGCCCCCCGCTAAAGCGATGATTGAGGTCCACCTGCAGCGCATTGTAGGCGCTGACGCCCCTGGAATACCACGTCCACGTATTGGCGAGCGCGGTGTTCGGCTTGGTGCTCGTAGGATTGAAATACGTCCCCGCCGGAACCGGCTGCCCTGCCAAAGCTCCATACAGGGGCAAACCGGTTATCGGGTTGAGGGTCGTGGGGAACGTAGCGGGGCAGGGGGATGCCGGACAGACAACGGGAGCGGGCACATTGGCGTCCGCCCCGATGATTTCGTGATAGCCATGGCTTCCCACGTAGCCAACGCTGAGAGACGTGTTGGTTGAAAGCGCCCGCTCGATCTTGAGCGAGTACGAGATAAGGGTGGGGGGCGACAGGTTGGGTTGAACCCCGCCCGGCACCAATAATGCACTTGCCGGCGGAGGTGCGCTGCGCTGGATGGGGTTGCCTCCAGCAAAGATCGTGGAAATGCTGGTGGCGCCGATGTTATAGGTCGGGTTGAACGGTGCATTCTGATCTGCGCGGTAGCCCAACGCGTCCTGCAGGTCGTTGTACATACCAAAGGCGGCGCGCACCGTTGTTTTGGCATTGAGCGGACTCCAGGCGATCGCGATGCGCGGCTGTGGCAGGAATTTCGCGAGGTTCTTCGAGAACAGGGAGCTTCCGACCTGCGGCAAGCACACGTTCGCGGCGGGTTGGGACGCGCATATAGGGACTCCCGAACCGTTCAGCGCATAGTTGGCGGCCCGCCCGTTCGCTTCGTTCCATCCTGAGCTGAATTCGCCGCGGAAACCCAGCGACACACTCAAATTGGAACGTACGCGGATCACGTCTTCGCCGTACAAAGCTCCGAAAAACGAGCGCCAGTTCATTTCCGTTGGCGTGGGGTCATACAGGAAGCTGGCAGTGCCGGTCAGCAGGGTAGGAAGGCCGGTGAAGGTCATCTGTCCGTACTGGCTGAGCGCGATCGTCTCGTTGGATTGGAACGGCTGGAACCAAACGCCGCCTCGAACCTGGTGCCGCCCTTTGGTGACCTCGACATTGTCTGCGAATGTGAACAGATTACGAGCGATGTGCAGATTGCTGCCGTTGTTGCTTCCCGCAAGGCCCAGCTGCGCCTGCGGATTGGACGCCTGGCTGCCGCCCACCACCACCGCTCCTACCGGGAGTCCTGCTAGGAAGCCCGAAACGGTGGCAGCCGGAGTGCCGGGAGTCGGCTCGCCCGCAAAGAAATACCCCGCGCGAGAGAAGCCAAAGCGGAACGTGTTGAGCACCGTCGGCGAGAAAACGTGCGTTTCCTGCAAGCTTAGCACCTGCTCCCGCAGGCTCAGCAAATCCGTGCTGTAAGGATCAGCTATGGTTGCGGTGTTTGAGTTGCCGTCGTCGATGGTATAGATCGCGCCGCCAGAATCCCGGTTGGAGAACACATGGTCGAGGCGCACCGTCCCGAAGTCCTCGCGGATCGTCTGTAAAGGACTGCTGAGTACTTGGGCGACTCCATCACCAGCGGCTGTAACCTTGAAATCGGGAGCTCCCGCCGGGGCTATCGGCCAGAGGTTCAGCAATCCCATGTTCTTGACAACGGCAGCGGCGTCCAGTCTTGCCTGCGCGTCGGGAACCAGTGCCACGGAGGTCTCATGCAGATTCTGGCGGAATCCCTCGTAGTTGGCGAAGATGAATGTTTTGTCCTTCTGGATGGGGCCTCCCATCGAGGCGCCCAATTGATTCCTCTGAAACGGAGGCGCGGAAGCACCGGCGTCGAAGTAGTTGCGTGAATCGAAGTCATTGTTGCGCAAAAACTCAAATATCGAGCCGTGCCACTGGTTGGTGCCCGACTGCGTGACGATGCTGACCTGTCCACCCGGCTTCTTGCCATACTCGGCGCTGTAGGCGTCCAGCAGAATGTTGAATTCCCTCACCGCGTCGATGCCCAGCAATTGTCCGCTGGCGCCGCCGGGGGTCATATTGTTCTCGGCCGCGCCCGTAAACTCCACGCCATTCAACAGAAAAAGGTTCTGCTGCGGCCGGTTTCCCGAAACAGCGAACATATTGGCAGTTGTTGAATTGGAGACTCCGATGCCTCCGGTCTTCTCAAAGGTGAAGTTCACTACACCGGGATTGAGGAGCATCAGCAAGTCGTAGCTCCGACCATTGAGGGGCAGATCCTTGACCTGCTGTTCGCCCACTAGTCCCGAAATGTCCGACGTCGTGGTGCTCACGATCGGAGCGTTTTCATTCACCGTTACCTGCTCTTCGACCTGCCCCAGGCGCAACGTCAAGTTGACAATCGCTTCTTGACCTACCACCAGCTGAATTCCAGTCCGGACTTCCTCGGCAAATCCCTGTTTTCTGACGTGGACTTCATATCGACCAACCGGCAGCTCAAAAAGATCGTAGCGGCCCGCATCATTGGTCGTACCGGTGCGGGTGATACCGGTATCCACTTCCTTTGCCGTTACCTCCGCGCCCCCCACCGCCGCGCCGGAAGGATCCGTGACGATCCCGTAAAGAGTTGCCGACACCTGTGCGAAAGCGCTGGAAGCCCAGAAAATCATAACCACGAGAAGCACGCGCCGCATCTTCGCCCCCCCCTGTGTCTTATTCCCCTGCATCAAATTGCAGTGCGACAATCCAGAACCAGGTCCCCAAGGAGTGTATGTTTTAATACGGATGACAGCGATATGTCAAACCAGTTGAATGCGATATCGTGGAACGCGAGGGCATAGTACAAGCTCCACCGGGGGGACGGAGAACTCGCTACACGCGGACCATCATTACTTCGGTGGACTTGATGAGCGCGGCGGCGGTATCGCCAACCTTCAAGCGCATTTCACGAACAGCGTCAGCTGTGATGATCGATGTGATGTGCTGCCCACCGATCGAGAGACTCACCTGCGCCAGCAAGCCGCTTGTCTTAATTTCGGTAATCCGACCGACCAGTTGATTGCGACCGCTGATGCGGCGGAAGTTCGCCCGGCGCTCTCTCACTGGAAGGCGTGCTGAAACTCGGTGCAAAAACTGGTCGAGTTCTGATTCAGGAATCCGGTGATGCCCTCCAGCCGTCTTTACGGAACGAAGCTTTTTCTTGTAGATCCATTGCTTTAGCGTTGGGTAACTTATGCCCAGTATCTTTGCTGCATTGCGGGGAGAAAACAAAGTCGCCCGGTTCATATGCTTCTCGCAAAGTACTTTTACGCTGATTCGCCAGAACCGTCAATCTTCAGGTCGGTCAGGTCGAGCAGGGTCGCTTTTGGCAGATTTACACGGCATAGGCAACATCCAGAACACATCCAGAAACATCTCGAGCCCCTGAGATTCGGGGCTCCGCTGTCTTGCGGTTGGCGTGCTCCGGGCTCGAAGTAACCGGCAGTTGCGCGATAGGGGCACGCCTTCAGGAAGTCCGCTCGCGGTCCCTGGAATGTTGAAAGCTCCCCGGCGCAGAAAGTCGTCCGTCCTTTTCTGCATTGACACCTCTGGGTCGTGGAAGATCCAAGCAAAACGGACCGTATTCGCAGCAGCGTTGGTCCATTCCAACTTGGGTGAGATTGGATTGGGGACCGACTGAGTCTCCACAATTTCCTTTCTCGGATTGGTCACACCTGGACCTACCGCGACCTCCAGCACGTCACGCTCGTGGGGATGCCCCTCACTGCGAAAGTGAGGGCTATCGGTGGAAGCGACCTACCAATACAGCCTTTCCCAAAATATGTCCATCGATCGCTTTGAGTATGTCGGCCCGGGTCGCATCGGGACCGAGATCAAGCTTGGTGTCCAGCGCGTAGAGATCGAAGTTGTAGTGGTGGTACGGCCCGGGAGGCGCTCCGGGACCGAAGTAACCAACCAGTCCGCGGATGACCTTGAGCTGGATCGTTCCATCGGGCAGCTGCGGGCTGGCAGGCACGTTTTCGGGAAGACCGGTGGCGGTCCCCGGAATGTTGAAGGCCGCCCAGTGCAGCGCGTCTTCGGTTCGCTTCTCGACTGTCACGTTCAGATCGTGGACGATCAGAACAAAGCTGATCGTATTCTCCGGAACGTTGGTCCAGTCGAGTTTGGGCGAAATTGGATTGGGGACGGAGTGCGTATATTTCGCAGGAATGACTCCGCCATCGTCGAAAGCCGACGTCAAGGTGAAGCCCGGCTTGGAGAGCGGCGGCGCAGGCGTTTGCCCTCCACGCGTTGAACCGGGGACACTGCCGAACAAAACTGCGCAAATCATCAGGGTTCGCAACAGCTTCATCTCTTGAAATCCTCCTCTGGATTTGGTGGCGTGAAATTGTCGATGAATCGACCGACAGTTACAGTCGCGGAATTCCTATTCGAACTGCCCAGGGACACAGGCTATCGGTGAAAGCGTCCCACCAGCACGGCCTTTCCTAGAATGTGCCCATCGATCGCTTTGAGGACGTCGTTGCGCATTGCGTCCGGCCCCAAGTCAAGCTTGCTATCGATGGCATATAGCTCCAGGGTGTAGTGATGATACGGGCCTGCCGCCCCGGCGCCCGGGCCTCTGTAGCCTACAGCTCCGCGCGTGTTCTTGGCCTGGATGCTCCCATCTGGCAGCTGGGGAGTCGGCGGCACGTCTTCGGGGAGCTCACGCGCGGTCCCCGGAATATTGAACACCATCCAGTGGAGAACGTCCTCGAGCTTTTTCCCCGGTGCTCCGTCCGGATCATGCATGATCAAAACAAAGCTGACCGTATTTGCCGGAACATTGGCCCATCGCAGCCCAGGGGAGATGGGATTGGGGACTGCCTGGGTAAACTTGGGAGGAATTATTGATCCGTCGTCGAATGCTGTCGTGGTCAGAGTTAACCCCGGTACTGATGGAGGCCCCGCCTGTTGCGTCTGTGCCTCAAGTACAGTGCCAACGCCGGGTATCACTAGAACTGCAAACATGGCGAGCATCCGCATCATTTTCATTTGGATTCCCTTTCTCATTCTCTTTATAGAGGTTCCCTATTTGCCAAGCCCAGAACCAATCCACTTCCGACATCGCCAGTAAACAGTAGAGCGAATCGGTTCGCGCCCAGTTCCGGATCGAGCAGAGTCAGAATCATCACCTAGCTTCTCCCATCGCGCTGCGGTTTCTCGTTAGCTGTTGCTTGCCCCATCTCCGCGCATCACATGGGGCCCTGACGTCCTGGTTCCTGTCCGCAGAACGCGAGTCTATACTCCCCCCGGCCGCTGCGGCCACTTCTGTTTCGAGCCCTTGCGCACGTGTGCGGCTTGGACTAATTCGATCCAGCATCGAAAAAAGAGTCGCGCCAATGCGTTGCAACGGCCCCCTTCGGTTAAGCGCGCCGAGCTTTAGTTGGGACCGGGGAGCCAGCCGGTTTCCTTCTGTCGTCTTTGTCTAACCCTCGCCCCAAGCGCTGAGGACAGCAGCTGACTCCCCCCGGCACACACCGAGTATTGGCTTTTCGAGCCTCAGAAAAGCTTCGATCAATCTCATTTCTTGTAGGGGAAATGAAAAGCGATCCGTGTCATACACGCCCATGGGCCACCCATGACAATGAGTCCGGCCGATCCGTCAACACGATCGGGAACCAGCTGGCCCGGAAACGCACGCACTCAAATGTCACGCCAGCTGCCCTCCATCGTTCCCAGGTTCCCACGCTCAGCATGTTGGAGCACGAGGACCCTCCGTGCCGCGTCCGATTGTCCAACCGTCCCGCTCACGGTACTGGCCGACTCTATTTCTTCGTACGCTTAACTCCGACTGCAGTCGTCATAATGCTACGTATCGAGCCGCTCATGATACATTGCTTGGCAAGGAATGTAGTAATGGATGTAACCGTACTCCGACTATTGGCGCACGGGAACCTTTGTACAGTTTGGGTCAAGGTTCTCGAAACTCTTTGCTTCCAGCCATCTCTATAAAATAGAGGGTAGCTGAATGCTCTTGTACGTGCTGGCATTTGTAGGTGGCATATTGACGATTGTCAGCCTGGGCGGAAAAATACAACAGGGACGGCCTTGTCGTAATCGGCGTGCATACTGCCGAGTTTGCTTTTGAAAAAGACCAAAGGAACGTTTCGAAAGCTGTACGCGACTTGAAAATTAACTATCCGATTGCCATCGACAGCAACTACGCGGCTTGGAAAGCATTCCACAATGAATACTGGCCTGCGCACTACTTTATAGACGCGCGTGGAACGATTCGCTATCACCACTTCGGAGGAGGAGAATACGAGGAGTCCGAGGAGGTGATTTCGCAACTGTTGAAGGAGAACACAGGACTGAAGGCAGCGGGCATCGCGTTAAAATATGTGCTGTTGGCGCACAGGCACCGCCAGACCGCAGCGATGTTCGGTCACCGGAAACCTATATCGGATAGGCCCGGCAGCAGAGCTACGTTTCTCCGGAAAAGATCAAACAGGACGCGTCGGTTGTCTACACTGTGACTGGTCGGCTCGATGTGAACGAGGGGGGGTGACAGGCAACTGGAATGTGGGCGGCGAGGGGCCATGCTTCTGGCGGCACCCGGGAAAATCGTTTTCCGATTCCATGCTCGAGATTTACATCTCGTAGTCGGGCCTGGGAAGGACGGCAAGCCTGTTCGCTTCCGCGTGCTGCTCGATGGGAATGCACCTCTGGAGGACCGTGGAGGGGATGTGAGAGGCCGGGGAAATGGCTCCGTGAAGCAATACCGTCTCGACCGATTAACCAAATCGAGTTTCTTGATCCTGGCGTACAGGCGTTCGCGTTTACGTTTGGATGATTCTAAATGAGGGAGGCTGCGATGTTTGAATCGAATGGGAAGAATGATTGGAAGAATGATCGTTCTCATCGCCCATTGGGTCGCAGGGCGTTTGTCGTGGGGTCCGGCGCTGCGCTGGCCGCACTTGCCTGGTGGCGTTATCAGAAAGCCGGGTCCCCGCTTGCTGAGGCTGCGCCCGCTGGCCAGCCTTCGCAGGTAACCATCGTTGAATTCACGGACGCGGGAGTGCGTAAAGGTGTGGTTACGGTGTCAAAGGTTCAGAAAAGCGATGCCGATTGGAAAAGGCAGCTATCCCCTGATTCGTTTGAAGTGACGCGCCATGCGGGAACGGAGAGGCCCTTCTCCGGGGAACTTCTGAATGTCCATGAGAAGGGCATATTCCGCTGCATCTGCTGCGGCACCGCTCTTTTTGATTCCGACACGAAGTTTGAATCCGGCACCGGCTGGCCCAGCTTCTGGGCCCCTATTGCGAAGGAGAACGTAGTCGAATCCCCGGATAGCAGTTTTGGTATGGAGCGGACGGCCGTTTCCTGCCGCAGGTGTGATTCCCATGTCGGGCACGTTTTCGATGACGGTCCCAAGCCCACCGGCTTGCGGTACTGCATGAATTCAGTTGCATTGCGATTCGCAAAGGCTTCCTAAAATAACGGAGTTGCTGCTTCGGGTTCGCCACCAGCACATGCAGAGCAAGTATATGATTCCGTCTCCCGAGCGATCAGCCCTCTTGTCGATTCTGAGCTACCTCGCCCGAAAACGCGTTACCTTGCCCCCCAACATGCCTTTTTCTCCCACCATCCGCTGCTCGTTGCGGATCGCTGACCACCCGGACGGCCGGGGCGGCCGGGGCTTTGTGTTTGACTTTGTCGCGTATCGCACCTAAGATTCGCTCCGCTTTATGGCCCCTTATCGTGACGGAGATCATATGAATCAGGCGATACGTTACCGGCTGCTGGCGATTCTGTTTGTATGTTCCACGGTGTTCGTTTGCCTCGCGATGCAGAGCGCGGGGCCAGCGGTGGCGGGGCAGTCAGAAGGCGCTGAAAGCGCGGAAGCACCCGCGCGAGTACTGCGCGATGGCACCGACCCGGATCAAATCGCCGAGGGACTGAAAAAGTTTCAGCACGGTCCCCAGCTCCCTCACAAGCTGGTGGCGAACTGGCCGACGCTGCCCAAGGGCTACAACTTCGGCGAGACGACGGGCGTCGACATCGATAAACACGGCAACGTCTGGGTGGCGAATCGCGGCGCGTGGCCCGTGATGGAGTTCGATAAGAATGGCAAAATGCTCCAGGCCTGGAATCGCGATACCGTTCGCTTGACGCAGGACATTGGCAAAGGCGCACATGGTCTGAAAGTGGATGTAAACGGCAACATCTGGCTGGGTGATGTCGACGGCAGCATCAACTTCAAATTCAGTCCGGAAGGCCGCCTGTTGATGACTCTCGGCAACCGTCAAGGCTCCCCGAACGGCAACAACAGCAAAAGTGGCTTCAACCGGCCGACGAACTTCTGGCCGCTGGCCAATGGCAACATGCTCATTTCGGACGGCTACGGGAACTCGCGCATCGTGGAGTTCACCAACGAGGGCCACTATGTCCGGCAATTCGGCACGGCGGGCAACGGCGACGGACAGTTCAGGCTGCCGCACGGCGTCACGATGGACGCGCAGGGGCGGATCTATGTGGCAGACCGAGGCAACTCGCGCGTCCAGGTCTTCGACCGTGACGGCAAATTTCTCGCGAAATGGACCGACGTGGGCCAGCCCTGGGATGTGTATTACGTGGCCCAGGAAAATGCCATCTACATGTGCGACGGCGGCTGGGATCGCATCACGAAGTTGAGCACCGATGGGAAGGTCCTGGGAGAGTTGAGCCACTACGGGAAAGCTCCCGGAGAGGTCGATTTTCCGCACGCGATTGCCGTCTCGGCGGACGGCGCAGATATTTATGTGGCGGAAATCAAGAACTGGCGTGTGCAGAAGTGGTCTCGCTGAAGCATCGCGCCTGCTTCCCCTGGCAGGAAGCTTCCCGCCGCTTCCTTGAAAACCAGGGAGCAAACTCCTGACCCCCTTACCTTGGAGGTATTCGTGTAGCGGTTCGTGAGCGAGCACTGCGACGGGCCGGCAGTCCATCTGCTACCGCGCGACGTCACGTTCGTCGTTCGTCTCACGGGCTCCTCTGGCGCAACTCGAAGCCTTTAGAAAACGCATGGGCTGGCACTTCAAATGGGTATCCTCCAACGGAGCCGATTTCAATCTCGATTACGGCGCCTCCTTCGCCAAGGAGCAGCTGGCCAAGGGGAGAATTTAGAATTTCGAGACGATGACCTTCCCCCAGCAAGAAGGGCCAGGCCTGAGTGTGTTCTGCAACAGCGGCGGAGCCGGAGAAGTCTTCCACGCGTATCCGACCTACGGACGCGGGCTGGAGGAGTTCATGGACGTGGTGCCCAAGGGCCGCAACGAAGAAGGTTCGGCGCGTACTCGATGGCCTGGGTCAGGCATCACGACCGCTGCGATGCTACGATGCGGGAAAGCTTGTCGAACGGAAGTAAACGTGATACCAGATCGTAATCAGCATCAGCGGCCTGCGGGGAGGGCCGGAATCACGAAGGGAAAAGGAGAAACGAAATGATACCGATGTGTCAGGCGATGCTGGGCGAGATGCAACAGGAAGCTGCGACCACAAGGCGAGTGCTCGAACGAATCCCCGAGAACAAGCTTGCGTGGAGACCCCACCAGAAGTCCATGACGATCGGCCAGCTTGCGCTGCACATGGCCCAGGTACCCGGCGGCATTGCGAAAATCTCGCAGGCCGACGAGTTTGATGCTTCGCAGGCAAACTTCGGCGCGAAGCAGCCGGAAAGCGTGGGAGAAATCTTCGCGGCGCACGATGAAAGCGTTCGGGCCGCCGAAGATTGCCTGAAGGCAATGACGCAGGAGAGAGCAGACGCGACCTGGCGCTTGAAAATGGGAACCAAGGATGTTTTCGCCGTCCCGCGCGCCGCGCTGCTTCGCTCGATCCTGCTAAACCACTGGTATCACCATCGTGGACAGCTCTCCGTCTATTTGCGATTGCTGGATATTCCTGTGCCGTCGATTTACGGCCCAAGCGCGGACGAAAATCCGTTCACTTAGTTCCGCACGGGGATGTTGAGGGAGGAGAGCTCAGAGGGGGAACGGGGCCGTCCGGGACGGGCGATCTCACGCGTCCTTTGGCGACAAGGCCCCCTGAAGATCTTTGATTGAGCGCGACTCTCGCGTGGCGGCTCTCCCCGTGAAATATTAGCGTCCTTCATCCGTTTGCAAACACCGCGGGACCGCCGCGGGATGTTTAGATCGCCATTCGCCAAGCCAAAGGCTAGACCGCGAGAATGATCTTCGGTGAAATACTCGATATCAAGGATTTGGGAAAACACTCTGCCGTGACGGTCATCCTCCTAGGAATGGTTTGGGCGGGCACCGCGAACCTAACGCCCGACCCCCAGGCGCAAGAACTTCGACCCAATAGAGGCAGTCCCAGCTGTCTACTACATCTACGTGTCGACTCCTACCGGGACAATCTGTCTAGATCTTTTCGTTGAGGGCCGCCAGGTCCTGGCTGCGTTGCGTTTGGCGCAGTGGCAGGACGGCTTGACGCTGCGGCGCATGACCGCGGTAAGGGAGCCCCGGTCGCAGATCACCCAAGCCGAGGAATTCCTCCGGGAGCTTGGATCCTGGGCTCTCTAAAGTAGCGACACCATCAGGCATACGGGTTTTCTTCCTCTACCGCAGAGTGTCTCGACGTATGCAGCCGTTCACCACAATGACAGAAAAGGGAAATCCCTCAAGATGGCACCTCCATGTCGTCCTCGATGAAAGACAGCGCCTTGACGTTTCAATTTCGCGCAGCCACTATGGAGAATCATTCTCACGGAGCGCGATGCAGGAAGGAAAAGGATTGCTGATCGTTTATACCGGCCCGGGCAAGGGCAAGACCACTTGCGCGCTCGGCACCGCCTTTCGGGCGGTGGGGCAAGGACTGCGCGTGCTGATGGTGCAATTTATCAAGGGCTCGTGGCATTACGGCGAGCTCGACGCAGCCAAAATGCTCGGTGACGACACATTCGAAATCCGGCCCATGGGGCGAGGCTTCGTGAAAGTGGGGGGCGCCGACACCGATCCCGAGGATGTCCGCCTTTGCGAACAAGCCTGGGAGTTTGGCCGCGAACAGATTTACAGCGAGAAATATGATCTCGTCGTACTCGACGAAATCAACTATGTGATCAGCTACAAAATGCTTGAGCCTGGATCCGTCATTGAGGCGCTGGAAAAACGCCCCGAGCGTGTCCATGTGATTTGCACGGGGCGGAACGCGCATCCGAAACTCGTCGAGGCCGCCGACCTCGTCACTGAAATGCGCGAGGTGAAGCATCCCTACACGAAAGGCATCCTCGCGCAGCGCGGGATCGATTACTAGCCATGGCCTGGTTCAAGCGCGAGAAAAAGCCCATCGAGAATCCGACGCCCGTCGATGAGCGCCGCGTGCGCACCGAGGGGCTCTGGATCAAATGCAGCTCCTGCCGCCTGACCATCTGGAAGAAAGACCTCGAAGCGAACTGGGAAGTTTGCCCCAAGTGCGAGCATCATTTCCGCCTCGACGCACGGCGGCGCCTCGACTTGTTGCTCGATGACGGGCGTTGGATCGAGCATGACGCCGATCTCGCGTCGAGTAACCCGCTCCGCTTCACCGATACCAAGCCATATGAGAAACGCCTGGAAGACGCCCGCAACAGGCTGGGCATGAAAGACGCGATCATTACCGCCGAAGGCCTTCTGAACGGCAGGTCGGTTATCTGCTGTTCGATGGAATTCGGCTTCATTGGCGGGTCGATGGGCGCAGTCGTGGGCGAGAAGGCCGCGCGCGCTGTGGAGCGCTCGGTTGCGCAGGGCCAGCCGCTCATCATCGTTTCTTGCTCGGGCGGGGCCCGCATGATGGAAGGCGTCGTGAGCCTGATGCAGCTTGCGAAGGTTGCAGCGGCGCTTGGCCGGCTCGATGCAGCGCGGCTTCCTTACATTTCGGTGCTGACCGATCCGACCACCGGCGGCGTCACTGCAAGCTATGCGATGCTGGGCGATTTGAATATTGCCGAGCCCGGCGCGTTGATCGGCTTCGCGGGCCCGCGCGTGATCGAACAAACGATTCGCCAGAAACTGCCCGATGGCTTTCAAAGAGCGGAATTCCTGCTCGATCACGGCTTCCTCGATGCGGTTGTGCCTCGCCGGGATTTGAAGCCCTACATCGCCCGATCGCTCGATTTCTTCCTTCAGTAGCAGCCATGAACTACGACGAATCCGTTCAGGGGCTTCTTCGCTTGGGCCTTGAGCTTGCGGCGCCGCGCCAGGCGCGTTTGGAAAAATTCGGGCTGGACAGGATCTCTACTCTGGCCGCGGACCTGGGAAATCCGCAGCTCGCCTCACCGTGCGTGCATATCGCCGGCACCAACGGCAAAGGCTCGACGGCAGCGATGCTTGCATCGATCCTCGGCACGGCCGGTTTTCGCACCGGTCTGTATACGTCACCGCACCTTGAGCGAATCAACGAGCGCATCCGTGTCGATGGCGGAGATATTTCGGACGAGGATTTTGCCGCCGTCTGGACACGGGTGAAAGCCGCTATCGAAAAGCTCATGGCCTCGGGAGCGCTTGCGGCCCATCCGAGCTTTTTTGAATGCGTCACGGCGATGGCGTTCCTGGCTTTCGCCGAGCATCGGGTCGATCTCGCCGTCCATGAAGTAGGGTTGGGCGGGCGCTTCGACGCCACCAATATCGTGCGGCCCGAGGTCTGCGTGATCACGCCCATTGATTTCGACCACGAGAATTTTCTCGGGAATTCGATCGAGGCAATCGCGGGAGAAAAGGCCGGAATCATCAAGCCTGGGGCGTGGGTGGTGAGTTCGGCCGAACGTCCGGAAGCGCGTGCGGTGATCGCTCGCCGGTGCAAGGAACTCGATGCACGGCTCTGGGAAGTAGACCTTTGCTGGCGGATTGTGCGAGTCGAGGATCTCGACGGGCGCTACCGCGCCGTTGTTTCTCCGGTGCACTTGGAGCGCACTCTCGTGATCGAGCCTCCGCTACCCGGCCGCTTCCAGATTCGCAATGCTCTTGCGGCTGCTACAGCGGCTGGCCTTCTGGCCGAGCATGGCTTCCCGATCGGCGACGACGCGATCACGCAAGGAATCGCCGCCGCGCGATGGCCCGGGCGCCTGGAGCGCCTCAGCAACCGGCCCGCGGTGTACCTCGACGGAACGCACAATCCCGCCGGCGCGCGGGAATTGCTCGGTTTCTGGCGTGAAAATTTTGCGGGGCGCCGCATTTTGCTCGTCTATGGCGCAATGCGCGACAAGGCCGTCGACGAAATAGCAGGCATTCTGTTTCCCTGGGCTGATACCGTCATTCTGACTGAGCCTCGGCAGCCGCGTGCCGTTTCTGCCGCCGTCCTCAAGGAGATCGCCGGGCACCTCGCCGCTCATCTCCTGGTTGTAAGGGACCCCTTGGATGCACTCGAACGCGCGCTCGCAATGGCTTCTCCGGACGATGCCGTTTTCGCCACCGGTTCGCTCTATCTCGTGGGAGACTTGCGCGCTCGTTGGGCGAAGCGAACCGATCCGCGGTAGAAGACCGGCATTCGGTTTCCACGCCGGAGCTGAGAAAACCTCAAAAATTCCAATTTGGCTGTTTTAAGCTGAAGCAAACCAAGTTATTGTTTTATCTCTTGCGGTATTTGGCAATATAGCGAACTATTAAGAATTCGCAGGCAGCCTTTTTGGCGCTTGCGCGTCACAGGTAACGGCGGGAGGGGGGGCGTGACGATCGACGATCGCAGGCAAAAGCTCGAGTCTTTTGGACGGGGTCCCGCTTTGCTTACTGCCGCGCTTCGGAAGCTTCCCAAGAAGATGTGGCTCTACCGTCCGTCCCCGGACCGCTGGAGCATTCACGAAATCATTCATCATCTTGCTGATAGCGAGGCGAGCGGTTACGTGCAATGCCGCACCTTCATTGCCGAACCCCGCACCCGATTCCCCCGATTGAACGCGGTCCGGTGGACCGATACACTGGGCTACTTCCACCAAAGCACGCGCGAAGCACTTGAAATTATGCGCCGCCTCCGGAAAATGACTTATGAACTTCTCATAAGTCTCCCGGAATCGCCCTGGTCCTATGCGCTTGAAGATGCCAACGGTGTAGAAATGCTTCTCGAGCATTGGCTCGATCAGCAAGAAAGACATATTCCCCATCACGTCGATCAAATTCGCCAGAACTACGATCGGTGGCTAGAGACGAACCCGCCCCGAAAGGCCCCCTCGCCAGCGTCAAGGCCTGTAGTCGGTTCGCGGACCACTGTTTGGCTCGGCCTGCGATAGACTGGAAATCTCCTGTTGAATCGGCTGGTTCCGCCCGGTCACGACGGCCGGTCAGTTGTCGGTTTCCGAGTGGCGATGATACGATGGCGGTTTATGAAACCCGAAGTGAGAGCCAAGCCCCGCGTGGGAGTTCCCTATCGCACTCGCAAGGAAGAGCTTACGGGCGACTTTGACAAGGTCGAGAAGTACCTGGCGGCAGTGAGCCGCGCCGGGGGTGAGCCGGTAGTGATCTCCTTGGGTCGCTCTCGGGCGGAGCTGCAGCACATCGCGCAAACCCTTGATGCTGTCTTATTGTCCGGCAGTCCGGCGGATCTAGAGCCATCTCTTTTTCGCGCCGCACGGCATCCGCAGTCGAATGCTTCTGACCCGGACCGCGAGCGAACTGACTTCGCGCTTCTGGAGCACGCGCTCGCGCAGAGCAAGCCGGTTCTTGCCATTTGCTACGGCATCCAGAGCCTGAATGTCTTTCTCGGTGGAACGCTGGTTCAGGACATACCGAGCGAGGTCGGTGCCAGTATCGAGCATGAGTGGGAGGATGATCTTGGCGCGCCGGAAACCTTCCACCCGGTTCAGATCGAGCAAGGATCGCAGCTCGCGCAGATTGCCGGCACCCGTAAAGCGCGGGTTAATAGCTCGCATCACCAGTCGATTCTCAGTCCGGGGCGAAATCTCCGGGTTGTCGCCCGCGCGGACGATCAAGTTGTGGAAGCGGTCGAGTGGACCGGCGCCGCCCCATGGATCGTGGGCGTGCAATGGCACCCCGAGCGCATGGCCGATAGGGACCCGCTGGCGCTGGACTTGTTTCGCACCCTGATTGAAGCGGCACGAAAATCACCGGTCCGAGCGTAGGGCAAAAGAGGTAGCTGTGACGATTTCTCTCAAGCGACCGACCGGCGCTCAGCAAATCGCCGGTCGAATGCGTTTTGTGGCCTTTGAGCAGGCAACCACCCTTATGCGTGAAGTGATCCATATGAATGGAGGTTCTGTCCTGTGTGGATAACCTGGCGTCCCATTGGAATTGCCGCGCTGTTCCTGGCGGCCGTGTTCGCTCCCGTTCCATTGGTATCGGGGCAGGACACTGTGGTCCTGATGCCCGAAGAAAGCGCGGCAAAGGCCAAGGGACTGATCCAACAGGGAATCGATGCGTTGGGCGGGACCGCCTACCTGAACGTGCGCGATATGACCTGCACGGGCCGGGCCAGCCAGTTCGGACACTCCGGCGAACTCGACGGTTTCGAGACGTTCATCAATTATGTGGAACCGCCGACCATGGATCGCACCGAAAATCTTCCGAAGCGCAACATTATCGATGTCTATAACGGAGACAAGGGTTGGACCCTCGACCGCGGCGGCGTCTCGGAGGCGCCCTTTACGGACCTGGCCCGCTTTCAGGACAATGTCCGAAAGGATCTGTTCAATATTCTGAAGAATCGTGTTCATGAAGACGGCATGATTTTCCGCTACGCGGGGTTGGATATTGTAGACCTGCACGAAGTCGATTGGGTTGAGATGGTCGATGCCGATGACCGCACCATCCGCATCGCTTTTGCGCGGGAGAACCACCTTCCCATCCGGAAGACGGTTCAGACCCGCGATCCCAAGACCCGCAATGTCATCGAAGAAATCGAGCTGTTCTCCAACTACCATCCCATCAACGGGATTCAAACCCCTTTTCAGATCGAGCGCGACCGCAACGGCATCAAGATTTACCAGATTTTCTTCGACAAGTGTGACTACAACACGGGTCTGCCGGCCTCGCTGTTTACCAAGGAATCGCTCGACGAGCGCTGGGAAAAGATCGGCAAGGGGGAAAGAGCCAAAGAGAAGAAAGACGAGAAGAAGGAGGCAAAAGCCTCCTCCTCCACAAATTGAAGGGGGGCGCCGCGGACCCGATCCGCGAGCCCCCTCCTGAAACGCCAGCGCTGCTATTCATCTCCCATTTTGCGTTTGCGGTGAAGTTTTGCGGCCGCGCTGCGCAGTGTTTCCGGAATGTTCTTGTTGGTTGTGAGTTTTACCAGGTCGGTGGCCGTAAGACGGGGAAACAGGTGCAGGGACACATCAAGCGGCGTCTTCGGATTATTCACAAGATTTTTCGCAATCGTATAATTCTTCATAAAGATGCGCATACACGAGATCGCCCGCAGCACCTCCTTGGAAAGATTCGTCATGCCGGCAAAACCCTCCACCTCCGAATCGGTCAGCTTGGGCGATTGCAGCACGGCCCGTTGTACCATCCTGTTGGGATCGCGGATCAACATGAGCCGCTCGGTGCGAGCGCCTTTCATTGCCAGGCCGAGCCGCTGCCCCACGCTCATGTGGGCCACCCGCTGCATCAGGGTTTCGCGCCTGGCTGGGTCCGGCTCGATTTCTGCCACTGCCTCTTCGATTTCGGCCAGTGACAAGGCGCCCTTCTTCATTTCGTCGAGAAGGATCCGCTGCTCCGCGCTGGCCGCCGAGGACCGCATGACCGCCTCGACGAGCGTGGGATCCTCGCAGAACCTTTCCAGATTGTCGAGCAGCGCTTGGACGCCGGCCGTGGTCAGATGCGCCGCCAATGGCGTAAGGCGCGCTGCGGGGAAGCCGACGTTCTTCGCCAGGCCGTCAGCGATTCCAGGCCGCGTGGCCAGGTTCTGCTCGCAGTAGCGAAACAGCAGGGGGTCGGAGTCGGCCCGCTCCAGGGCCTTGATGAAGAAGTCGCTTGGCTGGCCCAATAGCACACTCTGCGCACGCTCGGCAACCGACGGATTCGGATCGGCAGTCAGGATTGCCAGTGCCTCCACGCGGTCTTGCGGGGGAAGCGATAGCTCTCCGTCACAGACCGCCATCTTTTCTTCCAGGGTCTCGGGCTTGAACAAACTGCGCTGAGTTAACGTAAGCGTTGACATGGGTGACCTCTCAGGCGGTCCCGCGCGGAAGGACGGCGGCGCGGTTACATGTCCCGATTTTCCCATGCGGGCGCCTCTGGCGGGCAGGCTCACGGGTCCCCGGTGTCCAATGTTCCACGTTTCCCTTCCTCGGCCGGGAGGGGTTGCTCGATCATCGAAGCGAATTTGGTAGACGCACGCGCGCCACTCCGACTACCATTTGTGGGCTTTTATTCCCCGGAGGAAATCCATGGCCAAAGGATATTGGGTCACTTTCTATCGATCGGCTCCGAACCCTGCCGGGCTCGCGGAATACGCAAGGCAGGGCACGATCGCCATTCAGGGCGCGGGCGGTCGTTTTGTAGCGCGCGGTCCTGCCGTGAAGACGTTTGAAGCGGGTCTGAGCCAGCGATCGGTCATTATTGAGTTCGAGAGCGTGGAGAAGGCCATCGCCGCCTATGAGAGCGCGGCCTACCAAGCGGCATTGAAGGCGCTAGGCCCGGTCGAAAGGGAAGTGCGGATTATTGAAGGGGTCTGAAACCAGATCGCAAGCCATCAGCGCGCAGGATGCACCGTGCGGCTTCGCGCTAGTGCGCTGAATCGGTTGGAGCCTTTAGATCCTTCCGACTGAGCGAGATGCTACTGCCGTGCCGTCCGGGTGTGCCACTAAATGGGATGGCTCGGCCGTCTAGCTGGAGCTTTACGACGCCCGCATCGCTTGCGGCTACCTCGAATCCGTCGCGTGCTTGGAAAATCTTCGGGTCATCGGAATGGAGCTTTCCTTTAAACAGCAGTTTACCGTCGCCTGTCACCTGTACCCGGGCTGTTTTGCTGGTTTCAAGCCTCAGCTCCAACGGTTCTGGCGCAGCAGGCTCGGGCTTGGCGATTGGCGCAGGTGCCGCCGGAGGCTGGCTCGCACTCGCCTCAGACGGAGTGTTCGGCACAGGGGAAACTGGCTGGGGGGCATTCGTGGCCAATCCGCTGCTGGCCGGCGCTGTTGCGTTGGGGGTGCCCGCAGCCATCGCCGCTCTTTTCTGACGGCGCACTGTAATTTCGTGGTGGGCGAACCACCCTCCCCCGATTAGAAGGAGCAGCAGGGCCGAGCCGGCGACCAGCGCGGGCCGGTAATCCCGCGGCATTGCTCCACTGGCTTGTACCTGCACCTTCGCTTGCGATTCGCCGCCCGTCTCGAGCGCGTATTCGGCGACCATCCCGTCTTCATCGAGGCCGAGAAAACGCGCCGTTGCCCGGACGAATCCGCGATTGAACGCTCCTCCGGGCAATTCGCTCCAGCGCCCGTTTTCGAGGGCTTCAAGGAAACTTGTTTTAATGCGGGTTGCTGCAGCGATCTCGTCGAGAGAAACGCCCCGCAACTCCCGCTCGCGTTTTAAGTGTTCGCCGAAAGACGTTGACGACATCCGCTCGGAATCCGAAACCAATGAAAAATATAGGCGTCGGCTAGCGGAGTGTCAATCGCCAGCGCAATTCTTCTGAAATAAAGCTTGGGGCCATTGGTTTTTTGGCACTTTGTTTGCTTTGAGGATTGCGGGGAGTGAAAACGGTTCACTATAATGCCAATGTTGGCCGAGAAGCCCACCTACGCGAAGTCGTCGGTTCCCGACGTGTTGCGAAGGGCTACAGACGAGAAGCCCTTTTCTGGCGTCGAGAGACGGCGCAATCCGAGCGGTCCCCTGGACCTGCCCGAAGGCGGTGAGGTCAGCCTATTCCACGAGCTCGGTAAGGCACTCACGTCCTCGCTTCAGCTCGATCAGGTTCTCCGCACCATAATGGAAAAGATCAACGAAGTGTTGCGTCCCGACACTTGGTCCCTGCTCCTGATGGACCTGGATAAGAACGAACTCTACTTTCAGATTGCCACTGGCAGGGGCTCGGATGCGCTGAAGGACGTTCGTATCAAAGTGGGGCAGGGACTGGCAGGTTGGGTGGCCCAATCGGGTGAAGCGGTGGTGGTTCCCGACACAACCAAGGATTCCCGCTTCTTTGCGCAGGTGGACGAAAAGACGCGTATGGAAACGCGATCGATCGTGGCGGTTCCGGTGCGGTTCCGCGAGCAATGCCTGGGCGTCATCGAGCTGATCAACTGCGTTGGCCCGGAAGGCATCTTCAGCCAGCGTGATCTCGCCTTGCTCGAGGCTCTGGCGGACTACGCCGCCATTGCCATCGAAAACGCGCGCCACGTCCAACGAATTCACGAGCTCACCATCACCGACGATTGCACCAGCCTTTACAATGCCCGGCACTTGAATTTCATGCTCGATACAGAGATCTACCGTTCTCATCGCTATGCCTTCGAGTTCTCCCTGATATTCATCGATCTCGATCACTTCAAGGCCATCAACGACACCTATGGGCACTTGATGGGCTCGAAGTTGCTGTCAGAGATTGGCGAGGCGATCAAGGAAAGATGCCGCATGATCGACCTGGCATTCCGTTACGGCGGCGATGAATTTGTCGTGCTGCTGCCGCAGACCTCGAAGGAAAATGCTCTCGGCGTGGCTCACCGGCTGCACAAGCTGATTCGCGAGACCGTGTGGCTGAAAGAACCGGGCCTGAAGGTCAACATTACGGCAAGCGTCGGCGTGGCTTCCTATCCCACCGATTCGCGCACCAAGGCGGAACTTCTTCATCTTGCCGATGAAGCGATGTACTTCGTCAAGAACACCACCCGCGATAGCGTTGCTGTTGCGGGCGAGGAAACCGTCCGCAAGCTAGACACATGCTGAATGAAATCCCGCTTTCGAACAAAAACAGATTGCGATTGCTCGCCTTTCCCAGCGACAGCAAGCCTGCGGCCGCGACCCGCCCCTTCACGATTTCCCAATAGGCCCGCAGTTGTTCGCCGCTAACCACTCACCTATACTTTGCTGCTAATCTCCATGGGGGCTGTTGACGGGCAACCGCCGTTGCCAGATCAACGGCAGCGTGGATTCCCGCGAGGGGATTTGATTGCGTAATCAGGAAGCTGAGCGGTATGCGCGAATGGCGGCGTTGGGCGCTGGACTGATCGCGCTCATTGTCGCCGGAGTTTATCTCGAGCGTTCTATCCGCGGGAGGCGAGCGCGCCGAGCTTCGCCCGCCACCGTCCCTTCCGAGGTCCAGCAGCAATCGGACAATTTCTCCTACTCCGACGTCGAGCAGGGCCGCACCATTTTTACCGTTCGCGCCTCGCATGCCACCCAGTTCAAGGACCAGAACCGCGCGCTTCTCCAGGACGTGTGGGTCACGGTGTATGGACATGAAGGCAACCGCAACGACAATATTCACACCCGCGCATGCAGCTACGAACCCTTGTCCGGGGGTATTCGCTGCCAGGGGGAAGTCCGCATCGACCTGCAGGGCGCCAATCCACCGCCGGGCCAATCCGCCGGGCAGGCGATGCAGCTAAAGACAAGCGACCTCACATTTAATCGCGAAACGGGAGAAGCTTCGACCGCGGCTCCTGTCGAATTCCGATTCCCACAGGGGAAGGGCCATGGCGTCGGAGTGAGCTACAGCACGCGCGACGCGACCGTGCGCGTGAACCGGTCGGTCGAATTCGATCTGAATGCTTCCGACCGGGCCGGCGGCTTGCCGGTAAACGCCGTAGGCAGCAGCCTCGAAATCCGTCGAAATGAACACACGGTTATCCTTGCCGGTCCGGCCACGGTCCGGCAAGGAGACCGTGAATTATCGGCGGGCAGGATTTCCATCGCTCTTGATGCGAACGATCGCGCCCAAAGGGCCGTAGCCGAAGGCAGTCCCCTGATTCAGGGTGCCCAGAGTGGCGGAAGATTCAGCGTTGCCGCGAGGCGGTTCCAGGCGTCGCTTAGCCAGGAAGGTTGGGTGGAGGGCCTGGTCGCCGAGGGTCGCGTTGTCGGCGCACGGCAGACAAACGCCGGCATGGATCATTTCTCGGCCGCTCGCGCTGATTTTGCGATGCTTCCCGAGGGCAATCTTGTCCGCCAGATGACCGCCAGTGGTGGTGTGATGGCCGATTCCAAGCAGGGCGGCGACTCGCGTTCGCTCAAAACCGACTCCGTTCGCATCACATTCTCAAACGGTTCTGGTACCGCTCGCGGGCCCAGCCGCGTGGCATCACGGCCGCCCGCCCTGACCCCGGAGTCACAACGAATCGAAAGCGCCAAAACCCTCGCGCCCGCTGCAATCGAATCTAGATCGGGAAACGAAACTACCGACCTCAGTGCTGACAGATTCGTCGCTCAATTTGATTCGAATGGTCGGCTCGAGAAGCTGCTGGGCCATTCGGGCGTCGGTGTCCGGCGGCAGGTCACCGGTGGAGTGCCGCAAATGAGCTCCTCTGCCGAGCTGGTCGCAACGTTTGCGCCGGACGGGCAATGGGATTCCCTCAACGAGATGGGGAATGTTCAATTTCGCCAAGCCGACCGTGTGGCAACTGCCGCGCGAGCGAAAATGTCTCGCGCAAACGGCATGATTTCGCTCGAAGGCTCGCCCATTCTCTCCGATTCGATGAGCCGCACAACGGCATCTTCGGCCGCCATCAATCAGCAATCGGGCGACCTGCGCGGGTCCGGCGGCGTCGTTTCCACCTATTTCTCCTCCGCCTCCAAGGACGCCGTCAATCTCGGTACCGGCCCCGCCCATATTTCCGCCGATTCCCTTTCGGGCTCGGCTTCATCGGGACATGTCGTCTACCAGGGGCATGCACGTTTGTGGCAGGGTGAGTCCGTTCTTGAGGCCGAGCGTATCGAGTTTTGGCGAGACGAAAAGAAGATGCAGGCGACCGGCCACGTCGTGGCGATCTTTCCCCAAACCCCGGGTTCGGGTCCTTCTTTTGCGGGTACTCCGGCGAATGCCTCGGCCGCCTCTTCAGGTCCTACGCTGTGGCAGATCCACGCCCCGGTGTTGACCTACTGGAGCAATGAGGGAAAAGCGCATCTGGAGGGTGGTGTAACCGCTGCCTCCCGCCAGGGATCGCTCGAGTCGCGAACCTTGGACGTATTCCTGACCCCGGCGGGCACCTTGAGCGCGCAACCCGTTCATTCCACGGCCCCGGCGGGCAACTCCTCGACCCAACCGGCTGGCGCAGGGGGTCAGCAGCTAAGCCGCGTCCTAGCCCAAGGGAGAGTTGTCGTTCGCCAGGGAGATCGCCGCGGCACCGGCGAGCAGGCGGAATACACGGCCGCGGACCAAAAATTCGTACTCTCTGGTGGCCAACCAACCTTGACTGATGCCGCAAGCGACACAACCACGGGGCGTTCGTTGACCTTCTTTGTGGCGAGTGATACGATTTTGATCGATTCGCAAGAAGGTTTGCGCACGCTGACGAAACACCGGGTTGAGAAATGAACCAGCATGTCGAAGCTCCAGGCCGCCGAATTGCGGAAGGCTTACCGAGGACGAAAAGTTGTCGATGACGTTACTTTGGAGGTTCGGCAGGGCGAGGTAGTAGGGCTGCTCGGACCGAATGGCGCAGGGAAGACAACGACGTTTTACATTCTGGTCGGTCTCGCCCGCCCCGACTATGGGCGCGTTTTGTTAGACGGCGAGGATATCACCGACCTCCCCATGTATTTGAGAGCTCGCGGCGGTATCAGCTACCTTCCCCAGGAACCTTCGGTGTTTCGAAAAATGACGGTGGAGGAAAACCTCCTCGCGGTGCTCGAGACCCTCTCCTTGACGCCGGAGCAGAGGCGAGAGCGCGTCGAGGAACTGTTGGCACAGATGGGTCTGGAAGGGGTACGGTACAGCCGGGCGTATGTGTTGTCGGGAGGTGAGCGCCGGCGGCTTGAGATCGCCCGTTCGCTGGTCCTTTCTCCCTCATTTGTGCTCTTGGATGAGCCATTTGCGGGGATCGACCCCTTAACTGTCGTGGATATACAGAAGATAATTGCGGACTTGAGTGCAGCAGGCATCGGCGTTTTGGTCACCGACCATAACGTGCGGGATACCCTTGCCGTGACCAGTCGTGCTTACATCATTACGGGTGGCAAGATTCTAGCCGCCGGAACGCCGGCGGAGCTTTCCGCCAACCCGGACGTTCGCCGCATCTATCTGGGAGAAGGTTTCCGTCTCAACTGAACGCTATGAATTGGCTCGCGCCCAAACTCAATCTCCGCGTCGCCCAAAAGCAGATTCTGACTCCGGGGCTCGTTCAGATGGTCAGCGTGCTGGCCCTGAACCGGCTGGAACTCCGCGAGATGATCAATCAGGAGATCATGGCCAACCCCGTTCTCGAAGAGGTCGCCGAAGAGGGAACGGCGGCTGAAAGCTATACCGACGAGGCTTTTCTCAAGAAAGAAACGGAAAAGCTCCCTGAAACGCCGGCGGCCAATCCGTTCGACGAGTTCGACTTCGGCTCTTTCTTCGGGCAATACCTCGATACGGGAAGCGAACGGGTCGCAAGCGGTGAGCATGAAGAAATTGAAAAGCCGTCGTTCGACAAATTTCTGTCTTCCCCGGCCAGCCTCACCGACTACCTGATGTGGCAGTTGAGCGTCAGTATTTCAAGCGAGGAAGTCCGCAAGATCGCCGAATCGATTATCGGGAACCTCGACGAAAACGGATACCTGACGGCCACGCTCGACGAAATCGCCCAGGCCGCCGACTATTCCATGGAGGATGTGGAAGAAGCGCTCACCATGGTCCAGGAATTTGACCCCCCTGGCGTCGCCGCCCGGGAACTGCAGGAGTGCCTGCTGATCCAGCTCAAGGTTGTCGATCCTCAGAACACACTGGCCCAGCAGATCATCACCGATCACCTGAAGCTCTTGCAGAACAATCAGTTGAAGGAAGTGGCGCGCACGCTGAACCGGCCCATCGAGCTCGTGAAACGCGCGGTGGAGGTGATCAAACGGCTCGACCCCAAACCCGGCCTGCGCTACAACAAGACGGAACCTCGCCTGGTCGAACCCGATGTGCAATTCCGGAAAGTCGATGGGGAATGGCAGGTCTTCATTAACGATGACGATCTCCCGCAGCTTCGTCTGAGCCCGACCTATCGCCGACTCCTTGCTCGCGACGCAGCCGACCGCGATGTGCGCACCTATGTCAAGGAGCGTTTCACGGCTGCGATTCAGCTCATGAAGAATATCGAACAGCGGAAGCACACCATCGTGCGCGTCTGCAATTCCATTCTTCGCCGCCAGGCCGATTATCTCGATTACGGCCCCGATCATCTGAAGCCCATGATGATCAAGGAAGTCGCGGAGGAAGTGGGTGTCCACCCCTCGACGGTCAGCCGCGCCGTCGCCAACAAGTACGTCCACACCCCGCAGGGTGTTCTCGAGCTTCGTACGTTTTTCTCTGAATCCGTGAACGGCCCGCAGGGCAGCGAGATGTCTCTTTCTTCTCTCAAACGCCGCGTCAAACAAATGATCGAAGAGGAAGACACCTCGCATCCGCTCACCGACGAGCAGATCACCAAGAAACTCAGCGACGAAGGCATCCACGTCACGCGCCGAACGGTGGCCAAATATCGCGAAGACCTGCGCATCCCCAGCACACATCGCCGCCGGGTAAAGGTTTAAGCCGCCCGTGGCCCGACCCGCCCGGAAACGTGCTGGGCGCCAACTCGTGCTGCTTACAGGCCTGTCCGGTTCCGGCAAGGGCTCCATACTCAATACCTTCGAAGACCTTGGCTTCTATTGCGTGGACAATCTTCCCGTCGCGCTCATTCCCACCTTCAGCGAGCTCTATGAAAGCGGAAGCGGAGAAATCGACCGAGCTGCCCTTCTCGTCGACGCCCGCGAGGGCGAACAGATTGAGAATCTGCCCAAGATGTATCGCCGGTTGCGCAGCGAGCATCCCGTCACCCTGGTCTTCAGCGAAGCGAGCGACGACGCACTGATCCGCCGCTTCAGTGAAACGCGCCGTCCCCATCCCCTGGCGCACGGCAGTTCGATCGCAGACGGCATTCACGAGGAACGTCGCCGCATGGCACCGATCCGGCGCCTCGCGGATGTGGTCATCGACACTACGAAATTCAATGTCCACGAGCTGCGCCAGTTCATCATCGACCGTTTTCAGAATCCTGGGCGCAACCCGCTGATGATCTCGGTCGTGAGTTTCGGGTTTCGCTACGGGGTTCCCGCCGACGCCGACTTGGTTTTTGATGTTCGCTTTTTGCCCAATCCTCACTTTGTCCAGCGCCTCCGCCCCTTCACGGGAAAGGACCCGCGTGTCGCCCGCTACATCCGCTCCTTTCCCCAGACCGGTCAGTTCCTGCGTCGCATCGAGAGCCTGCTGGCCTATTTGATTCCGCACTACATCCGGGAAGGGAAGAGCTACCTCACGGTGGCTCTTGGTTGCACCGGCGGGCGCCACCGATCGGTAGCCCTTTCCGAGGTCATCCGCCACGGCTTGCAAAAGAGGGGCTATTCGACCAAGGTTGTCCACCGCGATTTGGACAAAACCGCCTCGTGAGAAGACGACCGGTTGACGGGCGATTTCGTGCGAAGTGAATCGGGACAAAACAAGGGATCGGCCTTGACCCGCAAGCTTTTTATGCCGACCGCCTTGCAAGATTACCTATTCCTGCATAGTCTATGCAGATTCGATTCATACGAGATCGATCCATGACTCCCGGCCCTGCGAGTCCCAATACGGATGCCACCCCGCGCGCGAAGGATCGCGATGAGATTGGGCGCCTGCTCGGGTTTCTGGTGCCTCATGTTCCGCTGCTGGCTGCAGGGGTCATTCTCATCGCGGTGATGGGCCTGGTCGACTTCCTGGTAGCGTTCGCCATTCGGCCAGCCCTGGATATCATTCTGAATCCGCGGTCCACCGTCCAGAAGCTTGAGCTTTTTCGTTTCCCCGGTACCGCACACGTCGTCTATTTGAACTCGTTGGTTCCGTCCCGCATTCACCACGTCTGGTCTGTCTTCGCTGTCGCGATGCTGCTTTTGTTCCTGATCAAGGGCCTCGCCGAATATTTCGGCAGCACGTTGATTCAATATGTCGGCCTCGCCAGCATCACCGATCTGCGAAATCAGGTTTACACCAAGGTGGTCCAGCAGCCGGTCGGCTTCTTCCAGAACAATCCCGTCGGTCGCGTGATGTCGGCGGTCATCAGCGACATCGAGCAGATGCGCGGAGCCTTCTCGGAGTGGATGGCGGAACTCTTTCGCCAGCTGTTCAGTTTCGTCGCTTTTGTAATGGTTCTTGCGATCATCGACTGGAGAATGGCTCTCGGATCGGCCCTTTTGATTCCTCTGGTCGCATGGCCCGTCAGCAAATTCGGCCGGCGCATTCGTAAGTCCTCAGAAAGGAGCCGTTCGCGCCTCGCCGACCTCAGTCAGATCCTTCATGAAACCATTAGCGGCAATCGCGTCGTAAAGGCCTTCGGCATGGAAGGGTTCGAAATTCGGAAGTTCCGCGAGGCCGCCCGCCACCTGCTACGCGAGAATATGCGGTGGGTCCGCGCGCTGGCCGCCACGTCTCCCTTGATGGACCTGCTGGGTGCGGTCGTGATTTCGATGATCCTGCTGGCAGCCCGGGGCGAAATCAAGAGCGGCCGCCTGACTCTCGGTTTGTTTGGTGCATTCACCTATGCCTTGTTCAAGGCCTATGAGCCGATCAAGCGTATCGGAACCGTCTACCAGCTTTTCTTGCAGGCCATTGGAATTTCCACGCAGGTCTTCGCGTTTATCGATCTGCCGGAAGAAACCTTGGATGCGCCCGGCGCAAAAATGATGCCGCGCTTTGCGGGTTCGATCGAGTTTGACGACGCGAGCTTTGCGTATGACGGTGGTCCCCGGATCCTGAAGGGGATTGATCTGCGTGTTCCGGCGGGCGATGTTGTGGCGATCGTCGGTTCGAGCGGAGCGGGGAAAACGACCCTCGTGAATCTTCTTCCCCGCTTCTACGCCGCCACCTCCGGCAGCGTTCGGATTGACGGTGTCGACTTGCGCGAAGTGACGCTTCGTTCCCTGCGCGAGCAGATGGCGATCGTCACTCAGGAAACGATTCTCTTCAACGATACGATCTGGAACAATCTTTGCTACGGGCGGCCCGGCATGCCTGAAGAAAAGGTGATTGCCGCGGCCCAGGCGGCCCTGGCTCATGACTTCATCCTGGAGATGCCCCACGGCTATCAGACCATGATCGGCGACCGCGGACAGCGCCTTTCCGGGGGCCAGCGGCAGCGCCTCGCCATCGCCCGCGCTCTTCTGAAGGATGCCCCCATTCTGATCCTGGACGAAGCCACCTCCGAGCTCGACTCAGAATCCGAGTTGCTTGTTCAAAATGCCCTGAACAATCTCATGACGGGCCGCACCGTATTCGTGATTGCTCACCGCCTCTCCACCATACGGCGCGCCACTACCATCGCCGTGCTCGATAGTGGAATGATTCGCGAGAGGGGCACTCATGAGGAACTTCTTGCTCGCGGAGGCATCTACACCAGGTTGTACGATATTCAATTCCGCGACGCAGAACCCGCATCGCGAGTAGCAGGCCCGCTGTGACGATGCCCAGCGCACCATCCACCCCCGAAACATCGGCACCCGCGCCGCGGGACGACAAAGCCATGCGCTCGATGACGGGTTACGCTCAGGCGTGCGCCGCCGAAAGCGGTTGGAGCTTACGTGTTTCGGTACGCAGCGTGAATCACCGCTTTCTCGATCTGCACTTGCACGTGCCGGAGGGTTTTGAGCCTCTGGAACCTCAAATCCGCCGGATTGTTCGCGAGCGCATCCATCGCGGTCACCTCGACGTCACGCTCCATCACGATCTCGCGGGTCCCGCATCGGTTGGTGTCAACGAAGACGTTGCCGAAGCCTACGTGCGAGCCGTCAATGGGCTGCGGAAGCAGTTTGGCATCCAAGCGGAACCCGACCTCGCTTCGATTCTGCGTCTTCCCGGCGTGATCGGATCTCCCGGCGCCGTGCTTGCGCAACAACGGGAGGGCCTCGAGGCGATTGTCTCCCGATGTTTGTCGGAGGCGCTCGACAAGCTGAATCGCATGCGCGAGCAGGAAGCAAGCCACCTCCGCGAGGAAATGGCGAGCCGCTTGCGGACCATTGCAAGTCACGCGGCGAGGGTGAAGGCGCTCGCAGAGAGCGCGCGCCCGGCCTTCGCCCGGCGGCTCGAACAGCGCTTACGGGAGCTTCTCGGTGACGGGCAGCTTGATCCTGCCCGCCTTGCCCAGGAAGCCGCGATCGCCGCTGAACGCAGCGATGTGGCCGAAGAGCTGGTGCGGCTGGCAAGCCACCTACGGCAGTTTCAATCGTTATTGACCGGCATTTCCGATGCCGGCAAAAAACTCGATTTCCTGCTTCAGGAAATGCAGCGCGAGACCAACACCCTGCTTTCGAAAACCCCCGGCAACGAAGCCGAAGGACTCGAAATCACCCGGCTGGGGCTCGAAATCAAGTCGGAAATAGAAAAACTGCGGGAACAGGTCCAGAACATCGAATGATTTCCCAACCCCTGGTCTTCATCGTTTCCGGGCCGTCCGGCTCCGGAAAATCTACGCTCGTGCAGAGGCTCTTGCAGCTTCCGGGCACGATGCTATCGGTTTCGGCTACCACCCGTGCGGCGCGCAAGACGGAAAGCGACGGCAAGTGGTACAATTTCGTGTCAGAAGCTGAATTTCAGCAGATGGTCGAACGGGGCGAATTCCTGGAGTACGCGCAGGTTTTTGGAAAGAATTGGTATGGCACGCCGCGCAAATGGCTGGACGAAGCGGTGGCGCGGCAGAAAGATCTCGTGCTTGAGATTGATGTGCAAGGCGCCTTGCAGGTAAAACAGAAGCTGCCCGATGCGATTGCGATTTTCGTTCTAGCTCCTTCCCGCGCGGATGTCGAAAAGCGCATTCGCGACCGTGGGCAGGATTCAGAAGATGAAATTCGGCGGCGGCTCGAGCGCGCTCGGCAAGAGATGCTCACCTACGGCAGTTACGACTATGCGGTCATCAATGACGATCTCGATCGTGCGGGTGGTGAATTGCAGGCCATTGCCATTGCGTCTCGCTGTCGTGTAGCTCAACATGAAGAACGGATTCGCGAAATTCTGAAGTCCTTTGGAGGCTGACCTGGACATGACCGTGTTAAGACAGGCACCCGATAGCCAGTTTGCCTATGTCGTCGTTGTAGCGCGCCGTGCCCGGCAATTAATGATCGGGGGCCGGCCTCTGCTTGAAAACCCGAGGTCCCGCAAGACGTCTCGCATCGCCGAAGAGGAATTGCAGCGGGGGCTCCTTGAATACGAAGTGCCCGATCTGGGCGACGAAGGCGAAGAAAAGGATGGCAAGCGACGCAAGTAACCTCGGCGGCGCTTCTCGCTGAAGGGCATGTCCTCATAGAGTTCCGCGATGAAAATAGCCTTGGGTGTGACCGGCGGGGTCGCCGCCTATAAAGCCGCCGAACTGGTTCGCCGGCTCCAGCAGGAAAGGCTCGACGTGCAGGTCGTCATGACTCGCGCCGCGCGGGAATTCATCACACCCCTCACTTTCGCCGCCATCACCGGCGAAAAAGTAATCACGGAGATGTTTGGCGCCGAGCAGTCCGGCCCCGCGAACGTCGAGAGCGCCATCGAGCACATCGCCGTCGCACAGCGGATGGATCTTCTTCTGGTTGCGCCTGCCACAGCCGACATTCTCGGCAAATTCGCGCACGGCATTGCCGAGGATTTTCTGGGAACGCTGTATCTGGCCACCAAGGCTCCGGTGGTGGTGGCCCCGGCGATGAACGTCAACATGTGGGAGCACCCCGCGACACAGGGCAATCTTGCAACCCTGCGCGCGCGCGGGGTCCACGTAGTCGATCCCGATGAGGGCTATCTCGCCTGCGGTATGACCGGTGCGGGCCGTCTGGCGGCCACCGAAGCCATCGCACAAAAGGTTTTCGATGTTCTCGGCATGCGCCGCGATCTTGCCGGCAAGACCATCCTGGTTACCGCAGGCCCCACTCGCGAAGCGCTCGATCCGGTAAGGTTCTTGACGAATCGCTCCTCCGGCAAGATGGGTTATGCCGTGGCCGAAGCCGCGGTTCGACGCGGCGCGCGAGTCACCCTTGTCAGCGGACCAACGGATCTGAAGGTGCCGGAAGCGGTCGAGTGGGTCCCGGTGATCACGACCGAACAGATGCGCGGCGCTGTGCGCGACCACGCGCCGGAAGCCCACATCGTCATCATGGCCGCCGCCGTTGCCGATTATCGTCCCGCCGTGGCGCATGCCAGCAAGCTCCAGCGCGGCAATGATCGTTTCACTCTCGAGTTGGAGCCCACGCCCGATATTCTCGCCGAGCTCGGCCGCGACCAAGGCTCGCGCATCCTCATCGGATTTGCTGCAGAGACTGGCCACATCGCCGAAAACGCCCGAGCCAAGCTCGCCCGCAAGGGCGCCGATATGATTGTCGCAAACGACGTAACGCAACAGGGCGCTGGATTTGATACCGACACCAATATCGTTACGCTGTTTCTTCGCGACGGCCGCGACATTGAGCTGCCTAAAATGTCGAAGTTCGATGTGGCCAACCGCATCCTCGACCAGGCCCTCCAAATTCAAAAGACGTAGTGTGTGCCCGCCTATCTTTTGCCGCAAGACCGCAAGCATAGGCGCCCGGGACCAAATGCGTCCCTCTGGGGTTCCCCAGGATGGAGGATGGGAGGGCTTCGCCTTACGAGGAGGAATCGTTGGCCTCGAGTGCCTCCAGGAAAGCACCCTCGGGCTGCGCCGTCTTCTGAGGATCGCGGCTGTGCGGGGGCGAGACGAGCAGGGGAAGGATCAGCGCCACCGTCATCATTCCCGCGATCAGATAGAGCCCCCGAGTGTATGCCCCGGTGATTTGACGCAGATAGGCAAACAGAGAAGGCCCGAACGCCGAGGCAAACGCCCACGGCAGCATCATCAATCCAAAGATAGGGCCGACGTGCCGCGGCCCAAAATAATCGGCCGTAAAGGCTGGCGTGATCCCGTAGGCGCCCCCATAGCACATCACCACGATAAAAGTGGCAATCCCCAGAATCGTGATCGAAGAGATGCGGTGATAGGTCCAGAAAAGAATGGCTTCCACCAAATACATCAGGAAGAAGGCGCTCTTTCGCGTGGCCACATCGGAAATCCACGCCCAGAATATCCGCCCGAGCCCATTCCCAATGCTGATGATGCCCACCAGTCCCGCCGCGGCTGCCGCGCTTGCCCTCCCCATCTCCTGAAATATCGGGGCCGCCTGCGAAACAATCGACAAGCCGGCCATCGTGTTGATCGACATCAGCAGGCACAGCGCCCACCATTGCCATTTTCCCAGAGCTTCGCCCAGCGTGTAGTCACGGTCGCAGCGCTGCAAGATCTGCGCGGCCGACGGTGCCCAGCCTTTCGGCGCCCACCCCTCCGGAGGAAGCTGCATAAAGTAAGCCGAAGTGATCGCGACGATCGCGTACGCAATCCCCAGGTAAGCAAAGGTTGTCAGCACCCCGACGCGGTCGATCAGCCGGTGTGCCACAGGCGCCGAGATCAGCGACCCGGTGCCAAATCCTGCCACCGCAATTCCGGTGATCAGTCCCCTGCGATCCGGGAACCACTTCACCAGCACCGAAATGGGGACGATGTATCCCATTCCCAGCCCGATCCCCCCCACCACGCCATAGGTGAGATACAGCCACCAAAGCCTGTGCGCAGAAAAGCTTGCCAGGAACACACCCGCGCCCCAGAGAAAGCCCGCCGTCATGGCCACCACGCGCGGGCTGCTTCGATGCAGCCATAAACCGCCGAGGACGGCTGCGCATCCCAGGCAAAACCAGCTGATTGTGAACGTGATCGTGATTTGCGAAATCGTCCAGCCGAACTCCTTCGCCAGCGGGATCCGAAACACACTCCAGGCGTAGGCCGCTCCCAACGACATTTGCAGGCAGACACCCGCAACTGCAATCCACCAACGGTTCAGGCTGCGCATGTGATTCCCCCACCATCGTTTCACGACGGATCCGCAACGGGTCTTGCGGGCCCGCTACCCTCTCGCGGGTTCGTGAATGGAGCGGGCGCTATTATGTTCCCGCAGCCCTCCATCGGCAAAGAGCTTCTTCCAGAGTCGAGCCGGGAACGGGAACCACATGATTTAGAGGTAGGCCTGGCGGCAGGTTTCATGTTCGCGGCAGGTAGAGGGGCAATTCGTCTTGTCGATGAGGATGTAGCTGTGGCACGCGGCGCACAGCAGGCCGTAGATCGTCTCGCTGAACAGGTCATGGCCTGGATGATTTGCGGAGTGCTCGCTGCGCGCGAGCGGCCGGCTCATCGCCATGCGGCTGCTCTCCATCGATCCGTGGCCAACGTTGCGGTTCGCATGGAGGTTGTCTAATGACAGCCGCAGGAAGGTCCACAACCGCGGGATGGAGCGGGGCCGTCGGAACCTCCGGAAGCCTTGCTGCCGTTGGCGGGCGCCGCGAAAACAGAGAGCTGTAGGGTGTTTTTGCCGCTGTCACAGTTAGGGCAGGTCACCTTGGTGCTTTTATTCAGGATGATGAGTTCATAGCGCTCGCCGCAATCGTCGCAAAGATATTCGTAGATCGGCATGTTCTTAGTTCCTCGCTTCGCCGTACGCCTGCCGCTGCTAGTATGCCACGTCTTGCCCCGCTACTTCTTGGGCGGATATTTATCCAGGGCTTTTTTTACCATCTTATCGAGCTTTCCTTCAATCTGGGTGGGATCCGACTTTTCCTCGCTCGAAATTCCGCGCCAGACCAGAGACCGCGTGGTGGGATCGCGCAAATCGATCACGAGCGTACCCTCGGCATAGGGCACGCGCACGATGCGCGTTCCCCATCCGTACCATCCGGCCGGGTAAGCCTCCGTCTCCACCTTGCGGGCTGATCCGAACGTGTACCGCACGTTTAGATCGGACGGTCCTGTTGTTACCTCCGTGAGACCCTTGGCGGCAAGGCCGCGCTCGATATCGGCGTTGATCTGCTTCCTGACAAGTTCGCTGTTGAGAGCGGCATTCCCGCTGTTCAATCGTCCGTCGCGAATCGCGAACGTCCGGTACTTGCTGAAATCGGCGGCCTGGTCGAATTCCACCGTGACCTTCTGCGCCAGCGCACCATGCGCGGCAATCCAGCTCAGGACCAGCGCGCTCAGTATTCGCGGGATACCGCTACTGCGGAACAGCCTGCGTCCTTCTGACTGCGTGTATGTCACCGCCGGCCTCCTCCTGAATTAGCCCGTAGTGTACAAGAACCCGCTACAGCGCGGGCTCCTGAATGAAATCCCCGATCAAAAGAAGTAAACAGAATCGCCATCGAGCCAGGAAGCGAGGGGAAGCGGCCGCCCAATCAACGGGGGCTCTTGTCATTCTTGTGAGCGCGGAGCTTGGTCTAAATAGAAAAGCAGGTGAGCACGGTCGCGCAGCTGGAACGGCATGCAAATGAACCGCACCCTCGCGGAGGGCCTGTGGCGGCTCGGCATGGGAATCGCATTGGCGGCAACCGGAATCGCATGGGTGCCGCGGGCAAAGGGTGGCAGGCCCGGTTGCAGGCCCGCTCCGAACGGTAAACCGCGTTGACCTGCAACGCTACCTCGGCCCCCCCCGGGTATGAAATCGCCCGCTACCCCAACCGTTTCGAGCGCAACTGCGACCGCGAGACAACCGCCCGGTATTCTTTTCGCACGGACGGAAGAATCGAAGTGGTCAAGTCCTGCCGCGAGCCGAGCCGCAAACCGACAGGCGTCCCGAAAGATCTCTGTTCGGCGTGCGGTTGACCTACGCGGAGGAAGCCTTCAGCCCAACCCCGGAGACATCGCTAATCGTCGTCTTTCAATTGCGTGTCAATAACCCTGAACTTCTCCTGCTTGTCACCCTGCCGGACGTAAGCCCAGTCCCCCTCGATCCGAAACGGAATCGTGCCACCGACTGCCAATTTCGATTCATCCTTTCCTTCAAATTCGTAAATCCTCGTTTCGGTCTCAACGCGATAAACGGGCACACCAGCAGAGGTAGTCTTGGCCGAAACCGTGTGCGCAATGACCTTGCCTTGCTCCGGATAGTCCTTGGCCGCCTTATCCTGCGACCACGCAGCCGAGCACGCCGCCAGGTAGACAAAACAGCACAGAATCGTATGTGTGCGTCGTCGGGTGGAGCTGTCACGCATGGGCATCATCCTCCCCAAAACGCAGAGCTGTCGTCTCCAAAAGTTCGGCCATAAGAGCGTATCACTATTCGGTGTCCGGGAATTGAGGTCGCCGCCTGTCAACCTGCCAATATCAATTCAAATAGACAGTTTATCGAGCCGGGATGCGATCGGTGCCCATGTAGGGGCGCAGGGCTTCCGGGATGAGGATCGATCCATCGGCTTGCTGGTAGTTTTCGGCGACCGCAATCCAGGTGCGCCCGACGGCCAGTCCGGAACCGTTCAGGGTGTGCACGAATTCAGTCTTGCCGACCTTTGGTTTGTAGCGAATACCCGACCGCCGCGCCTGGAAGGATTCCGTGTTCGAGCAGGAAGAAATTTCCATGAATTCGTTGCTCGAAGGGAGCCAGACTTCCAGGTCATACGTTTTTGCCGAAGCGAAGCCCATATCCGCCGTGCAAAGCTGCATCACGCGGTAATGGAGTCCGAGTTTCTGGAGAATCGTTTCGACATTTCCAACAAGCGATTCCAGCTGGTCGTAGCTTTGTTCGGGCCGTGTGAACTGGAAGAGTTCGACCTTCTGGAACTGGTGCTGGCGCTTGATGCCTCGCGTGTCTTTGCCGGCGGCTCCCGCTTCGGCGCGGAAACACGCCGTCCAGGCGCAGACTTTGAGAGGAAGCGCGGAGGCATCGAGGGTTTCGTCGCGATGAAGGCTGGTTAGTTCGACCTCGGCTGTGGGAGTGAGCCAGAGGTCGGTGCCTTCTAGATGGAACATTTCGGCCGCGAATTTGGGCAGTTGGCCCACCCCCGTGAGCGAAGCGGTGTTGACGAGGAACGGCGGCAGGATTTCCGTGTAACCGTGCTCGCGCGTATGCACGTCCAGAAAGAAATTGGCGATGGCACGCTCAAGGCGCGCTCCCAGACCCTGGTAAACGGCGAAGCGCGCCCCGGCTATCTTCACGGCCGCCGACAAGTCGAGAATGCCTGTGGCTTCCCCGATTTCCCAATGAGGCCTGGGCACGAAATCGAATTTGGGCGGAGCTCCCCAGCGGCGAACCTCGACGTTGTCGGCGGAGCTTTTGCCGACCGGGACGCTCGCGTGTGGCATGTTCGGAACAGTCAAGAGGAAGTTCTTTAAGGCTTCGTCCAGCGTCGCGATGCGTTCGTCATCCCGCTTGATTTCCTCGGATACTTCCTTCATGCGCGCGAGAATGGCGCTCGCGTCCTGGCCGGACTTCTTGAACCGGACGATTTCGTCACTTGTTTTGTTGCGGTCGGCTTTCAGGCGTTCGGTCTGCGTGATGATCTGGCGGCGCTCCGTGTCGATCGCGCGAAAGTGAGCAAGGTCGATCGTAACGCCACGAGCGAGGGCCATTTTCTCGATGGCGTCCAGATGATCGCGTACATATCCCAAATCGAGCATAGGTTCAGCAGAATACCGGAACTGCGGGGTGGTGAGAAGGAGGAAGAGAACCTACATCCGACCCGCGGCGACCTTGCCAGAGGCCACCCTTGCAAACCACAAGGGGGACGCTGCGCAAAGGCGATGTCGCCCGATACGGCTCGGCGCGGCGGGGGCTTGCCGGATTGGGTGTGGGGCGCCGGATCAGCGGTAGCGGGCGGGGAGGAAACGGTCTAAGCTCTAGACTTCGGAGCCATCGGAATGATTAACGAAGTCCGTTCCGCCGACCACCTGCTCGGGACCCTTACGTGCGTAGCGCCGAAGCTCAACGAGTTTCAGTTCGTCAAGTTTTGGAGCGAAGGCGAGGTCGCGCATCTCACGCTCGACCGACCCGAGCACAACCTGCTGAACGAACGAATGCTGGCCGAAATCGCCACGGGGATCAGTTCCGTGAGCGAGCGCGGCGAGATTAAACTCATCGTGGTCGACTCTGCGGCCAAGGCCTTCTGCGGGGGTATCGAACTCGGCGAATACACGCAGCGGCGCGTTTTCCAGTTGCTCGATGCATTCCATGGGGCGTTCTCGGCGATGCTCGACACCTCCAAGCCGGTGCTGGTGGTCGTCAATGGGCCGGCGTTTGGCGGAGGCGCAGAGCTTGCCGCGCTGGGTGACCTGGTCATTGCGACTCCCAAGGCCCGGTTTGCGCAGCCGGAAATCAGGCTTGGCGTCTTCCCGCCGCTGGCGGCCGCCGTCTTGCCGTACATCGTCGGTCCGAAGCTGGCTCTGGAGCTTGTACTCACCGGCGAGACGATGAGCGCCGAACGGGCCCGGGAACTGGGGCTCGTCAACTGGGTTGTTCCGGCCGATGACCTTCAAAACAAGGTGGACGAAGTGATCGCGAAGGTAACGGCGCAATCGGGGCCGGTGCTCACGATGGCGAAAAAGGCCATTCTCGGCAGCCTGGGTATGCCCTTGCGCGATGGCGTGCGCAACTCGATGAAGGTATTCCTGAATGAACTGGCAGATCTTGAAGATTCGCAGGAAGGTTTGCGAGCTCTCGTCGAGAAACGCGCCCCGAAGTGGAAGAACCGCTAGGCCCGCCCTTCCGAATCTCTTCTCAAGGGGCCTTCGCCATTTGACGGGGTTATCTACCTAAACCCCCAAAGACCACACGGCATCGGTCTGCTTTCTGTCCCGCGCGGTTCATCTCATCCACTTGATCGGGAACGATCCGATAGAGGCACCGTACTTCTTTCCTGGCGGTAGAGGTGCTAACCGGGAGTTAACAGCCAGGATTGTGCGACTCCAAGTTGATCCGAATGGCCCCTTGGCGTTAAGGTGCTGGCAGAATCGGAGTTGTGTATGCGAGCTCTAGGAGTCGTGTCGTGCTGCGTTCTGCTGCTCCTTTCTGGAAGAAATGGGCTGGCATTGGGTGCGCAGGAAGCTGGACCGCCCGCGGGTCAGACTGACGGACCGACCGGTACGTGGAGAGTAGAAGATGTGGCCTATGCTCCGTGGACGCTGGTGCTTCACGCTGACGGAACCAAACTGACCGGTACTGTGACACAGGCACCAACCAATCGTGCCGGTGGGCGAATCACCACGCTGACGGCACCCGCTGCAATCTATGACGGCATGATTGACGGGAACGCGGTTTCTTTCAAGTGCAAGAGCCCGGATGGGGATCGCACCATAACGTTCGCCGGCCAGATGAACCGCGACGAAATTACTTTCAGCCGTGACGTGCAGGTTCGCCCAGGCGGTGATCCCGGCGAGGACGGAATCTATGGCGCTGCGGGCGCATCACACTTCAGCGCGAAACGGATTTCTATCGGCACGCTCGTTCCAGCAATAGGGCTAGCGGGTCCGCCAACTGAAATGGCACATTTTCCTAATAATACTTCGCATCCAAATTTTCCACTCCATCCAAATTTTCCACTCCAGCCTCCACCCGAGCAAATCGAGTTGCCTGATGACGTGGTTCGACATCTGGCGCGCACGGCGGTCATGCCCATTTATCCAGAGGAAGACCAAAAGCGAGGCATTTCAGGGCCCGCAGTGATCGAATTTGTAGTCGGCCTCGACGGCCGCGTAACACAGCCGCAGGTCGTCGTTGCGCCGGACCGAGCGATCGGCCAGGCTGCTCTTGACGCGGTGAGCCAATGGAGGTTCCAGCATCCACCGCGCGTGCAGATTCGAGGAGACTTGACGTTTTACTTCGTTCTCGACAATGGCACGGCGCGCGTGCTCAATCCGGCGGAATTGCCTTCCGGCACAACGTTTCCTTCCTTCCCTCATTCGCTCCGGATGAAACAGATACTCGAAACACAGCAAAAAAGACAGCAAGAGGCGTTGCGCGTTGAACGGCGGGACACACGCCTGCTGCCTCCGTCTTCTTTTCCTGAACTGCCGACTGCATTCAGAGCAGAACTTGAACGGCGTGGATGCAGGATCCCGCAAGGCCCGGAAGTACGGGAGCCGAACAATGTCATCCGCGGAGAGTTTGCACGAAAGCACCAGATGGATTGGGCGGCCCTCTGTGCCCAAGGGGATGAAATGGCCATCGTCGTTTTTTGGGGGAAACCGACAGCTTGTTCTGCCGAGGTAGGCTCCTCTTCAGCAGCAGAGGGCGAGTATTTCAGCGGAGACGGTCAAGGGAATGCAACGTTCTTGCGCAGCATCAATCGAGTCGGGCGTCAGCAAATTCTGGAATCGCTTCGGCCTACCGAAGCGGGAGGCTCCCAATGGGTCACGAAGCCGCCAGAATATCCGGCTCTTGATCACTTGGGAATTGGAGATGATGGGTATCTGGGGGGCTATGTCTCCTACGTTCATTATTGCTCGCACGGTCAATGGTTCAAACTTGAATCCGATGCAGAATGAAACCGACGCGTTTAGTCTTGGGGTTCATTTCCTGCGGGGTCCAGGTACCATTCTGTGTGCGGAGATTTCGCTCCACGTGGGGGACATTGAGTGGCTTCCCACTGATGCTGGCATGTCGGGCAAAGTCCACGACCTTTGAATGTATTCCAACGATGCCCGCACTGGCAGGTCCAGAGACTCTTTGTGCGCGGCATCCATTTGCATGGGGGGCGTTGGATGCCGGGTAACGCTCGACCGCATGCCTGGCCGCGTCTGGCAGGAGAAGCCATCTTTCGTTTCGATGGTTGCCAAACCATCGAGCCAGCGATTTTCTGGAGGCCAGCAACGGCTGCGCAAAGCTCGATTTGCGCTAAGAGACGAAGGTCCTCATCGGGGATGCGTTGGAGATATTTTTAGGGCTGCCGCGCCCTGGTGCTGGCCCGCCTTGAAAAGGATGTTGCGGAATTCCCACGCAGGCCTCTAGCATTCTCTAGGCGCCTTGTTAGGATTGTCTGAATCGGTGTCTTTTGCTGCCGGTTCAGAACGCTCCGCCTGTTCACGCGCTACCAATAGAAGTTGCTGTGACATCCCCGGAGGATAGTCTATCTCCTGAAGGGCTTCCAAGGTCCTTCCATGAGAAGGTCGATGTATTTGTCGGTGTGAGCTCAGTTCCAGAGTCTGCGTGGTCTTTGGGGGGCAACCTAGAGAACCCCCTTCGCAATTTGACACTCCGCCCCTCGCGGCTTACACTCTGCGTGAAAACAATTCAGCTGGCTCGGGGAGATTGGAAGGCCGTGAAAATCGGCCACGGTCCCGCCACTGTGATCGGCCGGCGCTGAGATCGATCCTGCCACTTGTCCCGCCAGAACGGACAGGGAAGGCTGCTCTTGAAAGAATGGGGCAACAGCGTCCGAAGTTCCCACCCGTCTTTTGTGGAGAGTTAGGGAAGGCCGAAAGTCAGGATATGCTCCCGGGCTGGTCGAAGCTGACACTCTTCGCGAGAGAGGGTGTGGCCATACGCCTCGTTCTATCCGCGAGGCTTTTTTATTTGCAGGCCGGACAAGGGAGAGCGAGTTGTTCTGGGGATTTTGCCGACGTCATTTTGGGGCTGGAACGCTCGCGTTGCAGCTGGCGCTTTCGGCGGGTGCACCGGCTAGTTCTGCGCCATTGCAGCCGGTGAGAGAAGGCGGCAGGCAGGCAGGTTCGGGCGGCGTGGTGACCGACGAAGTGGGAAGGCAAGTTGCGATTCCCCGGGAGGTAAACAGGATCGTGACCCTGGCTCCCGACTTAACGGAAACGATTTACGCGCTCGGCCTGGAAGATAAGCTCGCGGGCGACACGAATTACTGTGAAACGCCACCCGCGGCGAAGCGGAAACCGCACATTGGCGCGCCGTTGAATCCGAGTTTGGAAGCGATTGTGGCGCTGCACCCTGACCTCGTGCTGGCATCGACGTCAATTAACCGGCGCGAGACAGTCGATGCGCTGGCAAGGCTTGGGATCGCTGTATATGCCAGCAATCCGCACACGGTGAGCGGAATGCTCGAGTCGGTGAGGCGAATGTCGGAGCTGATGGGAGCAAGCGCAAAGGGAGAAGCTCTGGTGGTCCCGTTGCAGGCCAGGCTTGATGTTTTGCGAATGCGCCTTGGGGAATTGCCGCTTGTGCACGTGCTGTTCGTGGTGTGGCAAGAACCGCTGATCAGTATCGGGCAGCGTACTTTTATTGCCGACGCGCTGCGTTGGGCGGGAGCGGAGTCTGTGGTTTTGTCCGACCAAAATTGGCCTCGTATCAGTTTCGAGGAGGTGGTCCGCTTACAGCCGGATTACATCGTGTTCACGAGCAACCACACAGCAGACGCGGCCACGCAACTTGCCGATTTGCGAGCGCGAGCCGGCTGGAAGGGTTTGCGGGCGGTGGAATTGGGGCAGGTGGCTGTCGTGAGCGATGAAGTGGCGCGTCCCTCGCCGGGAATGATTGATGCCATCGAGCAACTGGCGCGCGAGGTTCATCGGGAAGCGTTTTCGCTGCGGAGTGCAAATGGAGGCTTCGATAGCGAGAGGGGCGGACGATCGCCGCGCCTGGTTGCGGCCAAAGAGGGTTGTGTTTCATGCGCCCACTGACCCCTGCGAGAGTCTTGGGCGTGTGCGCGCAGCTGTTCGGCGTGTTGTTTGTGCTGGTGGTGATCTCGCTGCGTATGGGCGCTTACCCGATCGGCGTGCGGGACATCGTGGTGACTCTCTTCAACGGGGCCTTGGGGCGGGCAGAACAGATTCCGATGGAGTTTTCGCTTGTGGTCTTCGGCTTGCGGCTTCCGCGGATCGCCTTGGGAATCCTGGTAGGGGCCGCACTTTCGACCGCGGGGGCTGGTTTTCAGGCGTTGCTGAGAAATCCGCTGGCAGACCCCTACGTGCTGGGAGTTTCAAGTGGCGCAGCGCTCGGAGCGATTGTGAGCCTCATCGTGCTTCCGTTCACGCCGGGCGCGGTGCAAGTGGCGGCGTTTGCGGGCGCGGCGGCAACCATTGGAGCGGTCTATTTTCTGGGGCGCCGGGGAAGGCAACTCGACAGCGCGACACTTCTGCTGGCGGGAATCGTGACGGCATCATTCCTTTCAGCAGTGATTATGTTCCTGATGACGATCCTGAGCAGCCGTGATTTGCGGGGGATGGCATTTTGGCTCATGGGCGACCTTTCCTCGGCGCCCGCCGTCGACCTACGGTTGCTCTACCTCGTGTTGATCGTAGCGGCCGGGTCGATTTACACCACTTCTTCCGACCTCAACCTGATCCTGACGGGAGAGCAGGAAGCAAGACACCTGGGCGTCAACGTGAACCGCGTGAAATTCGTGGTGTATGTGGGGGCGTCGCTTCTTACCGGGCTGGCCGTTTCGGTGAGCGGCGCGATCGGATACGTGGGGCTGCTCGTGCCGCACGTGATGCGCATGCTTTTCGGCACCGACTACCGGCTGCTGATTCCCGCGTCCGCAATCGGTGGGGCCATTATTGTCGTGGCGGCGGACCTGCTGGCCCGGACCATCGTCGCGCCCACCGAGCTTCCCGTGGGGGCCATGACGGCGATTGCCGGGGCTCCCGTGTTTATCTACCTGATGCGCCGGAGAGTTCGGTGAGTGCCGCGGAACAAAATCGCGCAGCGGTGGCGACACCACAGCCGGGTGCTGCGACCAGGACGATCCGCGTGCGGCTGAAAGTGGAGCAAGTGAGTTTTGCCTATTCGCCGACGGATCGTTTTGCGCCGACATTTACGCTGGGCCCGGCAAGCTTTGAGGCACATCCGCACGAACTGGTAGCGATCCTTGGGCCCAATGCCAGCGGAAAGTCCACGCTGCTGCGGTTGCTTGCCGGCCTGGCCAAGCCTTTGGCTGGCCGCGTTGAGGTGGATGGCGAGGAAGTGGGCTCCCTTGACCTGCGGACGCGCGCGAAACGTATCGCGCTGGTGCAGCAGGAGAGCGAGTTGTTGTTTCCCCTGCGCGTTTGGGAGTACGTGTTACAGGGGCGCTATCCCCATGGCCGGCGGTTGCGGTTTGAATCCGATAACGATTGTTTGATGGTAGGAAATTCGCTGGGGCAAGTGGGCGCGGAGGCGCTGCGCGACCGTTGGATGCACGAGCTTTCCGGCGGCGAGAAGCAGAGGGTGATTCTGGCGCGCGCGCTCACGCAGCAGCCGTCGCTGCTGTTGCTCGATGAGCCAACCCAGCACCTCGACATCGGGGGCAAGGTTGAATTGTTGCAGCGATTGCGGCGGCTCGCCGACGAAACGCGGCATACCGTTTTGGTCGTCACGCACGAACTCGATCTGGCCGCCGAGTTTTCCGACAGGATTGTGCTGCTGCACAAGGGGAAATGCTTGCGTGTCGGAACGCCCGCTCAGGTCTATGAGCGAGAATTGCTGGAAGAGGTTTTTGCGGCGCCGCTCGAAGTTGAAATGCGGCCAGGCGGCCGTCCTCGGGTTGTTTTGCGAGGGGATCGCTAGCGAGTTTATTTCTCACCTTCGCAGGGGCTGTCATGCGGCTTCTGCCAGCGGCGCCGGAGAGAATCGCTCCACGCCGTATACCATCACCCGAGACTCCGTGCACGGGAAGACGGTGAAAAGCCGTCGCCGCCGCGCGACTGTAAGGCGAACAGTTTTTGGGCGCATGCCACTGACCGAGCCGCGAAGCGCAGTTCCTTCGGGCCTGGATGGGAAGGCACCGCCGCAGCCCTGAAACACGGGGCGATCGCCAAGCCAGGAGACCGGCGGAGTCTCAATCCGGATTGGCATGCATCGGTGCCTTTTCGGACAGCCTTCAACTCCCGCGCGAGAGGGAGAGGGGGATAAAATGAGACTGGATAGCCTTCTGGCCATAGCCGCCGGAATTCTTGTTGGAACCTTGTTGCCTCCCGCAGCATCCGCACGACCACAATCGACGGCCGCATCGACTGCTACCATCACGGGTGAGGTAACCGATCCTAGCGACGCCGCCATGGTGGGCGCAACCATTGTTGCGCAACCGATCGATTCGCCGGGAACCACCACCATTGTTCACACGGGCCCCGACGGGAGATTCGCAGTCGATTTGGCGCCCGGGGGCTATCGTCTCAGAGCGCAACAGGAATCTTTCGCCCTGGTCGAGCAGCAAATCACCCTTGCCGCCGGCGAAAAGCGCGTCTGGAATGTAAGGCTGCCGCTTGAGAAGATGTCGTCGGATGTGATTGTGACAGCGGCCGCCCAACCGGCGCTGGCCGAGAAGACGCCTGACCTGGTTGATGTGATTACCCGCGAACAAATCGACCAGAGGCAACAGATATGGCTGGCGGATATGATTGCCTCGCAAGAGGGCGCGGCGTTCACTCGCCTGGGCCCGTATGGGGGGATCGCTTCCTATTTCCTCGACGGCGGAAACTCAGACGATACGAAAGTGCTCGTCGATGGCACACCGGTGAACGAGCCTGGCGGAGCGTTCGACCTGTCGAATTTCACGCTCAGCAACATCGACAAAATCGAAGTCGTGCATGGGGCTTCAAGCGCACTCTACGGGTCGGACGCGATGGACGGCGTGATCCAGATTTTTACCCATCGCGGCACGATGAAGATACCCGAGATCGCGATCGAGGGCGATGGGGGAACGTTCACGACCGGCCACGGCGACGGCCAGATCAGCGGACTGCTGGGCCCCTTCGATTATTCGGCGGCGACCGACTACTTCTCAACAGATGGGCAGGGGCCTGGCGACTACTTTCGGGACGCAACGTCTTCGGCGAATTTCGGCTGGAAGTTTTCAGACACCGATTCGGTGCGCCTGACGCTTCGCAACACCACAAGCGATGCGGGACAACCCGGCCAGACCCTGCTACCGGGCGGTGCGACGCCCGGCCAGAGCAGCGATATCCACGACTTCGCCGCGAATCTGGCCTGGAACTTTTCAAGCGGTGAACATTGGCATGAGCAGTTATCGGGTTTCGAATCGCGATATCGACTCGTGGAAAACTCGCCTCCGTATGGAACGTTTGTGTCGGAATACAATCGCGCAGGAGCGATCGCGCAGTCAACCTACGATTTCCGAAACGGCAGCCTCACGGCGGGTTATGAGGATGAGGTTGAAAACGGTCCCACCGCCGGGCGGCACAACCAGTCAGGCTATCTCGAAGCGCGTTATCAACTCGGGAGGCGGCTCACCGTAGTTGCGGGCGGGCGCGTGGAAGCCAATGGATTTTTCGGGACGCGCACCGTGCCGCGAGTCGGTGCTTCCTACGCGTTACGGTTCGGCAGGGGTTTCTTCGGCGCAACGCGACTGCGCGCTTCCTATGGCGAAGGAATCAAGGAACCGGCGATTCTTCCGCTCGACTGCAGCCCCCAATTGAAGCCGGAACAGAGCTTGACGGTCGATGCGGGAATCGACCAGTACTTGGCTTCCGACCGTGTGCACCTTGCGGCCACCTTCTTCCATAACGAGTTTCGCGATATCGTCAGCTTCACGTATGCGGGACCCGAGAATTGCCCGGCATACGGAGGCAGCTATTTCAACACCGACAAAGCTCGCGCGGCCGGGGTGAATTCGTCGTTTGAAGTAAAGGCGGCGCGCTGGCTGAACATCGGCGGAAACTATAGCTATGACGATTCCAAGGTTCTCGCGGCGCCCAACGCATTCGACCCCGCGCTGGCTCCCGGGAACCGTTTGTTCGACCGGCCGCTGCACTCCGCCAACCTTGTGGCGAATGCTCATTTCTTGCGGATGAACTGGAACATCGCCGGGTTTTATGTGGGTCGGCGCACCGACAGCGATTTCCTGGGGCTGGGTTTCACAAGCAATCCGAGCTATGTGCGGTGGGACCTGTCCAACAGCATCGACCTGGGGCACGGGTTTTCCACGGTGGCTCATTTCGCAAACCTGTTCGATCGCCACTACCAGGATGCGATTGGATATCCCGCGCTCGGCTACAGCTATCGCCTCGGGCTCAAATACGTCTGGGGCGGCGAGAAGTAAGCCCGGGGCTTGCTTGGGAATCATTTCGCTTGGATGGAGGTTCCGGGCGGTGAGGCCGGCACAGCAACTGTGGCCTGGTTGCCGCTCCCTGCCTTTGACTGGCTGCGCCATTCGGCGGCGGTGATTTCCCATATCTCCGTTGGCAGGCGGCCGGAGACGTAGTCACTCTCGGTGGTTGAGATTACGCGCATCCCCGGCTTTTCGGAAATGCGGCGTGAAGGCGTGCTCACGATTGCTTTCAGAGCACGAAGGACCGGAAAGTTCAGCTCGTCGAACCAATAGCGAGTGACCACTTCGCACGCTTCGCTCATGAGGCCTTGCCGGTGCCAGGGGAGGCCGAGCCAAAACCACCGGTTTTTATTTTCGCTCCTGCTGAGGGCGATGCATCCGATGACGGCGTGGGGGGAAACTTTCAAACGCAGCGTCCAGTGCCATTGCTCGCCACGCTCGATCGCCGGGAGCCCCCTGTCGCGGTAGTAGGTATCGGCTCCGTCCGGGGGATACGGCCATGGAACACGCTTATTCAAATAGCGCACAACTTCCCAATGGGGGAAAATAGCCTGGATTTGCGGTGTGTCGGCGAGTTCCACAGGCCGCAGCAGCAACCGTGGCGTTTGGAGTTTGGGTGTCACCGCGCAGGTGCCTCGGCGTCGGAGACTCGAGGCCTCCCACGTCTGTCCGGAGTATAGCCCTGAGGCGCGACGTGCGGACCTGGGATGTCTTGCAACCAACCCAGCCCTGCGCGCGAAGAAGAAGGGAATACACCGATTTGTGGATGACGCGGCCCCGGGAAACTTTGCAGGTCGTTTAACCAACGAGGGTTATCTGCAGGCCAGGGGTTGGGGACCCGGCGTGATGCCAACAGCTACTGGGGAGACCATGGCCTGAGAATCGGCTTATATCCTTCTTGTTCCAAGTCGTTTTTAATTTGGATTGCCGCACGTTGGTCGGTGTAAGGGCCGACGGCCACCCGGTAGAAGCGGTCTGTGCTGCGATGGAAGACGAAGGCTGAGAAATTCCTTTTGCGCAACTCAGCGGACAAGGCATCCGCGTTGGTCTCTTTTTCCATCGCGCCCGTCTGCAGCACAAACCCAGGATTATCCAAGGGAAGCAGGGGAGGGATCGCTTCTGGCGCTGGCGATTGCGGAGCCGATGGCACCACAACCCCTGAAGGTTGCTTGAGGGGCCCTGCCACAGCCTTGATGGATCCTACCACAGGCCTCGATCTACCGGCGCGCCAGGAGTAGCCAAAAATAAAAGCCAGAGCGGACATCACGACGGCCGCGACAAACAGGGGTGCCCGATGCGTCGCGCTGTCCCTAGAACCGAACGTCTCATCCTGATGCGCAAAAGGCCTCTGGAGCGGCGGGGGTATGACCGGTTGGGATCGAAAGGCAGATGACTCCGGCGCGTGCTGTGTGGGTGGCTTATCTTCGACCCCCAGCGGCTGGGGCCCTGTGTCCGCTGTGGCGGTGCCGAAGGTCGGCGCAGCCACTTCGCTGTCGATCGCCTCGAATCTGGCGGCGGATTTTACCAATATCCAATCTCTCAGCTGCTGCCGAGAGGTGTCGGAGAGATCCAGAAAGCGGAACCCGGTGCGGTTGCCCGAATCGCTCGTCCAGACCAGTGCAGCGTTGGACTGAATGCAGCCACCGCCCTCGGGCATATCGAATGCGAGGGAAATGGTTCGGTTGGGATCCTGTGCGGCGAATCCCTCCACCGCCAAGCCGCTTTCGGATAGATCGAACAGGAGGCTGTATTTTGATTCTTCGAACAGGACTAATTGCGGCGAACTCGGTGCGAGTCGTTGATGTTGGCGGCGATCGGGCACCATGAAAGGCCCTCCCTGGGGTACCGAAATGATTGGGACAGACGGCAGACCAAACCCACAGTCAAGCTTATGGCTATACACTAAATTGTCCGATCCAACAATGCAATGGCAGATTGCTTTTCCCCGGCTTCGACCGGGCTGCAGGCTCCAATTATCTTGACTAGACAGCAAGATAAGACGACAGTATTTTGATAAGAAATGGCCTGGAAAATCATAGATCGGATTCTGTTGCCAGCGGCCTTTTTTCTGATCGCGTTCGTGGCGGCGCTGACGCTTTGGCAATTGCTGATCGACCACCGGCGCGCGGAGATTCAAGGAGTCACAAACGAGCAGGTATCGTTCGTTCGGTCTAAGCTCGAGTCTGAATTGAGGGCGCGGATTCTGCCGCTTGAGCGCCTGGCGGAGCGGGGTTCCGACCAGGCCGCTGCGGATAATCATAAAATCGAATCCGACGCGAGCCTCGTCATGAGCGCCTATCCGGCATACCAAGCCATCGAGTGGGTGGATCCAACCTTCCGCGTGCGCTGGGTTACGCCGCTCAGCGGGAACCAAAGAGAGCCGGGATCGGATCTGAGCTCCGATGAAAGGCAGCGCGATGCGCTGATAGCCGCAGAGAAGACCGGAAATACGATCGCGTCGCGGCCCGTCAACCTGCCGCAGGGAGGCCAAGGCCTGTTGGTTTGCGTGCCTGTTTATTCCCAGAGGCGGGTCGCAGGTTTTCTGGTGGGTGTTTTCCGTTACCAGGAACTGATTCCTTCGATTCTCCACGACGTGGCACAAGGATATTGGGTGTCGCTATATGACGGCGAGGAAGAGATCTATGGCACCGATGCCAAGCTGACGCCGCAGGACGGTGAATGGGTTCAGATGGCGGATGTAAATTTTCAGCAGCTCACGTGGCGGGCCTGGGTGTGGCCCCAGCCGGCAACACGTTCCTACACGTTGTCGCTGCTGCCGCGAGGGGCCTTCCTTGGCGGAATCCTGATGGCGGGCCTGCTGGCCTTTACCGTTTACATGGCGGAAACTGCGCGGCTCCACGCCCGAGAGGTGGTGGCCAGCAACAGAGAGTTGAAAAAAGAGATCGCCGTGCGCGAGCAAGCGGAGCAAGCATTACGCGAGGCGCAGAAGATGGAGGCGGTAGGCAGGCTGGCAGGAGGAGTGGCACACGACTTCAATAACCTGTTGATGGTGATTCGCGGGCATGCGGCGCTTTCGCTGAACCGGGTAGGTTCCGACGGAGCGCTGCGCCGGGAACTAAACGAAATACTCAAATCCACCGACCGCGCGTCGTCGCTCACGCGGCGGTTGCTGGCCTTTAGCCGCAAGCAGGTTCTGCAGCTGCGTGTGCTCGATCTGAATACTTTGGTGACACAGGTGAAGGAATTGCTGCCGCCCGTGCTGGGCGAGGACATCCAGCTATTCTTGGAACTCGACCCGGAGGCGGGACGCGTCAAGGCTGATGCCGCGCAAATGGAACAGGTGATCATGAACCTGGTGTTCAACGCCCGGGATGCGATGCCCGAGGGCGGCGAGTTGACAATCCAAACGGCCCATACCGAACTTGATGAAGCATGGGCCCAGCGCCACGCCGGCGCACAAACCGGCCCCCACGTCATGTTGGCTGTGCACGACACGGGACGCGGTATGGACGAGGATGTGCTGACACACATTTTCGAGCCCTTCTTTACCACCAAGGATCGGACCAAAGGAACAGGTCTCGGGCTCGCTACCGTCTATGGAACGGTGCGGCAAAGCGGCGGATGCATCACCGTTTCAAGCAAGGTAGGGGAAGGAACTGTCTTTCAGATTTTCCTCCCGCGCGTGAAGGATCCCGTCGAGCTGATAGAGATTCCTTTGGCGGCTCCTCAACCCACGCGGGGAGCCGAAACGATCCTCGTGGTGGAAGATGACGATGCCGTGCGCCGAATGACGCGCGAGTTTCTGAAAATAAAGGGCTACACGGTGATGGAGGCTCGCGGCGCCGCAAACGCCATTCAAATCATGGAAGAGCGGAACGAAGAAATCGATCTAGTGCTCACCGACGTGCTGATGCCAGGCATGAAAGGGCGTGAGTTGGTCGAGCGCCTCACGCAGATACGGCCGAATATCAAGGTTCTTTATATGTCCGCCTACACCGAAGACGCCGCAATCAATATCGGCGTGCTCAATCCCGGAACCGAATTCATCGAAAAGCCGTTCGGTCCCGACGACCTGGCTAATAAAATACGGGAAGTCCTTGCCCGCACGTCGACGCTGCGGGGTTAGCTTCGGGTCGCCCAAGCGCTTTAGGAAATCCCACCAGGGGCGGGGCCGGAACGAAATAGGTTTCCATCAGGCGCTGGTCAGGGTTTTGTACTGTTCGCCGGTAAGGGGAACCACGGAGAGGCGTCCTTGCCGGACGAGTGGACTATCGGCAAAAAGCTTGCTGGCTTTTATTTCCGCCAGGGTGACCGGTCTTGCGAGGGCCCTTGCGGCTTTGATCTTTACGCCCGGATTCTTGGGATCCGAGACGTCGGCTGAAACCACCGTGGCTGTTCCCACCGCGCTTTTGCGCAGACCCGTTTCGTAAATCACCAGGCGGTCGCCCGGCTTCATCTCGCGAAGATGCTTGAGCGCGACGGGATTGTGGACGCCGTCCCACAGCGTCTGTTTGTCGCGCACGAGATCGTCGAAGGAGTAGGCCGAGGGTTCGGTCTTCAGTAGATATTGGGAAGCCATCGGTGCCTCGCAAGTGTTTGGGCCGGCAACGACCATTCTACACTCGAGGTTGGTTCTCGGAGAGGCCATTCATGTGTTGATAAGGAGAACGATTTTTGTCTCCTGTTGGAACCATATCGTTTTATGCTTCCAAAGGCGTGGATCGTGTGAATCTATTTCCGGCTTTTCTGAAGCTTGCGGGACGGAGATGCCTGGTGGTGGGAGCCGGCGCCGTGGGCGAAGAGAAGATTGGGGGCCTGCTGCGGGCTGGCGCGGACGTATGGGTAGTGGCTCCGCGCGCGACAGAACGAGTTCGCCGGTGGGCCGAGAAGGGAAGCATCGGTTGGGAAGCTCGGAGATTCCGGGCCGCCGACCTTCGCGGCTCGTTCGTGGTGGTGGCGGCAACATCCTCGGCGGAGCTGCACGAAACGATTTTCCGGCTGGCCAGGCGCCGGGGCGTGCTGTGCAATGTGGTGGACGATCCCGGGCGTTGCGATTTCTATTATGGCTCCGTCATGAAGCGCGGACCGCTGCAGATCGCAATCTCAACAGCAGGTCTCAGCCCCGCGCTCGCGCAGAGGCTTCGGCGGCAGTTCGAAGAGCAGTTTGGCGTCGAGTATGCGTCCTGGATCGAGGAGCTCGGGAAGACGCGCGAGCGATTATTTGCAAAGAAGATCGCGCCGGAACGACGCAAGAGCCTTCTGCACCGGCTGGCGAGCCAGCGATCGTTCGAGGAATTCTTGCGACGGCGAAAAAGAGCGGTGCTCGGAGCCCAAGAATAGAGGGCCGGCGCCTGCCGTCGAAGTATTGAAAATCCCTATAGAACCTATCGAATCTTCGACGAACGCAAATAGGAAAGGCGTTGCTACACTTCTGCATGGTTCAGCGGCCAGGCGACATTCCCACCCCACACCTCCACGACGCCTGGCCGCATTTTTTCTTTCTCTGAAACGGATCATCCAGAGCGTTTGCGGCCGAGCAGTTCAACACTGCGCTCGGCTGCTTCCTTCACAAGAAATCCCATCTTGGGATGAGTGGGCTCGATGTCGGGGACGATTCCCTGCGCGCGCAGTTGCTCGGAAGTGACCGGACCAATCGATCCAACCAGAATTCGGTTGAATTGCCGGCCAAGGGCTTCCTGCAAACCCATGTCGGTGGCAACCTGCATCAGGTGGACGGCCTGAATCGAGGTCGTAAATAGCGCGACGTCCACTGCGCCGCGGGCAATGGCCTCAATGGCGGCGCGCAGCGGAGCCAGGTCTTCGGGCAAGGCCCACTGATACACAGGCACTCGTGTCACGTGGGTGCCTCGATCCGCCAGGGCTTGCAACAGATCGGGATTCGTGGCTCCGTATTCCTGAAGGGCCAGCCGGGCGCCCTGGAGCGGAACAGAGGCAGATCGTTCGTCGAGACTCGTGAGCAGTTCGCGCCATGTGTTCGGTTCCGGGACGGCGACCGTGACGGGAACGTTCAGTTCCTTCAGTGCGGCGACGGGTTTGGGCCCGCGAGCCACGATGGGGATCTTGCGAAGCAGGGCAGAAAACTGTTCGAGAGGGTAAACGGTAGCGACGACACGCGCGAGGGCACGGGTGCCGACGCCGGTGAGAAAAATCGCCATGTCGAAGCCGCCAGCCGCGAGTGTGTGCGCAAACGCCAAGGCTTCCCTGTTGGACGCAAGCGGTAGCTCGCGCATCGAAGGTGCGACGATTGCCTGGCCACCATAGCTGGCAATGAGCTTGGCCATTTCCTGGGCCCGCCGGCTCTCGAGAGAAAGAACACGAAGCCCTGCAAAGCCACCCGGTCTGGTCGGAACTTCCATGAGCAACCATGATGCATTCTTTCGCGATTTTTCTCCATGGATTCAAAGCGAGACTCCCCGGGGCATTGATGAGAAACGGTCGGCCCTGTGTCCAGGCGGCACCAGCAGAAGCGCCGGTGCGGCTAGAAGCCGGGGCCACAAGGCCGACTGGCTTCAAGCAACAAGCACACCGACATATCGTGTGGCGCCCCGTTGTCAGTTTGTTACGCTCGATTGCGTCACAGAACTTGAGGAATCGATCGAGGCGATGGGCGAACCCGCTGGGATGAGCCGCGCAGGGAGTCTGCATTTCAAAACGTATCTGGTCGTTGTGCTTGTTGTGATATTTGGACCGCTGGGGAATGTTCTTGCCGGCAAGGACGTAAAGAGTGTAGGCACCCCTCAACAGATGGGCTCCCGGTGCGCTGTTTTGATTTCTTCGGGAGGGTTTTCGCAAACGTCAACCATTTGGCTAGGGATAGGGTCTTTGCCCGCGTTCTTGGTGGCATGCATCGGAGTGCTGTCATGGGCCGACGATAGTTTTGTGCAACCATTCTCGGCCATCTCCTGCGGAGTGGTCGCACGGTTGAGCTTTTTTTCTCTTGCAGGAGGTGGCAGCGCCGATGCACGGGTTGGGGGTGGCGATCATAGGCTGGGGCGTTTTTATCGTCGGGAATACCAGCGTGATTGGGGCTAAATAGTGCGGTTTGATCGTGTTATACTGCGCGTGTTTAAGGTCGATACACTTGATTTAAAAGGATTAAGCGGAAAGTCCGCTTTCGCCCGACCTTTGTGGGGCGGCTACGGCCAGACGATGCGAACGATGTGGGGTTGCAGGTAACAAGGTTCCCGATGACCGCGATGAGGTGCGCGTATTGTGAAGGCCGCTGAAACGATCCTTCTCGGCATTGCCGCCATCCCCGCGATTTATTACTTCCTGGTTCTCTATAGCACCGCGCGATTTTTCGCCTCCGCCAACAAAGAGAGCGGCCGCAATACGGATTTCACGCCGCCGGTCAGCTGCCTGAAACCGATTCGAGGCCTCGATGTGGAGGCTTACGAAAACTACGCGAGCTTCTGCCGCCAGGATTATCCGGACTACGAAATTCTTTTCTGCGTGGATGAAGACGATCCTGCCGTTCCCGTGCTGAAGAAGCTGATGAGCGATTTCCCTGAGCGGCAGATTCGCCTCCTCTACGGGTCTGGCCGCGATGCCATCAACGACAAAGTCGCGAGGCTGGTCCGTCTGGTGAGCGAGGCCCAGCACGACATGCTGGTGATTACCGACGGGGATGTCCGCGTGCGTCCGGACTACCTTCGCAGCGTCGTTGGGCCCTTTCGGGATCCGAAGGTCGGTGCGGCCACGTGTTTCTACGTTTCCACTCTGGAGACGACTTTTATAGAAAAGATGCAGTCGATTGGAATGGTGTCTGACTTTTTTGCGGGCGTGATGGTGGCCTGGCAGCTCGATGGTGTCAAGTTCACGCTGGGGCAGACCATCGTCGTAACGCGCCGGAGCATCGCCAGTTTTGGCGGTTACCAAATCATTGAAACGCGACCTGCCGATGACCTGCTCGTAGGGCGTCTGATCGCCGAACGAGGATATGAAGTGAAGCTGCTTCCGCACACGGTGGAAGCGGTGGCCGATTTCGAGTCGCTCGGGGATCTTCTCTACAAGCGTGTGCGCTGGATGACGGTCATGCGCGGCATGCGGCCATGGGGCCATCTGGGGCTGATTTTTACCTGGGGGCTGCCGTGGGCGCTGGTGGCGGTCGCCATTCATCCCAGCGTTACAGTGGGGGTGGCCTACCTCGGAAGCTACCTGCTGCTTCGCGTTGCTATGACTTGGCTGATCGGTGTCCACGGATTGAAGGAATCAGGCATCTGGAAGAAAGTGCCGTTGATTCCGCTCTGGGATGCTACCGCTTTTCTGATTTGGCTTGCCAGTTTCGGACGTAGAACCATCCGGTGGAAGGGAATCGATTATCACATTCGTGAGGGAATGCTGGTCCCGGTAATTCCTGGGACGGCCCCGAATGCTTCCGACTGATCGGACCGATCCAAAGACTGCCCGCGCTGCATTCCCGCCGAACCTGACGCCGCCATCCCGGCAATCCTCCGAGGCCAAGCCCAAAAACTCGCAAGAAAGCAGCGCCACGCCTGCGCCTCTCTCTATGGCTAGGCTAGTCGTCTGAGGCGCGATCGGCAAAGGCACGCGGGTTAAACGAAGCAATCGAAGGAGACGCGCTAGCCGCGGCAGCAGACGTGAGGCGGCGGCGCTGGTTTGTCGACTTCCTCCAGTCGACTTGAGGCATGAACAGAGACGTGTCAATGCGATCCCGGTATTCGATGGCAATGTTCACCAGGGAATCGAGCAGCGAATCCGAGAGCAGGTGAGGCTTGAGACCGAGATCGATCAGTTTGGAGTGCTTGGCATTGTAATAATGGGCTTCGGCTTCGACACGGGGATCGGGGAGATGATCGATTTCCACGTTCAGCCCCAATTTCGCCGCAGCCGCTTGGACCATCTGAGCCAGTTCCAGCACGGAGAATTGCTCGGTGAACTGGTTATAGACACGACACTCTCCCGGTGCCGCAGGATGCATACAGGCGAGCTCGACGCAGCGCACGGTGTCCCGAATATCGAGAAAACCGCGTGTCTGGCCGCCCTTGCCATAGACGGTTAGCGGATGCCCGGCAGCCGCTTCCACGCAGAAGCGGTTGAGCGCGGTGCCAAAAACTTCGTCATAATCGAAACGATTGATGAGGGCCTCATCGAGCTCAGATTCCTCGGTGACGGTGCCATAGACCACGCCCTGATTCAAGTCAGTTGCGCGAAGCTTCCAGGCCTTACAAGCGAACAGAATGTTGTGGCTGTCGTGTACCTTGGACAAGTGGTAGAAAGAGCCGGGCTGCTTGGGGTAGGGCAGGACATCCTTGCGGCCGTTATGCTCGATTGTGATGTAGCCTTCTTCGATGTCTATGTTAGGGGTGCCATACTCGCCCATAGTGCCAAGCTTGATCAAATGACAATCGGGCCGGAGTTCGCGAAGCGCGAACAGAAGATTCAAGGTTCCGACAACGTTGTTGACTTGGGTAAAGGAGGCGTGGCGCCTGTCGATCATGGAATAGGGGGCGGAGCGCTGCTCGGCGAAGTGAATTACCGCGTCGGGTTCGAAATCCGCGATGGTCGAAGCGAGAAACTCATAGTCGGTGACGTCGCCGACATAGAGCTCAATGGTTTTGCCGGTGTGCTGATGCCAGGCCCGCAGCCTGTCGGGAAGTGGAAGGATCGGCGTAAGGGTCTGAACTCCCAGTTCATAGTCCCACTGCCTGCGGGCAAAGCTATCGACGATGGATATCGAATGGCCCTTCTTGGACAGGTACAACGCTGTTGCCCAACCGCAATAGCCGTCGCCCCCAAGCACGGCAATCTTCATTTCGCCTCCCCAAGGTGTTCTAGAATTCTAGATGGTCCGACGTAGCAACCGTTGCACGGTCGTTATTATGATTTAACCTGAAAGTTGCAAAAAGTTCCAAAGAATAAGAGCCCTTCGTCGGGTTGCGCCCCCGGAATCGCGACACGGTTCACAGACCGAACCAATCTGTGTTGGCACAGTAGCCCGGGTAGAATGAATTCTGAGGTTGAATTGCCCCCCGGATCGCCCAAACCCTTGGAATTTACCTCGTCTTGGCCTAACCCCTGCTAGCCGACATGCGCTTCCCGAACCCCAGCCCGGGCGTCGGGACAAAACCGGACGAGCGTATCAGAACGTATTCTAACCTCAGTTTAGGCCGAGTAAAGCGTGGATTTCTGCCTGTTGGTGAGAGATCAAACGGGCCTGTCTTTCTGCCCCGGGCGGAGCCGTGTCTTAACGATGACGATCTTGCCAAAGCTGAGCTTTATGCGCCATCCTCGCTATCCGCCGTCGCTATCGGCCGGATCCGCCGGGCCACGCCGTTCTCCGGGATCCTAGTTTCAGTTGTCAGTCCCCCATGTCAGAGGCCGGTTTGTGAGTACGGCTTTGCCTCCGCTGGATGCCACCACGGTGAGCTTTGCTGGTCCCAACAGGTCGTCAAGGTAGGAACGCTGTGTATGGTCGACGACCATGTAATATCGGTTGGGCTCGCGCCAGAGATTTCTCAATGCCGCGTCATCGATGAACACAGGCGGCGCTCCGGGCGCGTAGGAGCCATATTCCAGATTGAAATAACGTCCGTTTAGAAGCAACGCGTCCTGGTTGGTGTAGAACATGATCGAGGAGAAAGTGTAGTACTGATCGCCCATGATCAGCTGGCCTCGGGGAGACCTCAGAATGGCATCGGCCAGCGGCCGCGAGGACAGAAAAGGATCAAAGGTCACCATCGCGAGGCGAGCGGCATGGAAAAACAACGCCATCATGAGGGCCATCGCTAATGCCGTGTGCCGAGAGGGTGCAAATAGCATGCTGAGTGAACCGATCAGGAAGGCGATTCCGGCAAGAACCAGCGGAAGCCTGAGATAGGCAAATGATCCCAGCGTGAGATCGAGCATATGGCCAAGCGCTAGTGTGTAAGCCTGCGGATGGGAGCCCAGTGCATAGGAGATATCCCCCGGGGTAGCATCGTTTCGCACCAGGAAAACCAGCGCGGAGCATGCCAGCGCCGCGGCCCCTGAGATGACCGACAAGACGCGAGTTCCCCAGCGAACTCCCTTGCTGCCCATCGCGATGGCGCAGCCCAGCAAGAGCGCGAAGGCAGGGTAGGCGGGCATGGAATAGTATTCTTGCGTGGTAGAAAAGGTGAAAAAGACGAGCACAAAGCCGGCCCAGCAAAGGGCCAGAAGTCGGGTGCGGCCAGCGCGGTCGACCGGCTTAAAAGATAGCCTGGCGGCTGCGGGGAAATAAACGCTCCAGGGAAAGAGCCAGACAAGATGAAGGGCCCAGAAATAGAAGCGGGGAACTGTGTTGTAGTCGCGCGGATAGCGCAGATTCAAGAATCGCAGAAGCTGTTCGTTGATGAAGAAGAACCACAGGAAGCCGTGGTATTGTCCGGGGCCGCTGTGAAGCGTGAATGAAAAATAGGGCGGATTGCGGAGGGCCGCCAGAATGTGCCACGGCGCGGCAATCAGAAGAGCAATCCATGCCCCGCCAAACGGGTGAAGGCGTTTCCAGGTACGGCGGGAAAACAGCTGGCGCGTGGTTGCCAGGTAGATGAGACCTGCGCCCAAGGGAAACACGACCGAAACCAGGCTCTTTAGCAGGAGGCCGAGTCCCAGGCTCGCGGCGAGAAGAAAGGCCCACAATCGCGGATGAGATTCCTGTTCGTCCAAGGCGCGAAGAAACGCCCACATCGCCAAGGTAACGCTCAGGGCCAGCATCACGTCGGGGATCAAAATCCGCGTGAAAAGGAAGAGTCCGACGCAAGTGGCGATGCATAAGCCCGCATAAAGTCCGGCCTTGTTTCCGAACGCCCATGTTGCGAAGGCTGCGGTGAGGTTGGCGAGTGCAATGGCCGAAAGGGCAATGGGGATGCGTGCCGCCCAATCGTGGACACCGAAAATCCGGTATGAACCTGCCATCGCCCAATAGAGGAAGGGCGCTTTTTCCAGATAAGAGACGCCGTCCAGTCGAGCCGTAACCCAGTCGCCCGACCGTAGCATGTTCCGCGCAATCTGGGCCTGCACGGAGTCTACATCGTCCATGAGCGACGGTGGAGAAGCGATGCACCCTAAATAGATTGCACCTGCAACAAGCAGAACGGTTAGGTGGACGTAAGAACGTTTTCCGCCACCTGCTCGTTTTGAGCCGAGATCGGTGCCGTTTGAATCCGCCATCGTTTCATCCACAGGAATAGGACCAGCAACCCCCAAAGGTGATAGCCCAGATTCTCGCGCCGGTCCAGATGCCGTTTCACGGCGGCTTCGATTCCGCTCCGGTTGAAGAATTGCGAGTGCTCGCCCCCGACGCTCTGAAGCGTATCGAGCAGCAGAGGACGCAGCGGCCCCCGCAGCCATTGGTGCGCGGGAATATCGAATCCTACCTTGCTGCGTTGGATGACCGAGGAAGGGAGCTTTTTCTCCATCAATTTCTTGAGAATGAATTTCTGGCGCGCGCCTCTTATTTTGAAAGACGCCGGCAGCGTGGCGGCGAACTCAACAATGCGATGGTCAAGGAAGGGCGGGCGGACCTCGACGGCGTGGGCCATGCTCATGCGGTCCACTTTGCTCAGGATGTCGTCAGGCAGAAAATATTTCTGATCGAACCAGAGATAGGGCGACACTCCATCGCCGCCGGAAGATACTTGCGCCAGTTCTCCGAGGATCTGTTGCAGCGAACCCGGGAGCTTTGGGTACAGCAGGTCGCGCTTGCGGGCATCCGAGAAAGTACCGTTCCAATAAACGTGCGCTCGCTCCGGAGGCATTCGAGAGCCTTCCAGGAAGCGCTTTATTTTGTACTCCAAGCTGATCTTCTCATCGGACACGGGCCAAAAAGCAAGCGCCGCGAGGGCCGCGCGCAGCGCGAAGGAGGGCGCGTGACGGGCTTTCTTTGATAGCAGGTTGGCGCGGTAGGTGAGGTAGCCGCCGAAAAGCTCGTCGGCGCCCTCACCGCTCAGGGTGACCGTAACTTTGGTCTTGCTCATCTTCGACAGAAACCAGACGGGCAAAGCGCCGGCATCGGCGTTGGGTTCATCCGCGTAGTGAGCGAATTCCTGGATGGCATCGGACAAATTCACTTCCGGATTGAGGTCAAACTGTTCGTGGTCGGTACCATATTGCGAAGCGACCTCGTGAATATAATTGCTCTCATCAAAACGGCGGCCGCGGAACGAAATCGAGAGAGTCTTTAGTTTCGAGGATGAGGCGTGCGCCGCATAATGCAGGATCGTGGAGGAATCGACTCCTCCGCTAAGCCAAACGCCCAGCGGAACGTCGGAGAGCAGATGCTCGCGCACCGACTGTTGGAGAAGCGAATCGAGCTCCTCCTGGGCGGATTCAAGGGTGCGGGCCGACGGGTGCGGCAACGGCAGCTTCCAGTAAGAGTCGGCTCGCATCTTCCCGTCGCGCCATTCCAGGAATTGCCCAGGGCGGAGCTTTTCGATGCCCTCTACCATCGTGTATGGACAGGGCACGTAATTCAGGGAGAGATAGCAATCGAGAGCGGCCATGCTCAGGCGCCGGTCGACTTCCGGGTGAATGAAGATGGTCTTGAGTTCCGAGCCGAAAAGAAGGTCTTCGCCGCGACGGGCGATGTAGAGCGGCTTGATGCCCATGCGGTCGCGGGCAAGGACGAGGCGCTTTTTCGACGCGGTCCAAATCGCCATTGCGAACATTCCCCGCAGCCGGGCAAAGCAGGCGGTGTCCCATTCAAGAAAGGCGTGCAACACCGTTTCAGTGTCTGTGCGCGTAGCGAAGCGGTGGCCTCGGGCTTCGAGCTCTGCCCGCAACTCCAGATGGTTGTAAATCTCCCCGTTGAAAACGATGACGGAATCGCCCTCGGCCGACGATATGGGCTGGTCGCCCGTATCGAGATCGATGATTTTCAGGCGTGTGGCGCCCAGCGATGCGAGGTTGCCTTCGAACACGCCCTGCTGATCGGGGCCGCGATGAATGATGGTGGCGACCGCACTCTGGATCCTGCCGGGTCCGGGAGCCCAATTTTTATGGGTGAATCCGACGATTCCGCACAAGTTTAGCTTACCCCTCCAGCAGATACTGCGCTTCCCAAGCCTCTACTGCTTCCCCGCGACACCTGCAAATACACCATCAGCAAAAGGGGTTGCTACTCGTAACGCAAAGATTCAACAGGCTGAAGGCTGGCGGCCTTCTTTGCCGGAAGGTATCCAAAAAGTACGCCTGTGGCGCAGGATACTATAAAGGCCGCCACTACGGAAAGCCAAGAAATCGGGATGACAATTCCGCCGGGCACCGGCAGCAATTGCACGAGGGCCTCCATCGCAAACGGGATAGCGACCGCAATGCCGATGCCGATCAGGGCTCCGACACCGCTGATCAAGACCGCCTCGATCAGGAACTGATAAAGAATCTCTTTTCGCTGCGCTCCAATGGCCTTGCGAATGCCAATTTCGCGAGTCCTCTCGGTGACGGTCACCAGCATGATATTCATGATTCCGATGCCGCTTATGAGCAGAGCCAGCAGAGCGATCAGCAGTAGCACCACGGTTAATGCGAAGGAGATGTTCCGGGCGGTCTGGAGGATGGAGGCGAGGTTCTGAACGTTGTAACTGGCCTCCGGGCGATGGCGACTGCGCAGGATTCGTGCCACATCTTCGGTGACCTGCGGAACGTCCTCGGGGCGCTGCGCCTGCGCGTACAGGGTGACGATGTAATTCTCCCCTGCGTAATACTTGATCAGAGGAAAGGGTACCAGCACGGAGTCGTCCCGGATCTCGGATTGTCCGAAGGTTCCCACACGTTCCCGAAAGGTTCCGATTACCGTGAAGCTGAGCTCTCCCACATGAATTTCCTGGCCGACGGGGTTATCTGTGGGAAGGGCAATCTGGGCCAGATGCTCCGACACGACGCAGACCTTGCTCACTGTCGAGAAATCGGCGTCGTCGAAATAGCGTCCGCGCAAGATCACCAGTTTGCGAATCTGCTGGAAACCCTGGGTGACGCCGATAAGTTTGACGGGCCAATCTTTGCGGGCCGCCACCACATTCATAGGAATGTCGTTTGAGCCCGAGACGTGGCCGACTTGGGGAACTCCTTGCTCGACGGCTTCCAGATCGCCGGCGGAGATCTGGTCGGCGAGGCTTACGTTCTGCGACGTATTGGATTGCTCTAGCCAGGCATACACGATGTTTGAGCCGACCGCTTCTATCTGGCCACCGATATAGTGCTTTCCGGCGAGAGCCACGGTGACCACCAGTACGATGCACGCGCTGCCGATGATTACCCCGAGCATGGTGAGCGTCGCGCGTAGTTTGTTCGCGCGCAGGGCTTCGATGGCCAGGTTGGAGGTTTCGCTCCAGTTCATGCTCTAAGCTGCAGAAGGCATTGCAAGGCCCGCCCGCTCCCCTCCGGTGGCTGAAAACGTCCTATCCGTTGAGCTCGTATACAGAGACAACCTTACAGCATTGTGATTGCATAGAACAATGGCGGGTGGCCGCAGAGTGCGGGTCTAGAGAGAGGGTGTGAAGGGATCAATCCTAGAGGCGGTTCCTCTTTGAAAAGCCCCCAGCGTCCGGATCGGGATCGTCTTCGGGAACCTCGGTCGTGAGCTCGCCCTGGTCCGGGTCTGTTGCGTTTTCCACGGCACCTACGATCTCCGCCTCGAAATCCTGGCCTTCTTCAACAAGCTCTTCGACACTCTCGGAATCGGCGCTTTCGACATCGGAGAGTCCCTCGAGATCGCCGGACTGGCCGGCCGACCCCGAGCCTGGTCCCTTCCGCATCGGCCGGGCCTCCTGGGGACCACTCGCGGGACGCCCACTCAGACGGCGGGCGGCTTTCTTAGGCCGGGCAGACTTGTTCCCAGATGCCTTCTTAGGCGTCGGTCTGGAAGCCTTCGACACCGTTTTTTTCTTCGCTTTCTTTTTCTTCTTAGCCATGGAGAAAGTATAGCACCGGCGATCTTGAAACAACTCGACGCGACGACAATGTTCCTCATCCCGAACTGGATGTGCGACTAGCGCGTCATCAGGTTTGGGAACACATAGTTGAACAAAATAACGATGAGGATAAGGTAGGACAACATGACGAGCGTCCAACCCATGTTGTGGCGTATGACTTGCCCTTCCCCTCTGACAAGCTTACTGGTCGATACGCCCACGCTGGCAGTTTGGGGCGAGATCGGCTTGCCGACTTCGGCTCCCACCGAGTTAAAGGAGGGCAACAAAAGCACCGGTAAATTCAGAAGTCCCCCGGTCATAGCCTGAACGGGCCCAAACATGGCATTGGTAGTGGTATTGCTGCCCGACAAAGCTACGCCGATAAAGCCAAGTACCGGCGCCAGGACGACGAAAAAGGGGCCGATCTTGGACAGGCCGTAGGCGAGTGAATTCGCCATTCCGGTGAACACAAAAACGAAGGCCAGGGCGAAGGTGAAGAACGCCACAAGCAAGGCTCCCCACATTTGCTTGAATGTCTTGGCAAAAATCGGGCCTATCGCGTTGCCCTTGGGCTGCAGGAGCGCAAATATTGCTATGAAGGAAACCAGAGTCGAGGTGCCTCCGGCGAAGGGCGTGAAGTTAAAGGTTGAAAGAATCGGCTTGTGAGTGATCGAAGACATGGCGCCAATCGAAAGCTTAAACCAGCTGATGGCGGGCAGGTGAGACCAGGGGCCCGTCCAGCTCACTACCACAGCGATGAGGACCAGGTAGGGAAGCCAGATGACAAACGACTCGCGGGGCGAGGTATACATCTCGACTTCGGCGGAGGAGACGGCGGCAGGAGTGAGCGGAACTCCGCCATATCCTCGAATCGTCTTGGGACGCCAAATCTTGACAAAGATGAACAGAATCCAGAAGGAAACCAGCGCTCCGGAAAGATCGGGCAGATACGGCCCGAGGAAATGTGCGACCGGCCACTGTCCGGCGATATAGGAGAATGAACCCACGATAGCCAACGGCCAAGCTTCCATAACCCCTGCCCATCCGCTAACCAAGTAAATCAGAACCCACGGGGGCAGCAGCGCCAATACGGCCACGATGTTCCCGATCGAGCCGGAGAGCGCCATCAGGGGCAGCCCGGTGACAGCCGCCAGGCCCAGGATAGGAGCCCCGAGCGCGCCGTAGGAGACTGGCGCATTGTTAGCGAGCGCCGAGACTCGAATAGCGTCCAGGTCGGCGATACCCAACCCGACAAGGATGGGCACCACCACCGCCCAAGGGTAGCCAAACCCCACAACGCCTTCAAGAAGCGCTCCAAACGCCCAGGCAAGCATGATTGTCTGAATGCGAATATCGGCCGTAGCGTGATGGACCATCCAGTTCTTGAAGCGCTCAAAAACACCCGTTAAGACCATGGTGTTGAAGATCATCAGGCCCCAGAAAGTGATCCAATCGATCACCCAGAAACCTGTGAGGCCGCCATAGAGGTAAGACTTCACCATGCCTCCGAGCGGCGCATGCCATACCAGGACTCCCACCAGCAGCGTGACCCCGCCCGCAATGATAGTGGCCAGCCAGGCGGTCATCCGGAGCACCGCCAGCATGAACAGCAGGGCGAGAAGAGGCACCAGCGAAGCAAAAACCGTAAGCCACAGATTTCCGGTTGGGTTGAGAATTTGTTGGAACATTTTTCTTGTAGTCCCTTAGGCGGCGATAAGAGTCCACCAAGCCTTGGGGCAAACCGCCCCGGCCAAATCGCGCACACCGTTATAGCTATCCAACTGATTAAAAGCAACAGGTAGAATATTTCGAGGCTGGTGTTGACAGGAGCGGATGTAAGCCTTGGGCGCCAGAGCCGCAAGGCGTACTCACGTATCGACAGGCGCGCGAAGTCCCAGGCTTGCTCGCGGGCTAGGGACGGCGGCCGTTTCGCTCGGAGGGGGATTGCTACCGCAGCCTCCACCGGAGAGGATATTGCGATGGTGTTCTGACGACGCTGCGGCCCAACCTTAGCGTTGCATTGCGGTGAAAAGCAGGCCGAGCAAATACAGCCACAGCCCGTCCATGAAGTGCCAATAGAGCGCCACGGCGCCGACCGCCGTCTGCAGGCGACTTTTTCGAGCGAGACGTCCTGCAAACAACACCACGCCGGCCAGTACGAAGATCCCCGCCAGCAGGTGCAGGGCGTGCGTGGCGGTTAGGAAATAAAAGAAAAAGCTTCCTGGGTTGGATGAAACGTAGAGTCCCCGCGAAGCCAGTTCTCCCCAGGCCACCAGCTGTCCTCCCAGGAAGGCGCAACCCAGCAGCAGAGTCACGAGCAGCCACCGAGTGCAGCGTTGGGAGTTTTGGCGGTTGGCAGAAGAGCGCGCCAGCTCTATCGTCAGGCTGCTCAGCAGGAGTAGGGCGGTGTTGACACAGAGGATTCGCGGGAGGGCCATGGAAAACCAAGCCTTGGAATGAACCCAGCGCGATTCGAGCACGTGCGTGAGAGTCGCAAAGACCGACACGATAGAGACGATGATAAAAAGGCTGGCCGTCCGGTAGGCGTCTGGTGGAGTGGCCCAGCGTTCGGAATCCGGCTGCGGGTTGTCACGTCCATCATCACCGGGATAATCGATATCTCCGCCACCAGGTCCGTTACCACTGTGGCCGAACAGGGGTGCTGTTTTTTCCGGCGCCGGGGCAACGGGTGGAGGTAGTAAGCTGCTCACCATTGTCGACTTGTCTCCGATCGGATTCGCATCATCATTATTGTGATGCGTGTGCCCATGAGCATAGCAAATGAAGCTGAATCCGTTCAGCCGGGCCGCACGAGGTTTGCCGGCGGCAAACCAATCACCCTGGGGAACCTGGTTGCCGCATCCGGCCCGGCAACCGCGACGCGGTGTTACCAAAATCACGCCGCTTCTATCAGACCCGACGACGGCCGTAACCTGAATTTTCTTGCCGTGGGGACTCCGGGCGCGGCCCCGCATGCAACCATGCCTTGGTGGACGATCCCACGCGGCTCTGCGGCCTTTGACACCGCTCACCCGGACCGTGCCTGCCGCGATGCTTGCGGCAGCGCTTCCTAACTCAGTAAGATGTCCTTCGCCGTGCCGAGTGGCGCCTGGCAGTGTCGCGCACAGGGTCGTCGGGGACTTCGCATAAGCGTTCCATCATGAATAAGCTGACCGACCGAAAATACAGGATTGCGACGATTCCCGGAGATGGGATCGGGAAAGAAGTGATCCTTGAAGGGATCCGTGCGATCGAGGCTGCTGGGCGGCGTTTCGGATTTTCTGTTTCGTGGCAGATCTTCGACTGGAGCTGCGAAACCTATCTAAAAACGGGCCGGATGATGCCCGCAGACGGGCTCGAACAGCTGCGTCCCTACGATGCCGTTTTTCTGGGAGCGGTAGGCTACCCGGGCGTGCCCGACCCTGTGTCGCTGTGGGGGCTGCTGATTCCGATTCGCCGCGGATTTCAGCAGTACGTGAACCTGCGTCCGGTGCGGCTGCTCCAGGGGATGGAGGCGGCCGTTAAGAATTTCGAGCCGGGGCAGATTGATTTCTGCGTGGTGCGCGAGAACACCGAAGGCGAGTATTCAGAAATCGGCGGACGCATCAACAGGAATACGCCCGACGAAGCGGCGATGCAGGAGACCGTCTTCACGCGCCGCGGCTGCGACCGGGTGATGCGCTACGCGTTCGAGCTGGCCAGCAAGCGCAAGCGCCACGTGACCTCGGCGACAAAATCGAATGGCATTATTTATACGATGCCCTTTTGGGATGAGCGCTTCGCCGCGGTCGCCAAGGATTATCCGGGAATTCGCATTGACCAGTTTCATGTCGATATTCTTACAGCGCATTTCGTACGGCATCCGGATTGGTTCGACGTGGTGGTGGGATCGAATCTTTTTGGCGACATTCTTTCTGATCTGGGGCCAGCCATCGTTGGTTCGATTGGCATCGCCGCGTCGGGAAACCTGAATCCGGAGCGCGAATTTCCGTCGATGTTTGAGCCTGTGCACGGGTCGGCTCCCGATATCGCAGGCAAGGGCATCGCGAATCCCATTGGCCAGATCTGGTCTGGCGCGATGATGCTGAGGCATTTCGGCGAAGCGGAAGCGGCAGATGCCGTGGAGCGCGCCATCGAATCGGTGCTGGGCGGGGGCGGCCCTCGCACGCCGGACATCGGCGGTCGGGCGAAGACCGAAGAACTGGGGGAAGCGATTGCCGCCGAAGTATCGCGCTAGGAGTAATCGAGTTTGCAGGGAGGAGCTCCATGGAAAGACGAAGGTTTCTTGCGTCGACATTTGTGGCCTCGGTGCTAGCCGCCTCACCGCGCGTACTGACGCAAGCCGGGCCAGAGGCCGGCGATGAGAACGCGCGTGAGTTCTATGAGTTGCGGCATTATATGCTCTCAGCCGGCCCACAACGGAAGCTGACCGACGATTATTTTCGCGACGCGCTCGTCCCAGCGCTCAATCGTCTGGGGTTTAGTCCGGCAGGAGTCTTTAACGTAACCATCGGTCCCGACATGCCGGCGATGGTTGTGTTGATTCCGAGCTTGTCGGTTGAAAGGCTCGTGACCCTGGATGACCGTCTGAAGAAAGACGCCGAATACACCAAGGCCGCTGCGAATTTCTTAAACGCGCCCGCCAAAGAACCAGCCTTCAAACGCATCGAAAGCTCGCTGATGCAGGCTTTTGAAAAAATGCCCCGGCTTACGCTGCCCACGGCGAGTGCGTTGCACAGCCCGCGGGTGTTTGAAGTGCGCACCTACGAGGGCGCAAGCGATCTGGACCACGCCAGAAAGATCGAGCAGATGAGCAGCGGCGAGGTGGATATCTTCACGAAAGCGGGGATTCCGCAGGTGTTCTATGGGGACACGCTTATCGGGCAACGTCTTCCCAATCTTACCTACATGATTTGTTTCGACAGCTTGGCGGAGCGGGATAAGAAATGGAGCGAGTTTTTTAATTCCGCCGCGTGGAAAGTCCTATCGGCTGATCCGCGCTTCAACTTCGAAAGCATCGTCTCGAACACCACGAACCTGATGCTGGCCCCGACGCCGTATTCGCAGATTTAGCAGACGCTTGGTAGCAGACCAAGATGCGAAAGCGTCAGTTTTTGGAGGCTCCCACTGGTTGCGGTTCAGCAACAGGCGGCGTGGCGGCGGGCAGGACTTCGGGGGGCGGCACTTCTGCTTCCCAATCGCAGTTTTCGCGGATGCACGCGCGGGAATTTCCCAGCTTGGTGCGCTTCTCGACGATGAACGGCGCACCACATTTCGGGCACGGTTCTGCGATGGGTTCGTGCGGGGTCGTGAAGTCGCAATCAGGATAGCGGCTGCAGCCGTAGAAGACGCGGCCCTTGCCGCGTCCCTTGGACGTACCGCGGCGAACAAATTCTCCGTCATTGCATTTCGGGCACTTAATTCCCAGTGTGATCGGACGCGTGTACTTGCACTTGGGATATTTTTCGCAGCCGATGAAGTCTCCGTAACGGCCCGCGCGGCGCAGCAATTCACCCTCGCAGGTGGGGCACTTTTCACCGATGGGAACATCGGGGGCCTTGGGTTTCTTGGTGCCGGTCACCAGGCGCCGCGTGGTTTTGCAATCGGGGTAGCCGGTGCAGGCGAGGAAGGCGCCGAAGCGGCCGCGCTTGATGATCATTTCCTTGCCGCAGTTGTCGCAGTATTGCGTGGCGGTGGCTTCCTCCTCCGTGGGCTCGCTGCCGGTATCGGCGAGGTCGCGCGTGAAATCGCAGTCGGGATAGCGATTGCACCCGAGGAAGAAACCGTGGCGGCTGATGCGCTCAAGCAACTCGCCCTCGCCGCACTTTTCGCACTTTTCGCCCGTCGGGACGCCAATTTTGTAGGATTCGAGCGTCTTTCCGGCCTTGCCGAGATCCTTGACGAAACGTCCCCAGAATTCCCTGACCGATTCCTTCCAGGGCAGCTTGCCTTCCTCGATTTCGTCGAGTTCGCTTTCCAGGCGCGCGGTGAATCCGACGTCGAAGACGTCTTCAAAGCCTTTGACGAGCAGGTCGCTCACCTTTTCGCCGAGGAGCGTGGTCGTAAAGCGGCCTTGATCCTTGTTTACGTATTCGCGTTCGACGATCGTCGAGATGATCGTGGCGTAGGTGGACGGGCGCCCGATGCCCTTTTCTTCCAGTTCCTTCACGAGCGTCGCTTCCGTATAGCGAGGCGGCGGCTCGGTGAAATGCTGGTCGGGGCGGATGGTTTCAAGGCGCAATGGCTCGCCCTGGCCCAGGCGCGGGAGGGTGCGGCTGTCGGTATCGCCCGCGTCTTCCTTTTCCTCCTCTTCCTTCACCACCTGATAGACGGCCAGATAGCCGTCGAATTTCACCACGGAACCGCTGGCGCGGAAGGTGTAGTCGTTGGCGGAGATGTCGACGGTGGTCTGGTCGAAAACGGCCGGAACCATCTGCGAGGCGACGAAGCGCTGCCAGATCATCTGGTAGAGCCGGAACATGTCGTCTGGAAGGAACGGCCGAACGCTTTCCGGGGTGCGCGCCACGTCTGTCGGGCGGATGGCTTCGTGCGCTTCCTGCGCGTCCTTCTTTGATTTGAAGAAGTTGGGCTTCTCAGGCAAATACTTCCCGCCGTAGCTTGATCCGATGTGGTCGCGGACCTGGCCGAGCGCATCATTCGACACGCGGACCGAATCGGTTCGCATGTAGGTGATCAGCGCGACCGCACCCTCGGCGCCCAGCTCGACGCCTTCATAGAGGCGTTGGGCCAGCATCATGGTGCGCTTGGCCGTGTAGCGCAGGCGGTTGTAGCCGGCCTGCTGCAGCTTTGAAGTGGTGAACGGGGGCGGCGCGTAGCGGCGCTTCTCTTTTTCCGTGACGCTGGCAACCACCCAGTTGACGCGCTCGATTTCCGAAAGGATGCGCCGCGCTTCGGCCTCGTTGGGCACTTCAAGGTCAAGGCCCTTGTACTTGATCAGCTTGGCCTCAAAGGCCGGTGGTTCGCCCGCTTCCAGCAGGGCATGGATGGTCCAGTACTCCTTGGGGATGAAGGCGCGGATTTCGCGCTCGCGCTCGACGATTAGGCGTAGAGCGACGGTCTGGACACGGCCGGCGGACAGTCCGCGGCGGACTTTGTCCCATAGCAGCGGTGAGACTTTGTACCCTACCAGGCGGTCGAGGACGCGGCGGGCCTGCTGGGCATCGACCAGATGCTCGTCGATGGCTCCCGGCTTCTCAAATGCGGCGCGGATCGCTTTCTGCGTGATCTCGTTGAACATCACGCGATAGAACTTGCCGCGGTCGGATTTTTTCTTTGCAAGCGCTTCGAGCAGGTGTGCGGAGATGGCTTCGCCCTCGCGGTCAGGGTCGGTCGCCAGGTAGATGTTTTCGGCGCTTTCGGCTGCCTTCCTCAGCTCGCCAATGACCTTCATCTTGCCCGGGATCACTTCATAGGTGGGTTCGAACTCCTCTTCCCGCGTGTTGGCAATCGTCTGGATGAACTTCTTTTCGCCGCCTTTGCCGCTCTCTCCCGCCTTGGTCTTCTTCTTACGCTTGCTTTTTGTCCTGCCGATGCCGTCAGGCTGCGCGGGCAAAAGTATGCCGATGGTCTTCTTCGGCAGGTCCATGACGTGGCCGTAGGAGGCCTTCACGCTGTAGTTGCGGCCCAGATATTTGTTGATAGTCTTTGCCTTGGCCGGCGATTCGACGATTACAAGTGATCTTGCCATGCTGTTTGATCGTTCCTCGCGGGGCCGTCCCCGCTATTCAATGCCACTAGTAAGATGCTTTCCCCACCCTGCCAGAACCTACCACATCCTAACCTGCTGTCGGGGCAATGATTACAACAGGACTTTTAGGAATTGCTTACCAGGTAACTGGTGCATGACACCCTTCACCTCCGGTTCGACGGGGCTAGACAGCTTTTAGAAGAATTAAGCCCTGAAAGTTCAATGGGTTCCTCCAAATACCGAGGCTTATCGACGCTCCATTAATCATAGAGCCGCCGCTCAACAGGCTGGAGGCTTGCTTCGATCAGCGTCGTGCGCCGTTCTGTTGACGCTGCTTCCGCAGGAATCAATTCCGCGCGAGCCAACGGGCAGACGTTGCTCCACCACGTCCTCCCAGCTCGCGACGAGATTGGCACGCTGCTTCATTAAGATGATTCGGCCCGAAGCTCGTGGGTTGCGTCGTATTTCCGGGCATCCCGCAGGCGTTCCGGTTGAATTGCATGGCGAGCCGACCGGTTATCAGTGATCGAGAATACTGCGCTGCTTCCAACTACGACGACTCCCGGGGCCATCCCCGCCATCCCCGCAATGATCCGATGGCGAATGGAGAGCTCCTGTGCCGGCAATGTGCTCATGGCGATCAGGACACCGCAGCCGGCCAGCCAGTCGCGGGCCCAGCCTGTGCAACCTCACGGGATTGTCAAGCTGGGTGGAGAGCACCTACAAGTGGGTGTCGCTCCTTGAGAGGGCGTCTTGTTCGGTTGACTCCACGACAATTGTAGTCCTCGCGGATCGCCTCAGGTGGCCGTGTGCTATATTTGTTGCGGCCATGGCAGAAGGGGAGAATGTGGGGAAACTACGCATTTCGGTGGTCGAATTTCTCAATACCGCACCGCTTGTCTGGAGTTTCACCGAGGGACCACTCGCCGGGAAGTATGACCTGTCGTTTACTGTGCCGTCGCAATGTGCGGAGTCGCTGCAGCGGGGCGACGTGGATGTCGCGATCATCCCGGCAATTGAATATCAGCGAATGGACGACGTGGTCGTGTTGCCGGGTATGGCTGTCGCGGCGAAGGGCGAAATCCGAAGCCTCCTGGTGGTGGCGAAAAAACCGATCGAGCGCGCGAGACGTATTGCCCTGGATACGAGCTCTCGCGCTACGGCCGCGCTAGTTCGGATGCTGGCAGCAGGTTATTGGAATATTTCGCCCGAGTTCGTCGACGCCGCGCCAAATCCATCGGAAATGCTGCAGGATGCCGATGCGGCCCTCATGATCGGCGACCCGGCGTTGCGCATCGCCATCAAGATGGACACGCTCAGCGGCAAGGTGCCGCGCGGCGAGCAATGCTGCCAGGGGGACCCGGACGAACTGCCGGTGCCGGGATTCGAGATGCTGTTTGTCTATGACGTCGCGCAGCAGTGGAAGGAAATGACGGGAAATCCGTGCGTGCTGGCGATTTGGGCGGGGCGGCGCGACGCGGTCACACCGGAGCTCGTCGCCGATTTCCAGGCCTCGAAGGAATATGGCATGCAACGGGTACGGGAAATAGCCGAGGCGGCTTCGGTCAAGCTCGATCTCCCGACCGCGGCCCTGGAGCGTTACTTGACCGAGAATGTTGATTTCAGCCTCGACGAAGAAAATCTCGCAGGGCTTGCGCTTTACTTTGAAAAAGCTGCGGCGCTGGGCCTGATCCCGCGCAACAAACCCCTCGAATTTGCGGTAGCTTCGACCGAATCCGCCGCGCAGCCAAGCTTGTAGACCGAAAGGAAGGCTGCCGGAAAATCAGAGCACGGTGCTAGAATGGGGACTTGCCCATGGGACTAACCCCACAGGAAGCGCTGGACCTTTTCAATTCCGACGATCTGCTGGGCATCGGAATGGCCGCAAACGAAGTTCGCCGCAGGAAGACCGATCCGCGCATCGCGACCTATCAGATCGACCGCAACATCAATTACACGAATTTCTGCACGGAATATTGCTCGTTCTGCGCGTTTTACCGTCCTTTGGGTGCCAAGGACGGCTATATTCTGCCGCTGGAAACCATCTACGAAAAAATTCAGGAAATGATCGAGATGGGCGGCAACGGCGTCCTGCTGCAAGGCGGGCTGCACCCGGACCTGCGGATCGAGTTTTACGAGAACATGTTGCGGTCGATCCACGAGCGGTTTCCGCAAGTGCATCTGCACTGCTTTTCGGCGCCCGAGATTACCTGCATCGCTGAAGTCTCGGGGCTTTCGCTGCGCGATACGCTTTCACGCCTGCGCGACGCCGGGCTTGTTTCCATCCCCGGCGGCGGCGCCGAAATCCTCGACGATGAAGTTCGCGCGCGCATCTCGCGCCTGAAATGCGGGTCCGACGAGTGGGAGGCCGTCCATCGCACTGCGCACGCGCTTGGCATGCGCACCACCGCGACGATGATGTTCGGCTGCGGGGAGCAAGCGCGTCATCGCGTGAATCACCTGGAGCGGTTGCGCCGGATACAGCAGGACACGGGCGGCTTCACCGCATTCATCCCGTGGATCTTCGCGCCCGAAAACACCCCGCTCGGAAAGAAAATCCCGGAAGCGACCGCGTTCGACTACCTCAAGACGCTGGCGATCAGCCGGCTTTACCTCGACAATGTCGACCATATCCAGTCAAGCTGGCTCACGCCAGGAATCAAGATTTGCCAGGTGGGTTTGCAGTTTGGCGCCGACGACGTCGGCAGCATCCTCATCGAAGAAAATGTGGTTTACGCAGCGGGGGTTCGCAATCGAACCAACGAAGAAGAACTTCGCCGCATCATCGCCGACGCGGGGTACATCCCTGCGCAACGGGATACGCTGTATCGCTCCTACATCCTACGGCAGAACTAAGGCCGCCTCGATCTTCAAGAAGTTACGGACTGCCGGCCGAACTACCATTTCCCCGCCGAGCGCATCAAAAGCGCCAGAATGCCCACCAGGGCGGCCATGGCGAACACAGGGAGCATCAAGATCAGGCCATCCCCAGGTTCTTCCTGCCGCTTACCGTCTTTTATCTGCACCAATTCCTCCCGCATGCTTTGCATGAAGAGCAACCAGTATAGATGTGATTCACGACGCCCCGAAGAATATTTTTCGGGAAATCGACCGACGTGGCGAATCTCAAAAGCTACTCCGTGCGAGGAATTAGCAAATCGACTTCCACATGTGCGCCTTCGGGCAGGTCGAGCGGCTCGGCCGGCACCAAGACGCCCTTTAGGAAGCGGGCGCGGACGCTGACACGGGAGAACGACCTCGCAGCGGGGCGTGCAGCCGGGGTTCTCGGCGCCTGGGTGGGAGCTGGCGCGGGGCTGCCGAGGTTGGTTTTCGGTGCACTGGGGACTGGCGTTGCAGCGGCAGTCGACATGTTGCCGGAGTCGAGCGCGACGTTGGCGAGTGCGTCTGCGTCGCGATTGGACTCGCGCCGGACGTGCTCGATGGCGAAGTAGGCCACCTGTGCGGCAAGTTTGGAAGCACGCTCGTGCAGCGGTTTCAACTCAGGACTCTTCACTTTGTAGCGCCCCTGCATTTGGCGCACCAGAAGCTCGGAATCGCTGCGGATGCGCAGCGCGCGGATGCCTTGATTCACGGCGTAATCCAGGGCCGCCAGCAGCGCATAATATTCCGCCACGTTATTGGTTTCGCGGCCGATCTTCTTGGCGAGTTCGAGAACGATCTTGCCTCCCGGATCGCGCAGAACAACAGCATAGGACGCCGGCCCGGGATTGCCTCGCGAGGCCCCGTCGATATGGGCGATATGGACTCCTGCGGGCGGGCCGGCCGCGGGGGCGTCTGAGAAGAGCCGGGCACTCTCGGGCGGGGGAACTCTAGGTTTCATGGGGGAGCGCGCCGGACTGGCTGGCGGACGCCGAGGCGCGGAAGGTCGGCTCAATGTAATAGATGATGCGGGTGCAGGTCTCGCAGTGAAACATTTCCTCGCTGCCCAAGCGGCGCATTTCCTGAAAAACATGCGGGCGGATGCGCATGCCGCAGGCGCCGCATTTCTCGTCTCGCACCTCTGCCAGCGCGACCCCGTTATGCTTTTTAGCGATGCGCTCGTAATGGTCGAGCAGGTTCTCGGGGATGGCGGCGACCCCGACGGCGCGCTCGGCGGTGAGCTCGGCTAGGGATTTTTCAGCGGCGGCTTTGTCTGTTCCGATTGTGGAGCGCTGGACACCGACGACGGCTTCCACTTCCTTGAGCGCGGCTTCGGCGCTCTTGATCCGGCGGTCGTATTCTTCGCCGGCGACCATCTGCTCGAGTAGACGATCTTCCGCCTTGGCGATCTCGGCTTCCGCCATTTGCACCTCGCGCTGGAGCGCCTTATAGGCCTCGTTGGTCTTCACCTGGGAGGTCTGGTCGCGATACTTGCGCACGCGGTCTTTCAGCTGCTCCACGTCGAGTTCGTATTTTTTGCGGTCTTTGAAGGAGGCTAGCTGCGCCGCTTTGCTCTGATCGACTTGGGCTCTGGCGCTAGCGGCGCGCGCGTCGGCATCGGCAAGTTTTTGGGGGAACGTGGCGAGCCGGGCGCGGACCTCGGTGAGGCGCATATCCACCTTCTGCAGGTCGAGCAGTTTCTGGAGGACCAGTTGCACAGTGTAGGCATTCTAGCACAGGGGATCGGGGCGGTTTTAGGGGCAGGGGTCTGTTTTGAGCCTTCGCGCCTTTGCACGCTTGGATCGCGGTGAGTGGATCAGAGCCAGCGGCAAGAGCGCCGGTGCCGGTCGGGAAGTGGGCTTATAATGGAGGCATGAGGATTCTTTTGTTCAGTGGGAAAGGCGGGGTCGGTAAGACGAGCCTGGCCGCGGCGACCGGCGTGAAGCTGGCGGAACTGAACTACCGCACGCTGGTGATGAGCATTGACCCGGCGCATAGCCTTGCGGATTCCTTTGATTTGAATGACGAACTGTTCCACGCGCACACCTCCGATCCACTGGCCATTAACGACAAGCTTTCGATCCTCGAACTCAACATCCAGAAGGAGATCAAGCGACACTGGCAGGAAATCTCCTCCTACGTGAGTTCGGTGTTGCGCACGACCGGGATCAGCGGCGTGGAGGCCGAAGAACTGGCGATCCTGCCGGGGATGGAAGAGCTGAGTGCGATGATGTACATCAACCAGTACCGGCGCGAGCAGAGCTACGACGTGATCGTGCTGGACGCGGCGCCGACCGCCGAGTCAATGCGCTTTATCAGCATGCCCACGACGCTCGACTGGTACATGAAGCACATTTTCCCATTTCAGAGAAATCTGCTCAAAGCCGTAAGGCCGATCGCAAACCGGGTGGCTCCGTTTGAGTTGCCCACCGACAGCTACTTTGTCAACATCCGCAGCCTCTTTGAGAAGCTCGAAGGCGTCGACGACATCATCGAGGACCCGAATATCACAAGCGTGCGGCTGGTCACCAATCCCGAGAAGATGGTGCTTCGGGAAACGCAGCGTGCCTTCGTATATTTCTCGCTGCACGGCTTGACGGTCGATGCTGTGGTCGTAAATCGCGTGCTGCCGACCGATGTGAAAGACACGTGGTTCAGCGAATGGCACGCTTCGCAGGAGAAAGTCCTGGCCGAAATCGAGGACTATTTCGCACCCGTCCCGGTCAAGCGCGTGCCACTGTTTGCGCACGAGGTGCTGGGTAAGAAGCGATTACAGGAACTTGCTCAACTGCTCTATCCTGGCACGGAAGATCCGTCGGCGGTGACCCGGACCGAAAAGCCTTACACTTTCGCGAAGGTGAACGGTGGTTACGAGATCCGGGTTCTTCTGCCGTTTGCCACCAAGGGGGAAGTAGGGCTATTCAAGAAGGGTGATGAACTGGTCGTGGAGGTCGGCACGCTACGCCGGCACATCGGGCTGCCGCGGTCCATGATGATGCTGCTGCCGGCGCGGGCCAGGCTTGAGAATCAAGTCCTCACGGTTGAAATGAAGGAGGCGACACAATGAACGAGCAACAGGAAACTCAGCAGGCGGGCGGCGAACGCGTGTTGCACGATCGCTGCCTGTGCCATGAAGTTATCGATCACCTGCGCGAGACGCTGGGAGTTTCGCCGGCAGTGAAGCAGCACCTGGCGAATTCTCGGATCGAATTCCTGAAGGCGATTCGCGGGGTCATCGACGACCGCATCGAGAGGCTGTCGACCAAAGGGCAGCAAGGCACGAAAATCGCGGTCGAATAATCTTCCCGTGGTGCTCAGGGAAGTTGGCGTGGCGGCTGGGCGACCTCTTGTAGAATCCATCACAGCAAGCCTGCCCCAGCGCAACCGAGGCTGGCGATCTAGTGCTGTCTCCCATCGATACTGGCACGCGCTGTTCGAACGCGCGATGAACCGTTCCCGGTGTCGGTCCACGAAAACAGGAGTTCGTCCCGGTACCGCGTCACTCGCGGATAGCGGCTGCCGGATGTTTCAGCAATGGTCACCGGGGCCGAGCGCGCTCCTGCCGGGGAAATTCTCCGCACGCGGAATTGGGAACGATTGTTGGCAAACTCGATGTAGGTCACCGCGGCGAATCCATCTGGCGTGAGCTGGACACCGAGGCGTCCGAGTGAACCGGCATCGTCGACGCGGATGGGCGTCCCGAAGGTGCGGCCAGCATCGTGTGAGAAGGCTAGGAACGCGCGGCCCTGGTCGTCTTTGGCGTTCAACCATGCAACCGCCGCGTCCTGGCCCATCGCACTAATGGCGGGGCCGTTGATAGGGCAGGCATCGATGCGCCATGCGTCGTCATGTACGGCGGTGGGCGTGCTCCAGTGGCCGGCGGCAAAACGCGACACGTCGATGTTGCGGACCTCGCTCGCGCTGCGGTCTCGAAATGCGACGATGACGCCTTCCGATGTCTCCGCGGCGGCCGTCGAACAACATTCGCAGACACGCGATTTCACGACCGCTTCGCCGAGCTGCTTGCCGTCGGCGCCGTACACGGATGCGCGGAGGCTCATGTCGCCGGTCTCCTTCTCGGGATCGGTCGCGCGTCCGTCGATCCAAACCACGCCGAACGCCGCGCCTTGCGCCGGAAATAGAGAGGCGAATCCGTGTTCGGTGCGGGTGCCGTCGTGGTGGGGGCTTACAGGCTGCGACCACGTGCGGCCCCGATCTTTCGACCAGGACAGGCGCACGTTGGTCGCGTCTGGTTCGGGCCCATTGTTTTCAATCCAGTAGGCTGCGAGGGTCCCATCGGGCAGGACGCGTACCGAGGGAACATCGTAGGCATTCACGAAGAAGTTGCTGTTCGAGATGACCGTCTGTGGAACCGACCATCCCGACGCCGTGCGCTCTGAAAATTTCAGGGTGGCGCGCTGGCCCACGACCTCGAGCCAGCTCAGAATTACGCGATCACCCTCCGCGGTGAACTGTGGCTCGGTGCTATGGGCACCGGCGGGAGAGGCGAACGGCTGCACCGCCAGTGTCCATTCAGGTCGAGCAAAGGTGAAAGAGCATAGCCCCGCCATCGCGAGGACCCAGGCGCAGGCAAGTAAGCGCTTCATTGGCATGTCCATCCTAGTCTTCAGCTCACCCACGCTAGAAAGTGAATTTCGTGGCGATCTGCATCAACCGCGGTGCAGCCGCGCTGACAACTTCTCCGAAATGGGGATCATTCACCTCTCCATCGACCGATGCGCCCCCGTAGAACTGGGCGTGATTGAACAGGTTGAACGCTTCCAGGCGAAATTCGAACGATTTCGACTCGGTTACCCGCAGCACCTTGGTCAGTGTCGCATCGAAATTGTTGATCCCGGGACCGTAGAAGAAGCGACGTTTCGCATTCCCTAATTGCCCAAGAGCTTCGGGGCTGAACAGTGAGACGTTGAACGCGGGGCGTCCGTTCCTGGGATTCCTGTTGATGTCGAGCGGCCCTCCGTTGAAGTTCGGCGTATCGAGAAGATAGTTGTTGACGCCATTTCCCAGCGTCCCGAGCAGCGAGTTGTCCGAATCGTCGAACAGCGTAACGGGAAAGCCAGTGCTAAAGCGCGTTGTACCGGAAATGCTCCATCCCTCCGTGGCCCGGTTATTCCGCCCGAAGAGTCGCTCGAAAGGCAAGCTCGCCTTATAGCTCGCCACGAAATTGTGCCGCAGGTCAAATGAGGAAATGGCGCGGGTCGCCGCCGTGTTCAACGGGTTCAATTGCTCGCCGATATTCGACGCCTGGTCAATCGACTTGCTGTAGGTGTATCCCAGAAGGAAATCCGACCTTTTGCCGACATAGCGTAGCGTTGTTTCCAGCGCATTGTAATTCGAGTTCCCGATGGTCTTCTGCGCCGTATCCTCCCCGTAGCAGGCGGAAGTGCCACCCGCGAAGCACTGTCCGTTGCTCAACCCGACTCGCGTTCCGTAATATTTTTTACCGTTGCTGCCGGTGATCAAAGCATCTTCTCCAAAAGGGCCACAGGTGGAACTGCCCGGCGCCACCTCGCTCGGCTGGCTCAAGCTCAGGCAAAGAGCCGCGTTCCCTGGATTTGACGACACCTCTTCGAGCAGGTGGTGCCCCTCATTGCCCACATAACTTATCGTCAGCAGCGCGCTCGGCGAGATCTGCCGTTCGAAGGACAACATGTAATTCTCGGTGTAGGGCACATCATTGCGATCGTAAAAGTAAGGGTCGGCGCTGATCGGAACCACACTAGGGAAAGCGAACGAGCGATAGGGGTTCTTGGCCGAGAGATTGTGCGGAGGAAATGTGAGCGGGAATGGGTCGGTTTCCTGTCCGCCGTCCGCCGCATTGATGAAGGGTGTGGCGAACAGGGGAGGCTCGGGACTCAGGTAGTTGTATCCGAACGGCGGAACGGCGTACATGATGCCGGCCGACAATCCCGGAAAGGCCGTATAGAAGATTCCGTAGCTGGCTCGAATGCTGCTCTTTCCGCTGCCTCCAAAGATAGGCTTCCAAATCCCGTGATCGAACTTGGGTGAATACGCAAGTCCTATGCGCGGAGCGAAGTTTTTGCTTTTCGATGGCGAAATCGTGCTGGGGATTCCCGCATCGCCGGGAACCAGCAGCCCCTCGGGAGCATTCGGAAAGACAACCGATTGCTCTCCCGGCACGATGGTTTGCAGCTGATTGTACTTTTCCCAGAACGGCATGATGTAATCCCAGCGCAGCCCGAAATTGATGGTCAAGTCGCTTCGCGCTCGCCAGCTGTCTTGCCCAAAGAGCCCCTCATAACGATTCCGCAGATAGAACGGTTGTCCCGACGATTGTGTGAAATTGCTCGGCACGCCGATCAGGAAATCGGCAAAAGCATTTCCCGTCTCGGTCCCATTGATGTTAAATGTCCCGTTGAAGGTCGCGTTGGGGTGCTCGTTCACCTGGTCGACATGAAATTGACCGCCGAACTTAATGGTGTGCGAGCCGATCACTTTGGAAACCGTGTCGTTCAGGTAGAGGGTATTGTTGTACTGGTTCACGCCCGTGATGGTGACGCCCATTACGAAGGAAGGGAAAGTGATGTTTTCGACGCCTTCATATTGTGGAGCCTGAATGACAATGCCCGACGTTCCCCCGCTGGCGAAACCTTGAGCCGCAAGACTTACCCCCAGGCCGCCATGGGGTTCGCCAATCACGTTGGCATTGCGCAGCAGACCCACGTGGAATTCGTTTACCGTGTTGGTCCCGAACACCTTTGCATCGCCGAAGGTAATCAGCTGCGCCCGGCCAATCGTCAAGGCGTCGAAGCCGGGAATGCTCGCTCCGCCTTGCGCTCCGGGATATGGATTATCCAGCCGGTAATCGTCAAAGAAATAGTAAGCCGACAGCTGACCCCATCGGCTGTTAGCATCGACTCGCCCGGCCGCTTTGTCGTCCCGTACCGTCTGCGGATAGGCCGAAGTGGAGAATTGGTTGGTGCCCACATTGGGTGCGGGAATGTAGTGCAACAGGGCGAGGGCGGGAGCCGACCACGCGCTTTGGGGAACCACTCCGTTCCGGAACACGCTAGAGTACGGCTCTCCCTCAGAAACCGGATAACCGAGCTTCTGTGAGAGCACGCTTGCCAGGTAGGGTCCGCTCACTGTTCCCGTCAGGGTGCTTGCAACGTCGGATAGATTGCCTGCGCGGTCCTGCAGCGAGGGCACCGAGATCAATCCCGTTGGCTCGCCTTGGACCGTCCGCGTGCCTTGGTAATCGGCAAAGAAATAGACTTTCTGGTGCTTCACCGGACCGCCCAGCGTGCCGCCGAACTGGTTCTGCCTAAATGCGGGGCGGGTGGGATCGAAATAACCGCGCGAGTCCACAGCCGTGTTGCGCAAAAACTCGAAGGCGTTCCCGTGAAACGTATCGCTGCCGGATTTCGTGATGACCGTGACCATCCCGCCGTTATAGTTGCCGTACTCCGGATCGAAATTGTTGGTGAGCACGCGAAATTCGTCGATTGAATCGAGGTTCGGCACGATGGAAGTGCCGCCGTTCATGTGCTCCTGAACGTCGATGCCGTTCACCATGAAGCCGTTCGACGATTCTCTCTGTCCGTCGATCGACAAATTTCCCGGATTCAAATCGCCCGACGGCGCGATCGTTCCCGTCACTCCAGCCATGATTACCGAATTGGCTTGCAGCGTGGTCACCGGCACGACGCCAGGCTGGATCGGCAGCAGATCGGTATAGCTGCGCCCGTTTAATGGCAGGGAAGTCATTTGGGCGCCGGTCACAAGCTCGCCTAAATGGGTGGCCACTGTATCGACCTGAGCTTCGGTGGTTGCTGCGGTAGCCGCGACAGTCACAGTCTCCGACTGCTGGCCTATTTCGAGTGTGGCATCCACTTGAAGAGCTGCGTCGGTATCGATCACCAAGCCCGTTCTTCTCACTGTCTTGAATCCCATGGCTTCGATCGTCAACTCGTAGCGCCCCACCGGCAGGCTGGGAAAGGAGTAGAGACCCTGCTCATCCGTCGATGCTTTGTATTGAGTGGTGAGATCGAGGTTGGCAAGAACCAAGCTGGCTCCCGGTATTACCGAGCCGCTCGGGTCCTTGATCGTGCCGGACATACTGCCGGTGGCGGCTGCCCAGGAAGCGCTCGAAAGGCATAGGAACCAAGCAACGATCAGAAGGAGCTTGGCCCGCGCCGCTTGCGTGAACCAGCGAGCCAAGAGTCTTTTGCGATGCTGGCTCAAGGAGAGCGCACGGAATTCTCTTAGGCTTGCGTTTGCCGTCATCTGGTCCCTTTTTTGTCAGCTCTTTATTGGACGGGGAGCATCTTGCCGTTAACCACGGTTTTTAAGACGTAAGAATTGCCGGAACTAATGCCGAGGGGAATGCCATTTTTTGCCGGGTGAGTATCAATGCTGACATCATCTCCCGGCCTAACGGAGTCCTTGGTCCAACCCCTGCGAGACAGCATGGACGGAGGTGACATTTCAAGAGTCCAGCGCTGGACGGCGCCGTTGTCGTCCTTCACATCCATGTGCAGAAGGCAGTGCGGATTGGACCAGTCAAAGCTCGTTGCCGTGCCACGCAAGGTGACCGTCTTAGAGAAGTCGTACCCGACGGTGCCGTGATGTGGGAACGCGGCATCGGGAAACCCGATCGCCACAACAGCAAGAAGCAAGAGCGGCCACAATTGCGCCTGATGGAAACAGTTGCTTCTTAGGGGCATCGCTTCTCTATGGGACGACACGCGCCGCCTCTGCCTTAGGGTTCCGCCGCAAAGTATGGTATCAGAACTGCGGCGGTCACAACCGATAGCCACAGCAGCAATTCGATGAAGCCTGCCAGCTTCGCGATGCCTGGGGTTTCTGGCGTTTGGCCCCAGGTGCGTGCTTTTTGCTGGTTGATGATGTGCAAGACAAGCCCTGCGGGGATCAGCATACTGAGCTTGATGTCGAAGGAAGGGTTTGCGACATAGGTTAGCGCGGCGGTGGAGAAGAGCATGAATCCGCCGGTTATTCCGATAGCGAAGCCGACCCAGTTCCAGGCAAACAAAGAGTCGGCGAGCTGTGCGGCGGTTTGGCTCCTCTTGCCTATGCCCATCAGCCGGAGGTCGAGCGCCAAATTCGTACCGACAAACAGCGACAGGCCTGTGAAATGCGTAAGCTGCACGTAGGGGAAGGCCCAGGTGGACTCCAGGATCCCCACGCCGAGCCGCGTACTCTGGACCCAACGCGCAAAAGCAATTACGAAATGATGCATCGCCAGCACCTCGGATCAAATTCGTTTCAAACCAGGAACAACCGATGTTTCTGCGACCGATCGATCCAGTTCTATTTCTATCCGACGCCTGTGAGAGCTGGAACGTTGACGCCCCAGAGGATCGTTGCGATCCACAGCGCCAAGGACACAAACGCAGTGAATTTGCCGACCATGGGAATGGTTCCCTGCTGATCCCATTTCCCTACATTTCGCCGAACGATCACGGCGAAAATCACCCCCAGAATGCACAGGTATATCTTCTGGTGAAAGACGGAATTGTGGAGGTATTCGGTGGCGTCGGACGCATACATCAGAAAGCCGGAAATCAGCGCGAGCACCAAGCCGGTCCACATCCAGGGGAACACCTGTTGGGCAAGCTGCGTGGCAGATTGCCGTTTGGCGGCAACGCCCATGACTCGCAGGTCCATGATCGCCGTTGCACCAACGAGAAGGAAAAAGCCGACGTAATGAATGATTTCAAGCGAGGAGGCGGTCGGAACCGAGCCATTCACATGTACGATGAACCAGTTGTTCTGAAGCCATTGAGAAAAGCGCATCAACACCTTCCTTCAACTGTTTTTGCACGATCGACCGCCAGCACGAGCAAGTGCAAATTCGAAACCTGGTCCCCGGCAGTCTGCGAGCACGCTCGTTTACTACTGGGGCGGCTTGGGCAGATATTTTGCGTGGCACGTTTCACAGGTGTCGTCAATCTTGTCACCGATATCTCCCAGCGCCTTGGCGTCTTTGGCATTGGCCGCCTGGAAAGCCGCCGATCCGGTGTCCACCAGCGCCTTTGCGTACTTCATCCAGTCGCCATTGTCTTTGGTTCGGCCCGGCATCATTAGCAAGTTGCCAGCCTCCGCCAGTGTCAGCGCACTATTCTGCACGGTCGCCCATTCCTTATCGGTTTGGGGCGCATGATTGGGTACCGCAAAAAGTACGTCCGAGGCGGGCGCGACAATTCCGAGCATGATTTGATGCACCGTTCCGACGGGTTGAAAAACAGGTGCTTGCGCCGCACTCGCCCCTACAAGAATCAGTGTGCAAAGCCCCACAGGAATTAGCCTGCGACCGTTCATCAAACCTCCCCGCCTTCTAACCGATAAAGCATACAATTGCTTCGCCCCGCAAGGCACAAAGAAACATCCCAAAGCTTTTCCCGAATTATACGTCACCCCATCGGGTTTGGCAGTTTCATTACCAAACTACCTTTTCGGGTTCGGTGGGGATGTGACTGAGGTCACTGCTTGATGTGACGAGCACAGAACGGCGATGCTGGCCCCACGGGATCCTGGGAGGCCGGTCGTGCCGACTAGGTTCCTGCATGCAGTTGGCGGGACACGGTGATACTGTAGTGCACCCCTGAAACAATCACGAATGTCGCCACAAAATATGGGCAAATCAGGCGCAGGTTCCACAGGAAATGGTTGTCCCACAGCGGCAGCAACAGAACCAGGAAAATCAAGGAAAGCTCAAAAAACGTGGTGGCCTTTCCCCAGATGCTCGGGGGAAAAGGCCGGTAGCCGATGGTGAGGAGAATCGTCGCGCAGGCCACCAGTAGCAGAACATCGCGCCCGAGGACCAGAATCGCGAGCCACCAAGCAATTCTTCCCTTCAGCGCCATCACGAAATAGGAGGAAGAAAGCAGCAATTTATCCGCAATGGGATCGAGGTAGGCCCCGAGCGGCGTTTTCTGATTCAATTCGCGGGCCACCAGGCCATCGAGCCCGTCGGTTAATCCCGCCACCAAAAAAATCGCCAGCGCCGCGCGGTAGTCGTCATACTTGATGGCAATAATAAAGAACGGCAGGAACGCGAGGCGCAGAAAGGTAAGCTGGTTGGGGACCGTCAGGATGCGGTTCTTCATATCTGTTCCCAAGCGACGGGCAAAGTGGTGCTCAGGCGAACTGCTCCAGATAGTCCGCCAGCGAGCGGCCTACTTTCTTCTCGAACATCTCAGCCATCGAGGGAATCGAGCCGCGCGCTTCGTCGAGCGCGATCCGCTCGATTCGCAGCATGGGGAAAAAAAGCGTCGGCAGACCGATGCGGTCGCCGTCTGGATGCAGCACCTGGCGCACGAAATCGTCGAAGGAGCCCAAATCGATGCCGCGCACGGTGACCCCGGCATTCGAAACGTCCACTAACTCGCCCCACAGTCTTTCCTTGGGGCTGTGAAGGCTCAAGACGACGATCGAATGCGGCTCCATCGTTTCTCCCCGGAGGATTCTTCGACAGCTTTCTATTGATCTGTATGGTATCGCAGGCGCACGGCGGGCGCCATCCAAGCGGAACGCAAGGGTAATCGGGTAAAAGCGTCTCCGGCTAGACTGCAATCGTTTGGAGGTCGGGCGCAAGCTGCAGCGTCGGCTCGGTTACCTTCTGAACATCTTCCGGCGTCTGGCCGGGCGCCACTTCGCGCAGAAGCAGGCCCCGCGGAGTGACCTCAATCACGGCAAGCTCGGTAACGATCAGGTTCACAACGCCAAGGCCGGTGAACGGCAGGCTGCAGACTTTCACGATCTTGTATTCGCCTTCCTTGGTGGTGTGCTCCATGGCGATGATCACGCGCTTGGCGCCCGCGACCAGGTCCATCGCGCCGCCCATGCCCTTGAGCATTTTCCCGGGGATCGCCCAATTGGCAAGATTGCCCTTTTCATCCACCTGAAGCGCGCCTAGCACGGTAACGTCCACGCGGCCGCCGCGGATCATGGCGAACGATTCGGCACTCGAGAAGTAACAGCTGCCGGGGAGTTCCGTGATGGTTTCCTTGCCGGCGTTCACAAGATCGGCGTCTTCATCGCCTTCGTAGGGATATGGCCCAACGCCCAGCATTCCGTTTTCCGACTGCATGACGACCTCGACGCCAGGCGGCAGGAAATTGGGAACGAGCGTGGGCAGGCCGATGCCGAGGTTGACGTAGTCGCCGTCGCGCATTTCCTGGGCGACGCGGCGGGCAATGATTTCGCGTTTATCTGATTGTGGCGGCATCGCTATCCTCTACACGGCCTTCCGGACGCTTTCGCACCGTACGGATTTCTATTGGCTTGTCATATCTTTCGCCTTGAAAGATTGCGTCCACGTAGATGCTGGGCGTGTGGACGCAATCGGGATCAAGGTCGCCAAGTTCCACGAGGTGTTCGACTTCGGCTATGACGTAATCGGCGGCGGTGGCCATCACCGCGTTATAGTTGCGCGCGGTCTTCCGGTAGACCAGATTGCCCCAGCGGTCGCCTTTCCAGGCTTTCACGAAAGCGACGTCGCCGCGCAGCGAAGGAACCAGGATGTGCGGCCGACCGTTGAACTCGCGGACTTCCTTACCCTCGGCGGCCAGGGTGCCATAGCCGGTCGGCGTGAAGAATGCGGGAATGCCGGCGCCGCCGCAACGAACCCGTTCCGCCAACGTGCCTTGGGGATTCAATTCGAGTTCGATTTCCTTTTTCAGCGCGAGCTGCTCGAAGGTCTTATTGCCGCCCACGAAGCTTGCGATCATTTTCTTCACTTGTTTGTTTTTGAGCAGTAAATCGATCCCGTAGCCGTTGATTCCGGCGTTGTTTGAGACCAGTGTGAGATCTCTGGTACCCTGGCGGCAAAGCGCCCGGACCAGATTTTCCGCTACCCCGGAGGCGCCGAAGCCGCCCATGAGAATTGTCGCACCATCCTGGAGGCGGGCGACCGCCGCTTCCGCACTCGCTACCCGCTTGTCCATTCCCTATAGATCTCCTTCGAGAAAGGCCGATGGGGGGCGATCACAAACGCCCGCACGTTTTCAGATCAATCGCTCAGAGCAAGTTCGAATCGGCGCCGGCGACACAGGGAAACGGTCGAACTCCTGGTGTCGGTCGGTGGGGACCGATCGGTTACCGCAGCCCCGATTCACGCCAACAATCTTAGGTACAAAAGCACTCTCGCGCAAGGGAAGCATCGCCTGGGTTCGCCTGGGTCGCCTGGGCTTGGCGGGAAGCTTTCAGCATAGGCAGCTATTGGTTCTCAGGCGCCCTCGCGCTGATTCCGCGGCGCGCCGCGCCTTTCAAAAGGCGGATTCGCTCGGCGACCGCTTTGGCAGCGGCTTCGGCACCGAGATTGGATTGCAGGGCCTTCTCGACCTGGGCGACCAGCGCCGAGCCAACGACTGCTGCGTCGGCGATACCACCGAGCACCGATACGTGCTCGGGCAGAGAAATCCCGAAGCCGACCGCGATGGGCAGCTTCGTGAAGCGACGTGCGCGCCGCACCAATGCCGGTAGTTCGGCGGGAAGCGACTCACGGGTTCCCGTCACGCCGGTGCGGGAGATCAAGTATAGAAAGCCGCTTGAGCATTCGGCAATCGTGGCAAGGCGCGCATCGGTTGATGTCGGAGCGCCAAGGAAGATTGTGTCCAACCCCTGCGCGCGCACGATCGCGCGGTAATCCACGGATTCTTCAGGGGTTAGATCCGTAACGAGTACGCCGTCAATGCCCGCGCCCGAAGCGCATTGGGCGAATCTTTCAAGCCCCATCTGCAAGATAGGGTTGAAATAGCTGAAAAGAACAAGTGGCAGGTCGGTGCGTGCCCGGAGACGCCGGGCGAGTTCGAGCACCCCGGCTAGACTGGCGCCCCCGTGCAACGCGCGTTCGCTCGCTCGCTGGATCACGGGGCCGTCGGCGACCGGGTCGCTAAAAGGCACGCCCAGTTCGATCACGTCGGCGCCTCCTTGCGCGGCGGCGAGGATGATTTTTTCGCTCGTTTCAAGATCTGGGTCCCCGGCCGTCAGATAGGCGACCAGGCCGAGCTCACCGGCTTGGGCAAGCTCGCGAAAGCGCCGCGCGATGCGGCCCCCTGGATGTGTCGCCGAGCTTTCACCGGACCGATTTGCTTGGGGCTTTGCAACCGATGAACCTGGAATTGTGGCGTCAGACATAGCGGGAGAGAAAGTCCATATCCTTGTCGCCGCGTCCGGACAGATTGAGGATGACGATTTCACCTTCTTTCATCTGGGGAGCGCGACGAATGAGTTCACCCAGCGCGTGCGCGGATTCGAGCGCCGGAATAATGCCTTCCTTGCGGGCCAGGGTGCGCGCGGCTGCGATGGCCTCTTGGTCGCCAATCGCGGTGTATTCGGCGCGCCCAAGGTCGGCGAGCCACGCGTGTTCGGGACCGACGGCGGGATAATCAAGTCCCGCGGAAACCGAGTGGGTGGCGGAAATCTGGCCGTCCGAGGTTTGCAGAACGTAGGTATAGGTTCCCTGCAAGACGCCCGCCTTGGCGCCTGTGAAACCTTCGGTTGCCGCCAGACGCGAGGCGTGCTCGCCAAGCATCTTTCCGCGCCCACCCGCTTCGACCCCGACCATTTTCACGCCAGCGTCTCCCAGGAAAGCATGAAAGAGGCCAATCGCGTTGGAGCCTCCTCCGACGCAGGCAAACAGATAACTCGGCAAGCGCCCTTCGGCGCGCAGGATTTGTTCGCGAGCTTCCTCGCCGATGATTTTATGAAAATCCCGCACGATCTGCGGATAGGGATGCGCGCCAAGAACCGAGCCGAGCAGATAGTGCGTCGTCTCGACATTGGTAACCCAGTCGCGCATGGCCTCGTTGATTGCGTCCTTGAGCGTGCGGCTACCGGAGTCAACGCCGACTACTTCGGCTCCCAGAAGGCGCATGCGGAAGACGTTCAGCCGCTGGCGCTCCATATCCTCGGTGCCCATGTACACCGTGCAGGAAAGGCCCAGCAGCGCGGCGACCGTGGCAGTGGCTACACCGTGCTGGCCCGCACCGGTTTCAGCGATGACGCGCTTCTTGCCCATGCGAACCGCGAGCAAGCCTTGGCCGAGACAATTGTTAATTTTATGCGAGCCGGTGTGTAACAGATCTTCTCGCTTGATGTAGATTCGCGGGCCGCCGAATTGCTCGGTCAGGCGCGAAGCGAACTGGAGCGGAGTGGGCCGGCCGGCGAAATCGTGAAGCAGCCTGCTCAGTCCTGCTTGGAACTCGGGATCGGCGGACGCTTCCCCGTAGGCACGCTCTAATTCTTCGAGCGGTGCCATCAGAGTCTCAGGAACGTAGCGGCCGCCATAGAGGCCGTAGCGGCCCCGCGAATCCGGAACAACCTGCGAAATCGAACTCATCGGTTACCTTTCGGAAGCTTCGCCGACCGCGCGCAGGAAGGCCTTCATGCGCTTCGGATCCTTTTTGCCGGGTCTTGCCTCAACACCGCTGCAGGCGTCGATGGCATACGGCCTTGCAGCGCGAATCGCCTCTCGGACGTTTTCCGCAGTGATCCCTCCGGCAAGAAAAATCCTGGTTCTTGCATTCGTCTTCGGCACCAGGCGCCAATCAAATGTCTTGCCGGTGCCGCCCCGGTGCTTTGCATCGAAGCCATCGAGCAGGAATGCTTCTGCGTCTTTGAACCGCGCGAGCTTGGCCGCCCGGAACGATTTTCTCACGCGAACCGCCTTGATGACGGGGAATATACGGCCAAGCCGCTCGACCATCGCAGGGGATTCCTCCCCGTGGAGCTGGAGGCGGTCAAGGCCCACTGTGCGTGCGATGTCCAAAATCTTTTCTTCGCCCTCGTTCACAAACACGCCGACCGACGAGATTCCTTTCGGCAGCCTCCGCACGATACGGCGCGCCTTCGCCGGCGTGACATAGCGGGGGCTGCCCGGATGGAAATTGAAGCCCAGGAAATCGGCTCCCGCTTCCACCGCTCGCCGGGCGTCGATCCAATTCGTGATCCCGCAAATCTTTACTTTCACGTTGTGTTTCCTGGGCATGGGCGGTCAGGCCGTAGCCGCTCCGCCGGGACCGATCAAACGGCGCAGAGACTCGCCCGGATCGGCTGCCTTCATGACGCTTTCGCCGATGAGGAACGCGTCGAAACCGGCGGAGCGGAGACGCACGAGATCCTCATGCGTGTGCAATCCCGATTCGCTTACGGCGATGCAATCGTCTGGAATCGATTCAATGAGTTCGAGCGAGGTTTGCAGATGAACGCCAAAGTCGCGCAGGTCGCGGTTGTTGACGCCCACGATTTTGGCTCCCGCGGTCATTGCTCGATCCAGCTCCGCACGGGAATGGACTTCAACCAGGGGCTCCATCTGGAGCGAGCGGCCCAGCTCAAGCAGTTCGCCAAGAGCGCTGTCGGCCAAGACCGCAGCGATCAGGAGAAATGTATCCGCGCCGGCGGCGCGTGTCTCCCACACCTGCCACGGATCGACGATAAAGTCCTTACGCAGGATAGGGATTTGGGTAACCTTTTTTGCTTCCTTCAGATGACCAAGGGAGCCCGAGAAAAACTCTTCCTCGGTGAGAACCGACAGGGCCGCGGCCCCCGCCTGTTCGAGCCTGGCAGCCAGCTCCCCAGGCGCGTAATTGTCGCGAATGACTCCGAGCGACGGAGACGCTTTCTTTAGTTCGGCAATGATGTTGAAGGTCCCGCGCGTAAGTGCGGCGGAGAAATCGCGTGGCGGCTCCGCCTTGTGGACGGCCATTTTGAGGGCGACATCCGGCAGTACGCGCTTGCGATGCGCCACCGATTCGCGGCGGGCCTCCACAATGCGGTCGAGGATCGTCTTCTCGTGTGAACTGATTTCCATCGGCAGAGCTATCCCGTTTAACCGAGCGATTCATTCTACCTTGGTAGCAGAGCGATGCCACTATGCTCGCTAGCCGGGCCATATTGGATGTGTCAATTTTGCCTCGGGGCGAGACGCGCGCGAGGGATTCCGTGGGGAAGAGAGGAAACTGGGAAGGTCGTTAGCCGCCAATGCGCATGAGGCGCATGAGGTTGGTGGTGCCGCGGGCGCCGATGGGTGTTCCGGCAATCATGCCCACAATGTCGCCCTTTTTGACCAGATGCTCTTTGCGCAGGCGCTGCTCGACGACGTCGGGAAGCTGGTCGATATACTGGATGCGGTCCATTCTCTTTGAGTCGACTCCCCAGAACAGGTTCAGGCGGCGGCGCGTTTCCTGGTTCGGGGAGAACGTGAGGATCGGCGCGCGGGGGCGGTATTTCGAGACAAGCCGCGCGGAGTAGCCGGTTTCGGTGAAGACGACAATGGCCTTCATGCGCAGCTCTTCGGCGGCGTGACAAATGGCTTCCGCGATGGCCTCGCTGATACGCGGTTCGGTCGAACGCCTGGGCCGCAGCGATTGGGTGACGCTCGCTTCGGCCTCGCAGATGATTCGGTTCATCATCTCGAGCGACTGCAGGGGGTAGCTTCCGGCCGCCGTTTCCCCCGAGAGCATCAGGGCGTCGCTGCCGTCAAAAATTGCGTTTGCCACATCGGACGCCTCCGCACGAGTGGGGCGGGGGTTCTTCTGCATGGAGTCGAGCATCTGCGTTGCCGTAATCACAGGAACCAGCGCGTTCCGCGCCTCCAGAATAATTCGCTTCTGTACGACCGGGACTTGCTCCGGCCTCATCTCGACGCCAAGGTCGCCCCGCGCCACCATCACGCCGTCGGCGAGTTTCAGAATTTCCTCCAGATTCTCAATCGCTTCGGGCTTTTCGAGCTTGGCGATTACCGGAGTGTCTTTTCCCTCGTGCTTGATGGCAGCCTTCGCCATACGAATGTCGGCGGCCGTACGCACGAAGCTCATGGCGATATATTCCACGCCCACCTGAAGGGCAAACGAGAGATCCTTGCGATCCTTCGGGGTGAGTGAAGGAATCTTTAATTTTGCTCCGGGTAGATTGATCCCTTGGTGCTCGCCCAGTTCGCCCGCATTTTCCACCTGGCAAATCACGTCCTTGCCGCGAACCGACAGAACGCGGAGCGCGATCTCGCCGTCGCGGAGCAGGATCTGGTCGCCCCGATGGACCGATTCCGGCAATTGCTTGAAAGTGGTGCTGACGCCCTCGGCGTTGCCGGTGATATTTCGCGTTGTGATCGTGAATTTCTGGCCGAAGCGGAGACGCAAAGGAAGGCCGCGGTCAAGCGACCCGGTGCGAATCTTGGGGCCTTGCATGTCGGCCAGGATGGCGATGGGCTTCTCGTGCTTTTTGGCGGCGGCGCGCACCGAGGCGACGCGCCGAGCGTGTTCGTCATGGGTGCCGTGCGAGAAATTCAGGCGGGCGACGTTCATACCCGCAACCACCATCCGCTCAATGATCCGGTCCGACGAACTGGCGGGTCCGAGCGTGCAAACTATCTTGGCTCTGCGGCGAGTCAACGGTCGGGTCTCGCCACAGTATAACGTGTTGTCACAAATTCGTTTGAACCGAAAATGAAGGGGACGCTATCGGCTTCATTTATACCAGCCGAATCCAATGGCTGCCGTCAGCTTGATTTCGGGCCTGCTTTTAGGAATGTTCCGCGGTCGAGGTCGCTAAAGGCCTCCCGAAGTTGCTCTTGGGTATTCATTACGATGGGTCCGTACCAGGCCACGGGTTCTTCGAGCGGCTTTCCAGAAACCAGCAGGAAACGGATGCCATCGTCGCCGGCTTGGACACTGACTTCGTCCCCGCGATCGAATAATACGAGCGAGCGGTTGTCGGCGGCTGAGGGAGGCGCCGTATCGGCCCAGCTGACGGGCTCGGTCGGCACGGCGAGCGGCTCGGAAGCGTTGCCGAACTTGCCGGCTCCGGAGAACACGTAGGCGAAGGCGTGGCGCGTCGTCTCTACCGGCAGAGTCTTCCGGCGCCCCGGAGGCACCGACACGTCAATATAGATGGGGTCGGCGGCGATGCCGTCGACCGGGCCTCGGCGGCCCCAAAAGCTTCCGCAGACGAGCCGCACTTGAGTGCCGTCGTCATCCTTGATCTCGGGAATGTCGGTCGACTTCACTTCCTGGTAGCGCGGAGGCGTCATCTTGAGCGACGCGGGAAGATTTGCCCACAGCTGGAACCCGTGCATGCGTCCGGCGTGGTCGCCCTTCGGCATCTCCTGGTGGATGATGCCGCTCCCGGCGGTCATCCACTGCACGTCGCCGGAGGCGATTGCACCGCGGTTACCCATGCTGTCGCCGTGCTCCACGGTTCCGGCCAGCACGTAGGTGATCGTTTCGATTCCGCGATGAGGGTGCCAGGGAAAGCCGGCGAGGTAATCGTCGGGAACGTCATTGCGGAAGTCATCGAGCAGCAGGAACGGGTCGAAATCAGACGTGTTGCCGAAGCCGAACGCGCGACGCAGGTGCACGCCGGCACCTTCCAGGGTTGGCTTGGCTCTGACGAGCCTTTTCACAGGTCGAATGGACATCGCGGGCCTCTCATGAGCTGTCTCTCAGGTATACCCGTATACCGGCACGGATGCACCGTGAATCACTCTAGCGCCACCGCTGCACAAGAACACGATGACGCGCGCAATTTCCTCAGGCTTCGGCCAAATCGCAAAACTCCCTCCGGGCATTGCTTTCCGGTTTGCTTCCGTATCGATGATGCTGGGAAGTCCACGCCGACACCCTTGCGACGGAGGCGGCTTTTTGAAGCGGCGTAGGCAGCCGCCGTGGTCCACCACCGCCTTGGCCGCCGCGTTCACAATCGCATGACCCTTACCAAAGCGCGGGCCAGCGCATATCCCGAGCGCAGATTCAAGCTTCAGCATCTGATCGAAAGCCTTCGTATCCAAGTTCCCACAAGCGTGCCCCGCCGGCGTAACCGTCCACGGTATTCACCGTGGCATCGAGGCGTCCGTGCTGGGCGACAAATGCGTGTTCCGATAGCTGACCACGACATGGGCGCCTTGTTCGAGCAACGCCACGCTTAGGGCATGTCCTAGTCCGCCCGTGCCGCCCGCCACCTAGGTGACTTTATCCACCACGGCTTTCCTTTCCGAAGCGACTTTCGGATCTCAACAGAGGCTCCCCCTGGGCTTGGCACGCGATCCACAGACGGCATGTTGTTGGCCTACTAGTCCTCATGCGACATGAGATGCGAACCATTCCAAAGGGATACGAAGAAGTTCAAAAGGATGGCAAAACCCAAACCGGCCCGCCTAGCTTTTCCAATCCGGAGTTTCGACGTAGGCTGAGGTGATGTCCGCCACGGTGCGGGTACCGCAGTTGCCCATGGCCAGCTTCAGTTCGCCTTGAAGGATTTCGAGCACCCGCTCAACCCCAGGCTGGCCGAAGGCTCCCAGCCCCCACAGCATCGGCCGCCCGATTCCTACACCTTTGGCGCCCAGCGCAAGGGCCTTGAAAATATCAGTGCCACGCCGAAAACCGCCGTCTACAAAAACGGGAACGCGGCTGTTGACGGCGGCCACCACCTCCGGGAGGGCCTGGATGGTGGCCCGCAAGGTTTCCGTGGAACGCCCGCCGTGGTTCGATACGAGGATACCGTCGAGGCCGTGGTCAACGGCGAGCAGTGCGTCTTCTCGAGTGTCAATCCCCTTGAGGATGAATTTTCCTTTCCACGCCTTGCGAATGCGATCAACGAAGGCCCAATCCATGGCCGGATTCTGCAAATGCACGCCGGTCATATCGATGCCGTCATACATGGGGCGCTCTTTGACCGAAGTGCCAGGCTCGCCCCCTTCTCCATGGCAGGCGGTGCACTGACTCAAGTCCTTCGGACGCGTGCGAAGGTAGGTCTCGCTGTTCCGGCCGGTGGTGTTATCCACGGTGAGCGCGATCACCGCACATCCGGAGGCCTCGACGCGCTGCAGAATTTTTTCGCAAGCGCTCCAGCTGCTGGGGGCATACAGTTGAAACCACACCGGGCGGCCGAGCGCCTTGTTGACGTCTTCCACCGGCGTGGAGCTGGCCGTCGAAAGAAATTGCAGCGTGCCGCGCGCTTGGTCCGCTCTGGCAACCGCGAGTTCGCCCAGCGGATGTATCGATTTCTCCGAACCCGTGGGGCAGGTGAAGATCGGGCTGTCATAGACGGTACCAAACAGCTCCACACGCATATCCACCTTGGTGGCATCGCGCAAGCGGCGCGGACGCAACTCGATATACTTGAATGCCTCGCGATTGGCTCGAAGGGTGCCGTCATCATCGACCCCACTCACCATATAGGCCCAGTGCCCGGGGCGTACCTTGCGATGAGCGGCTTCCTCGAAATCGAAGACATCGAGTGCCTGGGCTGGGTCGCTGATGACAGGGGGGGCTTGCTGGGAATCCTGGGCGGAAACACCTCGCTCCAGAAATGTGGCCACGCCACCCAACGCGGCGACGTAAGGACTTGCAGCCAAAAATCTGAGGAATTCACGACGGGCGTCAAGCGTCACGTTGGCCATAGCGGGTGGCTATGCTAGCACCCCGAACGATTTCCGAACAAGTCCGCGCTGGTCCGATGTGGTCCGATGCTGGTCCGAAGGTCGGCGACACAGACTGTCTCAATCTCGCGGCTGCGATCCTGTCGCGGGTTGGCGGTCGGCGTTGATCCAAAGATTGCCGCAGATCGCCAAGACGATGCAAAGGGCGACCAGTCCCTGGGAGGCGGCTCGACCGCTTACCGCGACCAGAGTGGCTTCCAGGAGCAGCGCAGGGATCAAGAAAATGAAAAGACCAAACACAAGGCTCATCCTGAGGTCCAAACTTCTTGCAGCGATTCCCGCAAGACTGCCTCCGACAAAGAAGATCAGAAAGTAGTAGATGTAGACGTATCCGCCCAGTTCCCCCGTCTTCAGATGCCGGACATGGCGAGCCAAAGCTGTCCCCGGGCCCAGCCGGTAGGGATGCGAGGCAGGTTGCCCATCCACGTAGAGCGACGCTGTATTCCCGTCGTATGAAAAGACAAGGTCGCGGGTTTGCTGGGGTATGAAGACATTTCGTATGCGCCAGCTCAGCAAATATCGGCTGGTCGAAATCGGATTGCGAAGCACGAAAATCAGATTCGCATCGTTTTGCGCGAGCTCCAGATCGGTGGTACCTGATTTCTGCGAAAGCGAAACAATCGCGGCGGCTATCCCGGTGGTGGTCCGCGGGCGGCAAACAATGCGGATCGCAAGTTGATTTCTTTCTTTTAGCTCTTGGACCAGATGCGGCACAGGGATGCTGGAGGTCAGCCATGAGGTGCCGTCCAAGGATAGCTTCGCGGGCGCCGCACTTGCCCGAAAACGCGCTCCCTCGACTTCTGAATGGACGGAAAGCTCAGGGAGGGAATTCATCTGGTCGCGCCACGGTGGGGGGGCCGAAAAATCGTAGGCGGCAAGCAGGCCCCCTGGAACCAACCGCAGATTTTCCCCGGAGGCCAGTTCTTGCACGGCCGCTCGGTCGAGCGGTCTGTTCCATATCTGCAAACTGAAAACGTCGCCCTCCCAGGCCGAGCCGTATTCGCCCGAGCCGTCCGCGCCAACCAAAAGCAGCGGAGACGACGCCCAATTATCAAAACGTGTTTGCATCTGTAGTGGAATTGAGATCGCGATCCACAGGGCGAAATAGGCAGGGACGATTGCGGCAGCCCGCGGCCAGGTGAGCACCCTGCCCAATGCCGATTCGCTTGCTGACAGGGCCCGCTCTGTTGCGGCACCGCACGCGTCGAATAGTAGAAAACCGACAAGGGAACCTAATGTGTTGGTAATGATGTCGCCCCAGCCTGAATCGCGAGATGGAACATAAATCTGAAGGAATTCGACGCTATAGGAAAGCAGTCCTCCCAGAGCCAGCGCCCAGGTTAGTGCTGCCAGCCGTGATTTGCCTTTCTCCAGGAGTGTCTCGGAAAGTCCGAAGCCAAAGGGAATAAAGAGAAGGATGTTTAGAAGACCAGTAAATCCAGCGAAATCTTTTCCCCAACCTCCTAGAAGGAAGGGGGACCGGCCGGCCGGGAGCCGCGCGTGAAAATTAAAATAGAAGGGAAGTAGCGTAAAAAAGAAAATGCCCGAAATTGCGAGGGTCAGGATTCTATTAGACCATTTCGGGGTGGGGGGCATGATCCCTAGAGCGTTTGCCTACTTCTCCATCGTAGTTCGCTTACACACTCAGACCACCACTAAAGTTAGCATAAGACTAGAAGGACGCCATCGCACTCTCCGTTATTCCGTTATCCATCCGCGCAATCACGAGGTCGAAGAGATCGATCTGAACGGGACTGATTTGCCGCGAAGGATCGACGTTCACGATGTTCACAGCTTCGGCTCTTTTTCCCTCCGATGCACCTTTTCCCTCACAGGGGCTTCGGCCCGCTTCGGCGATTACTAGCCCCAGCCCGGGCACGTACGCGAGGAGTGCCACCTCCAACCCGATCACGCTTACTCGGGCCGGACTGCTCGTGAGTTGGATCTTTTGTGACGCTGACGGCTCCTACGTGTTCACGCCTCAGGCGGGCTTTATTACCGATCTGAATTCGACGCCCAATTATCTGACGGTGGTATCTGAAAGCGTCCTCGCCCGGCTCCTACCAGAAGCAAATGGACGGAGCTGTGTGTGCTACGGCGCCTGCAATCCTATTGTGGTTACCTGCCATCCATCCGCCGATGGTGAAATCGAAAACTGGTTGGTCGAGGGCGGGCAATTGCCGTTGTCACCGCCCTGGGTGAGAGACGATCCATTCACCTTTTGGAACTTTCCATTTTCCCTGTTGGTACCTTCGGAAGGTTAATTTTGAGGACACAAGAAAAAAAAGACGGCGGTCATACTTGTATACTTGCAGACCTTGGCGCGAAAGGAGTCCGACGCGCCGGTTACATGCCCACAGAGGGAATCAAGAGTACATGCCAGAGCCGCTGATGGTCGCCGCTTCTCGTGATAAAACCGGCGGCGTTGGCCCGATGAAGTACGCCCCATCCCTCGATGGTTTGAGAGCTGTGGCGATATTGGCCGTGCTCGGGTTTCATGCGATGCCGCACAAGCTTAGGGGCGGGTTCACGGGAGTGGACGTCTTTTTTGTTCTCTCCGGATATCTCATTACCTCCGTCATCTTGCTCGACATAAGAAACGGGAACTTCTCGATGCGGGAATTCTATCTCCGGCGCATCCAGCGATTGCTCCCGAACGCCGTCGCCATGGTCCTTGTCACTGTGACGCTCTCCCTCATTTTTCTCCTCCCGTCCAACGCGGTGAAGGTCGCGGGGCACGGGCTCTGGGCTCTATTCAACCTGTCAAACGTGTACATCTTGCGAAACGTCGGAGGATACTGGGGTGATTCGGCTGCCTCCACGCCCCTTCTCCATACTTGGTCACTGGCCGTCGAGGAACAGTTCTACCTGGCGTGGCCGGTGATTTTGTGTCTTCTTGCGCGCCGCGCGAAGATATTCACAGTTGCCTCAGTTGCCGCCTGCCTCTTGCTTGCTAGTGTTGCCCTCAGCATCTACGGAACTAGGGTAAATCCGACTGCTGCGTTCTATCTCCTTCCGACCCGCGCCTGGGAACCCCTCTTGGGGGCCACACTGGCAGGTTTTCGAGTGCCGGTGACGGCCGACCGGCCGTTGCGGAGCGCGAGGGCAGGTATGGCAACTGAGATTTTGGGCTGGGGCGGGCTCGCCCTTATTGTTGCCGGGTTCCATTTCATTACCGAAGATAATCGCTTTCTGGAAGTGAACGAACTCTTACCAGCAATTGGCACCTTCGCCTTGCTGGTATCGATTGCGGACGGCGACACCGGTCCGTCTCGACTGCTCTCCCAACCGTTCCCAGTGTTGGTCGGAAAGCTCTCGTACTCGCTCTACCTCTGGCACTGGCCGATGATCGTGATTGGCGGAACGTTCGCCTACCTCATCGGCATCTCGCAGCGGAATGGCAGGCTTATCGGAGCATTGGCTGGTGTAGCCCTTGCGCTGATCGCTTATCGAGTTGTCGAGCAGCCACTCCGGCAGCGCGGTCCGGGCCGTCGCAGCCGTCTCCTCGTGCTGGGCACAGCTTTCTCGATGTGCGTCCTTGTGTGCCTGGCCGTCTCCTTGTGGCACCCGCTTTCGGATCCGCTCGGCCGCTTCGACCGCCCGGCCTTCGACGGGTTTCTATATGACACCGGTGATGGCAACCAGTCCCCCCTCGCACCTCTCACACTAGGGACGAGGTACAGCGACGTTCTGTTTGCTCAGAGTCCGCGCCAGCCTGAGATATGGCGAAACGGCGGGATCGTCCATAACTGGGGCAAGGGAAGACCTCAGGTGGTGGTACTTGGGAGTTCGCACGCGATTATGTATGGGAGATTGATCGACGATATCTGTAAGCAGCAAGGACTCTCGGTTGCGTTCCTCTCTGCCGATGACGCGTCAGTGTTTTTCCCTACAGGTCTCGGCTATAGCTTCCGTACCCCCGCACTCTCCGAGAGCTTTGATGCCGCGAGGAGAAAATGGCTGAGTGAATGGAATCCAGCCGCGGTGCTCGTGATTGACAGATGGGACGATTATGCTGGAGACCATGCTGGTTTCAATCGACAACTTCGAGAACTTGTCGGTGAATTGGCTCCGCACACACGAAATATCATCATGTTTAGTCAGGTCCCCGTCCTCCGACTCGGTTCGACGGTCAACCTGCGCGAATTCGTAACCTGGTATTTCAAAATCTTCGGTCGGCTCCCTAAGATCGCCCCGGACGCCAATGAACCGCTGCGGATGTCCTCGATTGCTACAATGGAAGCGGTGGCACGCGATTTTCCCAAGGTTAAACTACTGCGTGTAGATCCGCTGTTCTACATGGAAGACGGCTCCGTGCGGTTTTCGTCGGGACGGAGTTTTTTCTATGCGGACGACAACCATTTGAGCGACGCTGGCGCCGAGCTGCTGCGCGATATCTGCACACGAGCGATTCTCGCGACCCAAATAGACACAACCTCCCCGGCGAAACTCCAGGTACAGGTGAGAGGCACCGAGGACCCACAAGGGCGGCGCAGGTAAGTTTGTGAGCCGCGCGGACCGCGGGCGGACGTACTCTCGTCGCCAAAGCCACTGCCATGAGCAGAGCCAGAATCTTTGGCGATTTGGCGTGCTTCATTGCGCTTGATGGATCACGGTTCGGTAGGCTTGCTGCTTCCCCGGCTAGTTTATTTGCTCGGGGTGCAGACCTGGTTCCCCGAATCGATTGGTCCCCGACCGTACGCTCGTGTTTGATAACGGGGCACACATGCCGCCCTGTCGTATGCAAGGGATTGAGATTGCGCCGTGACACTGATCCTCGCAAAGCGTTGTGGTGAGCTTTCCTAGAGTGTGCTTCTTGGCAATGAGCGAACGTCGGGATGAAAGCTGGGTGTACCCTCTTCTCTCCCCACGCATTGTCGCTTCCCCGCGGCTGCCAGTGGGCTCTTATTCCGTTTGACCTTCAAATGGTTCCCGCGCCAAAACGCATACATCAATCAGAATCTAGAATGTCTGCGCGCTCACCTCTCCGGACATCAGTGTTATACGATAAGCGACAGCGGGGCCCGTTGGAAGTTGTGAACCACCGCGGTTAGGCTCAAAACTAGAAGCGGACCTCGTTCCTCCGCACCAGGAAAGTGCGTCGATGTACAATCTCTCCCGGGGTGCCGGACGTGAGCAGATGGGCGTGAATTTGAATTGACGCATTAATGAGCGAGCATCCACCGGAAGTTTCCATCATCATCCCAGCCTATAACGAGGAGAAGCGGCTTGTCCGTACTCTTGCGCGCATTCGCGATTATTTCGCAGAGGCTCAGACGAAGGGGATCGAACTGATCGTCGTCGACGATGGCTCGACAGACGGTACCGCGCTGGTTGCAAAGGAATGGATGCGTGAAATACCCTGGTTGCGGCTGGTGCCGAACAATACAAACCGGGGAAAGGGCTACAGCGTGCGGCATGGGATGCTCGAAGCTCGCGGGCAGGTCATGCTTTTCACAGACGCGGATCTGTCGACGCCGATTGAGGAATCGGAGAAACTTTTCGCGGCCATCGAGGCGGGGAACGATGTAGCGATTGGTTCACGAGCCATGGATCGCACGCTCATCGCCGTGCGTCAGTCGCATCTCCGTGAGATTGCCGGAATCATATTCAACCGCTTTGTGAAGCTATTTACGGGATTGCCGTTTCATGATACCCAGTGCGGATTCAAGGCATTCGTGCGCGAACGATCGAAGATTGTGTTCGAGCAACAGCGTGTTGAGCGCTTTGGCTTCGATCCTGAGATTCTGTTTCTCGCCCAGCGGCACGGCTTGCGCTCGATCGAAGTCCCGGTCCGCTGGGCGCACGACGAGGCCACGCGTGTTAGCGTTTTGCGCGACAGCCTGCAGATGTTCGGGGACCTTCTTTTCATCCGCTGGAATTGGCTCCTGAGGCGCTATCCACGGCAATCTAGGGGCGACTGAACGTTCAGGAGTCCCATACGTGCCTGTCACGACCCGCATCGCTGGCAGTGCCAACCGCCGCGTTTGTAACACCTTCTGAGGGAGTGCTGCGTACAATTCCGGCTCGAGTCGCAACCGCGGCCGCCTTTGCCGAACACGGATTGGAAGATTCTCCTCTCTTCTCCCGAGCATTCCCTGGCTTCGCTGTGCAGGGAACGCTGACCGTCGTGAAGTGTCGCTCCAATCCGAGCCGGTTTTGTGCAACCTGGTTGCACAAATGACCACCGGATAGGTCGAGCTAGCCATCGCTGGCCGCCAACGGGGCAGGGAATCGGCTTATTTCATCGATAGCGCACAAGCGGTTTCAATGACGGCTCTCCCGCAAGTTTAGCAGTTGACAATCTTTCCGCGACCCTGCTTGACACGCCGCGTCGCATTGCGCGCATCCACGACGAGTCTCGCGTCGCGCACGATGGATTCATAGTCGTAACTCGAGTGGTCGGTTGCTATCAGGACGCAGTCGTAGCCGGCCAAGCGTTCGGGGCTGAGTTCCACAGACCGCATATTCGAAAAATCGTAGTGACGCATTTTGTGAAGGGCCGGGAAGTAGGGGTCGTTGTAATCAAGCAGCGCACCTCGCGCCGTCAGTAACTCCAGCAGTTTAAGAGAGGGCGACTCGCGCAAATCGTCGACATCTTTCTTGTAAGCGACGCCCATCAGCAAGACCTTCGAACCTTTGAGGCTCTTCTGCCGCTCGTTGAGGGCGCTTGCAACCGCATCCACCACGTGGTAGGGCATCGCGGTGTTGATCTCGCCAGCCAGTTCGATGAAGCGTGTCGCGAAGTCATATTCGCGCGCTTTCCACGAGAGGTAATAGGGATCAACGGGAATGCAGTGCCCGCCCAGCCCCGGGCCGGGATAAAAGGGCATGAAACCAAAGGGCTTGGTGGCCGCCCCGTCGATGATTTCCCAGATGTCCAAATTCATCCGCAGGCAAAGCTGCTTGAGTTCGTTGACCAGGGCGATGTTGACGCACCGGAAGATGTTTTCGAGCAGCTTCACCATCTCTGCCGCCTGCGTGCAGCTTACGGGAACCACCTTCGAGACGATCTGCGCATACATACCGCCCGCAGCCCGCCCGCTTGGATGATTCGCGCCGCCCACGACCTTTGGAATCTGCGCTAGGCCAAATTGTTTGTTGCCGGGATCCTCCCGTTCGGGAGAGAACGCCAGATAAAAATCCGTGGCGATGTCGGTAGCCTCCCGGCTGACCGGGCATTTCAAGCCACCCTTTTCCAGAATCGGAAGCACGAGTTCCTCGGTGGTACCCGGGTAGGTAGTGCTCTCGAGAACGATCAGCTGGCTCCGCTGCAGATTCGGAGCAATCGCGAGGGCGGTCTGCTCCACATAACTCAGGTCCGGCTCGCGCCTTTCATCGAGCGGCGTAGGAACGCAGATGAGAACTGCGTCCATGTCCCGGAGGCGCTTGAAATCACTGGTCGCGTCGAAGCGATTACCCTTCACGTGTTCGGAAATTTTAGCCGCTGGGATATGCTGGATGTAGGATTGCCCCGCGTTCAGTTTATCGACCTTGATCTGGTCAGTGTCGAACCCGGTGACGCGTTGGCCCACGTCGGCGAAACGGAGCGCCAGCGGCAGTCCGACATATCCGCAGCCGATAATTCCAATCTTGATGTCCTTGCCTGCAAAAAACTCCGGCTTCCGTTCTCCGGGCATCCTGCCTCCCCTTATGATTGGTGATTTCTTGTGATTTTCGCCGCCCACCACAGCGGGATAGATGCAGCAGAAGATCAACTATAGCAAGATTTGGTAGTCACCTGAACGGCCGCTCGAGCCGGATGTGCGAGAATGGCAAGTCAGAGTCCTATTCCTTTCACTAGCTCCGCAAAGTTAGTGGATTCAGTGATGTAAGGCGTTCCCGGCGAACAAAGAGCTAGAATCTCGGCTGCAATTGGGAAGGTATCCAGGGGCGGACGAACACGCGCAGCTCCGGGAGATTCAAAAATAGCCTGCTGCTATGATGATAGTTAAATATGGACAATTCGGTCTGGAGGTGATAAAAAGCGGTTTGTCCTAGCTGCCTCTCGGGGGGAAGTTATGAGGGAAGTGTCGGCTCTGCCCGCAAACAAAAAGCGCATCGCGATGTGGCGTCTTGTGCTGGTTCCCATGCAGTTGCTTGCCTTGCCAATCTTGTTTTTTTCAGCGTTGGCTTACGGGGGTACGATTCCCCAGAATCAAGAGAGGAAACCCATCGGCTCTCTGAGCGCTGTCGGAGAAGTTTACGTGAACGGCTCTCCGACGTCGGCCGAATCGAGCATTTTTGCCGGTGACACACTTCGTACGGGTGCAACTGGTATTGCGACATTTACGGCGAGCGGTAAGGGTTCGCTCAAGATCTCTCCGCTCAGTCAGGTTGAGTTCAGCAGCAGCTCGCAATACATCGCCGAGATCAAGTCGGGAACAATCGTGATGACCAGTTCGAGCGGGCCGGGAGGTGTGAGTCTGCTAGCCCGAGACTCTATCGTTGTGGGGGTCAACCGGGGAGAGCAAGCTACCTCGAGAGTTGAGATGGCGGCAAACGGATCGTGGGTCGCTACCTGCTTGGAAGGTAGCGTAGGTATTCTACCGCGGGACCAAAGCCAGGGGCTTGGAAACGGACGCTTTCTCCAGGTCGGTCAGTCGCTAGCTGTTCCCCCACAAGGCCAATTATCCCCGCCGACTGAAGCGGTTTCCCCATCTTCCACTCCGGCTGGCTCGGGCACTTCGCCGGTCCCAGCGGTTGCAGGTAGCCACAAAGGATGGATTATCCTGGGTGTGGCTGGGGGCGGAGCCGCTGCAGGAATTGCGGTTGCTTTGGCCTCCCATGGCGGAAGCAGTCAGACCGTTAGCCCTTCGTCCCCCTAAAATCGGTCGGGGGCAAATCGGGCCCATTGAGAGCAGTGTTGGTTCCTTCCAACGAAGCGGTTGCGGCGATCCGTGCGGCCCCTGTTCACACAATCCATCGAAAAAAGAGATCGCAGCCTACTAACGATCATACGGATCGGAGCCGGGAGATTTTAGAATGCGACTTGACCAATTTTGCCAGTCGGCAGCTGGCTAGGCGACAAGCTCGGATGCGCGGCACTGCTCTTGAACTGCCAGACGGTTGTTGCTGCCCGCCTTTCGCAGGATCCGGTGAACGTGATTTTTGACGGTTTGCTGAGAGATGTTTAGCTGCGCGGCTATCTCTTTGTTCGTCAGCCCTTGAACGATCATCGGCAGTAGCTCTTGTTCGCGACGGGTGAGTGGGACCTGAGTACGGAGCCGGAGTTTCGGGCTCCCGTTGGGTTCCTTAGCAAAGTGAGCGAACAAGCAGAGACACAAACGAGGTGGGCATATCGCCTCGCCTCGCGCTGCCGCACGCACGGCTTGGACCACATCAGAGGAGTACGCATCTTTGAGAACGTACCCGACCACGCCTGTGCGTACGGCCGTGAGAAATACCTCTTCATTATCTTCCATCCCAAACGTCACGACCCTCAACTGTGGCATTCGCCGGCGAATCCTTTGGATGTCATCTAGATCCGGCATAGCCGGCATCGAGGGGTTCAGAAGTAGTACGTCCGGCCTGCTCCCCGCTATCACTTCGGTCGCTTCCCGGCAGAGCCGAACCGAGCCTACCACCGCCAGGTCCTGCTCCTGTTCGACGATGTGAGCAAGGGTATCCCGCAGTAGCCGGTTCTCTGAGACGATTAAGACCTTTGTTTTCAATGACACTCACGCCTGCCTAACGGAAACCGGACCAACCGGTCATCTAGCGGGGAGGGGACTATGTTATGGTCCCTCCACCCCGCGGTCAAGCAGAAAATTCACTAGAAAAGATCAGCTTGTGGATAACTCGGCCCTGATTCTGCAGCACTGCAAGTGGCCATGGCGGCCAAAAGAAGAAACAATAGGGCGTTCGAGGGGATGTGCAAATTGAAATCCACGAGGCTGTGGAGCAGTAGCCCGGCACAGGCGACAAGAGAGGCGCAATAAATGGCTCTGCTCACGCGGTTCTTAGCCGCTCGAAGATTGCGCAGTCCGCCCGCAACTAACAAGGCCACGAAACCAACCATGCACGCGCCGCCGATCAAGCCTGCATCGGACAGCAATTCGAGATAGTCATCGTGGGCGTGATCAACAACCAGGCCATCGTAATAGCTCTCATAGGAAGGATAGACGGCCTGCAGCGTTCCTAGCCCGGTACCCGTCCAGGGATGGTGCCGAAAGATCTGCCATGTATCGGTAAAGAGCGACACCCTACGGTTGCCAGAAATGTCGCCATGGCCCAGATGTTCAAACCGCTCCACGGTCCATCCTAGTCCTAGCCAGACGGCCAGGAATGCGATGATCAAGGCGAGAACGCCAGCCATCACCAGTTGTCCCGCCTGCCTCTCCTTGCTCCACGTCAGCAATATCAACAGCAAAAATTCGAACAGGAAACTTGTGATCCCGGCCCGCGAAGCAGAAAGAATCAGCGTTCCGATCGGAAGGACAGTGAGCAAGATCACCAGGGGCAGCTTGTCGCGCCGCACGGCACCACATAACAGCATTGCCAAACCGAAAGGGGCGGTTAGCTCAATAAACCCGGCAAAGTGGTTGGGGTTTACGAACGGACCAAAGGGTGTCACGCCCTGAGGGAGCACTCGAAACCAGTAGAGCTTTCCGTTGAATGTGAAGTGTTGAATGATGGCTAGCAGCGATACCAAAAAGCTGAGACTTGCGAGAAACCAGACAAACTGTTTCCATTCCCCCTCCGTGTGAAAGGATTCCACTGTAAGAAAGAAAAGAAGAAAGTAAGCGGCCGCCCGAAGCAATTCGCTCTTGGTTGCGTAAGGATAGGCGGAGAGTCCGCAGAGAAGCTGCAGTGTCCCCAACCCGCCCAAGACTAGCAAGGGCCAGTACAGCCAGTTCCAGCGGATCTCAATCGCACCCTGGCGAATGGTGCAAATTCCCCAAATAAGCCATAGCAAAGACGCTCCGATTTCCAAGATGCCGATCGACCACGGTTCAACTGCTCCGTGTGACAGAACACTAAACGCCACCAAAATGAAGATTCCAACCCGTATGGTAGTCATCGAGGAGCTACCCTTGCACTTCCGGAAGCCGGCTCAAGCGATACGTCGTCCACCCAGACGGTTCCGCGAAGGTTGCGATCAAACTTCCAACTAGGCAGGCGGCGGAGCGAAATCGCCAGCAAATGGGTATCTGGACCCGTCAACAAGTCCGTCTCGACCAGGGACCAGGAATGAGTGCCGACAAGATCTGAGGTTAGCATCGGTACCACTTCGGGATGGAACGCATCATAGATTGCGAACCGGATGCCGCTATCGGTTGAGATTCCCTCGGTGCGCAAGAACGCGGCGAAGTGGTAGCGATGGCTCGGCTCGACTGGGGAGAATTGCCGCAGATTTTGAAAATCCAAATTTGCATTGCCATCGAAACTGACCTGCAGGGAGCGTGCTCCTGAATGAACCACGTTGCTGTCGAAGCTAAAGTCGGCACCTGAGACAGGATCCTCCCGCCAGTCAAAAGCCCCATTGAGCAGTGGGTGTTCAAACCCACCGTTGAAGACCAGTGAAGAGCCGACCGCGCTGTCATGCGGCCAGCTAGTGGCACGCAACGCCTGTTGCCACACACGCACGGCGTCTTCGACGCGCTCCTGGTTGATCAACCGGTCTATGAGCGGTACGGCGTTCGCCATTTCGAAGGTTTGTCGTAGACCCAGCAGCTGATCCCAAGTAACAAGAGCTGCTTCGGTCTGATGTTGGGAGAGGAAGTAACCCAACGCCATGAAATAGTAGTCGCTACGGCCAGGGAAAATCGCAGTCAATATCCTCGGAAGATCGCCGCTGGTTTTAGAGCATTCGGCGACGGCTTGAACGGTAAGACTGGGATCTGTCGCCAAGGCGCGGCGAATTTCAGCAAATGCGGCGGGGGAATCTCCTCTCCGGAGCAAGAAATTACCGTAGCGCCATGCCACCTCAGGGGAGATGGGATGAGCCGATTGAGCTCTTGCGAATGCTTCCCCCGCCCGATCGCTCTCACCAAGGGCCTCGAAAGCATCGGCCAGATCCATCCAGGATTTGTCGGAATAGGAATTTGCTTCTGTGGCCCGTCGGTAGAAGACAACGGCTCGCCGAGGGTCACCGCGCTCGAAATTCCATCTCTCAAGAAAACCCAGGCGATACCAGTAATCCGCATTGCTTGGCTCAAGGCTAGCCGCTCGCTGCAATTGACTTTGGTCCCACGAGCCGCCCCAGTGCGCTGCGAGCCAAATCTTGCCGGCAACGAAACTGAAACCGCCGGAGATCAGAAAAATCGCGAGAAAGAATGGCCATCGTGCGCGAGCGGTCTGGAGGGGAATTTTCATGCGGAATGAAATTTGCACCAGCTCGAGTGCCCGCCGCAATGGCAAAAAGAGGTTTCCATTGGTCCATTAACAGGCGGCACTCTGCCCATGCCCGGGAGTCCGCAGCGGAAAGGGACAATTAGACTCTATGACCGTTCAGAGCACGGCGCATTAGAGGAGTCGATGTCACCGTAGGAATACCGCAAAGTCTTATCAGCTCCCATGATCGTTCCGATCGGCGGCCAGAATCCCAGATCTCTTGATCCAAAGATCGCCTGTCATCTGGTACCGCAGGGTCTAGTTGCGTACTACATGCATTTTTGCAGATCCTTAATAATCATCAATTTGCAAGCATCCAAAGGCGGGCGGCAGACCAGGGGAGGTCTAGGCATCCCTCTGCTGAGTCACTTTGGGTCCTTGCCAAGTAAGCTTCACCCGCCAATACTTGCGCCCCTTAAGGTGCCCTGTGGAAAAAGTTCGAGTTCTTGTCGCTAATCGACCGCGACTGATGAGGGAAGTCATCAGAACCGCGCTCGCCCGCCACGCTGACATGGAGGTTGTAGGCGAGGTTGAAGACGAACTCGAAATCCTGGCGGCTCTCGAACGAACGAATGCCGAGTGTCTGGTGGTCGCCCAGGAGGAGTTTGGCAGGCCTCCGATATGCGATTTCGTTTTCGACAAGTACCCCCGTATGAAGATCCTTGCGGTTTCTCCCGGGAGCGACGACAGCGTTTTCTATTGGATGTTCATGGAAATTCGTTCGACTCGGATCGAAACCTCTGACGTAGGGGTCATCAATGCGCTACGCGGCAACTTAGAAAGACAACGTTCTTAATTAGGGAAGGAATGATTGTTGGCAAACAGAATGCAAGCGACGGTCGCAAAAACTGCTCTTGCCCTGCTCGCCACGGCGCTCTATCCGCTGTGTGCAGCCCCGCAAACAGGCAGAGTGGAAACTCCGGTTCCGGCCTCATCAGCTTCGCGGGATGCTACCACCGATGACTACAACCAGCGCCTCGGGCAACTCAAGCAGAGCCTACCGGGAATCCGCGGGAATTCCGATGCGGAGGACTATCGCATTGGCCCGCAGGACCTACTGCAGATTTCAGTATTCGAAGCACCTGAGTTGAACCGCACCGTGCGCGTCACCGCCAGTGGCGAGATCTCTTTACCACTACTCGGCGCCGTTCAAGCTGCCGACCTGACACCAAAGACACTGGAATCCGTTGTCCAAGAGCTTCTGCGCCGCTCCTATATGAAGGACCCACACGTGGGCGTCTTTGTGCAGGAAATGCAGAGCCACCCCGTATCGGTATTCGGAGCCGTCAAGAAACCAGGAGTCTTCCAAATTGGCAGCGCCAAAACTCTCGTCGAAGTGCTCTCGATGGCCGAGGGTCTTGCGGAAGATGCGGGCGATACCGTCATCGTAATGCGGGGTGCAGGTCTACCAGGTCCAAGCGAATCGGATTCCGCCGCAGAGACAATGTCCGAGCCAAAAGAAGAGTCTAACAGCCCCGTCACAAATGTTTCTCGCGCTTCGGAAGGGCGGGCGCCTGGCAACACAGTGGAGATAAACCTGAAAGATCTGCTTGAGTCGGGCAACGCTCGCGACAACGTGGCCGTCTACCCCGGTGATGTGGTCAAGGTAACCCGAGCGGGAGTGGTTTACGTCGAGGGTGAGGTCAAGAAGCCAGGCGGGTTCACGCTGAAAACAAATGAAAACATTAGCGTCCTGCAGGCAGTCGCGATGGCCGAAGGCTTGACTCACACTGCCTCAAGAGGCCGAGCGCGGATCATCCGCACCGATGAGGCGACCGGGACGCGCACGGAGATTCCCCTTAATCTTGACAAGATGCTTGCAGGTACGCTTGCCGACCCGTTGCTGCACTCCAAGGACATCATCTTCGTGCCGAACAGCGCGGGGAAGTCGGCACTGTATGGAAGCACTAGCATCATTTCAATGGCCGGAACTGCGGCAATTTATAGGTGGTGACGTGGAAGAAGAAACCAAAATTCAGTTGTTCGAACCGGCCCAGTCGAAGCTAGAGGGCCTGCGCCCAGAATTACTCCAGCCGTACCAAATCGCCGAAGCGGAAGAAGGTACAGACCTTCGGGCGTACTGGCGGACCATCCAAAAACGTCGCTGGACGATTCTCACGGTCCTTCTTGTTACGTTCACAGTGGTCTTGATCGTAACGATTAAAGAGAAGCCGATGTACCGCGCTGATGCCCTCCTTGAGATTGAGAAAGAGAACCCGAATATCCCAACCGTCCAGGAGTTATTTCAGCTCGCGGATGTCTCCGACAATTATCTCGAAACGCAGTACAAGGTTCTGCAAAGCGAGAGCTTGGCGCGACGCGTCATCAATCAGGTGCACTTAGCCCAGCTGAAAGAGTTCAATCGACCCAAGGGTGGTTGGTTTCGGACAAGTGCCCAGGCTGCTGCTCCCACTCCCGGCTCGATCGTTGACCCTGACACCGAACAGACCGTGTTGCGGGAGTTCGATGATCGACTGAGCGTCGACCCTGTCCGGCGAAGTCGCTTGGTCCAGGTCAGCTTCGAGTCACACGATCCGAATGTGGCGGCTCAAGTTGTGAACGCCCTCGCATCGAACTTCATTCAGGGAAACCTAGAGAGCCGATGGCAAGCAGCACAAGATGCCTCGCAATGGCTGTCGCAACAGCTAGAAAGTTTTAAGGCGAAGCTCGAAAAATCAGAAGATGATCTTCAGCGGTATGCACAAAACAACGGGCTGCTTTTTCTCGAAACGGAGAAGGGAGACACGGAAAACATTGTGGACGAACGTCTTCGCCAGCTCCAAGACGAGTTGACCAAAGCGCAGGCCGACCGCTACGCCAAGGAATCACTTTACCGTTTGACGGAAGCGGGTGACTACAGTTCGCTACCAGGTGTCGTCGACAACAAGCTGATGCAGGACCTAACAGTCCGGCTGGCGGACCTGGAGCGAGAAAAAGCGGCGTTGACGCCGACCTTTACCAGCGACTACCCAAAGGTGGAGCAGATTCAGAGTCAGATCGACGATGTCGAAAATACACTCACCCAGGAGCGCAAACGCGCTGCGCAGGGGATTGTCGATGATTACCAGGCTGCCGTCCGTCGGGAGAATTTAGTCCGCGAAGCCTTCCAGCAGCAACAGAATCAAGCGAACCTTGTTGCGGGGCGGGCGGTTCAGTACAACATTCTCAAGCGGGAGGTGGACACAAATAAGCAATTGTACGAAGGTTTGCTGCAGCGCTTGAAAGAAGCCGGAGTGTCGGCAGGGATGAATGCCAGCAACATCCGGATCGTCGACACCGCTGTGCCACCAACCAAGCCTGTAAGCCCGCGACCTGTCCTGAATTTGGGGTTGGCCTTGTTATTGGGTTTGGGGGGCGGAGTGGGCATCGCTTTCCTTCAGGAACGTCTGGACAACACTCTGAAAACTTCCGACGACATCGAGCGCATTCTTCGCGTTCCGGCGCTCGCTTTGATTCCCGACCGCGAATCGCTTAGCAACACAAACACAGAGGTGTATGGGCTGGCAGAGCACGCCTCATCGCCCTCTAACGGGAACGGTGAGCTTGCTCCCTTAGAGAAACGTTCGGGGAAAACCTGGGTCCGCATCGATGGAAACGGCACTCAGCATTCAGCACTCTCCGAAGCCTTCCGGGGCTTGCGAACGTCCGTATTGCTTTCGGCTGCTGGACGCCCCCCTCGTTCCTTGACCTTCGTCAGCGCGGAACCCGGGGAAGGCAAGACCACCGTCGCAAGTAACCTATCCATTTCTTTGGCGCAACTGGGAAAGCGGGTCTTGCTGATCGACGGAGACATGCGCCGCCCTTGCGTTCACAAGCTCTTCAACGTTGAAGACCATTCTGGGGGGTTGGTCACCTACTTGACTGGAGAGGAAGAAGGGCGCCAGTTAGTTCGTCCCACGGGAATAACCGACCTCGACTGCCTGGTGTGCGGTCCCGTGCCACCGAACCCCAGTGAGTTGCTCTCTTCCGATCGCATGCAGATGCTAATCCGTGAGGCACTGGAGGAATACCAGTTTGTGCTAATTGATGCACCCCCGCTAATGAATGTAGCCGACGGGCGCATCCTAGCCACGATGGTGGAGGGTACCATCCTGGTCATCAAGGGAGGGTTCACTCCCCGCGAGTTGGCCCAGCAGGCGCAGATGCATGTTCGCGACGTAGGCGCTCACTTGATTGGCGTGGTTCTGAACGACGTCGACATACGTCACAACAGCTACTACAACAGCTACTACCGGTATGGCGCATACGGTGAAAAAAACGGCCAGGTCGAGAAGAACTAAGTAGTGAGTCGCCGACTAGCAGGCTTTAGGGATGGTTGTATAACTGCCTTTTTCTTAAAGGGTTAGGTCACATACCACCCTGTGAGTGACGGGGCGAAGCTGTGTGGTGCCGATGCAATACGTCTAGTCCGGAATAATCGCAATCTTCGTCTTGAGGCCTTCAAGGTGTCGTCGTGATCGAAACCGTCGCCGGTCGGTACACCCGTAGCGAAAGCCGGAACCAAACGGCCGCGTTGCAGAGTCGCAAATGGGCCAAAGTCCG
>JBEKBP010000006.1:0-127410 GCA_050015335.1 Candidatus Acidiferrales bacterium | reverse complement strand
ATGGCGAAGGAGAAATTCGAGCGAGTTAAGCCGCACGTAAACGTGGGGACGATCGGGCACATCGACCACGGGAAGACGACATTGACGGCGGCGATCACCAAGGTGTTGTCAAAGCACAACCCCAAAGTATCGTTTCGGGCGTTTGATTCAATCGACAACGCGCCGGAAGAGCGGGAACGGGGCATTACGATCGCGGTGTCGCACGTGGAGTATGAGACGGCCAACCGGCATTATGCGCACATCGACTGCCCGGGGCACGCCGATTACGTGAAGAACATGATCACGGGGGCGGCGCAGATGGACGGGGCGATCCTGGTGGTGGCGGCAACCGACGGGCCGATGCCGCAGACGCGGGAGCACATTTTGCTGGCGCGGCAGGTGGGGGTGCCGGCGATTGTGGTGTTTCTGAACAAGTGCGACATGGTGGATGACCCGGAGCTGCTGGAGCTGGTGGAGTTGGAAGTACGCGAGCTGCTGAAGACGTATCAGTTTCCGGGCGACACGATTCCGGTGATTCGCGGATCGGCGTTGAAGGCTCTGGAAGGGGACGAGAAGTGGGAGAAGTCGGTGTTGGAGCTGATGGATGCGGTGGACAAGAACATACCGCTGCCGCAGCGGGATGTGGACAAGCCGTTTGCGATGCCCATCGAGGATATATTTTCGATTTCAGGGCGGGGTACGGTGGTGACGGGACGAATCGAGCGGGGCAAGGTGAAGGTGGGAGAGGAAGTCGAGATTGTGGGTTTCCGTCCGACGATGCGCAAGACGGTGACCGGGGTAGAGATGTTCCGCAAGCTGCTCGATGAAGGGATGGCGGGCGACAATGTGGGGTTGCTACTGCGGGGCACAGAGAAGGACGAAGTGGAGCGGGGGCAAGTGTTAAGCAAGCCAGGCTCGATCACGCCGCACACGAAGTTCAAGGCGGAAGCGTACGTGTTGACCAAGGAAGAGGGGGGGCGGCACACGCCATTTTTCACAGGATACCGGCCGCAGTTCTACTTTCGGACGACCGACGTGACAGGTGACGTGAAGCTGCCGCAGGGAGTGGAAACAACGTGTCGGCGGAGATCACGCTGATCACGCCGGTGGCGCTTGAGAAGGGGTTGCGGTTTGCGATTCGGGAAGGCGGCCACACGGTGGGCGCCGGAGCCGTCGCGGAGATTGTCGAGTAAACATGGCTAACGGAGAAAAAATTCGGATTCGTTTGAAGGCGTACGACCACCGCATTCTCGATCAGTCGACGCGGGAAATTGTCGACACGGCCAAGCGCACCGGCGCCGATGTGGCGGGGCCGATTCCCCTACCCACGGTGATCAACCGCTGGACGGTGCTGCGGTCGCCGCACGTGGACAAGAAATCGCGCGAGCAGTTTGAGATGCGCACGCACAAGAGGCTGATCGACATTCTTGAGCCCACGCCGGACACCGTCGATGCGCTGATGAAGCTCGATCTGCCGCCGGGCGTAGACGTCGAGATCAAGGCCTTCGGGCGAGAACACGCGGTCAAGTAGCGCGCAAGCGAAATAAACAAGAAGGAAAGAGCGAGAGATGGCGGTCAACGGAATACTGGGAATCAAGCTGGGAATGACGCAGGTCTTCGCCGAAGACGGCACGGCGGTACCGTGTACGGTACTGCAGGCGGGCCCGTGCGTCGTGGTGCAGCGCCGCACGAAGGATAAAGACGGCTATGACGCAGCGCAGATCGGGCTGGTTGAGTTCATTAAGCCGCAGCGCGTGACGAAAGCTTTGACCGGGCACTTCAAGAAGGCCAACGTTGCCCCGATGCGTTACGTCGGTGAGTTTCGGATCAAGGACTCCAAGGACGAAACCAAGCCGGGAGACCGCGTGCTGGTGGACGGGTTTCAGATTGGCGAACTGGTGGATGTCACCGGCGTCAGCAAAGGTAAGGGATTTCAGGGCGGCGTGAAGCGCTGGCACTACCGAGGCGGCGACTCGACGCACGGTTCGATGCATCATCGCGCTCCCGGCGGAATCGGCGCGAGCTCGTTTCCCTCCCGTGTGTGGAAAGGGCAGCACTTTCCAGGGCACATGGGCAACGAGCGCAAGACCAGCAAGAATTTGCGGGTGGTAAAGATCGATACCGACGAAAATTTGCTCCTGGTGCGCGGCGCGGTGGCCGGCCCGGTGGGCAGCTACATTTTTATTCGCAAGGCGAAAAGCTAGAAGCAGCTTTAGATAACGGCGAGAGACGACGATGCCAGTTGTGGACGTGAAAAACCTGGATGGCAAGACGGTCGGTCAGGTGGATTTGGCCGACGACGTGTTTGGAGCCAAGGTAAACGAGCACCTGCTGCACGAAGCGGTGCGGCATTACCTGGCAGGCGAGCGCGCGGGCACACACAAGACCAAGGACAAGAGCGAGGTCAGCGGCTCGGGCAAGAAGCTCTGGAAGCAGAAGGGCACCGGCCGGGCGCGTGTCGGGTCGATTCGCTCGCCGTTGTGGCGGCATGGCGGTACGGTGCATGGTCCCACCCCGCGCAGCTACCAATACGCGCTACCCAAGAAGATGGTTTTGGGCGCACTGCGTTCGGCGCTGTCGGCGAAAGTGGCCCAGCAGAAGCTCACGATTGTCGACGGCTGGGTGCTTGCATCGCACAAGACGAAGCCGTTCCGGCAGTCCCTTGACAAGCTCGACGGCGCCAGCCGGACGATTTTGCTGGTGTCCAACACGGCCGATGTGAATCTCGAGCGCGCCAGCAGGAATCTGGACGGAGTCACGCTGGTGCCGTCGACGCATCTGGAGCCCTACGATTTGCTGCGGCATGATCGCCTGATGCTTTCGCGCGAGGCGGCGGTGAGGCTGAGCCGGGCGCTTTCCGCGGTTAGGGCCGAGTCCGATGCACCGGTCCAGATTGAGCCGGCCCCGGCCGTCCAGGCGGAATCGGCCCAAGGCGCCGCGCCGGCGAAGACAAAAGCGCAAGCCGCTGCCAAGGCTGCCAAGAAGCCGGCGGCAAAAGCAGAGACCAAGGAAAAGCCGAAGGCGAAGCCTCAGACCAAGCCCCCGGCGAAAAAGGAATAGGTCATGGCGACGAGGCTCTATCAGATCATCCGGCGGCCGATCATCACTGAAAAGGGCCTGGGCGTGAAGGAAACGCAGCATACGGTGGTTTTTGAAGTGGTGGCCGACGCCACCAAGACGGAAGTAAAGGAAGCGGTGCAGCGGATCTTCAAGGTCAAGGTCGACCGCGTGCGCACCGCGATCTACCATGGAAAGTTTCGCCGCCGCGGGCGCGCCGAGGGTTTCCGCAGCGACTGGAAGAAGGCCTACGTGAAGCTGGCTCCCGGCGAAAAGATGATCGAATACGCGGAAAATCTGTAGGTGAAGTCAGGCGGTTTCGGAAGGCGAATCCGTTCTTTCGAAGGCTCGAGGCAAGAATGCCACTAAAAACATTTAAACCATATACACCGGCACGGCGCTTTCTGACGATGCTCGATAAGAGCGAGATCACCAAGCAGTCGCCGGAAAAGTCGCTCACCGAGTCAAAGAAACGCACCGGCGGCCGCAACTCCCATGGTGAGGTCACGTCGTGGCATCGCGGCGGCGGGCACGCGCGGCGCTACCGGTCGATTGATTTCCGCCGCGACAAGACGGGAATCCCGGCCAAGGTGGCGGCGATCGAATACGACCCCAACCGGTCATCGCGGATCGCGCTGCTGCACTACGCAGACGGCGAGAAGCGCTACATCCTGCAGCCCGTGGGCTTGGAAGTGGGCATGACGGTGCAGAACGGCGAGGGTGCCGACATTCTACCGGGAAACGCGCTGACGTTCCGGCACATTCCTCCTGGTACGATGGTCCACAACCTGGAGCTTTTTCCGGGCAAGGGCGGCCAGGTGGTCCGGGCGGCGGGCGGAGCCGCGCAGCTTTTGAGCAAGGAAGGCGAGGTCGCCCTGGTGAAGCTGCCCTCGGGCGAAGTCCGGAAGTTCAGCGTGGATTGCATGGCCACGGTCGGGCAGCTGGGCAATGTGGATCATGAGAATGTGACCTACGGGAAGGCGGGCCGCACGCGATGGCACGGAAAGCGTCCGACGGTGCGCGGCGTGGCGATGAACCCGGTGGACCACCCGCACGGCGGCGGGGAAGGCCGCGTGAAGGGCAACCACCCGCAAACTCCCTGGGGATTCCCGACTCTGGGCGCCAAGACGCGGAAAAAACGGAAAAGCGACCGGATGATTGTGGAGCGGCGCAAGCCGTAGTTTGGAGCAGCAGTACTAGTACATGAACCCGGCGCGGCGGGGAATCGAGGGTTGTATGGCAGCTACAGGATCGTCTCGACGTGCAACACGCCGAACCGCGCGCCCAAGGAAAGCCGTAACACACCGCTCGGTGAAGCCGGTTGCGAAAGTTGCTTCGAAGCTAGCGCCGGCGCCGCAAGTGATGATGCGTTTGTGCCGGAGCGGCTGGGCGGTGATTGTGGAAAAGATACCGAACGCGCAGGGGACGCGGTTTGTATGCCCGTTTTGCCCGCTTTCGCACCGCGTATCGGGCCCGGTGCGCGGGTTTCGCAAGTTGCGCCGCGAGCAATGGATCAAGCTGCGCCGCGTGGAGGAATAGAGGAAAGATGCCGCGTTCACTAAAGAAGGGTCCCTTTGTCGATGACCACCTGCGCGTGAAGGTGGAGGGGATGAATTCGCGAAACGAAAAGAAGGTGGTAAAGACGTGGTCGCGACGGTCGACGATCCTGCCGGACATGATCGGGCATACCATCGCCGTCCATAACGGGAGGAAGTTTATTCCCGTCTACATCACCGAGCAGATGGTGGGACATAAGCTCGGCGAGTTTGCCGCCACGCGAACCTTCAAGGGCCACGCGGTGAAGGCGGCGCTTGAAAGGGCGGCGGGAGCGGCTGCCCCGGCGGGCGGGGCAGGAACCCCGGCTGCGGGCGGGGCGCCGAAGGCATAAGGCGAAGGGCATACAACGATGGCAACGGCAGAACAGGCTCACGGTCAGATTGAAGGCACGGCAATCGCGCGGTTTGTCCGCGTGTCGCCGCAAAAGGCGCGGCTGGTGATCGACTTGATCCGCGGCCAGCGCGCTGAGGAAGCGCTGCAGACCTTGCAGTTCACCAAGAAGCGTATCGCCAAGGATGTGGCCAAGACGCTGCGCAGCGCGATCGCCAATGCCGAACGCAAGGCAGACGACGCCGGCGCGTCACTCGACGTGGACGCACTCTACGTGACGCACTGCTGCGTAAACGAAGGGCCGCGCTGGAAGCGCATGCGTCCGGCTCCGATGGGCCGCGGCTTCCGGTACCAGAAGAGGACAAGCCACATCGAAGTGGCGGTCGCTGAGCACGTTCGCGCGGCGGCGTCCCGCGCGGCGGCGGTGGTGGCCGAAGAGCAGGCTTCCAAGGGTGTGCGGGGTGCGGTGCGCAAGGCCCGCAAAGCCATCGAGAAACGCGCGAAAGAATCGCAGAAGAAGTAGTCGAAGCGGGAGGCAAGTTTGGGGCAGAAAACACATCCGTATGGGTTTCGGCTGGGCTACAACAAGGGCTGGAAATCGCGCTGGTTTGCTAAGAAGGATTATGCCGACCTGCTGCATGAAGACGTCCTGCTTCGCAAGCAGCTCAAGGAGCGTCTGAAGTCGGCCGGCGTCGACTCGATCGACATCGAGCGGGCGGCCAACAAGCTGGTCGTCAGAATCTATACGGCGCGGCCAGGAATCATCATCGGGCGCAAGGGTTCGGAGATCGACAAGCTGAAGAACGAGGTACAGAAGCGCACGAATCGCGAAGTGCACATCGACATTCAAGAAGTGCATCGTCCCGAGCTGGCTGCGCAACTGGTGGCCGAATCGATCGCACTGCAGCTGGAAAAGCGCGTGGCCTTCCGGCGCGCCATGCGCAAGGCGGTGGATTCGGCTCTGCGCTTTGGCTGCAAAGGCATCAAGGTGCACGTGGGCGGGCGGCTCAACGGCGCCGAAATCGCCCGCAAGGAATGGTACCTGCAGGGGCGACTGCCGCTGCAAACGCTGCGTGCGGACATCGATTACGGGCTGGCCGAAGCCCAGACGACCTACGGGATCATCGGCGTGAAGTGCTGGATTTATCAGGGCGAAAAAATTCCGGCTCGCGGGAAGCGCGGCACCGGCGCAAATGCAAGCGCAGAAGCCTAAGGGAACGGGCCACTCATTATGTTGATGCCGAAAAAAGTAAAGTACCGCAAGCAGCAGCGGGGACGGCGCACGGGAAAGGCGTTTCGCGGTGGGGCGCTGGCGTTTGGCGATTTCGGTCTGAAGGCTCTCGAGCCGGCCTGGATCACCGACCGCCAGATTGAAGCCTCGCGCGTGGCCATTACACGCTTCATCAAGCGCGGCGGAAAGCTGTGGATCAGGATTTTTCCGGACAAGCCTTTTACCAAGAAGCCCGCTGAAACTCGTATGGGCAAGGGCAAAGGGCCGCCCGAGCGCTGGGTAGCGCCCGTGAAGCCGGGACGTATCATGTTCGAGATGGCGGGCGTGGATCTTGCCTCGGCCACCGAGGCCATGAAACTGGCAGCGAGCAAGATCCCCATCCGGACGAAGTTTGTCACGCGGGCGGAGGAGCTGTAATGGCGGACAAAGCGGAGAAAATCGAGAAGTACCGCAACATGAACCCCAACGAACTCGAAATTCAGGAGCGCGAGTTGGGCGAGCAGATTTTCCGTCTGCGCTTCCAGCTTTCGACCGGACAGTCGGAGGGCTTGAAGAGGCTGCGGGAAGCGAAGAAGGATTTCGCGCGGGTGAAGACGCTGCTGCGCGAAGCCGAACTGAGGAAAAAGTAATGGCGAATGAATCAGCAGCGCCGCAGCAAGCGGCTCACGAGCGCGGCGCGCGGCAGGAGTTGGTCGGCGTGGTGACCAGCGCCAAGATGCAGAAGACGATTGTGGTGAAGGTCACGCGCACGACCCAGCACCCGCTCTACCACCGCGTGGTGCGGTCGGGAAAGAAGTACTACGCGCACGATGAAACCGGTGACGCGCGCGTGGGCGACACGGTGCGAATTGTGGCCACCAGACCGCTTTCGAAACTGAAGCGGTGGCGGCTCAAGCAGGTCGTTTCGCGCTCGACGCGCGTACGCTGAGCTGGGACAGGAAGTCAGGAGAGCACGAACATGGTTCAGATGCGAACATGGCTGACGGTGGCCGATAATTCCGGCGCCCGCCAGATCACCTGTATTCTCCCGTTAGGGGGAGATGCCGGCTTGGTTGCGGGGCTGGGCGACGTGATCACGGCCGCCGTGAAAGAGGCCACGCCCGATGGTCAGGTGAAAAAGGGCAAGGTGGTGAAGGCCGTCGTGGTGCGGACGCGGAAGGAGCAGCGGCGCAAGGATGGAAGCTACATCCGGTTTGACGACAATGCCGCGGTCATCATCAATGATGCGGGCGAGCCTGTGGGGACGCGCGTTTTCGGCCCGGTCGCCCGCGAGCTGCGCGACAAGAAGTTCACCAAAATCATCTCGCTGGCCCCGGAAGTGTGGTAGCGATGAACAAAGTGGCAATGAGAAAAATACAACAGCCGCCCGCGCCGCTGGGAATTCGTCACGGCGACATGGTGAAGGTGATGACTGGCCGCTCGAAGGGCAAGACCGGAAAAGTGCTGACCGTGGACCCGGTGAAGCGCCGCGTGACCGTGGAGCACGCGAATATCATCAAGAAGCACACGCGGCCGAATCCGTCGAAGAACGTGCGCGGCGGCATTCTCGAGAAAGAAGGTCCCATTCATGTCTCAAACGTGATGCTGCTGTGTCCCGGATGTGGCAAGCATACGCGCGCCGGACACACCACTCTGCCGGATGGAACGAAAACCAGGGTCTGCCGGCGCTGCAACACGACGTTTGAACACTAGGGCGATCACAAGGCAAGGGAAGAAGCGACATGATTACGCGTTTACATGAAAAGTACCGAAAGCAAGCCGTTCCGGCGCTGACCAAGCGTTTCGGATACTCGAACACCATGGCCGTGCCGCGCGTTTCGAAGATCACCGTGAACATCGGGCTGGGCGAAGCGAGCCAGAACGTGAAGCTGCTCGACACGGCGGCGCAGGAGCTGGGGCAGATCGCCGGACAGAAGCCGGTGATCACGCGCGCGAAGAAGTCTATCGCGAACTTCAAGATCCGCAAGGGCATGCCCATCGGCTGCATGGTCACGCTGCGCGGCGAGCGCATGTATGAGTTTCTCGACCGGCTGGCGAGCATCGTGTTTCCCCGCGTGCGGGACTTCAAGGGACTGGCGCCCAATTCATTCGATGGCCGCGGCAACTACACGCTCGGGCTGCGCGACCAGCTGGTATTCCCCGAGATCGATTACACCCGGGTCGACAAGATCAAGGGCATGAATGTCACGATTACGACGACGGCCCGCACCGATGAAGAAGGGCGCGAGCTGCTAAAGCTGCTCGGCGTGCCTTTCCGGGCATAAGGAGAACCGCATTGGCTAGAACCAGTCAGATGGCGAAGTTGCGGCGCAAGCTGAAGTTCAAGATCCGTAAGCGGAACCGCTGCCGGATTTGCGGGCGCGCCCGCGGCTTTCTTCGTAAGTTTGAAATGTGCCGCATCTGCTTCCGCGGGCATGCGCTCAAGGGAGAAATTCCCGGCGTGGTGAAGGCAAGCTGGTAAGGATAGAGCGAATGACCACTGATCCCATTGCAGATTTGTTGACGCGGATTCGAAATGCCGCGAAAGCCAGGCATCCGCGGGTGGACTTGCCCGCCTCGAAGCTGAAACTTGAGATCGCCAGGATTCTCAAAGAAGAGGGCTACCTCGCCAATTACAAAGTCGTGGACGAAAAGGGCAAAAAGACCCTGCGCGTCTTTCTGCGCTACACCCCGGAGCGCCGGAGTGTCATCACCGATCTGCAGCGGGTTTCGCGGCCCGGCTCGCGACGCTATGTCGGTAAGTTTGGCATTCGCCCTGTCGTAGGCGGAATGGGGATTTCGATCCTCTCTACGCCGCGCGGTGTCATGACCGGGCAATCCGCGCGCAAGGAAGGCCTGGGCGGCGAACTGTTGTGCGAGGTTTGGTAGAAGGGGTTTCGAGGGGACGAGGTTTGAAGAAGCCATGTCGCGAATTGGAAATAAGCTGATACCGGTTCCATCCGGCGTGAAGGTGCAGATCAAGAGTGACGCCGTCGAAGTGCAGGGGCCCAAGGGCAAGATGACCGTGCCGCTGCCCCGCGGGATTCACTTCGAACAGAAAGACAGCACGCTGCTCGCCAAGCGCGACACGGAAGATCACCGCGCGCTGCACGGCTTGGCGCGCGCGCTGGTGGCCAACGCCGTCACCGGCGTGACCACGGGTTTCAAGAAGGATCTCGATATCGTGGGCGTAGGCTATCGCGCCGAAGTAAAGGGCAAGAATGTGGTCCTAGCGCTAGGGTATTCCCATCCGATCGAATTTCCGATTCCAGAAGGGATTCAGATCGCGGTGGAAAAGCAGACGCACATGTCGGTGTCGGGCGCGAACAAGAATCAGGTGGGACAAGTGGCCGCGAACCTTCGCGCGCTTCGCCCCCCGGACCCGTACAAGCAGAAGGGGATTCGCATTACCGGCGAGCGGCTGAAGAAAAAGGCCGGCAAGGCGGGCGCGAAGACCTCGGCGTAAGGGAAGTAAGCGAAAAAGGAGAATCACGGTGGCAGCACCAGTTCGAAAGCTATCACGGGAGGCGCACCGGCGGCGCATCCACGTGCGCATGCGCAAGACTTTGGCGGGCACGCCGGAACGCCCGCGGCTTTGCGTGCATCGTTCGAGCAAGCACATTCGCGCGCAGGTCATCGACGACCAGATGGGCCGCACGATCGTGTCCGCAAGTTCGCTCGATGCCGACGTGAAGGCGCAAATCAAGGGTGGCGGAAACGTCGCGGCGTCCAAGGTGGTGGGTAAGATCGTCGCGGAGCGGGCGCAAGCCAAGGGCGTCGACAAGGTGGTATTTGACCGAGGCGGCTATCAGTATCACGGCCGCGTGAAGGCAGTTGCCGAAGCGGCCCGTGAGGCGGGCCTGAAGTTCTGAAAACTATGCCGAAACAAGAGCTCAAAGATACGCTTTCGGTTCGCCGGCTGATTGAGACCAATCAGGCGAACCTGAAAGATCAGGTTGTTTCGATCAACCGCGTCACCAAGGTCGTCAAAGGCGGCAAGAACCTCAGTTTTTCGGCGCTCGTCGTCGTGGGCGACCAGGGCGGCCATGCTGGGTTCGGAATGGGGAAGGCGCGTGAGGTCCCCATGGCTATCCGCAAGGCCATCGAGCAGGCCAAGAAGAACATGGTGAAGCTCAACCTGAAGGGGACCAGCATTCCTCACCAGGTGGTCGGGTATTACGGGTCCGGACGGGTGCTGCTGAAGCCCGCGCCCGAAGGTACCGGCGTGATTGCGGGCGGCCCGGTGCGTGCGGTGATGGAGGTTGCCGGGATTCAGAACGTGCTAACGAAGTCGCTCGGCACATCGAACCCGCATAACGTGATCAAAGCGACCTTCGATGCTCTGCTGCATCTAAAGGACGCAGTGAAAGTAGCCGAATCGCGCGGACGCGGAGCGGAGGAAGCGGCGGTTTCCTAAGCCTCCGCGGATCGAATATGGCCAAGACAGAGAAAACATCGGGAACCTTGAAAATCAAGTGGGTCCGCAGCTTCATAGGCTGCCCGCGGGACATGCGGCAAACCATCCGCGGCCTGGGGTTCCGGCGCATGCAGCAGACCGTCGAGCGGCCCGACACGCCGGCCATCCGCGGCATGATCGCAAAAGTCCATCATTTAGTCGAAGTGCAGGGTTAGGAACAGGCCAATGGAACCGACTCTATCGAACTTGAAGCCCCCGCGCGGCTCGCGGCACCGCAAGGTCCGCGTGGGACGCGGCATGGGCTCGAAGATGGGCAAGACCTCCGGTGCGGGAAATAAGGGGCAGCAATCCCGCCGGGGCTATTCACGGCGGCCCGGATTTGAGGGCGGCCAGATGCCGCTTCACCGGCGTCTGCCCAAGCGGGGCTTTTCAAGCCCGTTCCCGAAAACCTTTGCGGTCGTCAACGTGGAAAGCCTGAACGCGTTCGCGGTGGGTGACACGGTGACTCCGGAGACGCTGACGGGGCTTGGCATCGTTCGGGCGAAGCGCGGCGGCGTAAAGATTCTGGGTGATGGCGAATTGAAGGTCGCTCTCACGGTGCGGGCGCACGCATTCAGCAAGTCGGCGCAGGAAAAGATTACCGGCGCTGGAGGCAAGGTCGAAATCCTGAAATGAAGAAGCTGGCCGAGGCATTTCGGAACATCTTCAGCACTCCGGAGTTGCGTAATCGTGTTCTGTTTACGCTGGCATTGCTGGGGGTGTATCGTCTGGGCGCGTTTATACCGACGCCGGGAATCAACACCGATCTGCTGCAGCGCTTGTTCGAGCAGAGCCGGGGTTCCGTGCTCGGGATCATCGACCTTTTCAGCGGCGGGAACTTCCGCCGGCTGACGATTTTCGCGCTGGGGATTATGCCCTACATCACGGCATCGATCATTCTCCAGCTGCTTGTGGTTGTGTGGCCCTATCTGGAGCGACTGCAGAAGGAAGGCGAGCTCGGCCGGCGCAAGATCACGCAATACACGCGTTATCTCACGATTATCCTGAGCTCCTTTCAGTCGTTCACGATTGCGCTCACGCTGACGCGGCAGAATCTGTCGGGGCAGGCGCTGGTCTACAACCCGGGCCCTCGCTTCATCATGATGACGATGCTGACCCTTACGACCGGCTCGGCGTTCATCATGTGGCTGGGAGAGCAGATCAGTGATCGCGGCATCGGCAACGGAATGTCGCTGATTATTTTTGCCGGAATCGTGGTGGGCTTGCCGCGGGCGGTAGGCGATCTGTGGGACAAGGCGCAGACGCAGCAGTGGGGGTCTTTTACACCCATTGCGCTGCTGGGTTTGATTGCCCTGATGGCGGGTGTCATCGCGTTTATCGTTTTCGTGGAGGGCGGTCAGAGGCGCATTCCGGTGCAGTACGCCAAGCGCGTGATGGGGCGGCGCGTGATGGGCGGCCAAATGACCTATCTGCCGCTGCGCGTGAATTCAGGCGGCGTGATCCCGCCGATCTTTGCGAGTTCGCTGCTGACGTTTCCGCAGACGCTCGCACTCATTTTTCAAAACAAGAGCCCGTTCTTTGACCGCTTTGCGAAATCGATCAGCTGGGGCGAGCCGCTCTACACGCTGATCTATGTGACACTCATCATCTTTTTTGCTTTCTTTTACGTGGGAATTATCTTCAACCCCACCGAGCTTGCGGACAATATGCGGAAGTACGGCGGGTTTATACCGGGAATTCGGCCCGGGCGCAACACTTCCGAGCACATCAACCGCATCCTGTCCCGCCTGACGCTGGTAGGTGGCGTGTATCTGGCAATCGTCTGCTTGTTGCCTGAATGGCTGATTTCCGGGATCCACCTGCAGCATTTGCCCGTATGGCTGGGGGGCAATTGGTTCGATCAGCACATGTGGAGATTCGTGCTGGACGGCTTGGGCGTGCAGTTTTATTTTGGGGGCACATCCCTGCTGATCGTCGTCGGGGTGGCTATGGATACGGTGCAGCAGCTTGAGGCTCAGTTGGTGATGCGGAATTACGAAGGATTTGTAGCCAAGGGGCGCCGGGTCCGGAGTCGCCGCGGTTGATCGCGCCGGTCGGCGGTGGGAATGCCCTTTAATCATGCGCTGATTCTGCTGGGTCCGCCGGGTGCAGGCAAGGGCACCCAGGCAAAGCTGTTAGCAAAGCGGCTGGGAGTGCCGCACCTTTCGACCGGGGATATGTTTCGCGACGCAGTAAAGCGGGATACGCCCACCGGTCACCTGGCCAGGCCGATTATGGAGCGCGGCGAGCTGGTTCCTGATCCCATCGTGCTGAAGATGGTGGAGGAACGGCTGGCGCGGCCGGACTCGGCAAAGGGTTTTGTTTTCGATGGCTTTCCGCGGACGCTGCCGCAGTCCGAGGAGCTTGACGGCATCCTGAAGAAGCTGGGTTTCGGCAAGCCCATCGTGGTGGATATAAAGGTCGACCCGGAGAAAATCATCCGGCGGCTTTCCGGGCGATGGACGTGCAGCGTGGGGGGAGAGATTTACAATGTCTATGACAAGCCTCCCAAGAATCCGGGCGTCTGTGACCGGGACGGGGGCAAGCTCACGCAGCGCGCCGACGACGTGCCGGATGTCGTAAAGGCGCGCCTGGTGGCCTACGACCGGCAGACCAAGCCGGTATCGGATTATTACCGGAAGCAGGGCGTGCTGGAGACCGTGGATGGGGAGGCGGGCATTGAGGAAGTGTGCCAGCGCCTGGAAAAAATCATAGGGAGCGCGGCTTGTAGAGATGGTCATCTGTAAATCGCCGGCGGAACTCGAGAAGATGCACCAGGCTGGGTTGATCGTGTGGGGCGCCCTCGAAGAAATGCGAAAAATGGTAAAGCCGGGGATTACGACCAAAGAGCTGGACGAGTTCGCCGAGGGCTACACGGCGGAACGGCACGCGCACCCGGCATTCAAGGGTTACCGGGGATATCCGGGTTCGGTTTGCACGTCGATCAACCAGGAAGTCGTGCATGGGATTCCCTCGCGGTCGCGGCGCCTGCGCGAGGGAGACATTCTATCGATGGATTTCGGGGTCGAGCTTGGCGGATACTTTGGCGATGCCGCCCTGACGTTGCCGGTAGGGAAGATTTCGTCGGAGCGGGAAAAGCTGCTGCGCGTGACGCGCGAGTCGCTTGAGCGGGCCATCGAGCAAGTCCGGCCTGGCAACCGCCTCGGGGACATTTCTGCGGCGGTGCAGGAGTGGGTTGAAAAGAACGGCTATTCGGTGGTGCGTGAGTTCGTCGGCCACGGAATCGGGACCAAAATGCATGAAGACCCGCAGGTGCCGAACTACGGAACTCCGAAGCAAGGACCGCGCTTGCAGGAAGGCATGGTTCTGGCCATCGAGCCGATGGTGAACACGGGTGGTCCGGAAGTCCGGGTGCTCGACGACAACTGGACAGCGGTGACGAGCGACGGCAGCGATTCGGCGCATTTCGAGCACACCGTGGCGGTCACCGCGAGCGGACCGTTTATTTTGACTCGCCCCAGGGAGTCGAGCGGGCCCTGCTGGTGAGCGCCGAGCAGTCATTCAAGGTTCGAGTCTAGGGAGCGCATGGCGAAAAGGCCGGAACCAGAAAAGAAGAAGCCGGGAGAAGGAAGCGGGAAAGAGGATGCCATCGAAGTGATGGCGACCGTGATCGAGCCGCTTCCCAACGCGATGTTTCGCGTGGAGCTTGAAAACAAGCATCAGGTACTCGCGCACATTTCGGGGAAAATGAGGAAGAACTTCATCCGCATTTTACCCGGCGACCGGGTGGCGGTGGAGCTTTCGCCCTACGATTTGACGCGAGGGAGAATCGTTTACCGGTACAAGTAGTACCGCCGAACAGCGGCGGCGGGCGGAAGGACGGAGTCAGATGAAGGTTCGTGCATCGGTCAAGAAAATCTGCATGAAGTGCAAGATCGTCCATCGGCGCGGGGTGGTGCGCGTGATTTGCGCGAACCCGAAGCACCGGCAGCGCCAGGGTTAGGGAGAAAACGAAATGGCACGTATCGCAGGTGTGGATCTTCCGCCGAACAAGCGGCTCTGGATCGGCCTTACGGCGATCTACGGCATCGGGCAGCAGCGCGCGCGATCGCTCGCCGAAAAGGCGAATGTCGATCCGACCAAGAAAATCAAAGACCTCAGCGAAGAAGAAGTGACTCGTCTGCGCGCGGCCATTGAGTCCGAAGGGCGCGTGGAAGGCGATCTCCGCAAAGAGATGCAGATGAACGTCCGGCGGCTGATCGAAATCCAGTGCTATCGCGGCCTGCGTCATCGGCGGAACCTGCCGGTGCGCGGCCAGCGGACGCACACGAACGCTCGAACGCGGAAGGGTCCGCGGAAGGGCGCCGTCGCGGCGAAGAAGAAGGTGGCGGCGCGGAAGTAACAAGCGGCAGTTGGGGTTTGCGGGCGCGTGAAGCAAACCGCACATCCGCCGCGTCGGGTGCGGATAGAGGAGACGAAAAGCGTGGCAAAAGAACCGAAGGATGGGGCCGCGGCTCCGGCAGCAGCACCGGCTAAAACGTCGAAGCGCAAGAAGGAATTTCGCAAGAAGCGTGAGAAGCGCGTGGTGCCGCACGGAATCGTGTGCATCCAAGCGACGTTCAACAACACCATTGTGACGCTCACCGATCCGGATGGCCGCGCCGTGAGCTGGTCTTCCGCAGGCTCGGTGGGGTTTAAAGGCTCGCGCAAGGGCACTCCCTATGCCGCACAGCAAGCAGCCATGACGGCGGCAGGCGTCGCGCGAGACCAGTACGGAATGAAATCGGTGGAAGTGCGCGTCAAGGGGCCCGGTGCCGGCCGCGAATCGGCGGTCCGCGCTCTGGCCTCGTCCGGATTGCACATCAACGCGATCAAGGACGTAACCCCGGTTCCGCACAACGGCTGCCGCCCGCCGAAAAGGCGCCGCGTCTGATCCGAAATTTGTTTTGCAGTTGATGCAAAGGAGAGAAGCACTTGGCAAGACATCGTGAAGCAGTTTGCAGGCTGTGCCGCCGGGAAGGAATGAAGCTCTTCCTGAAAGGCCTCCGGTGCTATACGGAAAAATGCGCCATCGAGAAGCGGAATTTCGTTCCCGGACAGCATGGCCAGGCGCGGCGTCCGAAGATGGTGGGTTATGGGATCCAGTTGCGCGAAAAGCAAAAAGTGAAGCGCACCTACGGACTGCTCGAACGGCAGTTCCGCTCCTATTTTGAAAAGGCGGTCCGCGCGAAGGGGCCGACCGGATCGAACTTGGTGATCTCGCTGGAGCGCCGGCTGGACAACGTGGTCTATCGGATGGGGATCGGCGGATCGCGCGCGCAGGCTCGCCAGCTGGTGCTGCATGGGCACATTCGCGTGAAGGGCCAGAAGGTGAATATCCCAAGCTATCTGGTGCAGGTGGGCGATGAAATCACGCTCAAAGACAACATGCACCAGAACGCCATGGTGCTCGAGGCCCGCAATCTGACGCAGAGCCAGGGCGCGGCGCCGTGGCTTGACATCGACCGGCAGAATTTCAAGGCGCGTGTCGTGGCGATGCCGCGTCGCGACGACGTGCAGACGCCTCCGATGAACGAACAGTTAATCGTGGAGTTGTATTCGAAGTAGCGCGATATCCAGTTTACTTACGTCGAACAGTTGTTGAGGTCCGCCGCGGGCGGGCCGGGAGGAATAGAAACATGTGGAAGGGCTTTCAGAAGCCAAAGCGCCTGGCGGCAGAGCCGGAGACACTGACCGATAAGTACGGTAAGTTTTCCGCACAGCCGTTCGAGCGGGGCTGGGGAACCACTGTAGGGAACTCTCTGCGGCGCGCTCTGCTGAGCTCCATCGAGGGTGCGGCAATCACCGCGGTTAAGATCGAAGGCGTGTTGCACGAATTCTCGCCGATTCCTGGTGTCGTCGAAGATGCTACCGACATCATCCTGAACCTCAAACAAGTGCCGCTGAAACTCAATAGCGACCAGCCCAAGACAATCACCCTGGTCGTTGATACGCCGGGGCCGGTGATGTCTGCCAAGATCGAAGAGGACTCCAACATCGCGGTGCTTGACAAGAACATCTACATCGCCACGGTAAGCGAGGGCGGGAAGCTCGAGTTGGAGCTGCGCGTGAAGAACGGCCGCGGTTACGTCGCTGCTGACCGGAACTTCGACGAGGATCTGCCCATCGGCTACATTCCTATCGATTCGATCCATTCGCCTGTGCGCAAGGTCAACTACGCGGTGGAAGCCGCGCGTCTTGGGCAGATGACCGATTACGAAAAGCTGACCCTCGAGGTGTGGACAAACGCCGCCATCACTCCGCAGGACGCGATTGGCTTGGCTTCGAAGCTGGTGAAGGATCACATGAGCATCTTCATCAATTTCGAGGAAACACCGGATCTGCCCGAAGAAGCGGTCGAGAATTACGCCGATCCGCGCCTTGAATTCCTGGACCGCTCGGTCGAAGAGCTCGAACTTTCGGTGCGTTCCTACAACTGTCTGAAAAACGCGAATATTCAGAATTTGCGGGAGCTTGTGCAAAAGACCGAGTCCGAGATGCTCAAGACCAAGAACTTTGGCCGAAAGTCTCTCAACGAGATCAAGGACATCATGCATAAGATGGGCCTGAGCCTCGGGATGAAATTCGACGAACACGGCCGCATCATCTGGCCGCCGCTCCCGAGTCAGACCTCGCCTTCAGTTTCCGAGGAGACCACGGCTTTTTAGGCTGGGGAAAACATGAGACACCTTAACTCAGGCTTTAAACTTGGGAAGCAGCCGGCTCATCGCCGGGCCGTGCTGCGCAATCTGGTTACCAACCTTATCGAGAAGGAGCGCATTCAGACCACCATCCTTCGCGCCAGGGCAGCCAAGCCGCTTGCCGAGCGCATGATCACACTCGGGAAGCGCGATTCATTGCATTCCCGGCGGCAGGCTGCTGCATTTCTCATGACCCCCGGCGCCACCAAGAAGCTTTTTACGGACTTGGCGCCGAGGTTCGCGGATCGTCCGGGCGGCTACACGCGGATCGTACGCACGGGATGGCGCATCGGAGATGGTGCTGAGCTTGCGATTCTGGAATTCATCGGTTCGGAACTGAAGAAGAAGGAAAACAGACCAAGAAAGACAGCCGCCGAAGAAGCGCCCGAAGAAAAGGAAGCAGCGGCTAAGTCCTAATAGAGCCGGCTGACAAGCTGCATTCAGAGGACGCCCGCGTGCGAAACCGAGGCGGGGTTCTTGTTTGTAGGCTTGCCTTCAGATGTCAGGCAGAAGCATTCGGATCGAATCTCTTCTGACGTTCGCGAACGTGTCCCCAGAGAAGCACCAGGCCGGCAATGGCCTGCGCGGCAGTTCCGCCGGTTGTATCGAGGAGCACGTCTGAAATTCGGGAGGTTCGACCGGGAACAAAGGATTGGTGAAACTCATCGAAGCAGGCGTAGCCGGCCACAATGAGGATCGCCGCAAGCGCCCATACTAGCCGCGTGTCGCGCCGCCCCGCGCGAATGGCCCGAAGAATCAAAAGACTGAAGATGAAGTACTCGACGAAATGGGCCGCTTTGCGGATCACGTGGTGAACCGCAAGCAGCGTGTTGTGCGAGGCCCTCGGCAAGAGCCAGTGCAAGATTGGAACGATGACCGAAGAGGTCTTTTCGTCGGTGAAAGCACTGGTTGAGAAGCAGGAGATCAGCGCGGCCCAGACGAGCGCGGGCCACCATCGCGTGATCCAGTTTTTTCCCTCCGGCGGGGCCGAATCCGGCGCGTTTCGCTCTGGGGCGGATTTGCCTCCGGAACTCAATTATTCCAACCGGTAGTTCGGCGCTTCTCGCGTGATGATTACATCGTGCACGTGGCTTTCGCGGAGCCCCGCCTGCGAGATGCGTATGAATTTGCTGCGTTCCTGCAATTCCTTGAGAGTCGCGGCGCCGCAATAACCCATTCCGCTGCGGAGGCCGCCCACCAGCTGCTCCACAAGGCCCGATAGCGGGCCCTTATAGGGGACCTGGCCCTCGATGCCCTCGGGCACCGATTTCCCGCGCTCCGCGCCTTCCTGTGCGTAGCGGTCTGCCGAGCCCGCTTCCATCGCGCCAAGCGATCCCATGCCGCGATAGGATTTGAAAGTTCGCCCCTGATAGAGAATCGTCTCGCCGGGCGACTCTTCGGTGCCGGCGAATAGGCCACCGATCATCACCGCTGAAGCGCCCGCCGCAATCGCCTTCGTGATATCGCCGGAGAATTTGATGCCGCCGTCTGCGATTACCGGTACACCCGTGCCCTGCGCGGCGCGATAGGCGTCCAGAATCGCCGTGATTTGCGGTACGCCTGCCCCGGTAACGACGCGGGTGGTGCAGATCGACCCGGGGCCGATGCCGACTTTCAGGCCGTCGATGCCGAGAGCGATCAAATCGCGCGCGCCCTCGGCGGTGGCAACGTTGCCGGCGAGAAGCTGCATATCCGGGAATTTGTGTTTGACCTGGCGAATGGCGTCCATCACGCGCGACGTGTGGCCGTGAGCCGTGTCGATGGCCACCGCGTCCACTTTCATCCGCGCCATTTCCTCGGCGCGCTCCAGGAAATCGCCCGTCGCGCCAATGGCTGCGCCCACACGCAGGCGGCCGTGCTCGTCCTTGGTCGCATGGGGGAATTCAATTTTCTTCTGAATATCTTTGACGGTAATCAGGCCCTTCAGGTTGAAATCTTTGTCTACCACGAGGAGTTTTTCGATGCGGTGCGTCTGCAGGATGCGTTCGGCCTCGTCCAGAGTGGTGCCGACGGGCACAGTGATTAGATTGTCTTTTGTCATCACGTCGCTGACAGGCTGATCGAGGTTCCGTTCGAAGCGGAGATCACGATTGGTGAGAATTCCTACCAGGCGCGGGCCTCGCGTCACCGGAACGCCGGACACTTTGTACTTGTTCATCATGTCGAGCGCCTGGCGGACGGTCATCTCAGGGGCGATCGTCACCGGATCGACGATCATCCCGCTTTCCGAGCGCTTCACGCGATCCACTTCTTCGGCCTGGCGGTCGATGGTCATGTTGCGGTGAACGAACCCGATGCCGCCCTGGCGCGAGATGGCGATCGCCAGGCGCGAATCCGTCACGGTGTCCATCGCGGCTGCGACGATCGGGATATTGAGCGAAATCTTGCGGGAGAGGCACGTGCGCGTGTCGGCCTGCGCCGGCAACACGGAAGACTTGCCTGGCAGCAGCAGCACGTCGTCAAACGTCAATCCCTCCGGGATCGGTCCCTCAATCATCATTTCTCCAGTTGGCGGTGGCCCGTTCGAGCGATTGGGTCCTGTTTCAGCGCATCCATAAACACCGAAGCCCAGCCGGAATCGCTGGGCTCGTGGAAACTGTATTTGTAACAGGTGCGAACCATGAAAGCGATTGTAATTTTAGGCGCTTCGCTCTTTCAAAGCAAGCCGAAGGGCCAGCCGGCCAGCCGAAAGCCAGCCGGAGGGCCTGCCGCAGAACCCCGCGGAACTCCTGGGTGTCCTCCCGGACCGATGGAGGGTTCTGCATTTGGTTCTCTGCGTCGTCAGGCTATGGTTTCAGCCGTGCCGCAACGGTCCAACAATCTCGGCGGCTTTCGCCGCTGAGGGACATGATCCGGCCAGGGAAAATGGGGTTTCTGCTTCCGGGGAGCGTGCACAACCGCCCGATTGCATGCGCGAGTCGAACTGCCTAACATGGATTGTGGTGAAACCGTTCATACCGCCCAAGCCCCTTCGCAACGGTCATCTGATGACCATTGCCGCTTCCTTTTGGCGGCGCCGCTTTCCTCGCTTGCCGGCCAGCGTGACCAGGCCGTTCGACGTGGAGCCTGGAACGAGAGTCCGGGGCGAATGTCACTGGCAACCGCATTCCAAGAAGCATCCGACTCTGGTGCTGCTGCATGGTCTTGAGGGATCGAGCGAGTCTGGCTATATGCTGGGCACTGCCGAGAAAGCCTGGATCGCGGGTTTCAACGTGGTGCGATTGAACCAGAGGAATTGCGGCGGCACGCAGCACCTTACCGAAAGCCTCTACCATTCGGGCCTGAGCGGTGACATTCGCGCCGTGGTTATGGAATTGATCGCCCGGGATGGCCTGGCGAAGGTATTTGCCGCCGGTTTTTCGATGGGCGGCAACCTGGTGCTCAAGATGGCTGGCGAGTTTGGAGACTTGGCGCCCCCCTCCTTGTGCGGATTCGTGGCCCTAGCTCCTTCTGTTGACCTGGCCGGTTGCGCGCACGCCTTGGAGGAGCCATCCAATTTCTTCTACGAGCGTCATTTTGTGCGCCGGATGAAGCGCCGCATGCGGGAGAAGGCCCGCCTTTATCCCCACCGCTATCCGATCGGTGAAATGCATGAGATCCATACCGTGCGTGGCTTCGACGAAGCAATTACGGCGCGCTTTTGCGGTTTTCACAACGCCGCCGACTATTACGCCCGATCGAGCGCCATACGCATCATCCAAAACATAAGGAAGCCCACGCTCGTCATCGCCGCGCAGGATGACCCCGTCGTACCTTTCGCCGCATTCGAGAATCCCGCGATTCGCGAGAATCCGCACATTACACTGCTGGTGCCGAAACACGGCGGCCACTGCGCCTTTATTTCGAAGGAATCGGGCGACGAGAGATTTTGGTCAGAAGCGCGCATTGTGGAGTTTTGCGCCGCGCAGGCGGCGAGCCATCACGCGGAGCCCCGCGCCACTTCTCAAGCCAAGAGCGATTAGCGCTATACGCGCTCGAGAACCATCGAGATTCCTTGGCCCACGCCAATGCACATGGACGCAAGGGCGTAGCGGGCGCTGGTGCGCTTCAGTTGGCGCGAAGCGGTGAGCACCAGCCGCGCGCCACTCATGCCCAGCGGGTGGCCCAGCGCAATCGCCCCGCCGTTGGGATTGACCTTCTCGCTGTCGTCGGGCAGGCCGAGTGTGCGCGTTACAGCGAGCGCCTGGGCCGCAAAAGCTTCGTTGAGTTCAAATATGCCGATGTCGTCCATCGACATATTCAAGCGCGCCATCAGTTTTCGCACGGCCGGGATCGGCCCAAGGCCCATCACGCGGGGCTCTACTCCTGCCGTTGCGGCGCCCACCACGCGCGCCACCGGCGTGAGCCCGAATTGAGCCGCCGCCGCTTCGGAAGCCACGAACAAGGCGCACGCCCCGTCATTGATGCCAGAGGCGTTTCCGGCAGTCACGGTGCCATTCCGACGGAAGGGCGCTGGCAGTTTTGAGAGCTTCTCCAGCGTGGTGTCCGCGCGAATATGTTCGTCATCCGCGACCGCTTTGCCCGTGCCCTTTGGCCCGGGCACATTCACCGGCACGATTTCCTCGCCGAAGATCCCGGCCTTCTGAGCGGCGGCAGCTTTCTGCTGAGACCGCAGCGCGAACAGGTCTTGGCAGTGCCGCTCGATGCCATAAGCCTCCGCGACATTTTCGGCAGTTTCAGCCATGGAATCGGTGCCGTATTTTTGTTCCATGAGCGGATTGATGAAACGCCATCCGAGCGTCGTATCGTAGATTTGCGCTTCGCGCGAAAATGCCGAAGCCGCCTTGGGAATCACGAACGGGCTGCGGCTCATGTTTTCCACGCCTCCGGCAATCGCCAGCGAAATCTCGCCCGCCGCGATGGCTCGCGCCGCCACCGAAACGGCTTCCATGCCGGAGCCGCAAAGCCGATTTACGGTAGCCGCAGGAACTGTAGGGGGGATGCCCGCGAGCAACGATGCCATCCGCGCGACGTTGCGGTTGTCTTCTCCGGCCTGATTGACACAGCCCAGGATGACTTCGTCGATCGATTCCCAGTCGCTCAGAAGAAACTTATCTCGCAGCGCGGATAAAGCAACCGTGGCCAGATCGTCTGTCCGCACTTGCGCGAGCGCGCCTCCGTAACGCCCGATCGGCGTGCGAACTCCCTCACAGATAAAGGCTGGAGGCATCAGAAATGTTCCTTTCCCGTGGGGTCGCGTGCACGGTCGGCAAGCCTCACACACCGCAACGAGCGATTCGAGAAGGCTTCTCTACAGTCTCTGTCGCCCCCAACAGGCTGTCAAGAGATGGGTAGCCATTTGCGGTGCGTCCGCTCGAAAATCTTTCGCCACACCGTCGATCTCGATCGGATTTAAAAATGGCAACAATTAGCGGGGTGCGCCGGTGCCAATATCCGTTTCTAGCAGGGGGAATATTTTGGTCTTCCGGTGTGCCTGGCTCACAAACTGTGGCTACAAGCGGGGACGATGGTTCCCATAACAGCGCCTCCGTTGATGCGCGGGTTATTGGGTATTGAACGCCTTTGGTTCTATCTCGCCGTACAGGTTGCAGAACCCGTTGATCGCGGTTTTGGAGGCCGAAATTTCAAGTGGATCGACTACCGGATCGCTGCTTTGCACCAAGGGCCCCGTGCGGATACAATGAGGGTTGTTCCGGTGCAATGGGCACAGAGAGAAATCCTCGCAGTACAATAAGTCGTGGGCATCTCACAGGTTCTGAGGGACCTCGAAACCAGACAACATGGATGTAGAGCGGATCGTAGACAGCGTTGTAGCCCGCTTCATAGGCACCAAGCACGAGCGCGACGTCAGGCGCATTCAGCCGTTGGTCGCCCAGATCAGCGCGCTCGAGCCGGAAATGAAGCAGCTTACCGACGCGCAGCTGGGCGAGCGGACCCTTGCGCTCAAGGCCGAGGTGCAGGGGCGCCTCGAAGGGCTTGAGCGCGACGACCCGAACTACAAGCAGAAGCTTCGGGAAGCGGCCGATCCGGCGCTGGTGCCGGCATTCGCCCTCGTGCGCGAGGCGGGCCGGCGAACTCTGGGGATGCGCCATTTCGACGTGCAGCTTATCGGCGGCATCGTTTTGCATCATGGGAAAATCGCCGAGATGAAGACCGGCGAAGGAAAAACGCTCGTCGCGACGCTTCCCGCCTATCTGAACGCGCTTACCGGGAAGGGCGTTCACATCGTCACGGTAAACGACTACCTTGCCCGCCGTGACGCCGAGTGGATGGGCCCGATCTACAAGACCTTGGGCCTAACGGTGGGCGTGATCGTGCATGATTTAGACGACGCGCAGCGCCGCGCCGCCTACGGTGCCGATATCACTTTTGGCACCAACAACGAATTCGGTTTTGATTATCTGCGCGACAACATGAAGTACGACTTAAGGGATTGCGTCCAGCGCGGGCACCATTTCGCGGTTGTCGACGAAGTGGACTCGATCCTGATCGACGAGGCGCGAACCCCGCTCATCATCTCCGGCCCCGCCGAGGAATCAACTGACAAGTATTACCGGGTGGACAAGATCATTCCCAAGCTGATCCAGGAGATCGATTACACGCTCGACGAAAAGATGCGCACCGCCACGCTGACCGAAGAAGGCGTGTCCAAATGCGAGCGCCTGCTCAACCTTGGGAATCTCTACGACCCCGCGAACATGGACATGATTCACCACGTCTATCAGGCCCTGCGCGCACACACCCTCTACGAAAAAGACGTGGATTACGTGATCAAGGATGGCGGAGTCGTGATCGTCGACGAATTCACCGGCCGCCAGATGCCGGGACGCCGATGGTCCGACGGACTGCATCAGGCCGTTGAAGCCAAAGAGGGTGTGAAGATCGAGCGCGAAAATCAGACGCTCGCCACGATCACGTTCCAGAATTATTTTCGCATGTACTCCAAGCTTTCCGGCATGACCGGGACGGCGGAAACCGAAGCGCCCGAATTCGACAAGATCTATAAACTGGAAGTGGTGGCGATTCCCACCAACAAGGCCCTGATCCGCAAAGAATTTTCAGACGTGGTCTATCGCACCGAGCCCGAGAAGTTCGAAGCCGCGGTAAATGGCATCATCCAGGAGGATGGCACTCGCACGGGGGGCATCCGGCAGTATCACGAAAGCGGCCAGCCGGTGCTCGTGGGCAGCATCTCGATCGAAAAATCGGAAAAAATCGCGGAGCTTCTGAAGAAGGCAGGCATCCCGCACCAGGTGTTAAACGCAAAGCAGCACGAGCGCGAAGCGAAAGTGATCGCGCAGGCGGGGCGCAAGGGTGCCGTCACCGTTTCAACCAACATGGCCGGCCGCGGAACCGACATCTTGCTGGGCGGCAATCCCGAAGCGATGACGCGGGAATATTGTCTGAAGAACAAGCTCGCCATGCCGTACGCTCCCCCGTCGGCGGTGATCGGTGCCGCGCCGGGAACCGAAACTCCCGCGCAGGCCGATGCGTCGGGCGCCGCCGCGCGGGTCAGCACGGCAAGCCAGACCGCCGTGGCGGAGTTGAACGGAGTGGCTGCTCCGGCCATGGTGCTCTTCCAGCAGGAAGGCAAGATTTTCCAGGTGCCTGTCGATCAGTGGAAGCCGATTTACGGCCAGTTCGCCGAGCAATGCAAGGCCGAACATGACCAAGTCGTAGCCATGGGCGGCCTGCACATCCTCGGCACCGAACGCCACGAGGCGCGCCGCATCGACAATCAGCTCAGAGGACGCGCGGGCCGCCAGGGCGACCCCGGCTCGTCGCGTTTCTTTCTGTCGCTCGAAGACGATCTGCTGCGCATCTTTGGCGGCGAACGCGTAAAGGCCCTCATGTTCCGCCTTGGCATGACCGAAGGCGTGCCGATCGAGTCCCGCCTCATCAGCAAACGCATCGAAAATGCGCAGAAGGCCGTCGAGGCCCAGAACTTCGAGGCCCGCAAGCATCTGCTTGAATACGACGACGTGATGAATAAGCAGCGCGAGACGATCTATTCGCTGCGCCGCTCGTTTCTCGAAGGGCGCGACCAGAAGGAATTCGTGCTGGAGCGTGCCGAAGCCATCGCCAATTCGCTCGCCGAAACCTACGCCCCGGCCACGCAGCACCCCGATCAGTGGAATGTGACGCAACTTGGCAACGAACTTCTGAATCAGTTTGGCTTCGATTTGAAGTCCGCGGCGATCGATACTGCGAATCTGAATCACAATCAGCTGGCCGATACTCTCCTGGAAAAGGTGAAGGCGCGATACGATGAAAAAGAAACGCTCTTCGGCGAGCAAATGCTCCGCTGGCTTGAGCGCCATATTCTTCTCGACATCGTGGATGCGCAGTGGAAGGACCACCTGCTCACCCTCGATCACCTGAAGGAGGGCATCGGCCTGCGCGGCTACGGACAGAAAGACCCGCTGGTCGAATTCAAGAAGGAAGCCTTCTCTCTCTTCGAAGACATGATGGACCGCATCGACACCGAAGCAGTGCGATTCCTTTTCCTGATGCAGCCGGCCCGGCCGGAAGATCAAGCCAAGCAGATCGAGCGCCGCCAACAGCAGCAGAAGAAGGAATTGCAATTTCAAGCTGGCCCAGCGCAGGCCGAACCTCCCAAACCGATACGCGCCGCCGCAAAGGTTGGGCGAAACGATCCGTGCCCGTGCGGTTCCGGCAAGAAATACAAAAAGTGCCACGGCGTGGAGTCCTGAGCGGCCCGGATACTAACTTCGTAGTTGGATGGAACTTTTTTTCGTCGCGTGTTTATTCCAGCAGTTTGAAAATGTGCTACTCTCCCTTATTCTGAAGTTTACCACTAGGGGAAGTAAGCCGTTATGAATGCCACAATCGCTGGGATTTGCCGACGAGCCCCCTGCACCAATCCTATTCCGCCCAGCCTCGCCACCGAGCAAATGTGCCTCGATCATTTCCTCGACGAAGCTTTCCTGCGCAGCGATCAGATCATGCAGCGATTCCGCGAAGGCAACACGATCGATCCCCCGATTCTTGAAAGGCTGCTGGCGGACGCTCTTACCGTCGTGACGAACCTGGAGGAGGGCGCGGCCGAGCCGAAACCGAAAGAGCGCGACCGCATGCTGGAGCTGCTGCTCAGTCTCGCGAATCTTCACGAGTATGCCGCGCACCACTCGATTTCTCTTGGCCCGGTGTCCTGAATCCTCGTTCACCCGCCGATGAGACGCTCAGACATTCTCCCCCATCTCCCGCGGGGACTATATCCCAGATAGTTAACAGCAGACACGCGTCGCAACCTTGCATTCCGCACGCTGCCGAACCAAGCTAGATGGGTCGGTCGCGCCATGCCAGGGAACCAAATCCTCGATCCGTTCAAGCCTGCACAGCCTCGTATTCCCGGGGTTTCAGCGCCGGAGGAGAGGCCCCCCGAAGATGCCCCGCTGAAAGAGAATCGCGAAGCGCCGCCGCTGCGGCGCGCCTCCCGTGACGCGCCATCTCGGTTAAAGTTCTTATGGCTAGGGCTCACGCTGGCAGGGATTTTGACCGCATTGCTGTTTTGGGGTCTGAAGCAGAAACCCACTCCGGCGAACGCCGTCGCTGCCGCTGAGCCTGCCAGGCCGGCCCCTGTGATCCTGGAAGCGTCGCCACACGACACGACCCCGCCCATGGGCCCCGGCGAGGTTGCCACAACTGCACAATTGTCGAAAACATGGTCTACGAAACGCTTCTATTTCCGGGATGCCGTAACCTCCAAGCCTGTACCCGCGTTGGTGGTACATCTTCCGGGCGGAGCGTTCTGGGGCTTTTCCTTGGCGGAGCCTTTCGGCAGCTGCGAGCTTGAATACGTGACCGACCTGCGCAAGCTTCGAACGACCTACGGCTTCGATGCTGCTTATCCGATGGTGGTCGACCCGTGTAACGGAACAGTTTTCGACCTCACCCATTACGGAAACGCCCCGAGTGGTCTGGTCCGCGGCGAAATAGAGAAGGGGTCAGGATGGCGGCCGCCCACGGCGATCGAGATCCGCATCCAGGGGAATCAGGTCATCGCGGTACGGATGGAGCGATAGCCTCCCGCGGCGGCCTCGGGGGCGAGAGTTTCCGTAACCCTATCGGTATCCCTGTCCGGTTCTGCCAACCGCCTCGAGACAGCATTTAATGGCATGCTTGCATCGTAGTAGCATAAGGGCTAACGCGGAATTTTGAACGCCCTCCGCGTGCGACTCGAAAGATTCCAGCGCGTAGATCCAGGAGAGAAAAATTCATGCGCCAGCGATGTGTGCTATCCCTTGCGATTCTCGCAGTCGTGCTCGCAGCCGGTTGCAACAGGAAGCCGGATGACACAGCGCTTGTCACAAACATCCAGTCGCAGATGTTTTCAGACGCGCAATTGAAGGATGCGAGCCTGCAGGTTACGTCAAAGGACGGCCAAGTCAGGCTGAGCGGGACAGTCCCGAGCGAGGCGGCGCGCTATGAGGCGTACAAGATTGCCACCCAAACGCCGGGCGTCTCGAAGGTAACCGATCAAATGACGGTGCCGCAGGTGCAGGTTCGGCAGGCTCCACCGGTACCCGCAATATCTCCCTCTGCCTCATCGCAAGCTGCGCCTGCGCCCACCCGCAAGGCACGCCTGAAAAAACACATCGAGGTGCAGGAGCCAAGCGAAACGGCCGAGAATGCCGTTCCTGCGGGCCCCCCGAACCAATACCAGCCGCCCCCCGACCAGCCTCTTCCAACGCCCGCATCGCAGCCAGCTGCGGCGCCACCGCCCCCTCCGCCCCCTCCGCCTCCACCCCCACCGCCACAACCTGTGGCAGTTGTGATTCCCGCCAGCACGACCCTGACAATTCGCATGATCGACGGCGTGGATTCCTCGGTGAATCAATCCGGTGAAATCTTTCATGCCTCGCTCGATGCACCAATCGTGGTGGACAATCAGGTGACCATTCCCAAAGGCGCGGATGTGTATGTTCGCCTGACCAATGCCAACTCGGCAGGGCACATCTCCGGCAAAAGTGAGCTCCATCTCGAACTCATCAAGATCGAGTATCAGGGCCGGTCCTACCCGCTCGTGAGCAGTACCTATTCGCTCAGCGGGAGCTCACGCGGCAAGAATACCGCCGAGAAAGTCGGCGGTGGCGCGATCCTAGGGGCGCTCATCGGCGGACTGGCGGGCGGCGGGAGAGGTGCCGCCATCGGAGCCGGCGTGGGCGCAGGGGCTGGTGGTGTTTATCAAGGGGCGACCAGAGGAAAGCAGGTCCGGATTCCCTCCGAAACAAAGCTGGATTTCCAGATGGAGCAGCCCGTGACTGTGACAGTGATGTCTCGGCCGTCGGCTGAGCAGTAGAACAGATCACAAGAATCAAGGGGGGCGAGCGCAGCTTCGCTCCCGCCTTTCATTTTGTTTGCAGAATCTTGCGTTTCGAACGCTCGCAAACCGCGGGCCCGATGTAGGATGTCTGTATGGTCATACAATAGCTGCGGAATCGGATGATTGGCGAAACAATATCTCATTACCGCATCCTGGCAGTGCTCGGTGTCGGCGGCATGGGCCAGGTTTTCCGCGCGGAAGACACGCGCCTCGGCCGGCAGGTGGCGCTCAAGCTTCTCTCCGAAAGTCTCCTAAAAGACCCAGCTGCACTGGAGCGGTTCCAGCGCGAAGCGCGGGCGGCGTCTTCTCTGAACCACCCTGGCATTTGTACGATTTACGACATTGGCGAGAACGACGGTCAGCCATTTCTGGTAATGGAGTTGATTGAGGGGCAGACGCTGAGGGAACGCGTCGCGGGGCGGCCTCTTTCGCTCGACTTGCTCCTCGATTTCGGGACGCAGATTGCCGAGGGGCTTGACGCAGCGCATTCCAGCGGCATCGTGCATCGTGACATCAAGCCCGCCAATATTTTTATCACCACGCGGAATCTGGCGAAAATCCTGGATTTTGGCCTTGCCAAGCAGTCGGCTCCGCAGCGCATCGCGGAGGGTGTGGGCGCAGGCAATGCCTCGAGTATGCCCACCACCGATAATCTGATGCTCACCAGTCCGGGAGCCGCGCTCGGAACGATTGCCTACATGTCGCCCGAACAGGCGCGCGGAGAAGATCTTGACGCGCGGACCGACCTGTTCAGTCTCGGTGCCGTGCTCTATGAGATGGCGACAGGCCGGCAAGCCTTCGACGGAGCTACCTCCGCGGTGATTTTCGATGCGATCCTGAACCGTGAGCCTCCGGCCCCCTCCTCTCTCAATCTGGCTCTTCCGCTGAAGTTCGAGGAGATTATCGCCAAGTCTCTCGAGAAGAACCGGGACCTTCGTTACCAGACTGCCGCCGAGCTTCGCACCGACCTCAGGCGCCTCAAACGCGATACCGACAGTTCGCGCGCCGGCACGCTCTCCGCAGCGGCAGTCATCTCCGATCCGAATCCGCTCTCGGGATCAACTCCGGTCATCCTCCAGCCGGCCTCTTCGCCAGTGCTTGGACAAACGGCTCCTGTTCCCCTGCGCCGTCGCGGCCGCTGGGTCGTTCCCCTGCTGGCAGGTCTCCTTGTGGCCGCCGGAGCGTTTCTCGGCCTAAATCTGCACAATCATTACGGCCATCGCGAAGAAGCAGATTTTATGAGAATGACGATCACACCGGTCACGTCCTCCGGGAATGTTCAGAGTCCGGCGATTTCCAGCGATGGCAAATGGCTCGCGTATGTGCAATGGGAAAATGGCCCGTCGAGCGCTTGGGTGCGCCAATTGGCCACCGCGAGCATGGCGCGGGTGGTGCCGTCGTCATCCAACATGCTCACGAGCCTTGCATTTTCGCCCGATGGCAATTATCTCTATTTCATAGAGCGGGACCCGAACGCGGATCACTCGGCCCTGTATCAGTTGCCGTCCTTGGGCGGGACGCCGCGCCAGGTTCTCTTCGACGTCGACAGTCCCGTCAGTTTCTCGCCGGACGGAAAACGGCTGGCTTTTGTACGGCAGTCGCCAGAAAATATGACCTCGTCTGTAATGCTGGCCAACGCGGATGGTTCCGCCGAACAGAAGCTCGCAGCGCTCAATTTCCCCGCATCATTTTCTTCAGGCGGCCCCAGTTGGTCTCCTGATGGCAAACGAATCGCGGTCCAGAGGACCTCGAATGACGATCCTGACGAATATGTCCTCGAAACGGTGTCCACTGATTCGGGCTTCGAAAAAAGACTCGGCACCGCCCTGTGGTCCGATCCAGCCCAGCTTACCTGGCTGCGCGATGGTTCCGGAGTTCTCTTCACGCTCGCGAACAGCAAATCTTCGTTCAACGCCCAGCTTTGGGAGGTCACCTATCCCGCCGGAAACACGCTGCGCATCACCAATGACCTGAACTACTACGCGGGAACCAGCATTACGGGTGACGATGTGACACTCGCGACGACTCAGCTCTCCTTCACCTCAAGCCTGTCGGTGTTCCCCGCCGGGAGTGCCGGGCTCTCCGAGCCGCATCAAATCACCTCCGGCGTGGAACGCGCCGATGGTCTCGCGGGCATCGCCTGGACGGCCAACCGGATCTTCTATACCTACTACACCTCAGGCATTCTGCGACTCGCCAGCATTTCTCCCAAAGGCGGCGATCTGCGGGATGTAGTCACCGCCGGATCTCCGGCATGGCCGACGGCTTGCAAGAAGGATGGCAGCTTCGTATTTACAGTGCTCGATGGGTCCGGCCATGCTGCCATCTGGCGCGGGGCTGCCGACGGTGTGAATCTCAAGCAGATCAGCAATGGACCCGAAGATGAGCGTCCCAGCTGTTCACCCGAGGGCCAATTCGTCGTTTATCAGTCCCTCTCTCCAGGCCCGGCACGGATTATGAGAGTTGGCATCGATGGCGGCACTCCGGCTCCCGTCGGCAGCGCGCACCTAGAATCTCCGGCGATCTCGCCCGATGGGCGCACCATCGCAGCCTCCTACGAACCCGGGCCTGACAAGCCTCCGCGTATGGCCATCGTGGGCATCGACAGCGGCGAAGTACAAAACATTTACAATCTGCCGCAGGGAGCAAGCCTCGGCCACCAAGCGGGAGATAATCTGGAATGGGCGAGAGACGGCCGCTCGATCTTATTTCTCGTCGACAAGAACGGCATCTGCAACGTGTGGGCGCAGTCGGTGGTGGCTCCTGGGAAAACGCCGCCCGCCCCGCGACAGATCACAAATTTCTCGGCCGATATGATCTTTTCGTTCGCGCTGTCTCCCGACGGAAGCGAAATGATTCTTGCGCGCGGCCGTCGCATCGGGGATACGGTTCTCATCTCGCATTTTCACTGAATCGGTGGTCCGGCGCGGCGCTCGAGCCGGCTGGGTAACACCGTTTTTCGCGATTCCGAAGCTCAGCCACCCCCGAAAAGCCGGTAGGTCATGGCGGAGCCACGGCATAAAGCTGGCGCGCAGCCCCCTCATCTCGCAGCGCCTCTTGCGCGAGTCTTTGGTCGCCGTCGTCCTGTGTCCTCACCACGCGTTTCGGCCCCACTCCTCGCCGTTTACCACCGCCGGAATCATAGACGGTCCTGTTGTCCCGGATCGCAGGGTTTGGATCAGGGTTTGGATCTTGCGGGAACCCGTGTCTTCGGCTAAAGATAGACTGGGAAATGGTAACCGATCCCCCTCCGCGCAGACCCAAGTTGCTCACGGAGTTTCTTGACAGCGACCGGCACATAAGTCTCCGCGTACCTACAGACGAGCGCCTGGTCAGTCGGGCCAGGGCCATCGAGTCCGCCATACAGATCGGCAAACCCGCCGCCGTCTCATACGCCTGCGGCGACTTTCTAGCTGCGGCCGCCGATTTCTACCGAGTCCCGCGCCCTCCAATTTCCGTGCTTGCCGCCCGACCGTTGCGCGTTCGCGAAGGGGGTTCCATGGAGCTCTTCGGGGATTACAATCTGCAAACCGCGCTCATCCGCATTTGGACTCGAACCGCCGTCCGAAAGCAAGTCACCTCTTACGGAACGTTTTTCAGTACCCTTTGCCACGAGTTTTGCCATCACTTGGATTGCAGGCTCCTGGGATTTGGAGGTTCCCCCCACACGCGCGGTTTTTACCAGAGGACAGCAGCGCTCTATCATCACGCGCGCGGAACTCCGGAGAAGCAACTGGCCTGGGTGAAGATGTCGCGCGGCCGTTGGCGGGTCGATTGGCGCCGGATGAGGCGCACCGCACCGCCAAAATTCTTCACCGCCGCGGGTTGAAAAGGCCTCACCAAGCCATTCCTCCTGGCCAGGGCTCCCATCTCCCGTCGCGCCTCTCCGTGTTGTGCCTCTCGGTTGTTCACTCATATCGTGCGTGGTAGGCTCTGCTGGTAACACGACCGGGAGGAGAATTTCCCCTATGCGCATTGGTTTCTGCTTGACCCTTCTTGCCTCCTGCCTGTTGCCGCCCTCAGCGCCGTCAGTTGCAACTGGCAGAGGGTGGTTTCAAGGCTCCCCTAGCAAGCCCGGTAGTTCCACCTCCCGTTCCGATGATCTGTTACTCCCTCCTGCAGAGGACGTGCTGCGCGCTTGGGGTGAAATTGGCGGGAAGCTCCTTGAAATGGCCCAGGATTTTCCCGAGGATAAGTACGATTTCAAGGTTCAGAAAGATCAACGCACATTTGCCGAAACGATCCTTCATGTGGCCAGCGACGATTTTCTGGCAATCACGGCAATCCAGGGCTCTCCGGCGGGGCCCGATTTCCACGGCGAGCATGCCTCCCGGTCCGTGTACAAAACCAAGGCCGACGTCGTCCAACTGCTCAAGAAAGCAGTCGCCGCCGGCTCTGCCGCGATCAAGGCCCAGGGCGACGCGGGGCTGGACAAGGCGATTTTCTCGCCATTTACGGCCGATCCCGTCCGCGTGTCGACACTTTGGTGGAGCGTCATCGAAGATGACGGCGAACATTATGGGCAACTCGTCGTTTACTACCGCGCGAACAATATGGTTCCCCCGCGTTCGCGCTAGTGTGGTGTCCAATAAATAGAGCGGCTTTGTGTATCGTGGAATCATGCCTCGAGCCGCTCCTGTGGTGAGTCTGAGTATCGGTGATCAGGAAGAGATCCAGGGATAGTTGTCGGCCCACGGAACGCCACAGCAAGTGGCGCTCAGAAGCCGCATCGTGCTGGCCGCAGCCGAAGGGTGTTCTGACAGCGGCAGTGCGCGCCAGTTACAGGTGAACCGCCATACGGTGATTCTGTGGCGGCAACGTTTTCTGCAAGAGCGCAAGAAGAATTTGTGGGAAGTGGCGCCGGGCAGATGGCGGAAAACCAAGGGTTGAGCAAGTCCACGGTCGGCAACATCTGGCGCAGCCATAATCTGAAACCGCACCGAGTCAAAACTTTCACGCTGTCGCGCGACCCCAAGTTTCTAGAAAAGTTGACCGATGTGGTGGGGCCTTATCTGAATCCGCCAGAAAAAGCCGTGGTGTTGTGCGTGGATGAAAAGACCCAAATTCAAGTGCTGGATTGTAGGCAGCCGGGCCTGCCCTCGAAAAAAGGGCGTTGCGGAAGCATGACCCATGACCATAAGCGGAACGGACCGGCCCCGTTATTCGCGGCTCTCTGGAAGTTCTACAGGGTCGGGTTATTGCCTTTTGTCTGGACGGCAACTGTCGAATCCATTCCAAGCCAAACGCTCTTGCTGCCGCCAGACCCCGGGAGCAGATCAGCCCGGTTGTATGAAACCGCGAACAAGGAAAAGCGAGAAGAGACTGTCTAGCTAATTCTTGGACACCACAGGAGTTCATTTGTGGTTCGGCGCTCTCGAACCAACCAACGACCCCTTCCGCCAGGAAAGATTGTGGCTCCCGAATTATCAGTGGCTGAAGGTGATACTCAGCCCGGTTGAAAGGATAAAGTCATCAGACTTTGTTCCGGGGATCGGTGGATCGGTCACATAGCGGTCGCTCAGCGACGTTTGCCACCCGAGCCATTTGTTGAACTTCGTAACCACGCCCGCATCCAGAGAAAAGCGGTATTGGCTTAGCGCGCTCAAATCGGGATAGAAGCTGAAATCCTCCGTGAGCACGGTGGCTTTTCCCAGCTTGTGCATGAAATTCTCACCCAGGGTCAGGCCTGGCAGATTCCGGCCCACGCTGGCCACAGTGGTGCCGTCACTGTAATTTTCACGGGTGTAGTTGATGCCGGCGAGGAGATCGAATGTCGTGTGGGGATTATTAATTGCATGCCAGCCCAAACCGCCCGAGTATATCTGCCGAAGAGTTAGATCTTGAAGGGCATCGTGCATAAAGTCGCCGCTCCCGAATCCGAACAGCTTTTTCGTGATGTTGCGGTCATAGATGGCGCCCCCCAGAATCTCGTTTGCAGTAACACCCCCTGGGCCTCCGTTCGATGTCCCCCCATTGGTTGAGTAAATCGAGGACGCATATATTTTGACCTCGTCCGAGAGCGTTTTGCGATCGGCCGCGAGTCCGGCGTTGAGGTTCGTGGTGTCGCTGTTCCCGCGCGAGAGGGCGAAGCCCACATTCACGCCGCCTGTCCAGTCGTCGAGCAGCCCTGGGCGTAAACTTTTCTCGTAGGATTGCTCCGCGTCTGCCGAACGCACAATGGTCACCGACGCGAGCGGCACTCGCACGTCACCCTCTGCTGCCGTGTGAACCATCATATCGGCGCCTTCTACCGTGACATTTCCATTCACGGTTTTCTTTTCGGGCGTCACCACATAGAGGGGTTTTTCGGAGGTGAGCTCTTTGACTGCCGGCCATTGCACCTTGATTTCACCGGCATAATCGGTCTTGAGAGTGATCTGCTTCCCATCTGATTCGGTTATCGTTCCGGTCAAGTGATCGCCGTTTTTGAGCGTCAGCGTATCGGCGCGAACCCCTGGTGCGACCACTGCGAGGCCGAGCGGCAGCAAAAGAGCACAGACGAACTTCATTATTTCCCTCCGAAGCGAGTTTGAGATGAATGGGGGCCATTTCGAGTCTAGCAAGATACGCAACACCGAAAAAGCGAGCGCTCGGCCCGAACCGGCCACCGCTGACGCATCGGAAGCACGGGCGCAAAGTTTCTCGTTTCAGCTCTCGATTTCCCCGCGCTCCGCGGGGTAGGATATTCGCGATGTTTCCGCGGATCCTTTCCACAATAACGATCGCCATTTTGGGCATTTTCTCATGGTTGGTTGTGCCTGCCCCAGCAAAGGCGTGCGCATGTTCGCAAAACTCCCCGGGTGCCTGTCAGGGGCTGCAGAAAGGGGACGTCGTTTTCCTCGGCACGGTTACGGCGGTCGAAAGCGTGCCCGTTGCCGCTCTGCCCTCGGTTGCCAACCAGGGATCAACGCCGGGCGCCGTGCCTGCAAATTCAGGCGCGGAAACGGCTGAAGAAAATGCGAGCCCTCCTACACCCAGTGCACCCGTCACGCGCTACCATTTTCGTATCGATGACCGCTTCAGCGGCCCCGATGCATCTGAGATCGACGTTTTCTCGGGCGGCGACGACGGCGACTGCGGCTATCGCTTCAAAACAGGCGAGCAGTACATCGTCTTCACTCAGCAGGAAGTGGAGGGCAAGCTCTTCTCCACCATCTGCAACGGGACGCGTCCTGCCAGCGAAGGGCGGGCCCTGCTTCCCCAACTGCGGGCCATGCGCAACGGCCAGCAGGTCGCGTCGGTTTTCGGCGTGCTGCGCCGCGCCGACCCGCCCTTTTTGGCACCTCCGGACGATCCCGATGACCCGCTTCCCAACATCTCGCTCAAACTGCGCTCGCGCGATGACCGTTTCTCGACCAGCAGCGGCCCCGATGGCATCTACACCTTCTATCACGTTCACGCCGGCGAATACCGCTTCACCGCGAACTTGCCTGTAAGAATGGTCCTCACGCAAAAGACACTCACGGGAGGTCTGCCGCCGTTTAAGATCCCCGATGGCGCCTGCTACGAATACAACGTGGACGCTCTGCCCACCGGTCACATTCGCGGCAGCGTGCTGGGTCCTGACGGCAAGCCCTTGAGTTTGGCATCGGTGGAGTTGTATCGGGCAGGGCAGTACGGGGACACGCGCCCGGGTTTGTGGGGTTTTCAGGGCTCCAAGGGCTATTTCGATTTCGATCACATCGGCCCTGGACAATACGTGATCGTCTACAACCGGATGAACCGCATAGATCCCAATTCGCCCTTTCCTCGTTCGTTCTATCCCGGTGCAACCGACGCCGATGGTGCCGAGCCAATCGCGCTGAAAGACGGCCAGCAGCTTTTAAAGGCGAATATCAAGCTTCACGAGGGCTATCCGACGCGTCCGCTTCGTGTGCGCGTGAAATGGGAACATGGCCAACCGCCCGGCAGCCTCACCGTCATGGCCCAAGCGGACGATGGCACCGCCAATCCCGCCGCTCAAAAGATTGCCGATGGAACCTTTGAGTTTCCGCTGCTTGCATCAGGACACTACGCCGTCTCGGCTTGGGAAGATCTCGATCCGCAACGCACCGCCACCGGCCGTGGCGCGAACTGCACTCGCATTGACGCCGGCCCGATCTCGATAGACGCATCCGATTCCTCCATAAAGGAAGTCACCCTGGTCTTCTCCGCACTCGAATGCCGCAAGGAATAGCCGCGTCATCTTCGCCCGCAAAAGGTGGTCCCCTCGCTGGGAGTTTTGTCAGAGACGCCGCAACCTAGCCCACAGCGAGGGGGGGGAGAGCCCAGTAGCGACTTGGCGCAAAGCCCCCAAGGGGCGGCACAAACACCTGATGCTTCAAACAAAAGCGCCGCCCGGGTCACGCGAAAGGCGGCGCTTTCAATGTTCCAAATTAGGAATGTCAGCTCCGGATTACCGGAATCGGCCCCCGAAGCGTCCGAATCCGCCGTAGTATCCAAACCCCAGGACGAAGGGGCCTGGATAAAATCCCCACCCGTAGGGATAATAATAAGGGCTATAGGCGTACGGGTAGCCGTAATACGGTGCTGGTGGCGGAGGAGGATACTCTCCATACGCTCCACCCCTATTGAGGCGTTGTGGACGCTGGGTGTCGATGTTCGCGTTGTAATCGCGCGGTGTTACCGCGTGAAATGCAAACTTGCTGTTCTCGGTTGACACCGTTACGGGTGCTTGCAACTGGAACGTAAGAAGCGACTCCGGAGCAATGACTGTCGGCTTCCCCTGCGTCGTGATCACGCCCAGTCCGGCAATCGCTCCAATCCCGGCTCCCACTGCAGCGCCCGGGCCCCCCGCTGCAATCGCGCCGATTACAGCCCCGGTTCCGGTTGTGGACCCAACGACGCCCACGTCTCGCCCGTGGTCTGCTCCGGCCGAGGTCTGCGAGAGTTGCGTCTGGATGGGCAATAGCTGGCCGTCCACAAACGTCAACTCGCTCATCTGCAGACCCAGTTTCGTCGTGCCATGATTCTTTTGCACCATCGTTACTCGCCCCAGAACACTCTGGCCGCGTTGCGCCACCACCCAGCCGTTGACGACAATAGGTTGCGCGAGCGTCGCGTCAAACCCGTCGCCTGGCAGGTTGCGAGTTGTGGAGAGCCACTGGTTCGTCCGAACCTGAATGATCGTCCCCGCGGGCACGGTCAACTCAGAAGGCAACGGTTGATTGGCGGGCGCCGCGTTCGGCGGAGCGCCGTCTGGCGGAGCCGCCATCTGGGTTGGCGCCGGCGCCGGACTGGATTCCTGCGGCACGCTAGGAGCTGACGCAGGCTCGTTCGGATTCGTCTGGGCAGACGCCACTGGATAGCCCGGAAGTCGTTCCTGTTCCTGCTGCGCCGAGACGGGCAAAGTCGCGACGCAAAATGCTAGGACCAGGCTACCGATCCCTGCGACTCTCCATAAGGAACTCTTTTCATTTCGCTCTTTATATTTCATGGTTGCTCCTCCGCCGTGGGGCTGTCTGCGCCGGACGGCAGGCATAAGTGCAATGCAAAGCAAACTCCGATTCCACTGTTAAGGATGACGCGGCCCCCCCGATGAGTTGTCTGGCCTCTCCCGCATGCATTCATCCAAACACTCCGGACCAGCGACAGAACACGTTAAAATAAATGAAGCAGACGCATCAAGTGAGCGACTGCCATCAGGGGATGATAGTACTTTGGTACCAGTAAACCCTCCATAGATTTTGTGCAACTCTTCTGGGACGCGCGTGTTTAGTGCAGTGATCGCACGGGACCCCTTTTCAAGTCCTAGAAGACTTGTCCCGGCGTCGTCATAATTTTTCTTAAATCCAAATTGATAGGAGACCCCTGTGTCTCCGCAGGAGCAAACGATGCGTTCTAGGCTACTTGGTCTGATTTTTGGATTGGCTATTGCCGCGACGCCTTTTCTTTCGGTCGGTTGCGGCGGAGGTTCGACCTCGAGCGGTTCCGGCTCTAACACGCAAGCACCCGCCGTCCAGACCGGCAACGTCAACATGATGGTCAGCGACGCATCTACCGAGGACTGGGCAACGATCGGCGTAAAAATTCTGGCGATTTCTCTGGTTCCGCAAGGTGGCGGCACACCGGTCAGCGTTTACACGGCTCCGACTCCTCCGCCCGTTATCAATCTTGTGGAATTAGACCAACTCAGCGAAATTCTCGGCAACCTCACGGTCGCCGATGGCACATACACGAGCGCCAATCTCACGATTAGTGGGAACCCCGGCGACGTATTGCTCACCGTTTCCGCCGATCCGGAGGCTGGGTTCGCCGGCACCGCCGGTGCCACGATTCCGTCGAATCAAATCGACATCCAGGGCACCACCGGCAGCGCTGGCAGCTTAACCATTCCGGTGAGCGTAAACTTCGTATCCCCCCTGACGGTAACGGCGGGCTCGAGCAACGCCCTCGACCTGGAGTTCGATCTCGCGCATCCTGCTTTCATTGTGAGCCACGTGCCAGTCGCCACGGGAACCACGATGTGGGCCGTGAATTTCAATGGTCCCGTGCGTCATCATCCGATCGGTGATATCACCAGGTTGGTTCTGCGTCACACCTATGGCAGCGTGACCGCCGTTTCTACCGACGATACTTCTATCACCATCACCAAGGAGTTCCCGACCGAGCCTCCGGTAAATCCCGAGACTGCGGTTGCCGGAGCCCAGAGTCTGCAGATTCTCGCCGATGCAACCAACGGCACGATCTTCTACGACCTCGATGCCAAGACCACTACGACGATCAAGAGCTTTTCGGCCGAAGCATCCACCATCGTAGGGAAGAACGTCCGCATTGCGGCTCGCTACCAATCGAATGGCACACTCGTCGCCGTGCGGATCTGGTCAAGCAGCACCTTTAACAACGTGTGGATAAGCCCCGAAGGCCACGTGTTGCATGTGAATACCAGCACCGATGTCATAACGGTGCAGAATGAACTCGGTGTGGGTGTTCCGGTCACCGTGAACGCAAGCACGCAGTTCTTCTTCCGCACTCCGTGGAACGCGACAGCCGACGCCACCCCGATCGCCACGGGACCTGGATTCCTCACCTCGCACAACTTCGTGCGTGGCTTCAAGATCCATGCCAGCGTGGTCGATCCGCTAGCCACTCCGCTCGTGGCTCAAACGATTGATATCGAGATCGCGCGGTTCGATGGCTACATCTCCGGCACCACCACGACAGGCTTTACCTACACTCGCAATTTCCACACGGCTAGTGACGACTACGTCGTGCCGCTCGATTACATCTCAAGCAGCACGCCAAACGGCACCGATTCCAGCGGGACCGCCATCTCCGGCTTCAAATACTGGAATTTCACCTTCCCGACAATCCTCACCGACGGCACGGGCGTGACCACCAGCTTCACCAACGCGACGAATGGAGCCGTCAACTTTGGCGGAACCGTCGGCATCCTGGGCGCGTGGGGCGAGACGTATGCCATCTGGAACGACCCGGCCGATCCCAACACCTGGGCCGCTCCATCGGTTGTTCTGATGCCCGTCTCCGCGCCTCTTGGAACAGTGGTGGCCGGATACACGGTGGGCAGTGGTGGCTTCACTATGACGGTGCTGGGCGGAACAAGCGCGGTTACCAGCAGCCTCAGCACCACTGCGGGCTCTGCTACCCTCGTGTATCAAGTCGACCGCACCAATAACATCGTGACGATTAGCTCTGTGGACATCACCACCACTGCGGGGCAGAACACGGTCACAAGCAACCTCGTGCCTGCAGTCCCCGTTAGAGTGTTCGGGGTGCCTCAGGCAAGCGGCGTGATAGAAGCGTATGCAGTCTTTTACTACACCGGCACAAAACCCAACGACTAAACCCGGGAGGGTTTGCAGCATCCGGGCAGTTACAAAAAGGGGCCACCGGGAGGCTTGTCGCCTCCCATAAGCCCCTTCCTCTTTCCACCATCCCCGACGCAGCCGCGGGAGCTCGGCTACCTTCTCGGCAGAAGTCTCCAAAGACGCCTCCGGCGTCGAACCCTCCTCCCCACCCCGCCAACTGCTCCCCCCAGTCCCTTTAGGGATGCAACAAGCGGGGCAGCGGAAGCTGTGGAAAAGCCGGTGTGAGATGGCGCTAAGCCCGGGAAGGGCCGAAACCACACCTTCGGGACGGATCTTCCCTCTCGCGCGGAATGCTAGGCCTGCGGAGACGGGGTCGCCATTCTTTGTGCCATCGCGAACAATAGCTTTTGGCTTCGAGGTTTCATTCGTGACAATGCCTTTGCGAACTGCTGCAGCTCCCGGCGTTCCTTGCCTTTTTCGCCCCACTGGCTGCGGTCCCCGCTCTTCGGGAGGTGGAGCGCTCTCACCGGTTCCCCGTCGGTGAAGAACCGGTACAGCGGGACATCCAGCGCGCGGGCATACTTTACAAGAGTTCCCACCGACGGAACCGTGTAGCCATTCTCGACGCGCGACGTGTAACACCGCAGCAGACCCGTCTTCTGCTCAATATCCCCCTGCGACAGATTCTTGTCTTCCCGCAGTTCGCGCAACTTACGTCCGATTTCCATGGTGGCGATCTCCTCTTTGATAATTAATCTAGAATCCGAAAACGCCCCCCCCTCATGAACTGTCAGGGCCGCCGCGGGGATCGGTGGCCTGCCAAGCTTTGCTGGGTGCTCATCTCAGAACAAAACCAGAAGGGGGTTGGAAAGTCTATGTCCGCCGGATGCAAAGCAAGGGAAGGAAATCCGAGGCATCACACAAGGAACGGTAGCGTCCAACTGGTAGGACCGAATGATCGACCTCGATGTTTCTCTCAAGTTCGCCGACGACGGCCGCCTGCGGCGAGTCAGCCTGCCTTTCGACTACATCGCTGGTCGCGCCCTGGCAGAGCTCCAGGGAATAGTCATTCCATGTGTCATCACTGAGAGTCAGCAATTCGGGAAATTCAAGAGTAGCGAGAGTGCAGAAAAGCAAACCGACAATAATGGCCACGATGAACCGAATACCCATATATTGTTTGTAACAATCCAATGTCACATGGAAGTCTGTCAATCTAGTATTTCGACGGCTTATCCGGCAAAGGGTTAGCCGATCGCAGCGGGCCTTCCCTTGGCTTTGACGATACCCGTGCGACGATGGCCTCGCGAAACTAGGGACGGCTCAGCCCCCGAGAGAGGGTAGTGCCGCCGAGGAACCGAAAAGAAAGATGGCGCCCACGATCAGGCTGTAGGCGGCCGTCAGCGCCACCACGAATCGCATCAGGCGGGGCTTCGCTGCGCTCGCCCCCAATATTCCTACCGCCGAAGCCGTCATCAGGGTGTTCATCACGAGCAGGCCTGCCAAAAACATCGCGAGGCCCAAGAACCCACGCGTGAGCCCACCGAGGTTTGCAGCGAGCAGAAAAAGCAGCAGCTGGCTTGGTGTTTCCGCGCCCAGTCCGTGGATCACGCCAACCAGGAATACTGACCTGCGATTGTAGTTCCCGCTCCCATTCCCAAGCTCCCAGCCGGCGCCTGGATGAAAGACTTTCCTGATATGCCGCGAAATCCACTGGCAGGAAGCGATCAGAATCGACGCCCGTGATCGGGGCACAAACGACGTCCCTTGCCGCAGCAGCGTGCCCAGCACATACAGCCCGAGCCAGACCAGCGTGAACCCCACGGCGCGTTCCGCCCAGTGGTCGATCCGTGCCGGTAGCGACCGCTGAAATAAGATGACCGCGCCCCCTAGTACCGCCACAGTGGAAGCATGGCCAATCACGTACACCAGCCCCATCCGCATGCCCTTGGTGCGCGACGCCTCGACGCTCGTAATGTCAGAAATGGCCGCGATGTGGTCGTAGTCGAAGCCGTGCTTAAAGCCCAGAACCATCGCAGAAAGCAGGGCTAAATGGAGCGTAGTGGGGTGCTCGAGCATATGCCTGCAATCGCGCTCCTTCAGGCTCGGTGGCCAATTTGTCATGAATCCGGCTCTTTGTCCATCGCGTGCCGGTAGCAGCGACTGGCGTAGACGGTCTGAAATCTGGTTGGTGGCAGGCAGAATGCATGGGGCGAACTCCACAATTTGGATTGAGCAAGGCGAGCGCCAGATCGATCGGGATTTGCCAAGAGCCATCCCCAAGGGGCTCTGTAAATGGCGGGTGCAATCCGGCCTTTCCTGTAAGTGTTCCGGCACAAAGCGCCGCGGGGGGCGGCCTCTCCAATGGTCCCTCAGATTGATTTGACGAGCTTGGCCACTTCGTCGAGCACGCGGCGCGTCGTTTCCCGCCGCGTGGTCTCAGAATAAACGCGCAGCATGTGCTCGGTACCCGAAGCGCGCACCATCACCCAGCCGATCTCTCCGAGGTAGACCTTGACGCCGTCGATATGCTCCCGGCGGGCAACGGGCCAGTTGAGGAAGTGGTTGAATTTCGCGCCGCCAAAGTATGCGAGCGCGCGCTCCGCCTGGCCGCCCTTGAGCGTTAGGTCCACCCGCCCGTAGTGATGCTCGCCGTATTCGCGCTCAAGCATCGCGACCAGCTCGCCCAGATGTGTTCCGTGCCACGCCATCACCTCGGCCAGCAGCAGCGCGTTGACGGTGGCATCGCGCTCGGGAAGATAAAGCTTGGTCCCGATGCCGCCGCTTTCTTCGCCGCCCAGCAGGATGTCGCCTTCCAGCATCCGGTCACAGATGTACTTGAAGCCGATCGGCGTTTCCCAGACCCTGCGTCCGAATTTCGCGGCGACTTTATCGATCATTTTCGTCGTCGAAAATGTTTTCGCCACGTCGCCCGTCAGGTTGCGAGTGCCCGCGAGGTGCCACAACAAAATCGAAAAAATTTGATGCGGCGTCACAAAGTTGCCGTCGCGGTCGATGGCGCCGATGCGGTCGGCATCGCCATCCAGGGCGAATCCCGCATCGTAATGGCCCGCGCGAACCGCCTGCCGCAGCGCTTCGACGTGTGGTTCGATCGGTTCCGGGTTCACCCCGCCGAAAAGAGGATCGCGCGTGCCGCGAATCTCATCGGTTTCGATTCCGTGGCGATGAAACAGCTCGCGCAACAGTCCGCGTCCGGCGCCGTGCATCGGATCGATCACATAGCGAAATCTGGATGCGCGCAAGCGGTCCCAGTCGACGAGCTTTCCGATCGTTTCGAGGTAGGGTTCCCGGATTTCGAGCGGACCGATCAGCTCCTTCCGCGGCGGCAAGAGAGGCACACCGTCGCGGAGCACTTGGAGGAGCTCCGCTTCGATCTGGGCCACGATGGCGGGCGATGCCGAACTCCCGTAGCTCGCCTTGAACTTAATTCCGTTCCAGCGATACGGATTGTGGCTGGCCGTGATCTGAATCCCGCCGGAGGCGCCCCGTTGCCGCACCAGCAACGAAAGCGCGGGCGTAGGTGCTGCGTGCGCCGCAAGCCATACCGGAGTGCCGGTCGCCGAAATGGTTTCAGCCGCTACACGTGCAAAGTTTTCCGACCCGAAGCGCGTATCATACCCCACCAGAATGCCGCGCTCAGGATTTGCGCCACGCACCACATATCGTGCTATCGCGTGCGTAACCTTGCGCACGTTTTCGTACGTGTAGTCCTGGGCGATCACTCCGCGCCAGCCGTCGGTCCCAAATTGAATCGGGGTCACAGTTTAGAAGTATACGGGAAGCAGTTTCGCGCAGAAAGTGTCAGGCGCAGGGGGCCGCAGGGGGCGCAGGGAATCCACTCAATTTGGAAATTGGCCGGCGAACAGCCGCGGTGCTCCGACGTGTCTTCGGCAAGGGCGATGGACTGCTAAATGAGTTTGGGGCGTTTTTGTTCCTCGAGCCATTTGACGATTTTGCCCACATCCTGCGACCGCTCGCGGGAGCATAGCAGTAGCGCATCATCGGTCTCGACGAGCACCACGTCGCGAACCCCAATAGCCGCGACGAATTTCTTTGGGCTCCAGAAATAATTGCCCGCGGCGTCAAGCGTAAATGACGGCCCCGCCGATACATTCGCATTCGTCTCCCCGGCAAGCAATTCGTAAACGGCCGTCCAGGAGCCAATGTCGCTCCAGCCAATCTCCGCCGGGATCACCGAGACCCGCGGCTTTCCCTGCGTGCGCGTTGCCGGTTCCATGATCGCATAGTCCACCGAAATGCTTTCGAGCTGAGGATAGATCCTGCGCAGCGCGGCGGCGTACCGCTTGGTGCCAATCGACTTTTCCAATTCGAGCAGCGCGCCGTGCGTTGCCGGAAGGAATTGCTTCAGGTTTTCGAGAAAAGTAGAAACCCGCCAGAAGAACATCCCGGCATTCCAGAAGTATTTTCCCGACGCCGCATATTCCTGCGCGACTTTGAGCTCGGGTTTTTCGGCGAACCGGCTCACACCGTACGCCTCCACCCCCAACGGCGTCGCAGAAGGCGAGCCAGCTTCGATGTAGCCATAGCCGGTTTCAGGACGCGTAGGTGGAACCCCCAGCACCGCAAGGCTTCCCGGCGTTCGAGCAAGCTCCAGCGCGGCCCGAAAGAGCTTGCGATATCCCTGCGCATCCGCAATGTAGCTGTCGGAGGGAAGCACGGCCATCAGGGCGTCGCCATGCTCGTGCGCGAGGTGTATGGCCGCCAGCCCAATCGCAGCGGCGGTGTTGCGCCCGACCGGTTCGGCGAGTACCTGCGACGATGGCGATCCACGCATCTCGCGTCGCACCGCCGCAGCCTGCTTCGCGTTGGTAACCACCCATATATTCCACGGTGGAACCACAGATTCCAGGCGCTTCACCGTCTCGCGCAGCATCGTCGCGCCTCCCGTGATGTTCAGCAGCTGCTTGGGCGTGCGCATGCGGCTGCGCGGCCAGAAGCGGGTCCCACGGCCTCCGGCGAGCAGCACCGCGCAGACCGGCAGAGCCTCTGGTCGGGCCGTTTTTCTCATGGGTGGATGAGCCTCGAAATCGCGTCCGGTTGCGCGCCCCGCAGGGCCATGCGGCGGGTGAATTCAATTGGATTGGCCGGGACGTAGGTTCGCAGCAGGGAAGTGTGCGTATCCGGAAGCAGTTGATATTCGCCGAGAGCCGCCGCCATCAGCCACACCTGCGTCGGCCGGTACGGTGTAATCTCCCCGCGGTGGCGAATGCTTCCGTGGCCCTCCAGAAAAATCAGCAGATCGAAATGCGAGGGCGATGTCCTGGCATCGATGCGCTCACTCGATTCCCATTTCTCCGTGGCGAAATAGGGGCACAAGGCGAGAAACGTCTCCGTCAGGGCGCCGTGCTTGGTCCGTACCGGATCGACTTTCCCGCCCAGCTGCGGCCCGAAGCGCAACACCTGCAGGGCCTTCTCGATGTGCAGCGTACGCATATTGCCGAGCGCGTCCGGCCGGTTGTAGTCAAACACGCGGTAGGTGAGATCGGAGTGCTGCTGAATTTCACACAGCAGCAGCCCCGGACCAATCGTGTGCGCCGTGCCCGCGGGAACGAAGATCGTATCCCCGGCATTCATGGGAACGTGCGCCAGGCAATTCTCGGCGGTTCCGTCGGCGATCGCCCGCTCGAAATCGCCCCGAGTGACCTCCGGCTTTAGCCCCACCAGCACTTCTGCCCCGGGACGCGCGCGCACGACATACCACATTTCCGTCTTGCCGCGGCCCCCAGCGGCCTGCTCGTGCATGGCTGCGAAGTCGTCTCCGGGATGCACCTGCACAGACAGTTTGTCCTCCGTGAAAATAAATTTCACGAGCAGCGGGAATTCGCCCTCACGCTTCACCGCGGTGCCGGCCCACTGGGGCGGCATCTTGGGCCACGCCTCGCCCAGTTTCTGGCCCGAAAATGGGCCGGTCGCAAAGGTGCATTCGCTGCCGGTTAGCCAAGCCTCGCCGATTGGCTGGGCGAGTTCGGATTTTTCAGGAAAAAAAGGAGCCAAAGAAAGCGCACCCCAGGGGCGGGGGCTGAACACAGGCTCCAGGCGCGCGGGCGAAAGGATCACTGTGCCGGGCCAGCGCTGCCAAAAAATCGAGCGAGACGTCGAAGCCCTTCCTCGATCCGCTCCATCGATGTCGCATAGGAAATGCGGATGTACCCCGGGGCGCCAAACGCCTCTCCCGGAACCACCGCGACGTGCTCGCGCTCGAGTAGCTTCTTGGCAGCAGCCGCATCGCCCGGCATTTCGGCCGTGAGATGTGCCGAAATATTGGGGAACACGTAGAACGCGCCCTCCGGAGCCGTGCAGGTGATCCCGGGAATCGCGCGCAGGCCCGCGAGAATCCGTTCCCGCCGCTGCGCGTATGCAGCGAGCATCGCGCTCACTGAATCCATCGGGCCGCGCATCGCCTCAAGTGCCGCGTATTGCACGATCGACGTGGCATTCGAAGTGGACTGGCTTTGCAGCTTCGTCACCGCCGCAACCAGCAGCTGCGGCGCGAGCAGGTAGCCCATGCGCCACCCCGTCATCGCAAACGTCTTCGAGAATGACCCGGCGATGATCAATCGGTCGCGCGAACCCGCAAGGCTTGCCACCGTAAACGGCTTCGCGCTGCCATAGGTGAAATGCGAGTAGCATTCATCTGAAAGCAGCCACACGCCGTGTCTCCGGCAAACGTCGAATATCTTTGAGAATTCGTCCGGCGGAATCACGGCCCCGGTCGGGTTGCAAGGTGAATTCACGATCACCATCCGCGTGCGCGAACTGATGGCTCGTTCCAGGTCGTCGGCTCGCAGGCGGAAATCATCGTCGGCGCGCGCCGGCACGAAAACAGGTTCGCCTCCGGCATACTTCACGATGTCCGGATAGCTTACCCAGTAGGGAGCGGGAATCAGAACTTCGTCGCCCGAGCTGACCAGCGCGCAAACCGCGTTGAAGATCGCATGTTTGCCGCCCGAAGTGACGATGCACTCCGCCGGCTGATACGCGGGCAATGACCCCAAATGGGCCGCATGCCAGTCGCAAATTGCCTGCCGCAGCGGCCCAATTCCGGCGGCCGGCGTATATTTCGTGCGATTTTCGTCGAGCGCCTTGATCGCCGCGCGCTTGATGTGGTCCGCGGTAGGGAAGTCCGGCTCGCCGGGCCCGAAATCCACCACATCCACACCCTTCGCCTTGTATTTCTCGGCTTCCTGCAGAACTGCCATCGTGGGCGACGTGCTGATGCGGTTCACCCGCGGGGTGAGTTGCAACGGCTCCTCGATTTTCAAGCCCGCGCCGCGTTCCATTCGATCTGCCTCGCTTTGCCCGCAAGACGTCCCACAAACGGTACTCGTCAGGGGGCGCTCGAGCGGGTCGGAGCTTTCGCTCCGACAGTACGCCTCCGCTTGCGACCGGGCTCTAGCCCGTGCGGTTCTGACGTCTTCCCCACTGTTCCACCATAGCGAAATGCCTCGTCGATTCAGCGGCCTCCGTCTAAACCACTTTCGCGCGCAACCGCTGCTCCACCAGCGCCGGCACAAATCCCTTGATCGGGCCGCCCAGCCGCGCCAGTTCCTTCACGAGCCGCGAGCTAACGAAGCTGTAGGCTTCCGCCGGAAGCATGAACACCGTTTCAATCTGCGATTCGAGCTTGCGGTTCATCATGGCCATCTGCAGCTCGTATTCGTAATCGGAAACCGCGCGGATCCCGCGCAGGATCACGCCCGCGCCGCGCATTCTGGCGTAGTCCACCAGCAGGCCCTCGAACACGTCGACCTCGACGTTTTTCCACTCGAACGTGACCGCCTCGAGCATCTCGGTGCGCTCTTTCACCTCGAAAAGCGAGTCCTTCTCGGGATTGCGCGTCACCGCCACCACCACCCTGTCAAAGATCACCGCCGCGCGCGCGATCAAGTCGAGGTGGCCGTTGGTGACCGGGTCAAACGACCCGGGATAAATCGCTACAACCTGCTTATTTCTCTGGATATCCATTCGGTCGGTAATTCTAAATCATAACCCGCCAAATTCACAGGATGGGCTGCAGCGGCGGTGAACTTCCGGTTACCGTTTGCAATGGTTGGGTCCATCAATCGTACGCTTTGTTTTGCGTTCACCCAACACACCTGGAACGAGTGGTACCCGTCTCAAAGATCCCTCTTGATTTCCTTCCGTGTCATGCCTGGTCTGAGTAGGCGAATATAGGAAGGGAGAGCCGCTTGGTAAGAAGCTTCACGTCTACCGTGCTCCCGTTTCTGAGCGCCAAGCGTAAACCAACAACAAACAAAGCACAAACACGCAAGGTCGCAATCATGATATGGGTCTCATAACGGCTCAATGATATCTTCAAAGGCGTGGGTTTGCATCAGTTCGGTGGGCTGAACCAATGCGGGTGGTTGATATCATACGCAAGAAGCGTGACGCGGGAGAACTCTCCCGAGACGAGATCGAATTCCTCGTCCAGGGCGCGACCCGCGGCATGGTCCCCGATTACCAGCTGGCCGCCTGGCTGATGGCCGTGGTGTGGCGGGGCATGACGCCCGCCGAAGCGGCGGCCCTCACCGAAGCGATGCTGCACTCGGGCGAGGTGATCGACTTCTCCGACATTCCCGGCGCCAAGCTAGACAAGCACTCCACGGGCGGCGTGGGCGACAAAACATCCCTCGTCGTCGCGCCCGTAGTAGCGGCGGCCCATGCCAGGCTTGATGCAGGAAACGCGCTCTCACAGGTGTCCCCGATCTGTGTGCCAATGATCAGCGGGCGCGGCCTCGGACACACCGGCGGCACCCTCGACAAACTTGAATCCATCCCCGGTTTCAACGTGAATCTTTCCCTTGCCGAATTTCGCCGAGTGCTCAAACGGTGCGGCTGCGCCCTAATTGGCCAGACACCAGAGATCGCCCCGGCCGACAAGAAGCTCTACGCCCTGCGCGACGTCACCGCCACCGTCGAGAGCCCCTTCCTGATCTGCGCCTCCATCATGAGCAAGAAATTGGCGGAGGGAATCGACGCGCTCGTGCTCGACGTGAAGACCGGCGGCGGTGCCTTTATGAAAAAGGCCGCCGACGCCGAATACCTCGCCGAATTGATGGTCGAAACCGGCCGGCGCATGGGCAAGAAAGTGGTTGCCCTCATTACGGACATGGACCAGCCGCTAGGCCGCAAAGTCGGCAACGCCCTCGAAATCGAAGAAGTCCTCGAAATTCTGAACGGACGGGGTCCCGCCGACCTCCGCGAGCTGTGCGACGAACTCTCCGCGTGGATGTTCGTCCTGGGCGGCAGGGTAAAAACGGTCGCCGAAGGCAAGCGGCTAGCCTCTGCAATGATCGTCTCCGGCCGCGCCCGCGACGCCTTCCGCGAAGTCATCCGACTGCAAGGCGGCGACCCGCGCATCGTCGACGACCCCAGCCGCCTTCCCCAAGCGCAGCATGAGCGACGCCTCACATCGCCAACCGCCGGTTACCTTACCTCCATCCAGTGCGAGCAGATCGGCATAGCCAGCATGATGCTCGGCGGGGGCCGCGAAAAAATGGAAGACCAGATCGATCCCGCCGTGGGCCTCATCCTCGAAAAAAAGGTCGGCGACCCGGTGAAAGCAGGCGAAACCCTCTGCGCAATTCGCTACAATTCCGATGCGCGCCTGAGCGAGACGGTGGCACTTTTGAATCAAAGCTTCGGAATCGGCCCGCAGCAGCCCAGCGTGCCGCCGCTCGTGCGAAAAATCATTGGCGCGTAGGCGTGCCTGTCGGGGAAATAATGACTGAGTACAGCGCATTAATTGCCGCCGCCAAGCTGGCAAGGGAAAACGCGCACGCCCCTTTCTCGAATTTTCGGGTCGGTGCGGCACTGCGCGCAAAATCGGGAAGAGTTTACACCGGCTGCAACGTCGAAAACGCCAGCTACGGCCTCACCTGCTGCGCCGAGCGCGTGGCAATATTCAAAGCCATTTCGGAAGGAGAACACGGCTTTGACGCGATCGCAGTCGTCGCGGATACCATCCGCTTGACGCCGCCTTGCGGCGCTTGCCGCCAAATAATATGGGAGTTTTGCGGCGATGTCCCCGTGGTTCTTGCCAATCTTCAGGGCAAGATCGAATACGAGCGATCCGGCAAGCTGCTCCCCCGCGCTTTTGATGCCGGCTTTCTCTAGGGCACGGCCGCCTCGTTCACACGTGCGCAGGCCCGGCGAAAACCGGGCCTGGGCACGTGTTTGTCGCTCCTGCTCTGGTGCCGGCCGAAACCTCACCCGATATGCAGGTTGTTCGTCACCGAGAACACGTCCGGCACTTGGTTGGCGCGGATTCGCGCGATGCTGGAATCCATCTGGTTCATCACCGCTCCCTCTAGCGTCACGTTGCCGTTGTTGACGATGATGTGGATGGACGGCACTACGCCGGTCGCGTACCGCCCAAGCGTGGGCCCCGAAAAGATCGCCCGGAACTCGGCCCGGCGGATCTGATCGTCAAACCGCGACACCGGCAGTACCGTGATGTTGTCTACCACCTGCGTCACGCCCGCCACGCGCATCACGGCCTTCTCCGCGTCCGACTTGGTCACCGGCAGCACGACCTGCCCGGTGAGCACGACCTCCGTGCCGTTGAGTTGGTACTCGATGTTGTCGAACACGCCGTACCACGGGTTCATGACGAGAGCGTGGTGAACGTGTTTGTTCAATGACTGTTCGTCGACGGGGTTCTGAGTCGTGGTCGCCGCGCTGGCCCCGTAGGCCCCGATCATCGAGGTAGCAAGTGCGAGCGCAGCGGAAGCACGCGCAAATTTCAGCAGATTATGGCGAATTTCCATGGCATCTCCTTTTCGGGCTGTTTTGCAATCCCGAACACATGTCCTACCAAGCAACGGAAATGCCAAATAATGACTGCTGGTCACGTTGCGTAACTCCCCGCGAATTCATAAGCCTGCCGAGTCTGGCACAGGCCAGCTGAGCGCAGCTCCCCCTCCCGGCTGGTTGAGTTCCACCACTGCCGCTGTTTTTCGGCCATCCAGTCAGGCCGACTCCCCCCGGCACAATCCGTGCTTGATTCATCTACGGCTCGGGCGTACGATTCGGTCGCTTCAAACACAAGGTCAACCGGGTAGGACTATGGTGAGCTTCAGGACAAAGCGCCAATGGCTGGCGCCCGTGCTTGTTGCGGTCTGCATACTGTGGATCGGGCATACCGCGCTGGCGCAAGGCGGCGAAACCTACAAAGTCTGGCTGACGCCGGTGCCCTTGGATTCGGGGATGTTGTCAACCGTTGCAGGAAAGGGGTTGCTTTCAGCTGTGCTGACCGGGAAGAAGCTCACGATCACCGGCACGTTTTCTGGATTGAAATCGCCCGCAACCGACGCGCACATTCACCACGGACCAAAGGCCATACGGGGCCCCGTTATTCTGGATCTGCCGGTCCCGCAAGCCACCAGCGGCGCCATCAGCGCCTCCATCGACCTGACTTCCGAGCAGGTGGAAGACCTCAAGAACAACAGCCTCTACATACAGATCAACTCCCAGGGCGCGCCTGCCGGCAATCTTTGGGGATGGCTCTTGCGATAGGAGTACGAAGTATGAGGAAAGACAGAACAAAAGGATCACGATGGACGGATTAAAGGCGTTCGGGCTCTTGGTCGTGCCTGCGACTCTCGCGCTTGGTCTGTCTATGGCAGCGGCCAAGCAGTCCCCCGCGGCCGGCGTCTACACCGCCCAGCAGGCAAATGCCGGGCGCGCGGTGTTTCAGTCGACCTGCGCGGCGTGTCATCTCGCCGATCTCAAGGGCAGCATGGATGCGCCCCAGCTTGCGGGCAGTAACTTCGTAAATTCCTGGAGCACCCGCACCACTGCCGATCTGTTCAGCCGGATTCGTTACACCATGCCCGCGAATAACCCCGGCTCGCTGAGTGATGAGGATGCAATCAATCTCGCGGCATTCATTCTGCAATCCAATGGCGCCCCGGCGGGGAGCAGTGCCCTGACCCCCGACGTGAAAGTACCAATCGGCACGGTGGCCAAGGTTGGGCCAGCGGTTGCTCCCACGCAGGCGGCTCAAGAACCACAGCAAGCCCCGGCCGCCCCAGCCGCGGGTTCTCGGCGAGCCCCGGCAGCGCCTGTAGGCGTCAGTGTGGAAGGAGAGGTTCGCAATTACGTCCCGGTCACCGACGAAATGTTGCTCCATCCTGATCCCAGCGATTGGCTGATGATCCGCGGCAATTATCAGGCTTGGAGCCACAGCCCTTTGAGGCAGATCACCCCGCGCAACGTACATGACCTGCGGCTGGTGTGGGTGTGGGGCATGAATGAGGGCACGGGCTCCAACGAGCCAAGTCCTCTGGTGCACAACGGAATCATTTATCTTGTGAATCCCGACAATATCGTACAAGCGCTCGACGGCGCCACCGGCGAGCTCATCTGGGAGAATCGCATGAGGCCGACTGGCCGTCAGAGCGGCGGCACCGGAGCCATGCGCAATCTCGCCATCTACGGGGATAAAATCTTCGCCGCCACCACGGACGCGCATCTCCAGGCGCTCGACGCCCGCACGGGGAAAACCCTTTGGGACACCGTCCTCGCGGATACCTCCAAGGGCTTCGGTAACTCAAGCGGCCCCCTCGTGATCAACGGCAAAGTTCTGCAAGGACTGGGCGGCTGCAATCGCTACAAGGCCAGCGACAGCGAACAGGGCTGCTATATCAGCGCGCTCGATCCCGACACCGGCAAAATACTTTGGAGATTCAATACGGTGGCCCGCACCGGGGAGCCGGGCGGAGACACTTGGGGCAAGCTCACCAACATGCTGCGCGCGGGCGGCGAGACGTGGATCACCGGCAGCTACGACCCGGAGCTCAATCTCACTTATTGGGGCGTCGCACAACCAAAGCCTTGGATGCAGGTGAGCCGCGGCTCGGGAGTGAACGACCAGGATCTCTACACCAGTTCCACACTGGCGCTTCATCCCGACGACGGCAAGCTTGCCTGGTATTACCAACACGTAGCTGGCGAGTCGCTGGACATGGATGAAGTCTATGAGCGCGTCCTGATCGACATTGGTGATCTCAAGGCCGCTTTCACGATTGGCAAAGCCGGCATCCTGTGGAAGCTTGATCGGCAGACGGGGAAGTTCATCACTGCCAAGGAAACCCTTTTCCAGAATATATTCAGCGGCCTTGATCCAAGGACGGGCAAGCTCACATATCGGCCCGACATAGTCGAACAAAAAATTGGCGTCGGAGTGCAGGTTTGCCCCAGCACGGCGGGCGGGCACGACTGGCAGGCCATGAGCTACTACCCGCCCGCGGGAATTCTCATCATCCCTCTCACCCAGAGCTGCATGGAGATGTTTGGCCGCAAAGTCGATTTCGTGGACGGTTCCGGTGGCGGGTCGGCGGACCGCCTGTTTTTCGAGATGCCCGGCACCGATGGCAACCTCGGGAAATTGGCGGCTTACGATGTGAAGACCATGAAAGAAGTCTGGAACTGGCAGCAGCGGCCTACATTCCTTACATCGGTTCTTTCAACAGGCGGCGGTCTTGCATTCGTCGGAGACGTGGACCGCTATTTTCGGGCAGTCGATGCCATGACCGGCAAGACCCTCTGGCAGGTCAGGCTCGGTACTTCCGTGCAAGGATTCCCGGTGTCGTTCTCCGCCGGGGGTAAGCAGTACATCGCCGTCACCGCCGGCCTGGGTGGTGGCAGCCCGCGCGAGGCTCCTCGCGCGATGCTGCCTGACGTTCATCACCCGCTGCACGGCAACGCGCTCTACGTCTTCGCCTTACCCGACCAGCCCTAGCGGCTGCCGGTTTTCGAGGGCGCGCCATTGGAGCGCCTGCAGCCCAAGCCGAGTCTGTGCGGTTTGGGAAGGTTTTCAGGGGCTCGGGAGCTTCCGCTGTGAAAAGACGTCGGCGCGCAGCGCCTTGCTCTCGCGGTGCTTTTTCCGCGAGCCTTCGGTTCCTGTTTTGGTTTGGCTCCGGCAATCGAGCCCCCGGCCGGCAGATGTTATAATGCTGCCCGGTTCGGTTTCTGGATACGGCATGCCCGATCCCGTCTGCACACACGAGCAAACCCGGCTCATTGCGAAGGATGATGATTCCCAGTACGTCGAATGCCTGAAGTGCGGTGAAATTCTTGAGGCAGGGGAATTAAAGGACCGTCCAGGCTACGATGAATCACTTTCCGACGCCTAACGATCCCGCTTTGCTTTGGTCAGGGCACCGATTCAGGCGTGCCCCAAGACGCGTTCAACCCAGGGCTCTTCAGCCCTGAAGGAATTACCGGTTGCGGCCTTCAGGAAATCCGCAGTTTCTCGATTAGCCGCGTCACATCGGCAGCCGACACATCGTAGAGCGAGTGCTCGTCTTCCTGTTCCAGACGTTCCCGCAGGTACTCGGCGGCAATGTAGCTCGCTTCGCGGTCCGATAGATTGCGTCCCGTGCGCTCCCGAAAGGACACAAACCCCAGATGTGCGAGCCCGAGGAGCACGCCGCTGCCATCGACGACGAACTTGCAGTCCATCGTGTCGCTGTGCCGCGTCGCGATCCCGTTGAAGCAATGTGAAAAGTGGCAGTGATACAAATAATCGGTCACCTTCGATGGAACGTCGAACGCGCCCATGAATTCGCTCATCGCGCCGGCGTTGGGGATCGTCGGATACGCTGCTTTCGCCACGTCGGTTATTTCCTTGCGCCCACTTCAGCGGGCTGCGTGAATTGATGGTAGAGGTGAATGGCCGCCGCGACTCCCGCGCCTGCAGGAACCAGAAAGCCCTGATCGAGCAGCACCTTTTCCAGCGCGGCTAGAAACAGCAGCACGTTGTTCCTCTGGCTCGAATACCCCATCAGGCCGATCCGCCACAGCTTTCCTTTCAACGGCCCAAATCCGCCGGCGATCTCGATGTTGAACTCATCGAGCAGTTGCCGCCGCACCTTGCCATCGTCGAGCCGCGCGGGAATCATCACGCCGGTCACCGTAACGAGCCGCTCTTCGGGATTGGAAACCAAGAGCTCAAGTCCCAGCGCCTCCAGGCCGGCAATGAGCGCTTGCTGATTCTGCAAGTGCCGCTCCCACCGCGCTTCCAGACCCTCTTCCAGCACAAGCCGCAGAGCCTCGCGCAAGCCATAAATCAAAGTGATCGGCGGTGTGTGATGGTAGGTTCGCTCGTGGCCCCAATACGTCATGGTCGGGTTCAAGTCGAAGTACCAGCTGCGCACCGGTTCTTTCCTCGCGCGCATCATTTCTTCCACGCGGGCGTTCACCGTGATCGGCGCCATGCCCGGAGGCGCGCTGATGGCCTTCTGCGTTCCGCTGAAGCAGATGTCGATGCGCTGGGCGTCGATATTGAGGGGAACGCCCGCCAGCGTCGCCACCGTATCCACCACAAGCAGCGCTCCCAATTCATCCGCAACCTTCCGGTAATTCTCGATCTTCTGTATCACCGCGCCGGAAGTCTCGCCGTGTGTTAGCCCGATCAGCTTGATCTTTTTGCCCTTGCCCGCGCGCCGCACATCCTCTGGATCGACCGTACGCCCGTAAGGCGCTTGCACGCGAATCACTTGGGAGGTGATGCGCTCCGCTATGACGGCCATGCGCTCCGAGAATGCGCCGTTCACGCAGATGATGCATTCGTCGCCGTCCTCGAGCGGGTTCACCACCGCCGCTTCGATGCCACCTGATCCCGAGGCCGAAATCGGAAACGTAATGCGGTTCTCCGTCTGGAAGACCCGCCGCAGCAGCGTCTGCACGTCGCCCATCATGGCCGTGAACCACGGGTCCATGTGCCCCACAATCGGCGCAGCCATCGCCCGGTACACGCGCGGGTCAAGGCATGACGGTCCTGGCGTCAACATCAGCCGCGCAGGCGGTAATAATTCCCCAATCGTCTCGCTCATTTGCAGTCCCATCCCCAATGTTTCGCGATTTCGTTCGGCCTATACGGTCAGGCACAGCGGTTCCCGGCAGGCAAACGCAACGAAACAAAAGTTTCTACACACTAGTCTCGCTAAATTCGACCGTCTTGGTCAACCTCCAAAATGGCTGTCTTAGCTATAACGCCAAGCGCCGCCACTCACTGGGAAGAATGCGCGCAGCAAGGTGAGAATCCTGGGAGGTAGTGGCTTTCAGCGCGGCGAAAAGCGGGCGCCTACTAGCGCCCCTGGGTTCGCAGCGCTTTTCCCGCGAGCCCTGCATTTTCGGTTCGATCTGGCAAGCCGTAGCAGGCCGTTTTTGCCCGTGTCCGCAGGCTCATTCGGCCCGCTGATTCCAAAGCGCCAATATCTCTTATGGAAGCCAGGGGTTGTTGATCTCGCAACTAGCTCTGCGCCGTGTTGAAAGGCCTATACCCCTATGCTAGATTGCCAAACTGGGGACAAATCACGCGGTGGAAGCGAAACCACAGTGAATGCGGCGCCCAAGGTGTCGCGAGTGGAGGTCTATTGGCACACGGTGACCTATCGCACCGTGCTCGTCTATATCTTCGTCTTGCTGGCCATTTCGCTCACCCTGACCTATCTGTTTTTTCCGCGAGGGTCGACTTCTGTGTTGAGTCGCATCTCCGATGCGATCTCGCCCCGCGATAGCGGCGTCGCAACGATCACGGCCAAGCAAGCCCGCTTCGTGAACCTGGACGGAAGAGTGCAGGTGAAAAAGGTCAATTCCGTGCAGTGGACGACCGCTGATTATCAGCTCACGCTGGATAAAGGCGACCTCATCCAGACCGACCCCGAAGGCGTCGCGCGAATCGCGTTCGCCGACGGAACCACCTACACGGTAAAAGGCGACACCCTCGTCACGGTCGAGGAAAACAACGTTTCCATGGATAAGCCGACGCAAGTCGCGGTGCACATCAGCTCCGGCCAGGTCGACCTGGCCACCGGTTCATGGGAAATCCCAGGTTCCACGGCGCAAGTATCCTTTGAAAATGCCGTAGCCTCGTTGCGCGCGAACAGCCGCGCCGCGGTCCGTAGCGACCCAACGACGAAGCAACAGGAGATCACAGTCGATTCCGGCAGCGCTGAGTTCAATCGCGGCAACGAGCATCTCGACATTGCCCAGTGGCAGCGCGTTGCCTTCCCCACCGGCGGAAAGACCACGACGTCGCAGGTCCTGGCTCCTCCCGATCTACTCGAACCTTTGAACTTGCAGGCGATCATCGTGGTGGACCCGAAGCATGATCCGATACACTTCTCCTGGAAGCAGGTTTCCACCGCGAAGCTCTACGACTTTCAAGCCAGCACAACCGCTATGTTCAATCGTGTCGTCGCGGAAAAGAAAGTCGCGGCCACGAGCGTGGATGTCGCCGGTCTTGACCCCGGCGATTATTTTTGGCGCGTGCGCGCGATCGATGAACAAAATAAGCTGAGCGACGCGGGGGACGCGCACAAGTTCACGCTTGTCGCACAAGGCAAAGAGCAGGAAATGCTGCTCGAGGTGGACGACACCGAATTGCAGGGCAATGTCGTCGAGGTGATTGGACGCACCGAACCCGGCGCGGCACTCATTATCAACGGCGAGGAAGTCGCCGACATTCAGGCGAACGGACAGTTCCGGTATTTCACGCAGCCGATGACCAGGGGCAGCCACCCGATTGTCATCACTGGCCAGAATCGCCGCGGTGGCACTGCGATCAAGCGCGTAGAAGTTGTAATTCCATAGGAAGATAGGAAGCGAACGCACCGGCACACCGGCGCTGCAGGGGCGCTGAACGGATCTCTGGGGGAACAGCGTGACCAAGAACGGCTACAACATGCGGTCGGTCTTCAGTCTCTTGTCTTCCGACCTCGCCATCGACCTCGGCACCGCCAACACACTGGTTTTTGCTCGCAGCAAAGGGATCGTCGTCAACGAACCCTCGATTGTAGCCATCAATAAGAACACGGGCGAAGTGGTTGCAGTGGGCCGCGAGGCAAAGGAAATGCTGGGACGCACACCCGGCAACGTGGTCGCCATCAAGCCCATGAAAGACGGCGTGATCGCCGATTTCAAAGTCACCGAGAAGATGCTCACCTACTTCATCCAGAAGGCGCACAACCGCCGCGTTCTTGTCCACCCGCGTATCGTGATCGGCGTCCCCAGCGAGATCACGCCGGTTGAAAAGCGCGCCGTGCAGGATTCCGCCTACCGCGCCCGTGCCAGCGAAGTCTACCTGGTCGAGCAGGCCATGGCCGCCGCAATCGGCGCCGGGCTGCCCATTGAGGAGCCCTCCGGAAACATGGTTGTCGATATCGGCGGTGGCACCACCGACATCGCCGTGATCTCCATGAGTGGCATCGTATATTCGCGCTCGGTGAGGGTAGCCGGCAACGAGATGGACGAAGCCGTGATGCATTACCTCAAGCGCAAGTACAACCTGCTTGTCGGCGAACGTACTGCCGAGCAGATCAAGATTGAGATCGGCTCCGCGTATCCGCTCGAAAAGCCGCTCACACTCGAAGTGAAGGGCCGCAACCTGATCGAGGGGGTTCCGCGAACCGTTACGATCGACGATAGCGAAATCCGCGAAGCGCTCTCGGAGTGCATCTCGACCATTCTGAACGCGATTCGCGTGGCTCTCGAACGCACGCCGCCCGAGCTTTCCGCCGACATTAGCGACCGCGGCATCGTGCTCACCGGCGGCGGCGCGCTCATCAAGAATCTCGACAAGCGCATTCGCGAAGAAACCGGATTGCCCGTGTCGATTGCCGATGATCCGCTTGCGTCCGTCGTGCTCGGCACCGGCAAAATGCTCAGTGATTTCCGCCTACTGCGCTTGGTCAGCATCGACTGATGCACTAGCTGCAGTTTCGTCAGGGTACGGCTTTAGCCGTGCCACAACGGGAGAAGCATTCAAGGATGTCGGAGCTTCCGCTCCGACATCCCGGGACGCACAAAACGGGGCTCTAGCCCCTGATGGCAACAATTTTCCGGAGGTCATTTCGGGCCCCAGCCTCGAGCCTCCCGCATCCATTCTTATTTTATGGGCGGCATTTTTTCTCGTCATCGGTCGCTGGCTCTTCTCGCGAGTGTCGTGCTCGCGCAGCTTCTGCTGCTCGCTTTCCAGATCAAGCGCGATCGCGATGTGCGCCTGATCCGCTACTGGGCTGTCGGGATCATGTCGCCGGTCGAACGCGGCGGAACCTGGGGATTCTTGGGCATCCGCGATGTCTGGAACGGCTATATCGGCCTGCACAACGCCCGCAATGAAAATCAGCAGCTTCGCGCCGAACTCGGCCAGTTGCAGTTGCGCAACCGCGAACTCGAGAGCCAAGCCAACGAAGCGCAGCGCCTCAGCGCGATGCTCAATTTTCGCGATTCGCATCCCGAGGCCCCCCTCCTCGCCGCTCAGGTGATCGGTGCCAGCGCCGATTCCACCTCGCACACCCTGTTCATTAACCGCGGCTCTCGCGATCGCATCCGCAACAACATGGCCGTCGTCACTCCCGACGGCGTGGTGGGTAAAATCGTGGAAGTCTTTCCCTCGACGGCGCAAGTGCTTCTGCTCAACGACAAGGAAAGCGGAGTCGGCGCACTGTTTGCCGCCACGCGCACGCACGGCGTGGTAAAAGGAAGCGGCGACCCGACCCCCCGACTGGACTACATCGTGAACGATGAGAAGGTAAAATCCGGCGACGTTCTTCTAACCTCCGGCGACGATCGCATTTTTCCAAAAGGTCTCCTGATTGGAACCGTGACCGACGCCAAACCTGCGCTGCCTTTTCAGATCATCCATGTACAGCCCGCCGCGCGTCTGGACCGTCTGGAAGATGTTCTGGTTCTGCTTTCGCAACAGGAATTGGAGCCCAAGAAAACTGGGGAAGCCTCCTCCTTTCCTCTGATTCCCCAGCCTGCGGAGGAAGCCAGCACTGCGGGCATCGATCTTGCTGGCTCGGCGGCGGTCCCATCGACGAAACCGGCTGCCGCATCAGCGCCGGCGAGCGCCACGAGCGGCGGGGCGTCTGCTTCCGCGAAGCCCGGTGCAGCTGCGTCCAAGCCCGCTGCCCACGCAGCTTTGAATCCACCGGCTCCAGCGAAAACGTCCGCAGGGAGGCAGTAATTGTCATCCATGCTTGGTGTCGGCGCTCACAGCGACTCGAATGTCGAGGTCCATAAGTATTACGGTGGGACTGTCATTGCCTCCGCGTTCCTCGCACTGCTTTTCCAGGCCTTCCTTCACAAGTACGGCCGCTGGGCCGAACTGATCGATCTTCCCCTGCTCGTCACGATTTACTTCGGAGTCAGCAAGCGCAATCCCGTTTCTGGAATGTTTTTGGGAGCCGTCATCGGCATTCTTCAGGATGCGCTGGGCCACGATAGCCCCATCGGCCTGTACGGAATTGCGAAGACGATCATCGGCTACCTGGCCTCCTCGGTCGGCGCGAAGATCGACACGGAGCACCCCGCCAGCCGCTTCGGGCTGATTTTCGTCCTATTTCATGTCCATAACGCGATTTTGGCTCTAACCGAGCGCACCCTGCTGAATCAGCCTGCCCGCTTCTTTAACCTGCGCTTGCTGCTCGATTCCGCCGTAACCGCGGTCGCCGGCGTCCTACTCTTCTCGCTCCTCGACCGCCTCCGCCGCCAATCCTAACTCTCGCCTCCTAATAATCTTGCGCGTGCTATCCCGCAGTCAGGAACCTGGCAGGTGAATGCTGATCCTTATACTTCAGAACCGAGGGTCGGCGTTAGCATAGGGGCAGGATTTTGGCCGGGATTCACCGTTTCACGGCTTGGCGGTTGTCGCGCCCTCTCGCGGTGTGAACCTCATGGACTCCAGCGAGAGTCTGGTTCACGGTGAGCAGGAGGGCAGTGCCTACAATGGGCCCTTCGAGAGGGTCCGCTGCCACCCACTATTTCTGTTCAACCATTTCGGGGACTGCTTGGCGGAGAAGCTTCGCCCGGGCAATGTGCCCGGAAGATTGGGACGAGTTGCTGTTACCGGAGATCGATCGGCCAGTTGGAAAACGGCGCGGCGGGTGCGAAGGTGGAGTTCCACGTCAGAGAGCTGTTTCCGCGGGTCGGTTTTATCGTCACGAACCTGAGCCTGCCGGCCTATAAACTTGGGCAAGCTGTGGCGCCGTCTGGTGCTGCCGAAACGAATCGACGCCTGGTCGCTGACGAGCTTGCAGCAGCGGTGAAAGCAGGTGGACGCTTTTATGAATGGATTCGTCAGTGATCCGATCTGTTGAGCTTGGTCGTGACGGGAGTAATAGAAGATGCTGAAGCAGTCGAAGTATTGAAGAAGTTGGTGTAGCCGAGTCGGAGACCCCGGCGGTTCTACCAGCTGATCCTAAATTAGATATAAAACACACCTGACTCGGGGTGACTCGGGTGGCGGCCTATCCCGGGAACCCTTCCATGCGATGGCTGCTCAGCGCGATATCCATGCACGGTATTTGCCTGTCGGCAAGCTTTCTATCACCAGGATCGTGTAGCTCCACCGATACCACCCTGCGGTCGAGGAGCGTGAGAAAGCGATTTTCCTTGCACAGGCGTTAGGGACTGTTATATCTTGCGCCGCAGTAGGGCCCTGTGGTGGGGCTTAAGGTAAAGGTAATAGTACGGGGTGTGCACCATCTCACGCGCTCTCACCGGTTTCTTATTATTGGCGGTTAGCCTCGTCTTCGCGGGTGCCGTGTGTGCTCAGTCGGCCCTACCGGATGGGGGAAGCTCTTCCTCCCAGTCCTCCAGTATTTTTGCCTCGGCGGATTTGCCTTCCACTGAGTCTGTCTCGACAGGGGCTAGTGCAGTTACTTCTTCTGTCATGTACGTTCCGCCGAGCGAGGCACAGAAGTTCCATAATTTCGCTTGGAATGCTCTGGGGCCCGTTGCTTTTGCCGGCTCTTCGTTCGCGGCAGCGATCGATCAGGGATTTAATTTTCCGCACGAGTGGGGACAAGGGGCGGATGCGTATGGCGCGCGAGTGGCCAGCAATCTGGGGATCAGCCTCGTAACGGCCACGGCTCAGTACTCCCTGGCCGAGGCGCTTCACGAAGATACGGCGTATTACCGCTGCACGTGCGTGGGTTTTTTCCCGCGCTTCTGGCACGCTGCGGTTTCAACAGTTGTCGCGCGCCGCGGGGGTGACGGCCACGCCTCTTTTTCGATCGCTCTGACGGCGTCGCCCTTTATCGGCCCCATGGCCGCCGCCAACAGCTGGATACCAACCCATGACGGAGCAAACCTGGGCTTCCACATGGGCATTCATAACCTGATGGGCCAGTTTGGGCAGGATGAGGCGCTCGAATTCATCTATGGTGGCCCGCACACCCTGCTGGGCCGCATTCACCGCCGCTTTTTCAACAAGTTCTCTGACCCCCAATAGATTCGCGCAATTTTCCTTCCCTCACCCTGCGCGATTGCCGCCGCGTGTCGGTCGTCATCCTCGGAAGCTCAATCGGATGGGTCCCGGCTCCCTCTTCCTTTGCCGGGCGATTCTGGGGTTGCTCTGCGGGCCTTGCGTTTCAATGTAAGCTGGGAAGGGGCCGGTTTCCACAGGAGAGCGCGACAATGGAATCTCCGGAACAGATTAGGGCTGATTCCACTGCTGCCGGGGCCATCTTGCTCGCGCGCGCAGATTTCCAGCGGCGCTTGCTCGCCTGGTTTGGCCGCCATCGACGCGACCTTCCGTGGCGCAGCAGCCGCGACCCGTACCGCGTCTGGGTCGCCGAAGTGATGCTTCAGCAGACGCGCATCGCCGCCGTCATTCCTTATTACGACCGCTTCCTGGCCCGTTTTCCCACGGTGGAATCGCTCGCCGCCACCCGCCCGCAGGAGGTGCTGAAATTCTGGTCCGGGCTTGGCTATTACAGCCGGGCTCGCAATCTGCACAGCGCCGCAAGAAAGATCGTCGCAGGTTACGGCGGAACGTTCCCCCGGGAGTTCGAAGCCGCGCTGTCGCTTCCCGGCATCGGTCGCTACACCGCTGCAGCGGTCCTCAGCATCGCCTACGACGTTCCGCTCGCGGTCCTGGACGGGAACGTTGCCCGCGTCCTTGCGCGCCTGGGAGCCATCCGCGGCAATTTGCGCGCCCCGCACCGCTGGCAGCTGCTCACCGAAACCGCCAAAACCCTTCTTGCACGCCGCGCCCCCGCCGACTGGAACCAGGCGCTCATGGAGCTGGGCGAAATCATCTGCACGCCGCAAATTCCACGCTGCTCCGAGTGTCCCGTTGCGCAGGCATGCCGCGCCCTGGCCTCGAACCTCGTGCACAAGATCCCGGACCCACGCAAAAAACGAGCGCCCGTGAAAATTCAGATCGCAGCCGCGATTCTGCGCGACCGGCGTGGCCACACGCTCCTGGTCAAAGATCCTGGCGCGCACGACGGCGTACTGTTCTCGCGCATGTGGCAGTTTCCCGCCATCGAAGTCAAAAGCAATCCTGCCATGGAGCTCGAGCAGCACCTGCGCGCCACTCTCGGCGTTCACGCTTTATCGCTCGAGCCTCTTGCCTCCGCCCGCCACGGCGTCACCTTCCGCAACATCACGCTCTTGCCCTTTCTCGTCCTGGTTCCGCGCCTGCCGGAACGAGCGCGCACGCGCATCCTCCCGCTCCGCCGCGTCAGCGCGCTCCCTGTTTCGAGCGCCACCCGAAAAATCGCCGCCGCCGTAACCGCTCGGAGATAATTGGACGATAGGCTACGCGAGCTGACCCTTCGGCTAAAGGTCAGCCAATCATCCGGGTGGGCAGGCTGGCATGGGGGGTTAGCGGACGCCGCCGCTAGCAAAGAGCTGCTCGCCGGTGAGCCAGGCAGAATCATCCGAGGCCAGGAACGTGGCGATGGAGGCGATATCGCCGGGCAGGCCCGTGCGGCCAAGCGGGGTCTGCGCGACAACGCCTTTCTCGAAATCGGAGCCAATAAACCCCGCGCGATGCGTGCCTTCGGTCTCGACAATTCCCGGGTTGATGGAGTTCACGCGGATCCTCTTCCCGCCGAGTTCCTTGCAGAGCACGCCAGTGATCGCTTCCACGGCACCCTTGGTCGCGCTATAGACCGCGGAGTTGGGAGGTGTGGTGCGGCTGACGACCGAACCGATGTTGATGATGCTGGCGCCTTCGCCCAGGTATGTGAGGGCTGCCTGCGTGGTGAGCAGCACACCGAGCACGTTGACGTTAAACATCCGATGAAACTGCTCTTCGGTGACGCCCTCAAGGGGCGCAAATTCGTACAAGCCGGAGTTGTTGACCAGAATGTCGAGCCGGCCGTATGCCTTGATGGTTGCGTCGATGATGCCCTTCGCTTGCGCGGCCTTGGATACGTCGCCGCCTACAGCGACAGCTGTGCCTCCGGCTGCGGTGATCGCGGCTACCACGCTGTCCGCCCCTGCCTTGCTCGATGCGTAATTTACCACGACCGATGCGCCTTCCGCCGCGAGGGACTTGGCGATCGCCGCTCCGATGCCCTTGGATGCGCCCGTGACGACTGCGACCTTTCCTGTAAGCTTACCCATGGTTGGCTCTCCTTCGTTTCCTGTTTTTCATTTCGATGTTTCGACAACTGTCGAATAGATGTGAGGCGGCGGGGAAAGGATTCAGGCAAGAAGAAACAGTATCCCCCGCGCGGCTAGGCCAAGTCGGCCTTGAGGCGGTCGAGATAGGCGCGAAGAACGCGCGTCCGCGGGAAGTAGTTGACGAATTTGCCATCCTTCGCGGAGCGCACCAGACCGGCTGTTTCGAGCTCTTTCATGTGGTGCGAAAGCGTGGCCGGGCTGACGTCGATGCAGTCGCGCATATTGCTGCACGGCGTCGCGCGGGGCTCGGCGCGAAGCTTTTTCAGAATTTCGTAGCGGCGAGGGTCTGCCAGCGCCCGGGCGATACGCTGCATCTGGCAGTCGGAGAGCTCATCGGGTTGTTTCGCTGCGCCCATCGCTTCTAGTTGGATGCGTAAGCCTCATTTTCGGTTCCGAGACAGGCCTTGCCCCGCGGGGTGACAGGCGGGCGGCCCAACCCTTGCTGGTTTGCTTCCGTCGGCACTGGTATTCAGGGTTCCCGACCCCTTGATTTGTAAGGGTCGGGTTTCCCTAGCGTCTCTTTCGGTGAACACGGTGGCGTTTGGCAGAAAGGCCTTCCGACCATGGAAGGCCGCAAGGCTCAGCGCCAGCCCGCGACAAAGCCTATGCCATGCCACCGGCGATTCTCTCATTCCGTGGCTCAGCCTTCCGCGCCGCTTGTTAGCGCATTCGCGTCGCGCACTCCCTGCCACTGCCACCGGGTGTTAGCATCATCTATGGCCTCCGCCACACGCCCGAGCGCGCCGCCGCTTCCCGCGGTGCAACGCTATTTCGAAATCTCGCTCTTTTTCCTCGTCTCCACGGGCATCTACGCCATCGTCTCGACCGGCAAGCTCGATCCGCTCAGCTCCTCCTTGCCTCCCGCCGCACTGGTCTACAAGGGGTTTCGCCTCTGGCGTGGCCGCAGCCCGGAACTCTCCACGCGCGTGGCCACCTTGCTCGTACTGGCGTACTTCCTGTTTTTCCCCGCCGACCTCTGGTGTTTTTCGCGCAATCTCTCGGTCGGTGCGCCCAATCCAGCGTTATATGCCGGGCTGCTTTCCGCAATTCACCTGCTGCTGTTTGCGACCATCGTCCGCCTCTATTCGGCCACCACGAACCGCGACTACGCCTTTCTCGCGGTCCTCGCGGTCACCTCCATGCTCGCCTCCGCCATCCTCACCGTGGAGACAGGTTTCATCGTCGCCCTCACGCTGTTCCTGATTCTGGCCGTCTCCACGTTTGTCGCGCTCGAAATACGCCGCAGTTCCGCAGGAGCCGTCACGCCTCCCTTTGATCCCGGCTCGCCCCTCGCGCATCAGCTGAATCGCGCTCTCGGCATTACTTCGGTGCTGGTCGCCATCAGCGCGCTCCTGATCGGCGCGGTGATCTTCTTTCTGATTCCGCGTTTCACCACGGGATATCTGAGCGCCCTCAATCTCCAGCCCAGCCTGATGACCGGCTTCAGCGACGACGTCACGCTCGACGAAATTGGACGGATCCAGCAAAACACCTCCGTCGTGATGCGGATTCGCATTGACGGCGATCCTGCGCCCGCGCAGGACGTGCACTGGCGCGGCATCGCGCTCACCAACTTCGATGGCCGCCGCTGGTTCACTCCCCAGCAGGATGAGCGCGCGATCGCATCCTCCGGCGACGGAGATTATTGGTTGGGTGCCTCCGCTATTCCCCGCGAGAAGTCCGTGCCCTTGCGATACACCGTGCTCATGGAACCGATCGCGACCGACGCCATTTTTGTCGCTCCTCGCGCACTCATCCTGCGTGGACATTTCCAGAACGAAGCCTCTCGCGCCGGAGCGGCGCCGCGCCGCGGCTATCTCCTCCAGGATATGACCGGCTCCCTTTTCAACCCTTCCCACAACAATTCAAAAATCCGCTATCAGGGTGCATCCAGCCTTCCCGCCGTCCCTCCGCGCGACCTTCGCGCCGCGCCACCCGATTATCCGGAAGCCATTCGACAGGTTTACCTGCAGCTGCCGCGCCTGGATCCTCGCGTGAAGCAGCTCGCCGATGAGATTACGTCTCATTCGCAGAATGAATACGACAAAGCGTCCAATATCGAGCGCCATTTGGCCGCCCACTATGCCTACACGCTCGATTTGAGCCGATCCCACGGTGACGATCCTCTCGCGAATTTCCTGTTCGTCCGCCACTCCGGGCACTGCGAATATTTCGCTTCGGCGATGACGGTCCTGCTGCGCGCCGAAGGCATTCCCGCCCGCTACGTCACCGGCTTCCTGCCCGGCGAATACAACGACGTGGGTGGCGACTACATCATTCGCGAAAGCGACGCGCATGCCTGGGTGGAAGTCTACTTCCCCGGCTATGGCTGGATCACGTTTGATCCCACGCCGCCGGGGAACGCAAGACGCGGCGGCCTCCTCGACCGCCTCAATATGTATTGGGATTCCTTCCAATTTACCTGGAGCGAGTGGGTGGTGAACTACGATTTCTCGCACCAGATCGCCCTCGCGCAGAACGCCCAGCGGAGTTCACGCAGTTGGAGTGATCGCGCGAGCGACGTTTACAACCGGACCCAGGACCGCACCATGCGATCGATTCTCGCCCTCGACCGCGCGGCGGAAGCCTCTCCCTTGTTCCTGCCCGGGTTGCTCGTTTTTCTGCTGGCGCTGCTTCTCTATCTGCGCGGCCGCTCCATGATCCGCTACGTGGTCCAGCGATGGAGCCTCCGCGCCCGCCGCGGCGGCAATCTCACCGCGTCTTTGGCCGCGCTGGAATACAACGAAATGCTGCGCTTGCTCGAACGCCGCGGTTGGAAGAAATCTGCCTCACAAACGCCGCTTGAGTTTGCCGCCGCCGTCCCTGCTTCCGACTTGGCCGGCCCCGTCGCGCGTCTCACAGAGTTGTATCAGTCTGCCCGCTTCGGCAACCACCCCGCTGGCATCGACCAGATGTCTTCTGTGCTTCGCCTCATCCGCGACTCCCTCCGCTTGCGCAAGCCGCACGCCCACTGAAGCTGAAGTCAGGCCAGGGACGGCTACCACGCAGCCCACCGCGGAATCGTTGGATGGGTGGCACAAACAACGCCATGCCACCGCTCGAAGTCCTTGTTCAAAGCAAACGGCAGGTCTGCTCAGCGGGAGGGTTCTGCATGGGCGGGTGCCCCCCTGTGGTTTTTCAGGGCAGCTCCGCGAAGGAAACTACCGATCGGCCGGCTCCGCCTGAACTGGGGGCTCCGCCTCGGGGGCCTCTCCCCACTTCGCCGAGAGCGCTTCGTACACCGGAAGGCTCTGCAGCTTTTCAAGAAGCAAGGGAGACAACTCCGCGCCTACTGCTTCGCGATCCTCCGCAAGCCCGATAAAGAAGTCCTGTACATTAAACCGCGTTCCATTCGTCGGTACACCACCCTTGCCGGGCAGCCTCCGCGCATATTGCCCGCTGGGCAAAAGAAACCGCGCCTTCTCCGTATCGGCGAAATAAGGCAGCAGAATCTCCGTGCACACTTTCTGGCACAGCGCCGGATCCTTCAGCCGGAAGATCACCTCGACGCGTTCGTAGAGGTTCCGCGGCATCCAATCGGTGCTGCCCAGGTAGACCTCCGTGTCGCCGCCATTCCCAAAAACGAAAATGCGGCTGTGCTCCAGAAAACGCCCCACTATGCTGCGCACGTGAATCCGGCTGCTGACTCCGCGCAGCCCGGGACGCAGCGCGCAGGCCCCGCGTATGATCAATTCAACACGCACGCCCGCCTGCGAAGCCCGATACAGGGCCAGAATGATGTCTTTGTCGAGCAGCGAATTAAATTTGGCGACGATGAGCCCCGGCCGCCCGGCCTTGGCGTGCGCCGCTTCGCGTTCGATGAGGCTGACGCAGTTTTTCCCCAGGTTCAGCGGCGCCACCGACAGCGGCCCGAAGTGCGTCCGCTCCGAATACGCCGTAAGAAAATTGAACACGTAATGGACGGCCTCGGTAATCTGAGGGTCGCTCGTGAACAGGCTCAGGTCGGTGTAGAAGCGCGCCGTCGACGGATTGTAATTCCCGGTCCCTAGATGCGCGTAGCGCCGCACCTTGCCGTCCGGATCGCTGCGAACGAGCAGCGCCAGCTTGCAATGAGTCTTCAGCCCCACGAGCCCGTGATACACCTGCACGCCCGCCTCTTGCAGGCTGCGCGCCCAGCGGATATTCGACGCCTCGTCAAAGCGCGCCTTGAGCTCGACGACGACGATCACCTCTTTCCGCGCCGCTGCTTCCATCAGGGCCCGCACGATTGGCGAGTCCTCGCTCGTGCGATAGAGCGTCTGCTTGATCGATAACACGTCGGGATCCAGCGCCGCACTTTCGATCAACCGCACGACCGTCGAGTAGGAATCATACGGGTGGTGCAGCAGAATGTCGCGCTGGCGCAGCAGGCTGAAAAGCGCGGGTGGATCAGGCGGGACATCGAGCTCTTTCGGAGTGAAAGAAGGGAATTTCAGGTCGGGACGCACCGTCTGGTCGTAGAGATTGAACAGGCGCGACAAGTTAATGGGTCCGTGGACCTGGAAAACCTGCCATGCCGCGAGCGCAAAATTTGACCGCAGCCGCTCGATGATCTCCCGGTCCGCCCCCGCTTCGATTTCCAGCCGAACGGCCGCGCCCTTGCGTCGCCGGTGGAGTTGTGAGTCCACCGAATCGAGAATGCTGCGCGATTCTTCCTCGCGCAGGTAGAGATTGCTGTTGCGTGTCACTCGGAAAGGCGCTGAGGAGAGGATTTTGTACCCGTGATACAGGCGCTCGGCATGGGCTTCCACGATATCGTGCAGGAAAATGTATTCGATGGCTTCTTCGGCAGACGGAATGCGAAACACGCGCGGCAGCGCGCGTGGCACGGTCACGACGCCGAGATAAACCTGCGAATGCCTGCGCCTCCTTTGCAGCAGAAACGCCATGCACAACGCCTTATTCAAGACGCGCGGGAACGGGTGCGCCGGGTCCACGGTCACAGGAGTCATCAGCGGCTCGACGCGCTCGAGATAAAACTGCTCCACTGCTTTGCGCGCTTCCGGCTTTAGTTCGCCGAAACTGCGCACGCGGATCGACTCTTCGGCCAGCGCCGGCACCAGCTTGTCGCGCCAGCAATCGTATTGGTCCTTCACGAACTCGTGAATCGTAGTGGAAAGGTGGGTGAGCACCTCGCGAGGCGCCAGCCCGTCGGGCCCGGCCTCTCCTTTTCCGTGCTCGGCTTGCTGCAAAATACCCGCGACACGGACTTCCACGAACTCGTCAAGATTGCTCGCGGTAATCGCGAGAAACTTCACTCGCTCGAGAATGGGATTTTGCGTGTCCAGCGCTTCTTCCAGAACGCGCTGGTTGAACTGCATCCAGGAGAGGTGCCGGTTAAAGAAGAATCGCGGATTGTCGGCCTGCACGCGCCGCATGCTGTGTCTCCGAGGTCTGCTGCAGCGCCCGAGGCTACTCGAAATATGTTACGCCCACGTTACGCCCCGTCCGCAGGCCAATGGCAGCCGGGTCCCCTCATGGATCTGCTGCTACAGAATTGCCCGCACCACGCCGCCATCGACGCGCACCGCCGCGCCGTTGGTTGCCGAAGCCAAAGGACTGCACAGATACGCAATCATACTGGCCACTTCATCGACGGTCGCAAACCGCTTCAGCAGCGACGAAGGCCGAATCGTCTTGAAGAATTCCGCTTCAACGGCCGCGGCATCGGCTCCCGACTTCGCTCCCATTTGCGCAATGAAAGTTTCCACTCCCTCCGAACGTGTAGGCCCCGGTAGCACGCTGTTGACGGTGATCCCCGTTCCCGCGACGGTTTCCGCAATCCCTCGAGCGACGGCAATTTGTGCCGTCTTGGTCATCCCGTAGTGGATCATCTCGGCTGGAATTTGCACGCCAGACTCGCTCGAAACGAAAAGAATCCGCCCCCAGTTCCTTTCGCGCATCCCCGCAAGAAAGTGCCGCGACATCCGCACCCCACTCATCACGTTGGCCTCGAAAAAGCGCAGCCAGTCCGCATCCGGAATCTCTTCGAACGGCTTCGGCTCGAAGATGCCCATGTTATTGACGAGAATCTCGACCTGGCCCACGGCGTCGGTCAGCCTCGCGCATCCCGACGCGCTCGAGACGTCACTCGCAACCCCCGACACATCCGCCCCGGGGTGCAATTTTCGAATGGCAGCGATTGCGGCATCGGTTCGCTGTCGCCCTCTTCCGTTGACCGTCACCGACGCGCCTTCGGCCGCGAGGACGCGCGCCGTCGCAAAACCAATTCCCCCGGTCGAGCCGGTTACCAACGCTTTCTTCCCTCGGAGTTGCAGGTCCATGAAGGCCTCCCGTGAACGAGCGGCACCCGGCGCAAACCATTGCTGCCGTGCCAACCAGCCTTGTCTGCAACATAGCACGATCGACAGACCCACTGCGATTGCATCCGCGTCGTGCTTTGGAATTCTCGCGCCTGCCGATGAAGGAAGTCACCGCCGACATGCACCGCGTCACGCGCTGGAGCCGCTTCGAGGTCGCCTGGGATCCCACCACGCTCTTGGCGCTCTGAGCAGGACGGCGAGCCTCTCCCCGCTGAACACCCCCTACCCCCTTTCGTCTGGCTCCCGCACCCCTAGGCGTGGAAAAGCGTCAAGTGGGTTCGTGGGCTCGAATTCATGGGGGAAGATGCCCCCGGATTCTGGGAGCAAAACGGCTGCAACAGAAACGGGACTGTTTAGCTGCGGTAAGATCATCCCGCAGCTGCGCTATCTCTCCAACAAGATGGCTGCCGAAATAAAGACCGCTGCTGCTCCCATGATGATCCAGAAGACCGTGCGGAATATCTGTTGGTCTGACGGCGCTGCCTGATTCATCCTCGGCCTCCGGTCCTTAGTCCTGAATCAAAAGTACCTAAGCCGCATGATGGGAGCGCCGGCGCTTGAGTGTCGGTGCCGCGTATCACTCGACTGAGTGATACGGCTCACCCTTGCGACTCTCCAGGGGACCGTCTGGTTTTTCCGGGTGCTCAAGCCTTTGCAGTGCAGGGTGTGGTTGTTGACCCTGCTCACCCCACGCTTCTGGTTGTCATCCGAGGAAGTGAGGGATCTTTCCTGCCATGGGCTTGGCTTCTACGCGATAGGGCCTTCTTCAATCGCAGTTCCCCAGTGAAACTACTCGCAGTGGCAGACCTTGCCTGCGGAAAACTACTCTGCGCGTACGGCCATATTTCCGCCCTACGTTGGGATCGGTCGGAGCCCAAAAACAAAAGCGCCGCAGAAGCAATCCGCGGCGCTGCCAAATCCAGCAAAGCTTCGAGCCTCCAGCCTCTCGCTTCTAGTAAATATCGTACTGCTCCCAGTGCAACGTCGGATCGGCCTGGATGATGATGCTCTTCTTTGTCCAGTGCTCGAGCTCTTCCATCAGCGAAGCCTCGCGCGTCTTAAGCGCCTTGGAAATTTCAGGATGCACGCGCAGCGTGATACTGCCGCTCGTGATCTGAGCGGCCATCTTACGCGCCTCGGTCTGAATCTCGTAGCACAGCGTGGGGATGGATTTCACCATGCCGGAGCCAGTGCAATACGGGCAGGGTTGGCACAGCGTGCGTTCGAGGGCCTGTTTGGTGCGCTTGCGGGTAATGGCAATAAGCCCGAACTCGTTGAAGCGCAGCATCTTGGAAGGCGCGCGGTCCGCCCGCAAAGCATCTTCTAGCGCCGCCATCACCTTTTCGCGATTGCGCCGCTCCTCCATGTCGATGAAGTCGATGATGATGATCCCGCCGAGGTCGCGCAGCCGCATCTGCCGCACGATTTCCTTCACGGCTTCTAGGTTGGTGCGCACGATCGTGTCTTCTAGGCGGTTGGAGCCCTTGCCCACGAATTTGCCGGTGTTCACGTCGATCGCCACCAGCGCTTCGGTGTGGTTGATGACGATGTATCCGCCCGACTTCAGCCACACCTTCGGGCGCAGTCCCTTGTCGATCTCCTGCTGGATGCCGAATTCCTCGAAGACCGGTGTTTCCTTGGTGTAGAGCTTCACCCGGCCCACCAGTCCTGGCTGGAAGCGGCTCATGAAGTCGACCACCTTGGTGTACTCCTCTTCCGAGTCCACCCAGATGGCGCCGTAATCGTCGCTGATGTAATCGCGCAGGATGCGCTCGACCAGATTCAGGTCACGGTGGAGGATCGAGGGGGCCTTGCGCTGCTCGGAGCGGGCTTTGATTTCTCCCCACGTGCGGGTGAGGAATTCCACGTCCGCGCGAACCTCTTCCGGCGCGGCGCTGGCCGCCGCCGTGCGGACGATGAACCCGCCACCCGCGCTGCCCTTGGCGTCGTTTACCAGGTGCCGCAGCCGCGCGCGGTCCTCCGCCGAGGCGATCTTCCGCGAAACCCCGGTGTGGTCGAGCGTGGGCATATAGACGAGGAAGCGCCCCGGCAGAGCGACATGGCTTGTGATGCGCGCGCCCTTCTTGCCCAGCGGCTCTTTGGCGATCTGGACGATGATTTCCTGGCCCTGCTTGAGCATGTCGGCGATCAGCTGCGGGCGCCGAGCCGGCTGCTGCGGGCGATGATGGCCCTGCGAATGTCCATGTGAGTGGCTGCCGCCGTGGCCGCCACCCTGCTGCGGGCGCCGTCCGCGATCGTCGCGGCGGCCACGGTCGCGTCCGCCGCGGCGGGGATGCTGCATCCGCGCCCGGAAGTCGTTGCGGACGCGCGCGTTAAACTGCTGTGGGGGAGGCGCATTTTCAGCGGCAGCGGGGATAACCCCTTCGGCTGCGAGTTGTTCGCCCTCCATCGCCGCGAGCTGATGCTCGTCACCCGCCAGAAAGGATTCCGCCGATTGCGCTGCCGGTTCCTCGGCTTCGGGATGTTCCTCGGTCTCATCGAGTGCGCCCGCGACGGCCTCGTCAGTCTCTTCACCAAGAGTTTCGTCCGCAGGGGATTGACCTGCGGCGCTCGCTCCCAGTGACTCGAGAGCCGCGTCCGACACCGCAAAATCCCTTCTCTGCGCTTCCCGCGCTTCTTCCTCAATTTGCGCCTCGGCCACGTGCTCGGCGAGCGACGCAGCTTCATCCTCGCTCAGCTCCGCCGCGCCGTGCGCCTCGTCGGCCGCTTCCGCGTCGTGGATGAATTTGGCCTGCTCGTCTTCTTCCTCGGTCTTCTGGAGATCTGCGGGCTCCACGTGCGCCACATGCTCGGTCAACGTGTTTTCGTACAAATGAAGCGTCTTTTCGACAGGTTCCTCATGCGATTGAACTTCCGGTTGGGGAATGAACACCGCAGTTGGAGGCATGGGCTCGGCAGCAGACTCCTGCCGCCTCCATTTCGAGAGTGTCTCGCCGGGCAATGGTTCCAGCCCGCCCCCCCATGACGCTGGCGACGGGCGATTTCCCTCGCGCGCCTGAAATGAGGAAGCCGGAGACGCGGGAGCTTGAAAGGTGTGTCGGGGAGGCGGCGCCACATGCTCTTGAATGGGCTCTGGCTCAGGCACTGCCACGGGTGCCACCTCGGAATGCGACTCTTCCGTCGCTGGTGCTGCACTCGCTGCGGGTACGGGAGGTTTCTCACGGTACTTCGCGAGGGATTCTCCCGGCAGGATAATAGGCACATACCCTTCCGGCAGGGGGGCCTCGGCGGGCTGCTCTTGGTTGCTCCCAGGCGAGGCATACTTGGACTGGGGCAGGTCGCGTCCCTGTCCGAAGCGGTTGCCGCCTCCGCGGCCACCACGACGATTGAACCGGCCGCCGCGCCCACCCCCTCCGCGATGCCCGGAATCCCGGTTGCCTTGCTGCCGGCCTTGGTAGCGCGGGCGATCTTGTGGGGAGGCGTTGTGAACGGGAGGGGGCGTTTGCCGGGCCACTGGCGCAGCAAGCGTCTGCGCTTCACCGGTGGGTTCGCCTGGGGTCGCAAACGCATCGGGGGACGGCTCGGGGCTGAAAGCGGAAGGCGCCCGCTCGACGTCGGCGGGTTCCAGCGCGGGTGCGGACGGATTGTCCGCCGCGAACACATGCCCGCCCTGCTCTTCCATCTTTTCGACTTTATCGACCACCGTGGTTACGATCTGGTCGAGTTCCTCGGTTTCTTCCAGGAAGTCTGTTACGTACAGGAAGGCGTCGCTATCGAGGCCGATTTCCACGAAAGCCGACTGCATGCCTGGCAGCACGCGGGTTACACGGCCTTTGTAAATGCTTCCGACTAAAGCAAATTCTTTTTGCCGTTCGACGTAATACTCACAAAGCTGTCCTTCTTCCATGATGGCGACCCGTGTTTCGTGGGGGTTCGCCGATATCACCATTTCCTTCGACATTGGCTTGAAACTCCTCGCGGAGCATCGGAGGGCGGCGGTACACACGCGCGCGCGCACTGCAGCCGGCGCGGCGCAAGAGGCTGCCTTGCATCCGCCACGAACGGCTACTTGCGAAAAAGTTGTCGCGTTGCTGAATTGCACTGCTCAACCGATGCGTCCCTCATTCAGAACTGGATTCCCAGCCCGCGATTATCGCGGCGGGAGCACTGCTAAACTTTTTACCGCTGATTTAGACGGCTAATCTTTGTCCCGCCAATCTTTGCACCGGCTCAGTTGACGAACCGCCGCATACGGACGTTCATCACCAAGCCCAACGCCATATACACGAATGCTGTGGCCGACCCTCCGTAACTCATCAGCGGAAGGGGAATGCCGGTGACGGGCATGTACCCGATCACCATCGAAGCGTTCACCAGAACGTGAAAGCCCAGGATCGCGGTAACTCCCATCACAACGTACATCCCGGCACGGTCTTTCGCTTTCTGCGCGTTATCCACAAGCCGCAGAATCAATCCTAGATACAACAACAAAACCACGCAGACACCGATAAAGCCCTGCTCTTCGGCCAGCGCGGCCAGGATAAAATCTGAATACCGCACCGGCACAAATCCTAGCTGATTCTGGCTGCCCTTGCCAAACCCTTTGCCCCAGAAGCCTCCGGAGCCGACGGCAATCTCCGACTGCAAAATCTGGTAACCGGCTCCTCGCGGATTCTCTTCCGGATGAAGAAAGGTCGTAATCCGCTGCTGCTGGTACGGCTTCAAATGCGTCCGCATGTGCCAGCCCACCGGGATCAAAAGCAAAATCAGGACCAGAGCCACCGCCTGATGCTTCCACTCGATTCCGGCCAGGAAGGCCCCAACCACTGCGACCGGCACCAGCACCATCGCCGTTCCCAAATCGGGCTGTATCAGAATCAATACTACAGGGATCCCGGTAATGATTCCAACCTTGAGGATATCCTGCAGCGTCAGACGGTCCGTCCGCACGTCGGTGAAGAACCGCGCCAACACCACGATTATAATCAACTTCATTAACTCTGACACTTGTAAATTCACCCCGCCCCCCAGCGCCACCCACCTCTTGGCTCCGAAGCGGGAGTGGCCGATCATTAAAACCACCAGCAACGTGGCGAGGCCGAACATGTAAAGAGCGGGGGCTTGATCCATTAGGAGGTGATAGTCGATGCGGGAAATCAGAAACATGCCGACCAGTCCTATGCCGATCCACATCAGCTGCTTCCACTGCATGCCGGCCATAGGGCTGGCGTGCGTGGAGGAATAAACCTCGAGAATTCCGACCGTGCTGATGGCTCCGATGATGCCGAACAGCGGCCAGTCCCAATCCTGTGTTCGCGGGCGATCCTTCATGGATGCGGTGTTTCCTCGGTGGCGGCTAGCGGTGGCGAAGCGGCGGCTTCGACATGATCCGCCGTGCCGGGGGGCGTCGCCGTCGGTGGATTGACCGCCTGCTGTTGCTCGAGGTGGGCGTTTTTCTTGTCGTAATAGGCTTTCACGATGTCGCGCACGACCGGTCCGGCGGTTGAGCCTCCGTGCAGGTCAGTGTCCTGAACCACGGCGGCCACGACGATTTCCGGGTTGCGCCGCGGAGCATATCCCACAAACCAGCCGTTGGTATTCTTCCCTTTTTTGCCCATCTTCGCGCCGGCTTCGTAGCTCATCAGCTGTGCTGTTCCGGACTTGCCGGAGAAATCGACGTTCTGAAGCCGCAGCGCGTATCCGGTGCCGCCGCCCTCGTTGATGACCCCATACATTCCTTGCGTCACCTGCTCGACGGCGTCATCAGAAAGCGGGAAATGATCGGTCTTCAGTGTCGTAAGGTTTTTGAGCAGGTGCGGCTGCACGAGCGTGCCGCCGCTTGCGACGGCTGCGATCATGCGCGCGAGCTGAATCGGCGTGACGGTGACCGAGCCCTGGCCAATCGAGACCGAGATCGTCTCACCGGCATACCACTTGTGATGGTAGACGCGCTGCACCCATTCTTCCGACGGCACAAGGCCGGCTGCTTCGCTGGGCAAGTCAACTCCGGTGGGGCGGCCCAGGCCAAGCCCTACGGCATAATCGTGAATCCGTTCGATGCCGAGTGCTTTGCCGATGGTGTAGAAAAACACGTCGCAGGAGGCGACGATCGCCCGGTGGACGTCCACCGAGCCGTGCCCCTGAGGGCGCCAGCAGTGGAACACGCGTCCGTAGAATTCCGCGTGGCCGGGGCAGTAGGCCTGGAAGTTTGCGGGAAGGGCCTTGGAATCGAGCATCGCCGTGGCCATCACGATTTTGAATACAGAGCCCGGCGCCAGTTGCGCTTGTACGGCGCGGTTCAGAAGCGGTGTTTCGGGATCGGTGTTGAGCTTTGCCCATTCCGCGGCCGGAATCCGGACCGCGAAATCGTTGGGATCAAAGGTCGGCCGGCTGATCATCACCAGGACTCCGCCGGTGCGCCCGTCAAGAGCCACCACGGCGCCGGCCTTGTCGGCCATGTCGGATTCGGCGATGGCCTGCAAGTCGTAGTCGATGGTCAGTTGAATCGGCTTGCCGGGGATGGCTTCGACGTTGTCGAGCGTACGCATGGCTTTGCCAACGCTGTTCACCACGACGCGGCGCATGCCGTCGGTGCCTTCGAGCTGGTCGTTGTATTCGCGCTCAAGGCCCGCTTTGCCGACGATGTCGCCGGGGCGGTAGTGCCCGTCGCTCTGTTCGAGCTGCTGCGAAGAGACCTCGCCGACGTAGCCAATCGTGTTGGCGAGCATCTGGCCGTGCTGATAGCGGCGGCGCTGGACCATCATGAGTTCGAGCGAAGGCAGATCGGCGCGATGGGATTCGACGAAAGCAATGTCGGCCTGGCTCGCGGCCGGCTTGATTATGACGGGCTGAAATTTCGGTTCGTACTTGGCGGCATCGAGTTGCTGCTGCAAGTCTTCCTTGCTGATCCCCAACCCCTCTTCGATCTGGGGCAGGCTTTTCTGCAGCGCTTTGGGATCGTCGCGAAGAAGAAGGATGCTGAAGGAAGGATAGCTATCGACCAGCACGCGGCCCTCGCGGTCAAGCAGGGCGCCGCGCGGGGCGATGATCGGAATGTAACGGATCTGATTGCGTTCGGCGAGATCGGAAAAATGGCCGGACTGGATGACCTGCAGCTTCCAGAATCCCACAAGCAATAGGACGATGAAAGCTACCGAAACGTAGGAAAAAAGCGCCAGTCTCCCCTGGGGGATTTTCTGGTCGTTAGCGTTCCACGGTGCCAACTGGACTCCTGCACAGGCCTGGGAAAATGCTCGATTCCCGGTGCGCGCTCCTGTCCGAATCCTTGGAGGATTGGAAGAATCAAGCTACCACTTGCGGAGAGCGGGCCGCAAGGTGACGATGCCCATTTGGTCAACCCCGGGAGATCAGCAGGTTTACCTGGTCGCGCGGAGGCCACTTCGCCACGCCTTGCCGCTCCATTGCCAGCGTGCTTCTGTCAGCATCTGTCCACGCAGGGTATCGGCTCGCATGATTCCTTTTCTACTTCCATTCGTCGCGTTTACAACCCGCCCCCATATATAGGGTCTTCGCAAGGAGCTTCTGGATGGGTGCGGAGGGCCACAATGGGAGGCTCGCGGGAAAAACAACGCGAGAGGAAGGCGCTGCGCGCCGGGATTTTTGTCGTGGCTCAAGCCAGGACCCGCAGGTTTTTGGGTCGCCGCGCTTCCTGTTTGGATTTCTCACGGCCCGGCGCTAAAAGCGCTCCTTACCCTGCATCAATGCGGCGGCTCCGGCCGGCTATGGGAGGGCGACTGCCGCTGGGGGGCCAGCCACCATTCAAGCTGTTCGCTGAGGTGTTTGAAATTCACCGGTTTGGAGAGGCAAGCATTGCAACCCGCTTGCAGGAAAAGCTGCTGCTCGGTAACCATGGCGTGAGCGGTCACCGCGATTACAGGGATGCTACACAGGTTGGGCTGCTCGCGCATCCACCTGGCTAGCGAGAGTCCGTCTTCATCGCCCAGTTGGACATCGAGCAGCACGACGTCAGGTGGCTGCTCCTCGACGGCGTGACGCGCGGTGGTACTGTCCTCGGCGCTTAGGACTTCGTGCCCCTGCGCTTCCAACCAGTCACACAACAGCTCACGATTGAGCGGATTGTCTTCGACGACCAGGATGCGATGCTTCACACACTCTCCGGCGAACCGAGCGATACCAGGCGGTCCAACTGCTTGACGAGGGTTTCCTGCCACGGCTCGTGCTTGTCGAGCAGCGCTTCGGCATGCGTGCGCAGGTAGGATTGCTCTTCGCGGCTTAGATCCTTGCTCGTCAGAATGAATACGGGCAGGTCTGCGGTGAGAGGATTGGCGCGCCATTCACCGAGGAGTTCAAAGCCACTCACCTCCGGCAGCATTAAGTCGAGAATCACCAGGTCCGGCAAAGAAGAGGTCACCTGACTACGGGCCTGAGCGCCATCGGATGCCGTGATGACGGCGTATCCCTGCGTCGTCAGCATTTCGGCGATGAATTCGCGGGTAGGCGTGTCGTCTTCTACCAACAGGATCGATTGTTTGCCGAAGAGTGCACAGCGACCGCCGATGTGGCGCTCGAGGGCGGCCAGCAGAGTGACCTTGTCCACCGGCTTGACCAGGTATTCGTCGGCGCCCAGCAGCGCACCCATGCTGGGCTGGTCGATCATCGTTACCACGATCAGGGGAATTTGCGCGGTGCGCGAGTCCTGCTTCAGCTGGGACAGAACTTCCCAGCCATTTTTGGACTTCATCACGACGTCCAGGGTGATGGCTCCGGGCTGGAATTGTGCCGCGAGTTCCAGGGCCTTCTGCGGCTCGTCACACACCATCACCTCGTAGCCGGCGGAGGTCAATTGCGATCGAATGAGATGTGCGGTGACGGCGTCATCTTCGATCACCAGGACGCGCCGGATGGTCTCGGATTCGGGGATCGGCTTCATCCGCTGCGGGCGCGGCTCATGAACGGCCATCGGGAGAGAGAAATAAAAGCAACTTCCCTGTCCCACCTGACTCTCCAGGCTCAATTCGCCGCCGTGCAGTTCAACCAGGCGATGGGTGATTGCCAGACCAAGACCGGTACCTTCGGTCTTCTTACCGGAATCCCGGAGGCGATAGAAGGCCTCGAAGATGCGTTTCTGCTCCTGCACAGGAATACCCGGACCGTTATCCCGTACTTCGATTCGCACTTGACCATCGATCAAGCGCGCGCTCAGTTCGACCCGGCCGCCGTTGGGCGTGAATTTGATGGCATTGCCCAGAAGGTTCATGAGCACCTGCTTGAATCGGGTGGAATCGGCGCGGACCGACAGGTCGGGTGCGGCGGTTTGAGACAACACCTGGAACTTCTTGTCCGCGAGCGGCCCCATCGCGCTGAGGACTTCACCAAAGGTCATCTCGATCGGAAGGACCTCCAGGGCTAGCTCCATGCGCCCGGCCTCGATTTTTGACACGTCCAGGATGTCACTAATCAGTCGAAGGAGATGCTGGCCGCCCGTGTGGATGTGATGGACGTAGCGTTGTTGGCGCTGGTTGAGTGGGCCGTAGGTTTCATTGGCGAGCAGGTCGGAGAAACCCAGCACCGCGTTGAGCGGCGTGCGGAGTTCGTGGCTCATGGTTGAAAGGAATTGATCCTTAAACTTGCTGCCGCGCTCGGCTTCCTCCTTGGCTTGCTGGAGGGCCGCCTCGGTCCGCCTGCGTTCGGTGATGTCGCGCGCGCCCGCATAGATCAATTGTTGCTTGGGATCCGATATTGCGGTCCACGAGAGCCACCGGTAAGAACCATCCTTACAGCGGTAGCGATTTTCAAAGCTGATTGGTTCCCCGCCGGCGGCCAGTTTCTCCGCTTCTTGGACCGTGGACTTAAGATCGTCGGGATGTATGAAATCGGTGTACGGGGCGGCCATCAGCTCTTTGGTCGAGTATCCGAGTGTTTTCTCCCACGCCGGATTCAGGCGCTTGAAATAGCCATCGAAGCTGGCGATACCAAGGATTTCAATCGAGAGTGTGAAGAATCGGTCCAACTCCTCGCGGGCCTGGCTTGATTTGGCGACCACGTCCTCGAGCTCCCGATGGAGCTTCTGATTGGCGGTAACCAACTTGCCCTGGCGCCGCACGAGGGCGGCGGCCAGAATAGCTGTCGCCAAATCAATGAGTAAAAGATATAAGCCCGTCAAGAAAGTCCGTCGGCGCAGGCGCAAAGCTGTCGCCATTGCCAGCCGGGCCGGGCGCCGATAAATCACGGCCCAACCCAATTTTGAAACGGGTGCATACGCAACGAAATCGTCCCGCTTGCCGTTGCGAAATCTCCCGCTGCCTTCCTGTCCGGCAAGGGCCAGGGATGCCACTTCCGTTTGAGGCGCGCGGCTGGGTTCGGCCAGCGGATCAATCCCGGGAGCCGCGACCATGAATCCATGCTGATCGACCACATAAAGTTCCCCGGGTGATCCGGCTTCCAGCGCATTGAACGTATGCGCCAATTGGTCGAGTGCGTAGGGCGCCATCAGAATGCCAGCAGGTTGGCCCTGCTCATTCCGAATCGGCACGGACACGGCCACGACCAGCGGGTGTGGCAACGCCGTGCGGTAAACTCCGGATACGTAGGGTTTCCAGAGGGCCGTGATTCCCCGATACCAGTCGCGATGCCCAAAGTTGCGGCCCACGATGGAATCGTAGGGTGATATCGCGCGCATCGTCCCATCCAGTTCATAGACGCTGGCAAACAAGAGCGAGGGTTCTAACCTACGGGCTTCTTGAAGATGGAGATCAAGAGCCGGCAAATCGCGTTTGGCCCAGCTGATCTGAAACGCCTGGCGGTCGGCGATCGATACCAGATCATTCTCCGCTGAAGCAAAGTCTCGTTCGACGAGTGCGGCCACCGTACGCGCTCGAACGAGGTCATTCTGCAACTGCGCGCTCTCAATTTCGCGTTCCGCGTGGACATACATCCAGTAGGTAGCCCCCAGGGAAGGGACGACAAAGAGGATAAGCAGCAAGAGCAGAGTTTGAGTCAACTTGCCTTTCGGGGCGCGCTTGCTCGAGGCTTGAAGATCGCTATCCCCCGCGCTGGCATTGGGCCGAGAGCTCATGAGTTCCTTACCGTGACGGCGCCGGCCCCCGGGGCCGTTGCTTCGAACTGCTCGACCATCCTGCAGTCCCGCCAGCCGCGTTCGACTTCCTCATGCACTCGCGCGAAAGCCTCTTTCGGGGAAAGGGCTTCGCGGTAAGCCTGGGAGGTTGTCAGGACGTCATAGATATCCACAAGTTGCAGAACACGGGCAGTTAGCCGAATCCCGTCGCCTTTCACTGTTTCGCCGCAATACCCGATGTCAGGCCCAACAGGACGGTTCGGCACGCTCCCAATCGTCCGTGTCAGGATCGGACTTCACCCCCCGGCAAACCGCAAACCCGTCGGGCGGGGACATCCTGACAGCGAGCCAAAAAGATCAACGTGCTTGGAACCTACGGTGTGGAGCGACTGCTCACCGTCTGACGACCGAGAGTACTTGGTAGTCCCATCTCCAGCAGTCCGCAGGGAAGCTCGGCCGGAATCGTCACGGCTGAGGGGACCTCCTTCAAGCAAGGGGTGCTCCACCGAATGCTATTCTGTGCCTGCTTATTGGTAATCTTAGGGGAGCGGCAGTAGAGATGATCTGCCCGGCCTTCTCTTATGCGCTAATTGGTAAACAACGGATTAGGTATTCTTGCTGGTACGGGAAGTGCCGGACGGGGTTAGCCCCCCTGGAACCGAACGGCGCCTTCTGTAATCTGGAGCATGTTGCATCTCCCACGGCGTCTGTTCACGCCGGTTTCCTTCAGGCCATGTCCTGCCGGGAGGAAGATCGGTCGAATAAGCTGCTCGATCTGGAAACCCAGTTAGCGTGGCTGCGCGAGATCGGTTTCCTGGACGTGGACTGTCATTGGAAATGGCGCGAAATCGCGCTTTTCGCGGGGACAAAGCCGTCCTGAGGGAAAAGCCGCGAAGTGCCGCGTTGTCTTCCGCCAGCCCTCGCATTGCAAAGTAGGCGCCTGCAAACTCCGTTGGAAGCAGCGGATTGGCACGCGGCGGGAATTACGAAGACAGAAATGAGGTGGACTCAATTCTGTGATGGGCACAAATTTGGAATCGCGGTGGCATCCTGGGCAGCGTACGGGTTTGACGCATGATGCAAGCGATAGGCAGGGGCGTAGAAATCGCAAGGGAGCTTCCCCCGGCAAGCGCACCTTTTGGGGAAGTGCGATTACACGCTGACCACGCACCTGGGAGCGAATGCAAAAGACCCACCGCGGAGAAAAGCAGTTGCCACGGTGAACTTGGCGAGAGAACCTGCCTTGCAGGAAGCGTGTGACGCGATCGACCGGCAACGGGCAGACAGCGCGGGCAGAGATTCAGGAAGCGTCTTCCGCCACGGCCTGATTGAACCACGCGCGTCCCCGCGGACCAGACTTGGCACCCTACTAAAGAGAGTCCTGGTCGCTTCGCGGCGCCGGAATTGCAGAAGGCTGCCGTCTTCGAACGCGACCGCTCCCGATCCCATCAAAGCGTCAAATAGAAAACCGCACCCTCTGGCTGCGAGGGTGCGGCACCCGAAAAACAAAGAGCTAAGCCTGCTTCTTAGACCGCCAGTTGCGTTTGGAGGAATTCGCCCGGGAGTTGAACCGACCTCCGGGTTGGGGGCGTGGGGTTGCGAGCGACTTTGCTGGCAAACTCATCCCGGTTCTGCGCTTCGATTTCCCGGGAGCTCACGTCGGGGCGGACCTTCTCGATGCGAATCCCGAGGGTGCGCTCCAACTGGAAGAGCTCGGTGCGCTGATCGGGCGCGATGAGCGTGGAAGCCAGGCCTGTCCTGCCGGCGCGGCCGGTGCGTCCGACGCGGTGGATGAAATTCTCCGCGACTTCGGGCAGGTCGTAGTTGATGACGTGCGCGATGTCTTCCACGTGGATGCCGCGCGAGGCGACGTCGGTGGCGACCAGCACGCGGAAGCGGCCTTGCTGGAAGCCGGTGAGGGCCGCGCAGCGCTGCGACTGCGAGCGGTCGCCGTGAATGGTGGCGGCGTTGATGCCGCGATGGCTCAGGCCTTTGGCGATGCGGTCGGCGCCGCGCTTGGTGCGGGCGAATACCAGCACCCGGCCGGGCTCCTTGCGGAGCAGGTAGTGCAGCATGTCCTGCTTTTCCGTGTGGGAGACTTCGTAGGCCTGGAGCTTTACGTTTTCCGAGGGCTTGAGCGTGGAGCCGAATTCCAGCCGAACAGGGTTGCGGGTGTAGTCGCTCACCAAATGCGCAACCGAACCTTCGAGCGTGGCCGAGAAGCACATCGTCTGACGCTGCTTGGGAAGGATCGCAGCGATCCTGCGGATGGCCGGGAGAAATCCCATGTCGAGCATGCGATCCGCTTCATCGAGGACGAGTGTATGCAGCGCGCCGAAGGCGACGAGCCTGCGGTCGAGGAAATCTTCGAGGCGTCCGGGTGTTGCAACAACCAGACGCGCTCCCTTGCGGATGGCCGTGAGCTGCTGGCCTTCTGATAGGCCCCCGACCACAATAGCGGCGGCGGGAAGCTGCTTGCCGCGCAGGGCGTTGTACTGATCGGCGACCTGCATGGCCAGCTCACGCGTGGGAACCAGCACCAGGGCTGCGATTCCGGGCGTGTTCTGCGCGAGAAGCTTTTCCGTCACGGGGATGAGGAACGCAAGCGTCTTGCCGGTGCCGGTCTGCGCGGTGGCGAGAACGTCCTTGCCTTGCAGGGCCTGCGGGATGGCCGCGGCCTGCACGGGCGTAGGCAGCGTAAAATTCGCCGCCTGTAGTCTCTCCTTCATATAGGAGGAGATGGGTAATTCCGAGAAATTTTGCATTTTTCTTTCTTGCTGGCCAAGCTCGCCGGACGACCACACCTGTGCGGACGCCTGCGGCTGCTTTTTCTGCCAGTCTTCGTTTTAGATTACGCTGAAGACGTACGGAGGAAACTGAAGGCGGGTGTTCTCAGATCAAGTCCTGCACCAGAGGGACCGCACAGCACAACCGAAGTATTAAGCGCAAAGTGAGTATAACACGAATGAACGGAATGGCACGGAAATAAAGGGAGTGCGAGAAGGTGTGTGACCAGAATGATACGGCCCTTGTTTTTGTCCCCTAGAGCACTTCGCAGCGGGGATCTCGGGTCGCCGTGGTGTGCTGCGATGAACGCGCGAGCCTAGAGTGAGAATCTAGTCGGCGGCGACGTCCTGCGTTTCGCGCAGGGGCTGAGCGCGGAGCTGCGCTTCGAGTTGCGCGAGCTGCGCTTTGATTTCGTCCTCGGCTTTGCGCCGCTGGATGACTTGCTCACGGTAGCGGCGGAGGAAGTAGTCGATGGTTTCGACGCGGATGCGGATCGAGCCGGAGGGCTTGTTCTCGTCGAGATCCTTGAAGCAGAAGTAGGGCGTGCCTGAATTTTCGATGATGCCTTCGATCACGCCGTAGATGGGCGCGTCGTGGCCGCACTTGAAGCTCGAGATTTCGAGCGCCACGAGATTGGGATGGCGCGCGGTGAACTTGGCGGCCCACACTTTGTGGTTGGTGCTGCACGAGTAGGAATTCTTCCAGGAGTCGGAAATGTCGAGCGGGTGGCTGATCACCCCGGCGCGGACTTCGTCGCCGAAGAGTCGCTCGAGCATGTCTTGGTCCATGGGGAGCGTGCTCTGCGAGAAGATCGGATAGCCGAGCTTCTGGAATTCCTCCATGATCTCGTGGTTGAGGCCGGGATCGTGATGGTAGGGGCGGCCCAGCATCACGATGCCGATGCGGTCTTCGCGTTCGAGTTGATCGAGCACTTCCCTGGCGCGCTGGCGGATGCTTGATTCATACTTCGCAAGCGCCTCGTAGCCGGATTCGATGGCGCGGTCGTTCTCGGCTTCGGACAAGCCGAGGAGGTCTTTCAGGGCGTCGTACATCTGGAAGGCGAAGAGCTTTTTGTCCGCGAAATTGAGGATGGGGTCGATGTACTGCACGTTGATTTCGGCGAACAGGTTGTTTTCCTTGGTGAACGCGGCCTTCACCGTGGCTGGAGTGGCCGTGACGGTGGGGCAGGCGTTGGTGCCCGTGAGCTTCACGAGCGGGGAGGTAAGCACGTCGACCATGGGAAAGAAGATCGCGTCCAGCGGCTTTTTGCGGTGCTTCACCTGGATCAGGTTATAAACATGCGGGATGCCGATCTTCGCGGGGAAGCAGGGGTCGATGGCGCCCCGGCTCGAGCCGGCGCGGTAGAGCTCCGGCGTAGTGTAGTCGGAGTAAACGATATTTTCGGGTTGCACGCCGAGGCTTTCGAAATAGGCGTTGAAGAGCGGCGCATAAACGTATGCGTTGAGCACGCGCGGGATGCCGATGCGCAGCTCTCCGCGGGCTTCCATGCGCTCCATGCGCTCTTTGGCGGATTTCGTCCAGGCGCGCGTGGGGATGGGATCGGCGACGAGCTTCGCGTTCTGCGGGCGGAAGACTTCGCGGGCAGCGATGTCGACGAAGTTGGGGTTGGCGTCCTTGATCTGGTCGAGGCCGGCCTTGATGCCCTTCATGTCGTTTACGTCCTCGACCGTACCCTTTTCGCAGGTGGCGATGATGAGGCGCTGTTCGTTGGCCTGCAGCGGCACCTTGGAAACCTTTTTCTTAGCCGGCGTGACGGGGAGGGGCAGCAGCATGTCCGTCTTGATGTCGATGAACGTGCGCAGGCAGGTGTTCTTGCAGAAGTTGCAGCGCGTGTCTTCGTTGCGCGTAGTGCGGTACTCGATTTTGCGGACGGCGTCGAGGCCGATGAAGGTGGTGCGCATGCCGTTGCGCCACAGGCGTAGCGCCTCCACACCCGCGCCGATCGCGCCGGATTCGCCGCAATGCTCGTGGACGATGATCTCGGGCTGCTTGCCCGCGGCACGGAAGCTGCTGCGGATGAAATCGACTTCGGCCTTCACAACCGCGAGATTGTTCTGTGTGCCGCCCTGCAGGACGAAGCGCGAACCGAGCGCGGCGAGGTTGGGGATGCTCGCGACGTAGAGGAAGACGTTTTTCGGCAACACGGCGGCCAGGCCGGCAAGAATTTCCTGCGCCTGCCAGCCTTGGCGCTGGAAGTTGACGATGTCAGACTGCATGAACACGGCGCAGCCGTACCCGAACATCGGCATGGATTGCGCGGCGAAGGCGAGATCGGCGAATTCCTCCACCTTCAGACCGAAGCCCTCGGCGGTGGATTGCAGGAAGTAGCCGTTGCCTGCGGAGCACTGCGTGTTGAGCTTGAAATCCTTCACGCGGCCATCTTTCAGGATGATGAGCTTAATGTCCTGGCCGCCCACGTCGACGATCACGTGCGGGTCGTCATAGAACTTCAGTGCCGATTCGGTGTGCGCCACGGTTTCGACCAGGCCCACGTCGGCCTTTAGAACATCCTTCAGGATGTCTTTGGCGTAACCTGTGGTGGCCACGCCAAGCACTTCGAGCTTTGCTCCCTGCGACTCGACCTGCCCGCGCAGGTTCTCGAACATCTGGATGGTGTCTTCGATCGGATTGCCATTCGAGAGCTGGTAGGACTTGCAGAGAATGTCGCCCTTTTCATCGAGCAGGACCGCTTTCGTGGAGGTCGAGCCGCCGTCGATGCCGACAAACCCGCCCACGGTCTGGCCCTTCTGGAAGGTCGCGGGAATGAATTTTTTGCGGCGGTACTGCTCGCGGAAAATCGCCAGCTCGTCGTCGCTTTTTACCAGGCCGGAACCGCCGGCCTGGGCCTTTTCTTCCTGGCGGCCGAAGTCGATGTAGTGGATCAGCTTGCCGAAGCCCTGGTAGCAGCCGACGCAATCGTCCTCGGCCTTGCCGAATTCGATTGCGCCGAGGGCGGCGAAATACTGGGCGTTCTGGGGGACTTTGATCAGCTCTTCCGGCTTGGAGCCTGCAGGAACTTCCACCTTGCGCTCTTCCCACATGCGCGGAATGTTGGCCTGCCACGCCTCGCGCATGCCGCGGATGAAAGTGTTCGGGCCGCCCAACAGCAGCACGTGCGGGCGCAATGTGTGTCCGCGCGTGAGGACGCTGAGGTTCTGGAGCACGATGGCGTCGAAAAGCGAGGCCATCAATTCATCGGGCGGCGTGCCGACTTTTTGGAGGCTATTGATGTCGGTTTCGGCGAAGACACCGCACTTGCCCGCGACTTTGTGCAGCTTGATACCGTGATAGCGTTGGTTGCCCAGGTCTTCGGTGGGAATTTTCAGCTTGCCGTTGATTTTATCGATCACGGCGCCGGTGCCGCCGGCGCACTTGTCGTTCATGGAGGGGATTTTCTTTTTGCGGCCGCTCTCGTGATCGTCCTTGAAGACGATGATTTTGGCGTCCTGTCCGCCCAGCTCGATGACCGAGTACACCTCGGGGTGCTGCTTTTCGACAGCGAGGGCTACGGCGGTGACTTCCTGCACGAATTTCGCGCCGATAAGATCGGCGAGCACGCCGCCGCCCGAGCCGGTGACGAACATGCGCGTGTTGCGCCCGTTCACGCCGACTTCGGATTCGATGCGGCGCAGAAACGCCAGCGTCTTTTCGGGCTGCTTGGTTTCGTGGCGCTGATAATCCTGCCAGAGAATCTGGTCGGTAGCGGCATCAAGAACAATCGCCTTGACCGTTGTCGAGCCGACATCCAATCCAACCATGAAGCGATTTTCGCGATCGTGGCCATGCATGGTGTCCCCCCCCAGGCTGAAGATTTGGATGTAAAGGGGGGCGTCTTGCGTTGCGGCGAGACGACCCCCCCTCGACAGGCGATCAGGCTACATTCGCAACGGCAACGCCGCCTTGCACGCGCGACCGTTTCCAGAAGCGGCTGCTTGAATCCATGCGGTCGCTCACGTGAAGGATGAACTGCGCGGCGGTGCCGGCGATGCCCGGCCGGTGCGGCACGTGATAGAACGGCCGGCGCAGCTCGGGATGTTCGGCGACGTAGGCTTTGATGTCGTCCAGGCGCTTGCCCGTGGACCGCAGGGCGTCCTCGAATTCCATCTTGGCTTTCACTTTGGCCTCGCCCAGCGCCATTTGCACGCGGCTGTGGGCGTTGACCTCGCCTTCGCCAGAGGTTTCGATGGGGAGGAAGATCATGTCCTTGAATTTGTTGATCACGGCGGATTGCACACCGTCCGATTGCGAAGAAGGCATGCAACCAAAAGGCTTCAGCGCGAGCACCATGTGGCAGAGATGGTTTACGGTGTAGTAGACGTTCTTGCCCACTTCGAGATGGCCCTCGCCGCCGCGCGCGAACTGGTTGTAGAACGGATGGGCGAGGCGCGCCAGCTCCGGCTGCGGGACCAAACGGTGCGTGATTCCGCCAAGGTTTTCGATCACGCGATGGTAGAAGTAATACCAGAGCGTTTCACCGACGGCGATCCCGGCAAGCTTCTTCCGCAGCACCATCTGGTTGGCCAGATGCTTTTGCACCTCGTACCACTGCGGGCTGCGGTGCGGGCGCGTGACCGGCCATTTGCGCTTGGCATTGGCCTTGGCCTGGTACATCAGGTAGGCCACCCATGTGGCGATCGGCTCGACCAGCACCTGCGCGCCCTCGCGCTCGAGAAACTCGAACATGTGAAAGTTGCCGTCGCCTTCGGTGGTCTGGGCCCAGAATTCGCCGGTCACTTTCACGACCGGCTTCACCCGCGTGCGGTCCACTTCGACGGTGTTCAATTTTTCGCGGCATTCCTTGAGCGCTTCGAGGTAGATGTCGCCATAGAGGTGCTCGCGAATCTTCCCGAGCGTGTTGCAGGTGTTGCGCACGGCCTTTTTCTTCTCCAGATAACCCTTCGACCATTTCGGCGCACGCTGCATGATTTCAAACGGCGGACGGTCGCGCAGGGTCGTGGAGAGCCTATCCATCGCGCCTTGGAACACTTGTTCGGTCTCGCCCTTGTTCACCTCGAAGGGGCGCACCTGATAGATCAGGTCGTTCATCACGTCGCCGACGTGCAGCGCGTTGAGCATGCCCAGGCCGAAGTCGACCGTGAATTTCAGCCCCGGCTCGCCGGAAGCAGCTTTCAGGCCGTCGCTATCGTGGAAGAGCAGGACGCGGAAACCGTCGAAGCCGGCATTCTTGAGAGCGAAGCGGTATTCAGATTCATACATGCCGAACCGGCAGGGCCCGCAGGAACCGGCGGTGAAGAAAACGTAGTTATCAAGAATGTCCCGGCGCGGCATCCCGGCCTTTTCAAGGGACTGGAGGTATTTCACCAGGTTGCCCACAGTGAAATAGGTGGGGTTGCATTGGCCGTTATTGCCGTATTCCTTGCCGAGCTGGAAGCCAGCCACGTCGGGCACGGGGACGCGCTCGCAATGGTATCCGGTGCCGAGAAACACGGCCCGGATCAGCTCCTCGTGCTTCCAGGTAAGGCCGCCAAAGAGAATCGTGACGCGGCTGCGCTCTTCAGCGGTGAAGGCGCGCTCGATGGGCTTGTGGAAATGCTTCGCAGGCTCCAACCCCGCAAGTTTTCTCAGCCGCAGCCTTTCTGCAGCCAGCCGCTCGGCAATCTCGCGGTCTTGCTCAATCTGTACCAATCCTGTCGCCATGGGTGCTTGCCTCCCCTTGAATGATTTGTCCTGGCAGGCCGCGGAAAGCAATCAACCAACAAACTGCGCCGCGCGGGAAGCGCGGCAGAAAAAAGCATCGTATCCGCGACGGTTGATTCGAGTTACGAACTCGGGTCTAAGTTTGAAGCGTTCCGACGGTTGCGATTTGTGCTGCCAGGCCGCGTTGCTGGTCTTAAGGTCGGGTATCAATCTCAGGTAAAGCTACCGGCTACCTACCGGAACCGGGGCAGCGCCTGGTTTAGCAGCCCACGGGATCACACAAGAATTCTTGTACCAGAAACGGAGAATGCTATTCAAGCCACATTCCGTAACATTCCGTGGTCAAGCTGCACCAATCGACCAGTGCAGAGACGGTAAGATCACATTTCAGGCCTCCTAGATCCATCGGTAATTTCCTGTATTTAAGCAGTCGTCCAACCGCCAATCAAGACTTACAAACTACATGTGTAGAGATTTATGAGAGTCCTGACCGCCTCAAAAAATCTCCTGGAGCCAGAGTTAAAGACCAGATTTTCCACAGCGTGGCACCAAGCGTTCACATCCTCGTCATACGGATGTAACAGAACAGAACTAGCTTGCATCACGCAGGATCGATCAACCGAGACTGGAACCGAGGAGGAAATATGTCGAAACAGGCAGCCGAGCACCATCACAAGGCAGCAGAGCACCACACGAGCGCTGCGGAGCATCATCGCCACGCGGCCAGACACCATGAGGCCGGCGATCATGAAGCCGCCGCTCATCACGCACATACGGCTCACGGACACGCACAGCATGCAAATCACCATGCCGCCGAAGCAGCAAAGCTTCATGCAGAGCACCACGGGCACAAGACCAAGGCGGCCGCACGGTAACTTTCGCGATCGGGATGGGCGCGGAGTACGCTCCGCGAAAAAAAACGGGCGAGTGCGTACGGCCTTGGTTGGCCGTACGCACTCACAAGGGGTGACTAATGGCAACTGGGGCGTCGGTATTAGACACGAAGCTGACCGAAGGAGCGGGAAAAGGCGCGAAGATCGGCATGGCCGTCTTCGGTGTGGCGCTTCTTGTCGGATTTATCTATGCGGGCGCGCACCTTGCGTCCGATCTATCGCAGGTTCATTCCAGCGAAGTGATGCCATTCGTGCTGCTGGGAATCGCGCTGCTCGTCGCGCTGGGTTTCGAGTTTGTAAACGGGTTCCACGACACGGCCAATGCAGTGGCCACGGTGATCTATACGCACTCTATGGAGCCGCACATCGCCGTGGTCTGGTCGGGGGCGTGGAATTTCATCGGCGTGCTGGTTTCCAGCGGCGCGGTCGCTTTCGGTATCGTCTCGCTGCTGCCCGTGGAATTGATCCTGCAGGTCGGCGGCAAAGCCGGCTTCTCGATGGTGTTTGCGCTGCTGATCGCGGCGATCATCTGGAACCTGGGCACGTGGTTTTTCGGCCTCCCGGCTTCGAGTTCGCACACGATGGTCGGGTCGATCATCGGCGTGGGCATCGCGAACCAGCTGATGTCGGTGAAGTCAGGAACGAGCGGCGTGGACTGGGGGCAGGCGACGAACATCGGAAAATCGTTGCTGCTCTCCCCGCTGGTCGGATTCGCCGGTGCCGCCCTTCTGCTGTTGCTGTGCAAGGCGCTCATCCCTAACCCGCAGCTTTACGAGGCGCCCAAGGGCACCGAGCCGCCGCCGTTCTGGATTCGCGCGCTGCTGGTGCTCACGTGCACGGGTGTGAGCTTCGCGCATGGTTCAAACGATGGGCAGAAGGGCATGGGACTGATCATGCTGATCCTGATCGGAACCGTGCCTACGGCTTATGCGGTCAATCACGCGGTTACACCCGGGCAGACGGCGGACTTCGTCGCGGTTTCGACCCAGACCGCGGACGTGCTGGGGCACTACCTCGATCCGTCGGCGGTGGTGGGCGATTCGCGCGAAGAAGTGACCGACTACATTCGCACCAAGAATTTCACGCCGAACACCATGCTGGCGATGCGGGAACTTGTGAACGGAATCGGCACGGAAATGGCGTTGTACAAAGACCTCAAGGCGGTGCCCCAGGACAAGGTGCGCAACTTCCGGAACGACATGTACGTGGTGAGCGAAGGGTTTCGCTTGATGCAGAAATCGGGCCAGCCGCAATTCTCGACCGCGGACGCAGCGGTGATCGCAAACTACAAGAAGCACATCGACAACGCCACGAAATTCATCCCCAGCTGGGTGAAAGTGGCGGTGGCTCTGGCTCTGGGCATGGGCACGATGATCGGATGGAAGCGCATCGTCGTAACCGTGGGAGAGAAAATCGGGAAAGATCACTTGACCTATGGACAAGGCGCGGCGGCCGAGATCACTGCAATGTTCACGATCGGGGCAGCCGATTGGTTCGGATTGCCCGTGAGCACGACGCACGTGCTGTCGTCGGGCGTGGCCGGTACGATGGCGGCAAACCGCACGGGCCTACAGTGGGGCACGGTGCGCAATCTCGCGATGGCGTGGGTGCTGACTCTTCCCGCCTCCATCATTTTGTCGGCCACACTATTCTGGGCGTTCCGTTCGTTGGGCGGCTAATCGACCGGTGTCTTGCGGATCGTAAGCGGGACGTCTCTGAATCTTACGCGAATAAGGAGCACACGTATGTTCCCTGCAAAGCTGATCATGTCTCCGATCGATTTCAGCGAGCATTGCGATGACGCGGTGAAGGCAGCCGTGGACCTGGCTTCCTGTTTCAGATCGGAACTCTGCCTCGTTCACGTCGTGCCGGCCATTCCCAAGCTGCCTTCGGCTTCCGCGTTTTTTCACGAGGGAGAATACGAGCAGGAACTGCACAAGGACGCGCAGAAGCGGCTCGACGAGATGGTGCGGACGATTGGCGCGCGCGGGTTAAAGGTCCGGTCCCTAGTCGGTACGTCCAACGATGTGAGCATGGAGTTGCTGCGCATCGCGGAGCAGGAAGGCGTCGATCTGATTGTGATTGCCACGCACGGCATGACGGGCTGGCACAAGCTTGCCTTCGGCTCGGTGGCGGAGAAAGTGGTGAAGCTGGCAGCGTGCCCGGTGCTGGTGGTGCGAGCACAGCCGGAGGCCAAATCGCGTGAAACCGCGAATGCCGATCCCGTCACGGTTTCACGCTAAGCGCGGGCACGTTTCTATTTCCGCAGCCGCGTCGTAGCGCAATGTGCGCCGCAACGGGTGCGTCGCGACCACAAGGCCCCACTGTTCCCGGGAGTGCCATTCTGCTCAATCGCGCTTCTATCTACCTCTACCCCCGCCAACCGGGATATCGGCGTTCCCAGGCCCCCCATCCGACGCAACCAGCATTTCGGTGATTTGCGTCACCATCCCCAGTGATCGCAGCCACGCGTCCCCCTAGGCCAGCCGTGCTACATTGTGCGCCTGGATACGCGAGAGAGATCTTGCGTGGATTGAAAGAGGCGTCCCATGCGCGGAGACTTGGCAGCTTTGCTATTGTCATGGCTGTTGCTCGCGGGCTGCCAGACCAAGGCGCCACAGCCGGAATTTCAGGTGCCCGCGCAGGAGTCAAGCCGCCAAAATCCGGTGAAACCGACCGCCGATTCCATCGCCCAGGGCAACCAGAGCTACCTCAAGTCCGATTGCGCGGTCTGCCACGGTAAAAACGGCAATGGGAAGGGGTTTATGTCCGGCGCCTCCCACTACGACTGCCGTGACTGGCGCGATCCCAGCTCGCTCAAGGATTTCACCGACGGCGACCTTTTCTACATCCTGAACAAGGGCAAAGGCAAAATGCCCGGCTACGAGCGACGGCTGCACTCCCAGGAAGGGTGGGTGATGATTACCTTCATCCGCTCACTCCCAAAACAGACCCTTGGGTTCCAAACTCCCGCCGCTTCGCCTGCCTCAGGGGATCGGAGTGCAATCCCCTTCGCCACGACGGGGGGGCACGCATTTTTTCCCCGGTCCCGAGGTGGTCAATCGACGGTGATGCGGGTACCGGCCGTTGTTCCCGTCACCTCTCATGGCGTTCCGGTGTCGTAAACGCCGGCGGGGGCGAAGAGTTTTAAAGCGAAGGCGCCTCGGTCGGTTTTGCCGTTGGGCTCGGCTGTCTCCTTATTCATCCACGGGGAAGGTCCACTTTTCCCAAACGCCACGGCAACTACGGCCCTGCAAACCGGCTCGCATCCTGCTTGCTTTTCCCCCGACTACCGCCTGAACATGTCGAAAGCGACCGAGCGTTGGGCAGATCGGGCCGCTCCCCTCCCCCCAAACGCCAGCCGGGTGCTCCTGTAGCGACTCGGGGTGACTTTTGGCGGCTCCGTTTCAGGCGAAATGACTCGACATTTGCGCCCTGCAAGAGCGCTGTTTCGCGCTCCTGGCTCGGGAAAGGCGCAGTCGAAGAACATGGTAGAATCATTTATTCCCAGTGGTGGCATGAGGAACTGGTCTGAGATGCCGAAGGTCGGATTTGTGAGTCTGGGGTGCCCGAAAAACCTCGTCGACAGCGAGGTGATGATGGGCGTTCTGGCGCGTGGGGGATACGAGATTACGCCGCGGCCGGCCGAGGCCGACGTGCTCGTGGTGAATACGTGCAGCTTCATTGCGCCCGCGCAGCAGGAGTCGGTGAATTCGATCCTCGAAATGGCCGAGTACAAGAAATTCGGCCGCGCGCAAAAGCTGATCGTCGCCGGATGCATGGTCGAGCGGTATCGCAACGAAATCCGCGAGCAGATCCCCGAAGTTGACGCCGTGATCGGGACCGGTGAGGTGGAGCAGATCCTTGCCGCCTGCGAAGGCGAACTGGACGCCCAGGCGTCGGCCGCGGGCCAAGCGCCCACCTATCTCTACCACGACTTTTCGCCCCGCATCCTATCGACGCCGCGCCACACCGCCTATATCAAGATCAACGAGGGCTGCGACCATCCCTGCACGTTTTGCGTGATCCCGCAGCTGCGCGGGAAATTTCGCAGCCGTCGCTTTGCGTCGGTGGTGCGCGAAGCGGAAAACCTCGCGGCCGCGGGCGTGCGCGAAATCTCGCTGATCGGGCAGGACACGACCTACTACGGCGAAGATCTGGGGATTCGCGACGGGCTTCCGCTGCTGCTCGAACGCCTGGCGCAGGTAGAGCAATTGCACTGGGTGCGTTTTCTCTACTGTTATCCGAACCGCATCACGCCGCGGTTGCTTGAGACGATCGCGGCGCACCCGCGTCTCGCGAAGTATATGGATATTCCGCTGCAGCACGCGAGCCGCGATGTGCTGGCGAAAATGAAGCGCGGTTCCCACGCCGGCGCCTTCCTGAAAATGCTCGAGAAAATCCGCGCGACGATTCCGGGCGTGTCGATTCGCACTTCGTTCATCGTCGGGTTTCCGGGTGAAACCGAGCGGGATTTTCAGCAGTTGTGCGATTTTGTGTCCGCCGCGGAATTCGACTGGATGGGCGTGTTCGAATATTCCGACGAGGATGCCGCGAAGAGCTTCCGCCACGAGAACAAGGTCGATGCGGAGACAATTGCAGAGCGCAAGAATGCGCTCATGAAGCTGCAAAAGGGAATTGTGCGGCGCAAATTGCGCCGACAGTTGCATCAAAAGCTCCTGGTGATGCTCGAGGGCCCTTCGAAAGATACCGACCTGATCTGGGAGGCGCGCCTTCCAGGAATGGCTCCCGATATCGACGGCAAAGTCTTCATCACCGAGTTCGAGGGACTGACCGAGGCGGCCGACCTGCCCGCGCCTGGCACACTGGCGACCGTCGAGGTGACCGGCGCAAAAGACTACGACCTGATCGGCCGCGTAACCGAAATTCATGCTCCCGCTCCTACGTCTTCCCGCGCGCCCACCCTGCCAGCCAATGAGTGGTTCCCGATTCTCACCTCCTGCTAACGAGTCGGTGTTTCCGAACCCGTGAACAGCGGGCGGCGCTCTCAATTTGAAGTGAATCTGATGGAAGACTCGCGGGAAAGACACCGCGAGAGAAAGCGCGCTTTGCGCCGGCGTTGATGTCGGAACAGAAGCTCCGCCCTCTAGAAGCCTTTGGCCGGCCAGAGGAATTTTACGAGCTAGCGGTTCGGGGGTATTCTTGGCGTATGAAGTGGAAATGCCCGATCTGCCGGAAGCCTACCGACTCCGAGGCGTCTGCCGATTTTCCGTTTTGCAGCCAGCGGTGCAGGCTGACCGATCTGGGCAACTGGGCGAGCGAGAAATACAAGATCAGCGAACCGGTGGTGGACGAATCCATGCCGGATGCGCCACCCCCCAAGAAGGCCGGTCGAAATGCCGATGAGGACCAGGACTGACTTGCCTTCCTATGAGTCCTCCCCGGCAGCGGCAGCGGGCCCCGAGACCGGCCGCAAGCCCTCTATGGCGCTCGCCGCCGCTACGGTCTGCGGGATCGGCTACATCCCTGTTGCTCCAGGGACAGGGGGTTCGGTTGTGGGCCTTGCTCTCTATTGTTTTCTGGGCTCCCGCGTTGTCTCGGGCGTCTTCGGTCCATTTTGGGCCGTTCATTCCCTGCGCCTCTTGCCCGCGTGGCTTGCCACCGCGGCGATTGCTCTGGTCGGCGTCTGGGCGGCCGACCGTACAGCGACATTTTTGCAGACGAAGGACCCGCAGTGCGTCGTGGTGGACGAAGTGTCTGGGCAATTGCTCACCTACGTGGCGGCGCTCGCGCCCCTGAACTGGAAATATTTGCTGCTGGGTTTTATACTTTTTCGAGCATGTGACATCTGGAAGCCGTTTCCGGCGCGGCAGGCGGAGTCGTTGCCGGGTGGGCTAGGAATCATGGCCGACGATTGGATGGCCGGCGTTTACGCCGCGGTGGGGTTGTGGATCGCGCGAGCCGCTGGACTCTAGCAGAGCGGTGCCCGCAATTTAACGGGACTTTCGCGGGAGCAGCTAGTAGAACTGTAAGAACCAAGGAAAACTTGATTTGATTGCAAAAACGAACGGCGCCCCGAGGATCGAGAGTGTGAAACCGGCTGCGGCTCTTCCGGGAGGCGAGCTCTCCATTCGGGGAACTGGTTTCGCCGTGCGTAACCACACCCGGCCGCAAGTGCAGTTTGGAGCGGCGGAAGGCAGCGTGGTGATGGCCGCAGAGGAAGTGCTGATCGCCCGCGTGCCCGAAGGGGCGGTGGGCGGCGCGGTGCGCGTGCGCATGGGCAGCGTGGAGAGCGCCCCATTTCCGATAGCTCTGGGCGTGCAGATCGCCGATAACTTGCATCCGGTGGGCAACCCCGCCGTCGATCCGGATGGCAATGTGTATGTGACGTTCAGCGGTCAGCGCGGGCAGAAAGTTCCCGTTTCACTCTACAAGATCACCGCGAACCATTCCGTGAAGCCTTTTATCACCGAGCTGATCAATCCGACGGGATTGACGCTCGACAAGAACGGCTATCTGTTTGTCACCTGCCGCAACGACGGAACGGTGCACCGCGTTTCTCCCGACGGGCGCTCGACGCAGTGGATTGAGGGCATGGGCATTGCGACCGGGATTGCGTTCGATCGGAGCGGAAGTCTCTATGTGGGCGACCGTAGCGGGACGATTTTCAAGATCAGCCCCGAGCGGGAAATTTTTGTGTTTGCCACGCTCGAGCCATCGATCGCCGCCTACCATTTGGCATTCAGCCCGGCGGGGGAGCTCTTCGTCACCGGGCCGACGACATCGAGTTACGATCGCGTTTTTCGAATTTCGCCGGCCGGTGAAGTGAGCGTGTTTTTCCGGGGACTGGGCCGCCCGCAGGGCCTGGCCTTTGATCGTTTTGGCAATCTCTACGTGGCCGGATCGCTCGGAGGCAAGCGCGGCATTGTTCGCCTGACTCCCGCGGCGGAAGCGGAAGTGGTGCTTGGCGGAAGCAACATTGTGGGGCTCGCGCTTTTGCCCACGCATCGCGCGATGGTCACCACCAACAGCGCTCTCTACACGCTCGACTGGGACGTCGAAGGGCTTCCCCTGAACGGTTAATTGGCCGCTATGCGGGCAGAAATCATCGCCGTCGGTTCAGAACTGCTCACTCCCTTTCGGCTCGATACGAACTCTCTTTTTCTTACCTCGCAGCTCAACCAACTGGGCATTCGCGTGATTCACAAGGCGGTGGTGGGGGATGGGCCCGACGAGATGCGTTCGTCGTTCCGGCATGCGCTGGATCGCGCCGAGCTGGTCGTGTCGTCGGGAGGGCTGGGGCCCACCGACGACGACCGCACGCGCCAAACCGTCGCGGAGCTGCTCGGGCGGAAGCTGCATACCGACCCGCACATCCTGCAGTACATCAAGCAACGCTTTCAGCGGTTCCGTCCCGGGCGCGTGATGCCGGAGATCAACGCGCGGCAGGCCCTGGTGCCGGAAGGCGCGACGGTTCTGCCCAATCCCAAGGGAACCGCGCCGGGGCTCTGGCTGGAAGCCAACGGGCACATCGTGATTTTGCTTCCCGGCGTGCCCGCGGAGCTGCAAGCGCTCTTTGAGGCGGAAGTGAAGCCGCGTCTGGCGCGATTCGCAGAGCCCATGCGGCTCTTCACGCGCGAACTTCGCATCACCGGCCTGCCGGAATCGGAAGTGGAGACGCGCGTGTCACCGCTCTATGCGCTCTATCCGAATACGGAAACGACGATTCTTGCTTCTCCTCCGGGCATCCAGCTTCATCCAAGCGTTTGGTCCGATGATGCGGGCAAGGCGGAAAGGCTGCTCGATGAAATCGTCGACCGCATGGCCCTGGCGCTGGGAGAGCATCTTTTCTCAACGCGCGGCGAAGCGCTCGAGGAAGTGGTCGGGCGCATTTTGACCGAGAATCGCGCGACGATTGCGGTTGCCGAAAGCTGCACCGGAGGCCTGCTGGCCGAGCGGCTTACGAATGTGCCGGGAAGCTCCATTTACTTCCTGGGCGGTGTGGTGTGCTACAGCAACGATCTGAAGACGCGGCTCGTGGATGTGCCGCCCGCGCTGCTGGAATCAAAGGGAGCGGTGAGTCCGGAAGTGGCAATGGCGCTGGCTGAAGGAATCCGCAAGCGGACCGGGGCGACCATTGGAATCGGCGTGACGGGGATCGCCGGCCCCGGCGGCGGCTCGCCGGAGAAGCCGGTGGGATTGGCCTACATCGGGATCGCGGACGAGCGGGGCCCGCGCCAGAAAGAGTTTCGCTTTGTGGGCGACCGCGATCGCATACGCCTGTTCGCTTCCCAATCTGCGCTCGACATGGCTCGGCGCTACTTTCTGCTTCCTTCCTACGGGCGGAGTTGATGCGTGCGGTTTTTCGTCGCGCTTGATCTGCCGGAGGCCGTCAGGCAGCGGTTCCGGGAACTGATCGCGCGGCTCAAGGGGCAGTGTCCTGGCGCGCGCTGGGTTCGCCCGGAGGGGATTCATGTCACGCTGAAATTTATCGGCAACACCGACCCAGAGAATTTCGATTCGATCTGCGCCGCGCTGGCGGCGATCCGGTCGGAGCAACCGGTTGGGATGGAATTTCGCGGATGCGGGTTTTTCCCGAGCGAGCGGCGACCGCGCGTGGTGTGGTGCGGCGTGGAGGCATCTGCGAATCTGGCCAAGCTTGCAGGCGATATCGACGAAGCGCTTGTGCCGCTTGGAATACCGCGGGACTCGCGGAAATTCCTACCCCATTTGACTCTGGCACGACTGGAACCCGAAAAGCTTTCTCCCGGGGAGGTCCAGAAGCTGGTTCGAGCGGCCCGGGAACTCGAGGGGCGAAGCCTTGGATCGGCGCCAGGCACGGCATTCTATTTATTTGAAAGCATTTTGAAACAGGCGGGCGCCCAATATAGGAAGCTGCAAGCGTTCCCGTTCGTGAAAGGTTCTGCGTGAGCGATCCAGGGTTGGTTTTGATCATCGCGTATCTGCTGGGTTCGATCCCGTTTGGCTATCTGATCGTACGGGCCGGGGACGGAGACGACATACGAGGTCAGGGCAGCGGCAATATCGGGGCTGCGAATGTCACCCGCCACGCCGGCCTCGCGGCGGGCACATTGACGCTTGTTCTAGACGCCGCAAAAGGCTACGCGGCTGTGCTGATTGCGGAGCGCTGGGCGCACGGCAGCAGCGGCACGCGCTGGATGATGGCTGCCGCGATTGCGGCGGTGGTGGGGCACATGTTCCCGGTCTGGCTTGGATTTGGAGGCGGGAAAGGTGTCGCCACAAGCCTGGGGGTTTTTCTCCCGATTTGCCGCGAAGCGGTACTGGCAGGGGTGATCGTGTGGATTCTTGTGGTGGCGTTCTGGCGCTATGCGTCGCTCGGGTCGGTGGCTGCGGCGGCGGCGATGCCTGTGCTGGTCTATGTGCTCTATGCCCCGCGGCACGCGCCGCCCGGCTACCTGACGCAGGGAACGATACTGATCTCTCTTCTCGTGCTATGGAAACACCGCTCGAATATCGAGCGACTGATTGCGGGACAAGAGCCGCGATTGAAGTTTCCACAATCCTAGAAACTGCATGCCCAGCGCAGGGGTCAATGATCCGGGCCGGCCCTTTCCAGAGGGCTGAAAACGCTGCTCATCAATGGCTAGGCAACCCCTTGTCTGCGGCGAGTGCAAGTTATTGTGGGCCTATCGTCTGTCGGTGCGATTGCGGACGTGGCATATCCGCAACGCCGTTGGACGGTTCCGTTGTGCCCATCTCTCGGGTTCGATAGCATATGAATGGCATTTGTATGCCCCTATCGGCGCCCCCAAAGCTCTCGACGCGGAAGCTTCGCATTCTCTGGATCGTGCTGGGCGCCCTTCTGCTTGTCAGCGTCACTCCGCTCTGGCTCTACCACCGCCAGGTCATCCGTCTGAGCGAAGAAAAGCTGCAGGATACCGAGCGGGTGCAGCAGAGCGAGATCACGAGGTCGCTCGCGAGCGAAACCCTTCAGGTAGAACAGAGCCTCCACGAACAGCTTCAGAACCAACGGCAGGTGCTGGCGTTGACCGGCTGGATCGAGAACGTGGACGATCCGACGCACGCGCCGCAGCTCTCGCGCCTGCTCCAAGATTTCGTCGAAAATAACCCGAATATTCTCTACGTTACTGCGGTCGATAAGGAAGCGAAGGGGCAGTCCGCCGGGAGCTTTCGCGCCGATCAGGACCCGTTCGTGGAGGTGGCGCTCAAGCGCGCGTTCACGGCGAGTATTGAGTCGCTCAACTTCGTGAGCGAGCCGTTCGGGTTGGGGAAGGATAACCGGCCGGCCCTGGTCATGTCGGTGCCGCTGCTGGCCGACGGGCAGTTCGCGGGAATGTTCGCGGCGGTTGTTTCGATCGACCGGCTTCTGGCGCGCATGCAAGACGCCAGCGTTCGCGATCGCACGGTGTACATCGTGGATGTGCACGGGCATATCGTCGCCTACCCCGATACCCAAGAATTCGTTCCGGGGCAGGATGTGACCTCCCTGTCGCCGCTGGTGAAGCAGGTGAGGGAACTGCCTCAGGAATTGCGCGCGACCGAGACAATGGGGTTCACGCTTCCTGGCAAGGGAAAGGGCAGCCGCGTCGAAATGATCGGTACCTATAGCACGATTCCGGAGCTAGGCTGGGCGGTAATCGCGCAACGCGGCCTCGACAACGCGCGCCTGGATGCGGGCGTGAAGGAATTGACGGCGCAGGCGCTGAGCTTTGTGGTAGTGGTTACCTTCGTCGCGCTGATCATAGGGTATCTTTTCGCGCTGGGTATCACGCGGCCCATCCGCGGGCTGGTGGAATCGACGCGCGCGATGAGCCGCGCGGAATTTCACGAGCGGGTCGAGGTGCGCGGCCCGGCGGAAATTGGAGAGCTGGCCGACACCTTTAACCAGATGGCCGGGCACATCGAGCAGTACGTCGACAAGCTGCGGCTGGCGGCCGAGGAAAACCACGAGCTGTTCCTTGGCTCGATCCGGATGCTCGCGGCGGCCATCGACGAAAAGGACCCGTACACACGGGGGCATTCGGGCCGCGTCGCGCGCTATTCGACGATCATTGGACACGGGTTGGGACTAGACGTCGAGGACCTGGACCGGCTGCGCATCGCCGCGCTGCTGCACGACGTCGGCAAGATCGGCGTCGATGACCGCGTGCTGAAGAAGCCGGGCAAGCTGACGGACGAAGAATTCGACTTGATGAAGCAGCACACCATCAAGGGCGCCAACATCATGCGGCCCGTAGGTCAGTTGAAGGAAGTGTTGCCGGGAATCGAGCTGCACCACGAACGGATGGACGGCAAGGGTTACCCGTACGGCTTGTCCGCCGAGCAGATTCCACTGATGGCGCGGATTATCGCGGTGGCCGATACGCTGGACGCCATCACGACCAACCGGCCTTACCAATCGGCGATGGATTTGGATTTTGCGCTCGAGCGCATTCGCTCTCTGGCCATTTCGCGGTTTGACCCCGTGGTCGTGGCGGCGCTCGAAACAGCCATCCGCAATGGGATGCTGCGGCTGAGCGCGACGCTTGTGGAAGTGTGATCGGCCTGGGGAGATCGCTCGAAGTCCGGACCTGACCAATCCCAGGAAAATGCAGATCCCTCCCTTTGTCTCCGGATGCCACGCCCTGCCCTGTCACATCGGTGCGACCGGCGCCTCTCTGTTAGAATGAAGCGCCATCTACTGCTGACTGCGAACGGGATTTCATGATTTCACTTTTCGGGAAGCCTGGACCTACGCTGCTGGAGAAGCTCAAAGAGTCCATCAGCAAGACACGGACGGAGCTGGCGGCAAAGGTCGAGCAGATACTGACGGGCGACCGGCCCGTCGATCCCGAGCTTCTGGGGCGGCTTGAGTCGGCACTGCTCAGCGCCGATATCGGCGTTACGACCACCCGGGAAGTGCTGGCGGCGTTGCGCGAACAGGTGAACCAGCACAAGCTCGAAGGTTCTGCGTCGTTGAAGGTGGAACTCAAGAATCAAATCGTAAAAATACTGGCCAAGGCTCTTCCGAGTTCCAACGGTAAGGCCGATGCGTTGCCCCGCGTTTTGTTTGTGGTGGGCGTGAATGGGACGGGGAAGACCACCACGATTGGCAAGCTCGCGAACCGCTTGAAAAAAGAAGGCGCCGGCGTCATGCTCTGCGCCGCGGATACGTTTCGCGCGGCGGCTATCGAGCAGCTTGAAGTGTGGGCGAAGCGGTCCGGAGTGGAATTGATCAAGCAGAAATCGGGCTCCGATCCTTCGGCGGTGATCTTCGACGCGCTCACGGCGGCGCGGTCGCGATCAAGTGACGTGGTGATCGTCGATACGGCGGGCCGCCTGCATACGAAATCGAACCTGATGGCGGAGCTTGAGAAAATGAAGCGCACGGCGGGGAAGGTCGTGCCCGGCGCGCCGCACGAGGTGCTGCTCGTGCTCGACGCGACCACCGGACAGAATGGCCTGAACCAGGCGCGCGAGTTCTGGAGTCACACCGGGGTCACCGGGATCGTGCTGACGAAGCTCGACGGCACCGCAAAAGGCGGTATCGTCATCGCGATCGCGCGCGAGCTGAATTTGCCGATCCGCTTTGTCGGAACGGGTGAGCAGATAGACGATCTGGTGCCCTTCGATGCCCAAACCTACGTCAATTCGCTCTTCGACTAGCGCCAGCGAGGACGACCGCACATGGATGGAGCGGGCCCTCCAACTTGCCCGCGAAGGCACCGGACTGGCGCATCCCAACCCGATGGTAGGGGTCGTGGTAGTGAAAGACGGCGAAGTGGTCGGGCGCGGATATCATTTGTTTGACGAGCGCGACCATGCCGAAATTGTCGCGTTGCGCGAAGCGGGACACAAGGCGCGGGGCGCGACGCTGTATGTGAACCTTGAGCCGTGCTGCCACACGGGGCGGACGGGCCCCTGTACCAAAGCGATCATCCAAGCCGGCGTGCAGCGCGTGGTGGCTGCGATGCCGGATCCCAATCCCGAAGTGGCTGGCCAGGGTTTCGCGGAACTGCGCACAGCTGGACTCCGCGTCACCGAGGGCGTTGGCGAAGACGAGGCGGTGCACCTGAATGAAGATTATGCATGCTGGATCACGACCCGTCTGCCGTTTGTCACCCTCAAGGCCGCGCTTACCCTGGACGGGCAAATCGCCATGAAGCCCGGGCATGAAACGGCGATTACCAAAGGCGCGGCGCGGGAAGCCGCTCAGCAGTTGCGGCACGCGGCAGACGCTGTTGTAACCGGGATCGGCACCGTTCTCGCAGATGACCCGCTTTTGACGGACCGAACGGGACGGGCGCGACGGAGAAAGCTGTTGCGGGTGGTGCTGGATTCGAAACTGCGAATCACGCCGAAGGCGAAAATCGTGCAATCGGCCAACGATGATGTAGTGGTGTTTACAGCGCAGGCATCGAACTCCGCAAAGCGCCGCGCGATGGAGCGAGCGGGAGTGGAGGTGGTCAGCGTGCCGGCACCGAGAGGGCGCTTGGAACTCCGTGGGGTGCTCTGCGATTTGGGGCGGCGGCAGATTTTGAACCTGCTGATCGAGGCTGGAGCAGAAGTGAACGGCGCCGCCATCGGCGGAGGGCTGGTAGACAAGATGGTGCTGTTCTACGCGCCGAAGATCATGGGAACCGGCGGCGTGCCGCTTGCGCAAATGCCGTCGAGCGGCTTCCCGAAAGCGCCTTTGCTCTCGCGGTTGACGCTGCGCGAGTATGGACGCGATTTCGCCGTGGAAGGATATTTTCGCGATGTTTACGGGCATAACGGAACACACCGCAAAAATTGAATCGCTCGAAGGTGGCGCAGACGGCGGGCGCCTTCGTGTGAGCTTGGTGGGCGCAGAGGCCCTCGCAAGCGACCTGGGGCTTGGCGACAGCATTGCTGTGAATGGGTGCTGCTTGACGGTGGTCGAGTCGGATGCTTATCAGTTCTCGGCTGATCTTTCCGGTGAGACGCTGCGGCGGACTTCGCTTGGTGAGAAGAAAGCCGGGGATCTTGTCAACCTGGAGCGGTCGCTTGTGGCTGGGGCCCGGCTGGGCGGACATTTTGTGCAGGGGCACGTGGATGGTACGGGCCGGGTGACAGAGTTGAGTCCTGAGGGCGACAACTGGTGGCTTGCGGTGCGCGTGCCCGAGGATTTGCGCCGGTACGTGGCCGAAAAGGGCTCCCTTGCAATTGACGGCATCAGCCTAACCGTGGCGCGCTGGGTGGATGGCGTAGCGAGCATCGCCATTATTCCCTATACCTACGAGCACACGAGTGTCCGGCAGGTGGCCGTGGGCGATTTGGTGAATCTCGAGTGCGACATTCTGGCGAAGTATGTGGAGAGTCTGCTTGGTGGGCAGGTTGTGAGGGCGTCTGCTCGGCTCACGGTGAGACAATTGATCGAAGAAGGGTTCTAGAGAAGGTGGTTTAGCAAAGAATGCATGATCGACCGGGAGCTTGCGCGACCACCTTTGCCACGAAGTTGTCGCTGGCGATCTTTTTGTTGCTTCCCTTTGCGGCTTTCTCGACCGGGGGCCAGGCCGCGCCTACGCGCGCCGCGGGTGTCGCGGTGGGAGCGCAATACGACTCGACACACGTATACGTTGCTCCCGGTGATTTGGATGCGTTGGTAAATAGCGTTGTCGCCACGTTCGGCGGCCAGCCGTCCAAGCAGACCGTTACAAACGTTCTGCCGGTGCCGAGCAGCACGGAGTTCCGATATGTATGGACTCCCGCCGGCACGCTGTCGGTCTTCGCGTTTCAGACACCGATACCGTTTCCTTTCGGGCAGGAGCGAACCGGATATCTGGTGAGCGACATGGGCCAGGCAATCAAAGCCGCTCGTGCAGCTGGAGCGGACGTGATCGTCGAGCCATTCCAGGACGCAATTGGAATCGACGCCGTCATCCAGTGGCCGGGCGGGGTCAAGATGCAGCTGTACTGGCACTTCACGCCACCTTCGTATGCACCCCTCGATATGGTTCCCGACAACCGTGTTTATGTGTCGCGGGATGAAGCCGACCACTTCGTCAACGGTTTCGTGCGCTTCTCCCAAGGCACGGTCGTGTCGGATGACCCGCAGGCTGACGCAGGCGAGATTGGGCGCGCGGGAGAGACGTATCGGCGCATACGCATCGTATCTTTGTTTGGCAACGTGCAGGTGATGGTGACCGATGGCCATTTGCCGTATCCGTTCGGGCACGAAGTGACCGGCTACCAGGTGCGGGACCTCACCGCTACGCTGGAAAAGGCCAAGACCGCCGGCGTGAAGGTTCTATCCGCGCCGTACACGATGAAGGATCGGGTGAGCACGGTCGTGCAGTTTCCTGGCGGCTACATCGCTGAAGTGCACAGCCTGAGGGCGCCCTAGCCGGGATGCCTGATTCCGATGCCGCTAGCGTCGCAGAAAACCTCGGGCGTCGTGGAGTTTTCGCCGCGGGGGCGAAACAGAGAGACAGAGTCCTGGTCGCTTGGTTTCTCAGGATGACGCAACTTCAACCCCTGGCTGCCTCCTGTTCAGCGTGGACGGGCAAACTCAAAACGAGTCGGTCTTCAGATCAGATGCATGGCGGCGCGGGCTTTTTCGCGGGCTCCGCGATAATAAAGGACCAGGCCCAAGAGCACGGAGACGACCGTGCAGCCGAGCAACTTGGTTTCGAACAGCCATTTGTTGGGGGACTCACCGGGCGGAATCAGTGAGAGCCCAATCCCTCCCAGCACCACCAGAAAGCCGAGCGACCCCGCCAGCCATACCCCCCATTTCCCTCCCGGTATCAGGACGGCGTTCGGATGCGCACCGCGATCCTTGCGATAGGCGAGCTTGATCGCCGCCGCGTACATATAGAGCAGCGAGAGGAAGTAGATGATGGTGGTCGCGTCTACGAGAATTTGATAGGCGCTGTTGGCGGTTTCGTTGATCTGGATCAGCAGCAAGATGATTGACGAGACGCCTGCCTGCACGAGAATGGAAACGTAGGGCGTCTTCCAGCGCGGGTGGAGCTTGCCGAACACGGGCGGCAGGTAGCGGTCGATTCCTACTACGAAGGGGAGGCGTCCGGTGGCGGCAACAGTGGTGCCCACGCCGCCGGCGTTTCCCACCGACACCAGGAGCGCGGCCAGGATGCCGACCGCTCCAATTCGCAGCATGGTCGAACCGGAAGTGATCGCTTGAAACACGCCGCTTTTCGGATCCACCTGCGCAGCGGGAATCAGAATCAGTACGGCGATCGTTCCCACGATATAGATTGCGGCGATCAGGCCGCCCGAGCCGAAGATCGCGCGCGGGAGGGTACGGCGTGGGTGGCGGATTTCCTCGCTCATCATCGAGGCCATCTCGAGGCCGGTGAATGCGAATGCAAGCTGCGGCCAGAAATTGACCGTGTCCCAGTCCCAGTGAGGGACCAGACTTGCCCGCGTGAATTGCGTGACTGATCCGTGGCGAAACCAGATCAGGAGCGCGACTCCCAGGAGCATCAGCAGCGGAAGATAGGTGCCGACGCCGCCGGCATTCTGGAGCCACTTGCCGATATTCAATCCCACGATGTTGAGAATGGCAGCCACCCCCAGCATAAAGAAAGACCCGGCAAGCAAGTACATGCGATTTTGCGCCAGATCCGCTCCCCGGGCGCCGATTACATAGGCGCTCATCGCGGTGCTCGCAAGAAGCAGTGCCGGGAAATAGAAGACGCTGTAGATCCAATACGTCCAACCCGCGACAAAGCCGTGGAAGGCGCCAAAGGCATCCTTGGACCACGCATAGAGCCCGCCCTCTTCCGGAAAGCGGGACGATAGCTCTACGACCACGAGCGCGGTGGGGACAAAGAATCCGAGTGCCGCCAGAATCCAAAGCGTAATCGAGGATGCGCCGTTATGCGCGGCGGCGGCGATCCAGCGGGGACCAAGAACCGCGGCGATGTTGAACAGCAGCACATCCCAGAAGCCCATGACGCGGGGAAGCTGCTGATTCGCATCAAGGGACGCGCGCTCTGTCACGCGGTGATGTCCAGCGCGGGAATGAGGGCGTCTTCTAGAAGGAAGTTGCGCAGGAAAGGATCCTGTGAGCGCTCGAGCTCCGCCCACGTGCCGAAGAAGGCGACGCGGCCCTCCTGGAGAAAAATGACGCGATCGGCAAGTTTCTTGGCCAGGTGCGTATCGTGGGTCACGACGATGGAAGTCTTATGAAACTTTGTCTTCAATTTCAGGATCAGGTTGCTCGTGTGCGAGGCCATCAAGGGGTCGACCATGGTGGTGGGCTCATCGTAGAGGATCGCCTCGGGGTCTTCGGCAAGGGCACGCGCAATGGCGACGGCGCGCTTGGTCCCGGTGCTCAGGTCGGCGGGCAAGCGATCGGCAAGTTGCTTGACCTCAAGCATTTCGAGAAGTTCCGTAACGCGCTCGCCGATCTTCTCTTCGTCCTTATAATCCTCGCGGCCGATCAGGGGGAAAGCCACATTTTCAGCCACCGTGAGCGAGTCAAACAGGGCTCCCGATTGAAAGACCATGGTGACGCGGCGGCGAATTTTCGCAAACTGCGCCTCATTCCAGTCCGTGACGTCTTCCCCGGCGACGATGATCCGGCCGTCCTCGGGCTGAAGAAAGCCGAGCAAGAGTTTCAGAGACACGGACTTTCCTACGCCGCTGCGTCCCATGATGACGGCGGTCTCGCCCTGTTCGACGAAGAAATTCACTCCATGCAGGACGGCGTTGTCGTCGAAGGATTTCGATACATCGCGAAATTCGAAGTAGTGGTTGGCCATTGCGGTGCGATCGGTTCGGGGATCAGCCCCTCCCTCAGCCCCTCCCTCAGCCCCTCCCAATGATACGAGAAATCCGCCTCATTTTAAGAGCGAATGCTCTTCCGGACTCCCGTCCGAGCGCCACCCTTTGCTAAAGCAAGGGGGGGCAGCCATCAGAAAGCTGTACCGAAGGCCCATCAGGAGCCCTTCTGCGGGGAAGCGTCCGTCACACTGCAATGACTTGCGGGGATTGTCCGCGCGAGTTGCCAAGCTGCGACAGGGAGCATTTTTATGCTCTTTACGCGTCTTTTATCTTAATGTAATTAATAGCCTTAGTTTATAGTCGGCGGTTTTAATGTGAGTATGCTTTTGTCAAACTTTTGGCTTGACACCAGCTCGAGCCCTGCTATATTAGCACTCGCTTGAGAGGAGTGCTAACACAGCGCTCACCTGCCCAAGCAATCTGAGCATCCCATCGGAGGACTTGTAAAAATGGCTGTCAACATTACACCGCTACACGACCGCGTGTTGGTGAAGCGGACCGAAGAGAAGGAAACCGTGAAGGGTGGAATCATCATCCCTGACTCGGCCAAAGAGAAACCGCAAGAGGGTGAAGTGGTCGCAGTTGGCAACGGACGACGGGAGAAGGGCGAGTTGATCCCCCTCGACGTAAAGCCCGGGGACCGCATCCTGTTCGGCAAGTACAGCGGCAACGACATCAAGATTGACGACGAGGAATATCTCATCCTGAAAGAAGACGAGATCCTCGCCAAGCTCGGCACCTCCGCCAAAGCAGCCGGCGGCAAAAAGTAACCGCTGGGGGGGCGTAGGGCCCTCCCGCCAACCAATCTGAAAAACTTCCAGGAGGAAGAATAGACATGGCAAAGCAAATCGTAACTGGCGAGAATTCCCGCCAGGCGATCCTACGGGGCGTCAACGTGCTGGCGGACGCCGTAAAGATCACCCTCGGTCCCAAGGGCCGGAACGCGGTAATCGAGAAGAAGTTCGGCGCGCCGATCATCACCAAGGACGGTGTGACGGTGGCAAAAGAAATCGAGCTGCAGGATCCGCTCGAAAACATGGGCGCGCAGATGGTTCGTGAAGTCGCCTCGAAGACCTCCGACGTAGCGGGCGACGGCACGACCACTGCAACCGTACTGGCGCAGGCCATCTTCCGCGAAGGCGTGAAGACGGTGGCCGCCGGTGCAAGCCCCACGGCTCTCAAGCGTGGGATCGAACGAGCCGTTGAAGTGGCCGTCGAGGAAGTGAAGAAGTTCCACAAGGACGTAAAGGGCGACATGATCGCGCAGGTCGGAACGATCAGCGCGAACAACGACCGGCAGATCGGCTCGATCATCGCGGAAGCGATGAAGAAGGTGGGCAAAGACGGCGTCATCACCGTGGAAGAATCGAAAACCATGGAAACGACGCTCGAAGTGGTCGAGGGAATGCAGTTTGACCGCGGCTACCTTTCGCCTTACTTCGTCACCGACCCCGAACGGATGGAATGCGCCGTCGAAGACGTCCGCATCCTGATCCACGAAAAGAAAATCAGCTCGATGAAGGATCTGCTTCCGCTGCTCGAGCAGATCGCCAAGATGGGCAAGCCTCTCATGATCATCGCAGAGGATGTCGAGGGCGAAGCGCTGGCCACTCTAGTGGTCAACAAGCTGCGCGGCACCTTGCAGTGCGTCGCCGTAAAGGCGCCGGGCTTCGGGGATCGCCGCAAGGCCATGCTCGAGGACATCGCCACGCTGACAGGCGGCAAGGCCATCACGGAAGATCTCGGGATCAAGCTCGAGAACGTGAAGGTGGAAGATCTGGGCCGCGCCAAGAAGGTGACCATTGACAAAGACAACACCACGATCGTCGAGGGCGCGGGCAAGTCGAGCGAAATCGAGGGCCGCGTGAAGCAGATCCGGGCGCAGGTGGAAGACACCACGTCCGACTACGACCGCGAGAAACTGCAGGAGCGGTTGGCCAAGCTCGTCGGCGGCGTCGCGGTGATTAAGGTCGGCGCGGCTACCGAGACCGAGCTGAAGGAAAAGAAGGCTCGCGTCGAGGACGCCATGCACGCCACACGCGCGGCGGTCGAGGAGGGCATCGTTCCGGGCGGCGGTGTGGCGCTGGTTCGCTGCATCAACGCGCTGGAAAAGCTGAAGCTCGAAGGCGACGAGGCGATTGGCGTCAACATCGTGAAGCGTTCGCTGGAAGAGCCGATGCGCCAGATTGCGCTCAACGCCGGACACGAGGGAGCCGTGATCGTGGGGCGCGTGCGCGAGTCCAAGGACGACAACTTCGGGTTCAACGCCGACACTGGAGAGTTTGGCGATCTGGTCAAGGCTGGCGTGATTGATCCGGCCAAGGTCACCCGCCTCGCTTTGCAGAACGCGGCCTCGATTGCCGGCCTGATGCTCACCACCGAAGCGCTGGTGGCCGACATCAAGGAAGACGAGAAGAAGGCAGCCGGCGGCGGTGGCGGCGGTATGCCCCCGGGCGGTGGTATGGGCGGGATGTACTAAACGTCGTCGGGCCGTGCGAGCGGCCGCTCGATTGGAACACCGAGGGCGCCCCGGGGAAGGCCGGGGCGCCCTTTTTACTTGAGCGGGCGGGTTCGCGCTGTCGCAACTGTGTTGCGGAGTAGATGGCCGCGCCGCACGCGCCGCGACGGAAGGGGGGGCCATCGGGACAGTAGTGGGTTATCATTGGAAAGGCTGAAGAGCCCTGGGGAGTGTGTGGATTCACTTTCCTTGCCGGGCCGCAGCCGTGCCCAAACGACCAGCTATGAACAACCACAAAACACCATTTGCGACGATTCAGGAAGCGATCGAAGAGATACGGCAGGGGCGCATGATCGTCCTGGTGGACGACGAAGATCGCGAAAACGAAGGCGATCTGACCATGGCCGCCGAGAAGGTGACGCCCGAAGCGATCAACTTCATGGCGAAGTACGGCCGCGGATTGATCTGCCTGACGCTGACCGAGCAGCGCTGCGAACTGCTGGGGCTGGCGCCGATTTCGCCGCGCAATACGTCCGCATTCGGAACACCCTTTTGCGAGCCGATCGACGCGCGCCTGGGGACGACCACCGGCACCAGCGCTTCCGACCGCGCCACAACGATTCTCGCGGCAACCGACCCTCAGACGCAGCCCGAGGATCTGGCACGGCCGGGGCATGTATATACGCTGCGCGCGCGCAACGGCGGCGTGCTGGTGCGGGCGGGACAGACGGAGGCGTCGGTCGATCTTTCGCGGATTGCGGGGCTGGACCCTTCCGGCGTGATTTGCGAGGTAATGAACGACGACGGGACGATGGCGCGAATCCCGCAGCTCACGGAATTCTGCAAAGAGCACGGCCTGAAACTGGTGACGGTCGCCGACGTAATCCGCTACCGGATGCAGCATGAACGCTACGTGCGGCGGATCGGCGAATCGGTGCTGCCCACCAAGTATGGGGATTTCAAAATGATCGCCTACTCCAGCGATGTGGACAACGAACTGCACGTGGCGCTGGTGCGCGGCGACTTGCAGCAATGCGGCCGGGGGACGGCCCATAGCGATCATCTGCCGCTGGTGCGTGTGCACTCCCACTGCTTGACCGGTGACGTGCTCGGCTCGACAGCGTGCGACTGCCGTGAGATGGTCGAACGATCGCTCGAAGCGATTGCGGAGACCCATTGCGGAGTGTTTGTGTACCTCCACCACACGGGCCGTGGATTCCAAATCGAAGGTCGTTCGGAGGAGGGCGCGGCGCTGCCGCGAATTCTCTATCACACGCGCGGGCAGCTCGATCAGGATCTGGGAAGGCAGCGGCTGGTGCAGCATGAGAGCGGAATTGGCGCGCAGATACTCACCGATCTTGGATTACAGCGGATTCGCGTGCTGACCAACCATCCGCGCAAGGTGGTGGCGCTCGAAGGGTACGGGGTGGAGATCGCTGACCAGATTCCGTTCTCGATTGGCAGCAAGAAGAAGGGGCGCCAGGTATTTTGAGATTGGGACGGCAAGGCTAGCGCATATGCATTTGGTCAGGGCCGGAGGCGAGTGCGTGCCCATAGAAACAGCACAATCCCGAGCAACGCCAAGAACAGGGCCGCGAGAACCACGCTGACCAGAGCCAAGGCGCCCAGCGCGAGAACCGAGACCAGAAAGATCGCGCCGAAAATGTAGAGCCCAACCATGCACATCGCGCGGACAAACGCTTCGTGGCGCAGGATCCAAGGTCCGGGGCGTTTCGGCGGGGCTGACGGCGCCTGCGCGCGCGAGTCGTTTACAAGATGGTTGGCCCCTCCTCGGCTTTCGATTGGACCCGGCATCGATTCAATCATTGCACGCAGCGCAGCGCCCGGTTATACGCGTTTTCCGGAGACGACTTCCTGACCCTGCGTCGTGTATTCGGTGACGGGGCCAAACAGTGCAGCTTGTTCGAAGATCTGGTTGCGATCGCCCACGACCACGATTTCAGAGTTCTTGCTATCGAAGTGCCGGCGAGCGGCGGCGAGGACCTCCTCGGCGGGAAGTTCGTGGATGCGCGCGCGGTAGGTCTCCAGATAATCTTCCGGCAAGCGCTCCAGGTAAACGGTTGAAAGCTGGCCGAGAACGCCATCCTGCGTGGCGACACCCAGCGAAAAAACGCCGCTCAGATAGTTACGGGCGCTTTCCAGTTCCTCCACGGTAACCGGCAAAGACCGCATCCGGTCCATTTCGTAAAATATTTCGGTGAGCGTGGCGGCGACCACATCGTTGCGGACCGCGGCGTGTACGGTGAAGTAGCCGTATTCGCGGAGCGCATTGTTGGCGCTGCGCGGGCTGTAGGTGTAGCCTTTCTGCTCGCGGATATTGAGGACCAGGCGCGAATGAAACGCGCCGCCGTAAATGGAATTTGCGAGCACGACGCGGTACCAGTCCGGATCGCGGCGCGTGATGCCTAGGTTGCCCAGTACGATTTGCGTTTGAACGGCTCCCGGCAAGTGAACCACGTGGACTTTGCGTCCCAAGTGTCGCGGCGGAGCCGGAAACTTTAACACCGCTGGTCGCGGAGCCTTCCACGCGCCGAAGATCTTTTCCACCTGGTCGAGCATGGCCTCGGCGATGAAATCGCCGACGATTACCAACAGCGAATCCGACGGCACGTAATATTGGCGATAGTAGTCTTCGAGCTGCTCGCGGCGGTAGGAGGCAACTTGCTCCTCGGACGGGGCGATGAGCGCATAGGGATGCTCGCCGAAGAGCACGCGGCGAAAACGCTCGTTGGCTAAAAAGCCGGGAGTAGTGCGCTCGATCCGGAGTTCTTCGAAGCGCTGGCGGCGCTCACGCTCGAATTCGTCCTCGGGGAAAGAAGCGGTTTGCGCGAGATCGGCCACTAGTTCAAGCAATTCCCGCGAAAATTCGGCTAGGCCCGAGACCGAAAGTGCGCTCGTATCGGCGCCGGAGTGCGAGCCGAGGTCGGCGCCCATGCGGCGCAAATCCTCCTCGATCTGGCGGCTGTTGCGCGATGTGGTACCGGTACGGAGGACGGTGGCCGTCATGCCTGCAATGCCGGGATTGCTGTGAGCCACGACGGCGTTGCCGCTGCGGAAGAAAAGTTGCGCCGATATCTTCGGGAAGGCGCGGCTTTCGGCTACGACAACCTGCATGCCGTTGGAAAGGGTACGCAGGGTCCGCTGGGGCCAGGCGACAGGGCGTTCGGGGCCCAGCGGTGGTGCGGCTGTGGGGCGCATGGCCACGACGGGGGCGTTTGTGGTTGTCATAGCGTCACCTCCATCGCCGTCGGGCGTCGCACAAGTATGGCGCGGTTGCTCGGGACCAGGTATTTCTGCGCGACGGCCCTAGCTTCGGCCGGTGTGACGGCGAGGAAGCCGTCAAGAATCGTATTGACGCGGTGCGGATCGCCATCAAACAGGGTGAAGCAAGCCAGGTAGTGCATCAGCCCGAAACGCGGCATGTGGGAACCCATGCCGCCTTCGAGCATGGAGTAATAGTCGGCGCGGAATTTCACTTTAACCGGATCGAGTTCAGCCCCCTCGATCGGAGCGTCTTGCACGCCGCCAATTACGCGGTCGTAGGCGGCAATCGTCGCTTGGGAAGCGAATTCGGGCTTGTGAAAGATGCGGGAAACCATCTGGGTCGGGCCGTTGGTGTCAAACAGCTCGGCGCTGCCGTCCGCATCGACCGCGATTTCTTCTTCCAGGACCAACCGGCGATGAACTCGTCCCGCGCGGCCGCCGTGCAGGACGCGATCGAGAATGCCAGCAGCGTACCAGTCGCGCGTTTCGCGCTTCGGCAGGGTGTAGCCGACGGCAATGGCCGGGAGCGGCCCGAATTTCTCTTCCACTTGGCCGCGGCGCTCTTCGGTTTGCGGCGGCTCGGAGACATCGGCGCGGGGGGTGGGCAGTCCGGCTGGAATATCCTCGAAATAGCGCTTGGCGAACCCGAATGCCTCGGCGGCATCGAGATCGCCGATCATGACGAGCACCGCGTTGTTGGGCGCGTAATAGGTTCGGAAGAAGCTGCGCACGTCGGCGAGGGTGGCGGCATCGAGATCGGCGAAATCGCCGTAGAAATTGTGCGCGTTGGGCCAGCTGCGGAAGGCAACCGGCGGAAGATCAAGCCACGGGAAACCGCCGTAGGGCTGGTTCATCACGTTCACGCGGACTTCTTCCTTTACGACATCGCGCTGATTGCGGAGATTTTCGTCGTCCACTTTGAGCGCGCGCATGCGATCGGCTTCAAGCCACAGCACGCGCTCCAGCGCATTTGAAGGAACGGCTTCGAAATAGTTCGTGATGTCGTAATGGGTGGTGCCGTTGAGGAGGCCGCCGGAGGAATTGATCAGGCGAATATGCTCCATTTTCCCGGCATTTTCCGATCCCTGAAACATCATGTGCTCAAAAAGATGGGCGAAGCCACTGCGGCCTTGCGGCTCGAGGCGAAAGCCGATCTGGTAATACACTCCGACCGTAACGACGGGCGCGGAACGGTCAGGTGACACGACCACGCGCAAGCCGTTGGCGAGCGCGGTGTGTTCGACTGGAATATGCAGCTTCTTCAAGTCTTGCCTCCCCTGGGATTCTTAAGCGCCCGCTCCAGCTGCCGAAGCTTGGGGCCGGGATTTTCCGATAGCACACGAACGCTCAAACGCGCGAGCGTTGCATAGGATTGCTCAAATTCGGGCGGGTACCGCCGCAGCGCTTTCATGTGCCGCGCCACGACCGCGTAATCTCCCCGGGCTACCGGTCCGGTCCACGATGCGCGCGGGCCCAGCCGCTCGAAATTAGCAAGCACCTGCTTCATCAAGGGTAGCAGGGTTTCTAGGGCGCGGCGACGCGGAAAGCCTACATCCATGAGAACCTCCGTGGCAGCCTCGGCCAATGCCAGCGTGTGGCCCGCGACCAGTATGGCCGAGGCGTGATATGCGGGCTTGTTCCTGCCAGCGATGTCGACGGGAACGCCGCCGAGCGACCGGGCAATGGAGCGGGCCGCTTGCGCCGCCCGCCGATCACCCTCCACGGCAAAAGTCGTGCCCTGCAGCTTCGGAACATTGCGGCCTGAGAAGGTCTGCATGGGGTGAAGCGAACCAGTTGCAGCACCAACACGGGCGAGCGGCCTCAGCACGCCGCAGTCAAGCGCCCCACTCGCGTGGAGAATGATTTTGCCGCGGCACGCTTCACGCCCCGCTGTGCGGGCGAGTTCGGCCGCCGTCGAGGCGAGCAGGTCGTCGGGCGTGGTCAGCAGGATGATACCCGCGCCGAGCGCATCACGCGTGATGGTCTGATAGGGGGTACCATCTCCGATGGCACGGGCCGCGGCGCGCGAAGTCGCCTTCGACCGCGTGACCACGGCGCCGATTCGCCATCCCCGATCATGCAAGCATTTGCCCAGGGTTCTTCCGACGCGGCCCGCGCCGATGATGGAAACTGTGCGGTTCATACGGCGTCCTAGGATAGCTCGTTCGATATCGTTGCAGAAGAGAAATGCTTTTGGCTCTTCTGTCTGGTTGGGAACGAGAAACCAAGAGCGATCCCTCTGGTCGCTTCGCTCGATCGGGCGATTGCCAAAGACGAAGGCACCCCTGCCACCGATTTCCGAGCTCCGATACACGATCACACAGTAGAGCGATCGGCGAACCAATATGAGGTTTTCAGTGTATGGGCAAACCTCCGCGCCAGTGGTCTGCTAATTGGGTGGCAGGGGACTCCCCAAGGGAACTCCCAAGGAGAACGCGATGAACTGGGATCAACTGGAAGGGAAGTGGAAGCAGTCGAAAGGGAAATTCCGCGAGAAGTGGGGCAAATTGACCGACGACGACCTAGAAGTGATTGGGGGCAAGCGTGACCAGCTCGTGGGCCGTCTTCAAGAGCGCTATGGATTCGCCCGGGAGGAAGCGGAGAAACAGGCCGACGCCTTCGTCAGAGGATTGACCGAGCAGGAAAAGCACGCGGGCGCACTTCACTAATCGCAGACAGGCGCCCGCACCCCACGGGTCGAGTGGGAGGTCTTGGTAACCGGCCGCCTATCCATATTGAAGGTTACAACGGGCATAACACGAGCGCACCGAGCGAGGGCTCGGTGCCGCTCTTCTGCTACTGCGCCGGGGATTAATCCGCGGCAAGACCGTTGCCATGCGAAGCGCGTTCGGCGCAACGCACGCAGACCCGGGCCCACGGGAGAGCCTTGAGGCGGGCGTCTGGAATGGGTTCTTCGCAGGACGCGCATATCCCATATTCGCCCTTCTTGATCCGTGAGAGGGCCGCTTCGATTTGTGCAAGCGTGCGGCGCTCGCGCTCCAGGGTGGCCACGGCCATGTCTTTGCTAGCCGAGTCGCTCGCGAGGGCGGCCTCATCGTCGGGCTCGCGGTCGATGTAAACATCGCCCAGGCGTCCGTTGATTCGCGCGCTCAGTTCGTCACGCTGCGCGATCAGGGCTTTTTCAACTGCTTCGTACTTTCGGTTGCGGCTTTTTGTCGATGTGGACATTGCCAGGGTACCTCGTTCTTTCACTATTAGGATGTTTTGCTGTCGACCTTACTACGCGGCCGATACCAATCCTGTTACGCCTTCGATAATTTAGATCATCCCTATTCCATGTGCCGCAGACGCCATCGTCGCCTTACTCCGGCGTTGCGGGCTCCCAGGCTACGACCTTACGAGAGAGATACGATATCCAGTTATTCCCCTAACCGGGCACAATAAAACGTGTAAGCGTGATTTAATCGTCAACTCACCCGGCGGCGCGGCCCTATAATCGGCGCGTGTCCTCCCTTAGCGAGTACCGCCGGAAGCGGCAGTTTGATTCGACGCCGGAACCTCGTGGAAAGACTCAAAGTCGCGGTGGAAATCGTTTCGTGGTGCAGGAACACCATGCCCGGCGCCTCCACTACGACCTGCGGCTTGAGATGGGAGGGGTGCTCAAGTCGTGGGCGCTGCCGAAAGGTCCCTCGCTTAACCCCGCGGACAAGCGGCTCGCGATTCAGACAGAGGACCATCCCGCTCAATACAGAACGTTTGAGGGCGTGATTCCGACCGGACACTACGGCGCCGGGGAGGTGTCAATCTGGGACCAAGGCACCTTCGACAGGGAAGGTCCCCTACCGGTGGAACAGCAGATTGAGCGGGGGGAGCTCAAGTTTAGGCTGTTCGGGCGACGGCTGCGTGGGAGCTTCGTGCTGGTTCGGCTGCAAGGCAGCGATGCCAGCAAGCAATGGTTGATGATCAAGCACGACGATGAGTTCGCGCGGCGGGATTGGAGCATGCAGCACGCAGGGGCTGCCTTAGGAAACGCTGGTCAAAACCCTTCCTCGGGGGCCAAAGCCTCCAGACTCCGGCCAGCTGAACGGCAGGGGCCGGCGACCCGAGCCCCCAAGGGACAAACGCCCTCGGGCAATATTTCCATTAAAAATAAATGGGTTAGCGCCGGCACTGGGCATCCCGACATCCCTGCGCGGGCCAGGGCGGCACCGATGCCGCAGCGGATCCATCCGGCGCTGGCGGTGCTGGCGGACCATCCGTTCTCGGGGCCGGAGTGGCTGTTTGAAATTAAATGGGATGGTGTCAGAACTCTTGCCTGCGTGCGGGACGGCAAGGCGCGGCTGTGGTCGCGCTCCAACCGGGAAATCACCAATGAATACCCGGAGATGTCCGATCTAGCCAAGCACGTCGCTGCCCGTGAGGTCTGGCTGGACGGGGAAATCGTGGTGCTTGACGGCGCCGGGAAAAGCGACTTCCAGCGCCTACAAGCTCGGTTTTCGGTGCAACACCCGTCCGCCCGGCTTTTGCAGAGCGCCCCGGCGGTGTTTTACGTATTCGATATTCTCTATGCGGATGGATATGACCTGAAGTCCGTGCCTCTGCTTGAGAGAAAGCAATTTTTGAAGCAGATGCTGCGCGAGGATGCCCGAATTCGTTATTCAGACCACGTGATCGAGAAAGGCGAGCAGCTCTACGAACTGGCGGTGGCCCGACAGCTAGAGGGGCTGATCGCCAAGAAGATCGATAGCGGTTACCCGCCGGGCAGAAGCGCGGCGTGGGTGAAGATCAAGCTGGCCAGGGATATCGACGCGGTGGTGGGGGGATGGACGAGCCCAAGGGGATCGCGGGAGCATTTTGGCGCGCTTCTGGTGGGCCTCTATGAGAAGGGCAAACTGGAGTTTGCGGGCGGCGTCGGCACGGGTTTTTCGGGTGAGACGCAACGTATGATTTGGCGCAAGCTCCGGTCGCTGAGGACGGGCGAATGTCCTTTTGCCGTGCCACCCGCCACGCGAGAGAAGGCATTTTGGATGAGGCCCGAGCTCGTGGCGCGGGTGAGGTTTTCCTCGTGGACGCAGGACCGCCGCCTGCGCGCGCCGAGGTTTCTGGGATTGGAAGAGGACCGCGAAGCGAAGGGGTGCACGTTTGCGGCAGAGGCACAGGGCGCTGCGACTGCACCGCCAGAGGTGAAGGAGGCAAACGTGAACGCAAAAAAGCGGGCCAGAGCGAAACCAAGGCCGGCGCCGCGGCCATCGGATTCACGGGAGCCGGAACTGTCCTCCGATGGTGAGATTGAAAACGAATTGGCGCAGGGCTCAGCAGACAACGTGTTTGCCGAAGTGGACGGGCGGCGGCTGCGCCTGACGAACCTCAACAAAATCTATTTTCCAGGGGATGGCTACACCAAGCGAGACGTGCTCGCGCACTATTTTGGGATGGCCGGAGCGATCCTTCCTTTTCTGAAAGATCGGCCGCTGGTGCTGCGGCGGTATCCGAATGGGATCCAGGGCGAGGCGTTTTTTCAGAAGGACGCCGCGAAGGATACTCCGGAGTGGGTCAAGACCGCCACGATCCGCTCGGAAGATAAGAACAAGCCCGTTCACTACATGATTGCGGACGACCGAGCGACGCTGCTCTATCTGACAAACCTCGGATGCATCGACCACAATCCCTGGTCGAGCCGGTACGACGACCAGGAGCATCCCGATTATATCTTCTTCGATCTCGACCCGACGCCCGGGACGCCATTTTCGGCGGTGGCAAAATTGGGGCGGCTGCTTCTTGGCGCGCTCGAAAAACTGGGGATGACCGCGTTCCCGAAAACGTCGGGCGCGACGGGCCTGCACATTTTTCTGCCGGTGGAGCCTCGCTACACCTATGAGCAGGCGCGAATGTTCGTGCAGGCGGTGGCGGCAATGGTCGACAAAGATCATCCGCGGCTGATCACGGTCGAACGAAACCTGCAGAAACGCGCAAACGGCGCGATCTACATCGACGCGCACCAAAACTCGCGCGGCCAATCGCTAGCTAGCGTATATTCCATCCGGGCGTTCCCGCACGGGCCTGTTTCCGCTCCGGTAAAAGCGACGGAACTAACCCGCGATCTTCAGCCCGAGAAGTGGAACCTGAAATCCATGCCTCGGCGCATCCAGGAAGTGGGCGATCTTTGGGCGGGATTCTGGAAGAAGCGGCAGAAACTCGAATCGCTGCTGGAACGCTAGGTGCCGATTCCTCGCCTGGGGGCTGCATCCCTGGCGACGCCTTCGGTAGGGTCTAGGTTTTGCTCGGCGAATCCCCGGGATTCCTGTTTCCAGCATAGAGCCGATTAATCTTCGGCTGAATAATCCACACGCCGATGGGGAAAAACCACAGGAGAAAAAACGGGCCCGCGTAATCGGAAAAGGACAGGGGCTCACGTTTCTCCGCCAACACAAGGCTTTTGGAGTCGAAATACACGATGTAGAAAAAGCAGAACATCGCGAACAAATGTAATGGGACTATGACAAAAACTGGGACTGGCCGGGTGCTCAAAACAAACTTGAAGAAGAAAAAGGCGTAAAAGATAGGATAGAGCAACGCAAATCGAAAGAACCCCAACTTCAACCTCAGTTCCGGCCGCAGGATGGAACTCAGAAACGAACCCATCGCCCAGAACCAGGCTAGAAACGAGAACCCGAAAATCATCATGAGAACCCAGAACGGGATGCCGAATCCACCGGCTCTCGCAGCCGGCTCGGCCGTCACCATGGACTTCATGGCCACGAACTGACCGATGCAATATACGCCGAAGATTAAGAGAAAAAGCTGCCAGTGCTTGACGCGCAGAAAGAAGCCGGTCACTCGGTTCATTTTTCCTCCGAACGCGTCCGCCACACCGACTGGAGTTGCTCTAAGCGTGCATTTATATCACGTTTAGTCGCAGCTGTTGCCAGGACCTGTTTGGTCGGTACGTGTCAATTTGGTTTTGAACAACCCTAGACGCCGCATCCGCCCAACTCTTCGTGTTACTCCTGCCATGTACGCGGGCCTGAAATACGATGTCTGGTTCATCACAGACGTGGCAGGGCTGCTGTACACCCAAGAGAATAGACACGCAGCAGCTGCACAATTCCGGGGAGCGAACAAGGGCCTACTCGCCGTATCTGGAATCTTGTTGTCGTGAGAACGACTGGCTGCGGCAGGATGAAACTACCATGGGCAATCGCGGAGGCAGGAACCCGTATGGCGAATCTAGGACAAAGAACTGTTCAATCGCCACGGATTCGTCGGACTGTGCGGGTGGCGTTGACACCTAGCTGCGACACCGACTAGGCTCGGAGTTGATGGCACTGGCCCAGGTTCCCGTCGCACCGATCACGCTGCGTCCCCATCCGCACCTGTATGAAATCAACACATGGGTTTGGCTCGAACAGCTGGCGGCGAGGCTTGGGCGCGCAACCCGGCTGGGGGATGTGCCGGACGCGGAGTGGGATGCCCTTGCTACGCGCGGTTTCGACGTCGTGTGGCTCATGGGGGTCTGGCAGCGGAGTGCCGAATCGAGGCGAATCACGCTGGAGGATCCCACAATCTTTCCGCGTTACGATCGCGCTTTGCCGGGCTGGCAGCTCGAGGACGTCATAGGCTCGCCTTACGCCGTGGCTGCCTACGTCCCCGACCCGCGAATCGGCACATGGGATGACCTCGACCGCGCGCGCCAGAAATTGCGCGAGCGAGGGATCGCGCTGTTTCTCGATTTCGTGGGAAACCATACGGCCCTCGATCATCCTTGGACACGCGAGCACCCCGAATTCTACGTCCAGGGAACGCGGCAGGACTTCCGAGCCGATCCGGGCAGTTTTTTCCTGGCCGAAGGACCCCAAGGGACATTTTTTATAGCGCTCGCGAAGGACCCTTATTTCCCTCCGTGGAAGGACGTCGCGCAACTCAATCACTTTAGTCCGGAGATGCGCGCCGCGCAGATTGCCGAACTCCGCACCATTGCCAGCCACTGCGACGGCATTCGCTGCGATATGGCCATGCTGCACCTGCGCGATATTTTCGGCGGGATCTGGGGACGCTTTCTGGCGAAGGCACCGGCACCCAAAACGGAGTTCTGGGCCGACGCCCATGCGGCCGTGCCCAGCCTGATTCTGCTGGCCGAAGCGTACTGGGGTACGGGGCAACAGCTGCTCGATCTCGGATTCTCGTTTGTCTACGACAAGGAATTCTACGATGCGGTGCGCGATGTCAGGACCGATGAGGTGCGCCACCGTCTTGCGGCTCCCGTGGAACAGCAAAGCCATTTGGCGCGCTTCCTTGAAAATCACGACGAGCCGCGGAGCGCCGATGTTTTCGGCACGCGGCGGTTGCCCTCGGCAGGCACGCTGATGGGTACGGTTCCCGGCATGCGCTTCTACTATCAAGGCGAACTGGACGGGTGCGAGCCGCATCTGCCCATCACTTTGCGAGCGCCTGCGAACGCGCCGCCAGATGAGTTCTGCCTGGAGTTCTACGGGAAGATTCTTGGAATCAGCAATAACGAAGTGTTTCATCATGGACAGTGGCGGCTGCTTCCGATCTGGCCCGAAGGCGATGCCACCTCGGCAAACATCATTGCCTACCAGTGGAGATCGGAGAAATCGTGGAAGGTGGTGGCCGTGAACCTGGCGGGGCAAGCGTCGCAAGGGCGCATTCAATTGGGCGATACGGCGTTGGCCGATAAGGATTACATTTTCTATGATCAGCTGCATGATGTTCGCTACCCTCGCAAGGGTGGGGAATTGCATGAGATCGGCCTCTTCGTTCGCCTCGACGGATTCCAGGCCCACGTATTCAACATCACTCTGGCGTGACTCGCCGTTGCTTGGGAGGGGGGAACAAATGGCCGCAGCGATTCGCAGAGTTCATTTTCTAGCGATGACGCTGAGTGTGTTGCTGGTGAACGCGAGCCTGCAGGCGCAAAAGGCGCCCAGCCCGGTTCGCCTCGATGTGGACGCGTCGCGGGCACCGCAGAAGATTCTTCACTCCCATTTGCAGATTCCCGTTCAGCGGGGAGCTCTGACGCTTTACTACCCGGAATGGATTCCGGGCGAGCACATGCCGGATGGGCCGATGATCAATGTGGCCGGGCTGAAATTCACGGCGGCGGGGAAGACCGTCGCGTGGCGGCGGGATCTGCTGGATATGTTCGCGCTGCACATGGACGTGCCGCCGGGCGCAAATACTTTGGACGTCGATCTGGACTTTCTTCTCTCCGCACCGGCGGCCGGATTTTCCGCGGGTGCATCGGCCACGGCTTTTCTGGATGTTTTGAGCTGGAATCAGGTGTTGCTCTACCCCAAGGGTTTTGCCGTAAAAGACCTCACCTTCATACCAAGCCTGAAGCTACCGTCCGGATGGAAATACGGCACGGCGCTGCCGGGCGCAAAGCAGAATGGCGACACGATCGTCTTTGATCCCGTCCCGCTCGGCACGCTGGTCGATTCGCCCGTCATCTCCGGCCGCTACTTTCGCGCGGTTCAGTTGACGCCGGGGGAAACGCCGCCGCATGAGCTGGATATCGCCGCCGACCGCGCTGCGGCGCTGGCAATGCCCCCGGAGATGGAAATGCACCTTCACCAGCTGGTGGCCGAGACGGGTGCGCTTTTCGGGTCGCGGCACTATCGCGATTACCATTTTTTGCTGGCGCTCAGCGACGATATCGCGCATTTCGGGCTTGAGCACCACGAATCAAGCGACGACCAGACAGACGGCAACAGCCTCACCGATGAAGCGGGGCGCATCAATTTTGCGGATCTTCTACCACACGAATTCGTCCATTCCTGGAACGGAAAATTTCGCCGGCCCGCCGGTTTAGCGACGCCGGATTACCAGCAGCCCATGAAGGACGACCTGCTGTGGGTCTACGAAGGACTCACGGAATATCTGGGCGAGGTCCTCACCGCGCGCAGCGGGCTTGAGACCCCTCAAATGTTTCGCGAATCGCTGGCCTATATCGCCGGCATGTACGACCATCGCCCGGGCCGCGATTGGAGATCTTTGCAGGACACGGCGGATGCGGCAGTGTTTCTCTACGACGCGGGCGGGGATTGGTCCAACTGGCGCCGCGGCGTCGATTTCTACCAGGAAGGTGAAATGCTCTGGCTCGATGTGGATGCGACCCTGCGCCGCCTGACGAACGGAAAGAAATCAATCAACGACTTCTGCCGTGTTTTTTACGGCGGCCCTGGCGGCCAACCCGAGCTAAAGACCTATACGTTTGACGACATCGCGTCGACGCTTGACACTCTAGCTCCCTACGATTGGGTCGGCTTTTTGCGCGAGCGGCTTGACGCGATTCCCGCGAAGACGCCCGTCGAATCGGTCGAAAACAGCGGGTGGAAGCTTGTTTATAACGAGCAGCCCAATGACTTCCAGCAGAATTCGGAGTCGGTGAGGAAACTGCTCAGCCTCGATCTCTCGATGGGGCTCGTCGTCGATCACGATGGCTCCATCATGGACGTGGTGTACGATGGGCCGGCCTACAAAGCGGGGCTTGCACCGGGAATGAAAATTACGGCAGTGGAGGGACGCCAATTCACGCTCGACGCGCTGAAAGAGTCGATCGGCGCCGCGACGTCCACCACGACGCCGATTCAGCTGATCATTGCAAATGGCCCGCAGGTGCAAACCTACTCGATCGACTATCACGGCGGATTGCTCTATCCGCATCTTGAGAAAAGCACTGGCGCACCGGACTTTCTAGACGACATACTTCGGCCCTTGGCCCAGTAAGCGCGGCCGGAGAGTTTCTGTCGTGCGGGGGGCGTAGGGGGTGTGGCGTGGGGCGAAGTGCCCACCAGAGAGGAATTCAAAATGGTGAAACCATCCTTGTTCGTACTGGGCGGTGTCGTGCTCATTCTGCTGGGGATCGGTGCCTTGATCCGTCCCAACGTCATGATGCCCGCGAAACGGCAGGACCTAATGATCCAGGGCCAGAGGGTCAAGATCGAGACGCGGCGGGTGGTTGCGATTCCACGCCCTTTGAGCGCGTTGGTGATCGTTTGCGGAATGGGTTTCATCCTTTTGAGAAACCAGGAGCGCTAGAAGCGATCGCAGATCGCCGGAGTCTTGGAAGTTCTGGGCGAACGAATGTAACCCTAGCTATGGTCGTCGAGACATTTGAAATGTAACCGAAGATTCGCCGTCGCCGTGGCTGTGCGAAAGTGGAAATCGACTTGTGATTTCCAAGCTCGCGGAGCGAGCGTCTTTTGCACAGCCATTTCCCGGCCGTATGCCTCGCTTCGTCACTGGGTCCTGCACCTCTTTGGGACTCAGGTGGCGATTGGCCAAGCGATAGATCCGATCTAACTTTCGGTCGATGGTCTTGGCCAGCTGAAACGGGTCGAGATGCTTTCTCAGCTTTTCTAGCTGTGCCACTTGCTCCCGATCCGCTTGCGGACAGGCCCGCACCCGCTCGAACGGCGTTCGCGGCCCGTCATATACCCGCCGCACTTTCGAGCCCACGCGCACCTTCTTGAGCAACTTCACGGAGGGAAGAAATAGGTTCAGCCACAACCGCAGCTCGTGCTCATACAGATCATTCATGGCCTCGACGGCCTCGTGCGTGTCGTAGCGTTCCCAGCCGACCAGCTTTCGCACATGCGTCCAGTTCTTCTGCTCGATGTGCGCGTTGTCGTCCTTCTTGTACGGCCGCCCCCGCGTGAGTTGAATCTCCTGCTGCTCGCACCACTTCTTCAAATGCCAGTTGATGAACTCCGAACCATTGTCGGAGTCCACTCCTAGCAGCCGGAAAGGCAACGTCCCGGCAATCTCGTTTAAAGCCCGTTGTACAGCCTCTTCGCCCCGTCCCAGCACCGCTCGGGATTCGGTCCAGGTCGTATGAATGTCGGTCACGTTCAGCGTGTGCCCGAACTCTCCGCTGGCCGAATTACCCGAATGGGAGACCAAGTCGACTTCCGTGAACCCAGGATTCTGCACATCCCAGCGATCGGTCTTCACCGGAATGTGGTGCTTGAGTAGATAACCCGGCTTGGTGCGCCCGTAGATGCGCCGTCGCCTCTGTGTCTTGGCTGCTCCCAGCCGACGGTCGATCTGTCGCGCACTGATTTTCAGCAACTCCTTCTCCACTTCCGGCCTCAATCGAAAACGTTTGCGGATCCACGGCATCCACCACGGCAGCAGCGCCTTCAGCCGTACCGACCAAGGGTAGCCCGCCGCCTCCCACACCGCCGTCAGCACGGCCAGTGTTTCCTGGCCGTAGCTCACCCCTCGTCGCCGTGGCGTTCTCTGCCGCTTCTCGGGCCGCCCTCCGTTCAGCAGCCGGATCGCATACTTCCGGTGATAGCCTGTGTTGACGCAAAATTCGCCCAAGATCACCTTCTTGCTCTTCCGTGTCGCTTCCTGATAACGGTCATAAATCGCCCGCAGATACTCCCATCGTCCCCTGTTCCCCAACCTGACCTCCTCCAATA
>JBEKBP010000005.1:0-129305 GCA_050015335.1 Candidatus Acidiferrales bacterium | reverse complement strand
AACCTTCCCTGAAAACAAAAAACGGGCCAGCTACCTAACCGTCCCCCGCGAAACAATCCCGCAGCTCCCGACCTAAATAAACTTCATCGCTTTTTTGCCAAGGTGTGAGAAATAGCGGCTAGGAGCTCGGGTGGTGGGGAAGGGCCCGTGTTACTCGAAGATCGGCAGACAGAGTGGCGCCTGGACGTGAAAATCCAGGCGTGCTATTTCATCCAAAGCGCGGTGCAGTACGCTGCTGCTGCAGGCTTCGATTGTCATTACGAACGGCAAACGGTCATGCGGATATCCCGGCTTCTGTAGGACGGCATCGAGGCTGACACCGTACTTGGCCAGTATGGTTGCAATCGCGGCAACAATTCCCGGCTGATCCTTCACCACGAAGCGAATGTAATGCGGTACGGTAAAATCTCCGCTCACCCATTGGGGAGTCTCGACGGTGGTCTGCAGGTAAGCTTGTGGCGCATTCGCGCTGCGAGCGATGGAATACAAATCGGACACGACCGCCACCGCCGTGGGATCTCCGCCCGCTCCGTACCCCGAGAAAACCATATGACCGGCAAACTCGCCGGAAGCGGTGACCATGTTCTTGCTTCCTTCCGCGTGCGCCGTGAGGGACCAAAGCGGAACGATCGCCGGCTGCACTGCCGCGAACAAGCGCAGCCCGTTCGCCGTATCTTTTTGGGCGCAGGAAATCTGCCGGATCGTGCAATCGAGATCGCGCACGTAGGCGAAATCGACGGCTTCGATCAGCGAAATGGGGCGGCAGGGAATTTGCTCGTTTTTCACCCGCAAGTGCAGGCCCGCCTGCGTGAGGATCACCAGTTTTGAACGGGCGTCGTAGCCTTCCACGTCGCTGGTCGGATCGGCTTCGGCATACCCGAGCCGTTGCGCTTCCTTCAATGCCGAGTCGAAACTCGCTCCGTGGGCTTCCATCTGCGTGAGGATGTAATTGCAGGTTCCATTGAGGATTCCTGCGATCCTGTAGAGCTGGTCGCCGGCCAACCCCTCCTGGATCCCGATAATCGCCGGGATGCCGCCCGCAACAGAGGCGCCGTACTCGATCCGCCGGCCCATCTTTCGCGCAAGTTCGGCAAGCTCGGCCCCGCGCTCGGAAATCAGCAGCTTGTTGGCGGTCACTACTGATTTTTGGGCTTGCAGCGCCTTGCGAATCCACTCGCCCGCCGGCTCCAGGCCTCCAACCAGTTCCACGACCACATCGACATCGGATGCGAGGACTTCATCGGCGCTGTCGGTCCAGCGGATCGTCGCCGGCAGACCGTCCACTTTTCTTTTGGCGATGTTGCGGTTGCAGATATGCGTCAACGCGAGCGGGCCATGCGGCTGCTTGGTGAGGATTTTCGCCACCGAGCGCCCCACGGTGCCAAATCCGATCATCCCGATTTTTAGCCGCTTGCCGACCAGGGAATCTCTCTCAGCTGCTGCGGAACGTGTTGTGGTGTCCACATCCGGCACAAGATTCTCTGCCACCCGTGATCTCCTCGACTCGATGCTTTCTGGAAATGCGTCATTGTAGCAGAGTACCAGACGTTGAAACGTCGAACGACCGGCAATACCGCCCGGCGCTGCAATTGTTGGCCGATAAAACTGCCTGTTTCAGGTATGATCAAGCGTTATTTCCTGCATTCAGCCGGAATGATCGGCTTTCACTGCGTTCCGTGCCGTAAACATTTCCCCCCGGCGCCGCACGCGAGCGTCCAAGGAGACTCGATTGATCGCACGTTATACGCGCGCCGAGATGGGGCGCGTCTGGAGTGAAGAGAATAAGTTTCAGCGCTGGCTGGATGTGGAGATTGCCGCCACCGAGACGCTCGCCGAAGTGGGCACGGTGCCGCGCGAAGCCGCCGCGAGGCTTCGCGAGCGCGCACGTGTGGACGTGGCGCGCATCAACGAAATCGAGGCGCGCGTTCGCCACGACGTGATCGCCTTCACCGTTGCGGTGCAGGAGACCGTCGGCGATCCGGAGGCCGCGCGCTGGCTGCACTACGGGCTTACCTCCAATGACGTGGTCGACACCGCGCAGGCCCTGTTGATCCGCGATGCCTCACGGCTGCTGGAACAGGGAATCGAGAAGCTGGGCGAGGTGCTCGAACGGCGCGCGTGGGAATTCAAGGACACCCCTGAAATCGGCCGCACGCACGGGATTCATGCCGAGCCCATCACATTTGGCCTGAAGATCGCCAATTGGTATGCCGAGAATCGACGCGACGCCGCGCGGTTTCAAATCACAGCCCGGCAGATGGCGGTGGGGAAAATTTCCGGCGCGGTGGGAACCTGCACGCATCTGGGGCCTGAAGTCGAGCAGAAAATCTGCGAGCGGCTGGGGCTCGGGACCGCCCCAATCACGTCGCAGGTGATCGAGCGCGACCGGCACGCACAATATGTGGGAACGCTGGCCATTGTGGCGGCGTCGCTCGAACGCATCGCCCAGGAGATTCGTCACCTGCAGCGAACCGAAGTGCGCGAGGCCGAGGAGCCGTTCGGCGGGGAGCAGCGCGGGAGTTCAGCCATGCCGCACAAGCGCAACCCGGTGTCGAGCGAGCAAATTTGCGGATTGGCGCGCGTGGTGCGCGGCAATTCGGTCGCGGCGCTTGAGAATATCGCACTGTGGCATGAACGGGACATCTCGCACAGCTCCGTCGAGCGCGTCATCCTGCCCGATTCAACCATTCTTCTCGATTACATGCTGCATCGCATGACCGAAATCATCGCGAATATGAAGGTGTTTTCCGAGCGGATGCTGCGCAATCTCAACGCCACGCACGGCCTTGTTTTTTCCGGGCAGCTTCTGCAGGACCTGGTGGAGCATGGCGCGCCGCGCGAAGGCGCTTACAAGTGGGTGCAAGCCCACGCAATGGCGGCATGGGAATCGGAGTCTAGCTTCCAGGATCGAGTCGCCGCCGACCCCAATGTACGTAAGTTTCTCGATGAGCAGGCTCTCGCGCACACGTTTGACCTGCGCCGCCAGTTGCGCGCCGTTGATGCGATTTTTCGGCGCGTTTTTGGTGTATCCTCCTCGGCCCAGCAGCGTTGAGCCGAGGATGCTTTCGCGGCAGCCGGCGCAGCCAATTACACAAGGAGGATGTTCCGATGAGGATGATTCTGCACGTCAAGTTTCCGAATGAGCCGTTCAATACCTTCGTAAGAGAAGGATCGGCAGGGAAAAAGATTCAAAAGATTCTCGAAGAGATTAAGCCGGAAGCAACCTATTTCACCGAGACCGACGGCCACCGCGGCGCGATGATGATCGTCGAAGTCGCCGACAGCTCAAAGATTCCCGGACTTGCGGAGCCGTTCTTTCTCCTCTTCCATGCAACCTGCGAGTTCCACATCGCGATGACACCCGAGGACCTGGGCAAGTCGGGAATCGACACATTTGGAAAGAAGTGGTCCTAGACGCGTCACGTCCGCATCCGGCGATGCGGAACGCATGAGCGCGGATTACCGCCTTACTGAATGCGCTGGATGTAGCGGCCCTCGGAGGTGTCGACCTTTACTTTGTCGCCTTCGCCGACGAAGGGTGGGACGTTGATGACGAGGCCCGTTTCGAGCTTAGCGGGTTTCATCACCGCGCTCGCGGTAGCCTTCTGGATGGTCTGCTCGGTTTCGACCACCTTCATGTCGACGGTGTCGGGTAGGAGCACGCCGATGGGTTTGTCGTCGTAGTATTCGATTTTCACGGGGAGATTGGAAATCAGGTAGTCCTTGCTATCTCCCACTACGTCGTCCTGCAATGCGAGCTGCTCGTAGTTCTGGGTGTTCATGAAGTGGTGGCCGTCGCCATCGCTATAGAGATATTCGAATTCGATTTCGTCCACCACGACTTTTTCGACAAATTCCTCGGCGCGGAATCGGTAGTCCGTCATCGCCCCATTGCGCAGATTGCGCATTTTCGTCTGCATGGAGCCGCGCTTGTTGCCCGGAGTGCGATGATCCACGCTGTAAATCACGTAGAGATCGCCCTCGTGCTTAACGATCATGCCGGGGCGCAGCTGGGTTGCCTTCAGCATCAGAGTCTCCTTGAAACTGTTGGGAGTTTCCCCGCAGGGACTGTAGCCATTGCGTATCAGTGCATCCACGGCGGCGTATTCGCCACGCTGCGACGCTCGCAGCCTGCACCACGGACTCGCGCAACGCGGGATGCAGACGGTGCGCCGTATGACGAGTTTGAACCCTCATTATAGCGGCGCGCGGACGAAACGGTCAAATGTGGCTTAAATCCCAGTAAATCCCAGCGTGAAACTCGCAGGCGCGCAGCCGTTTGTGATACCATGCGTGCTTCCGAATATTCCCGTAAGGGGATGGCGTTGGCGCATATTTCCCGTAAAGAGCTGAAGACCGACGAAGTACGCGAGACGTTCGCGCATGGCGCCGAAGCCGTACTGTTGCATAAGCAGTTGACGACCTGGCTCGTTGTCGCGGCACTGGCGATTGCCGTCGGTTTCTTTGGCTGGAAGACCTACTCCGAGCGGCAGACGGTGCGAGCGTCGGCTGCATTCGATGACGCCATGAAGGTATTTCAGGCCCGGGTGGTCTCTGTCGGGGAGCCCGCCCAGCCAGGCGAGCTCACCTATGTGGATGAAAAGGTAAAATTCAGCGATGCGGCTAAGAAGTTTGGTGATGTAGTGGCCAAGTATTCTAGGACGCGACCGGGGCAGCTCGCCAAGTATTATGAGGGACTGAGCTTTGAACGCACCGGCAAGAACGACGCCGCCAAGAGGCTTTTCCAGGAGCTCGCCGACGGCGGCAACGACGAATTTGCGGCGATGGCGAAGCTTGAATTAGCCAGCCTCGACGACAGCATCGGCCAGCATGATGAGGCCGCCAAGCTTTATCAGCAGCTCCTTGACAAGCCCACGGTGCTCGTCCCCAAGCCGGTCGTGCTGTTAGCCTTGGCCGAACATTACAGCCAGACGAACCCGTCGGAAGCCGCCAAATATTACAGCCAAATAAAGTCCGAGTTCCCCGGCACGCCCATCGCGACACAAGCCGACCAGGAACTCGCGCTGCTGCCCGGCAAGTCCTGAGCTGACGCCGTGGAGGCGATGCTGCTTGCGCCCTATGCCATGGACGTGCGGCGCACTCGCGGTCGGCGCTACGCTGAACCTCGCCATCCCTATCGCGATGACTACGCGCGCGACCGCGACCGGGTAATCCATGCCCGCGCTTTCCGGCGCCTCGAAGCGAAAACGCAAGTCTTCACCACGCGCTACTCGGACCACTTTCGCAACCGCCTTACGCACACGCTGGAAGTGGCGCAAATTGCGCGCACCGTTGCCGGAGCCCTGCGGCTCAACAGCGATCTCACGGAGGCGCTGGCGCTCGTGCATGACATTGGCCACCCGCCGTTCGGACATGCCGGCGAGAGGCAGCTCGATTGTCGGATGCGGGAATATGGCGACCGCTTCGATCACAATTTGCACGCCCTCCGCATCGTCGAGCAATTCGAGCAGCGCTATCTTGCTTTCCCGGGGTTAAACCTCACCTTCGAGGTCCGCGAGGGGATCGTCAAGCATTCGCAAGATCACTTTACCGCCGACGTTCCGGAGATTGCACAGTACTTGCTTTGCGACAGGCCACCCCTGGAGGCTCAGTTGATCGATTTGGTCGACGAAATTGCTTATAACGCAGCGGATTTGGACGATGGGTTCGAGGCTCGCCTGCTCGATTTCGACACGTTGCGCGCGGAAGTCCCCATGTTTTCAGCGGCGTATGACGAAGTGGATCGCCGTTTCCCATCCGGCCGCCGCAAGCTGAAATTTAACGAGGCTCTCAAGAACGTAATCGATCGTCTCGCGACGAATCTGATCGAAAACACGAACGTGCGGATCGAAGCAAGCGGGGTCCAGACGGTCGAGGACGTTCGCCTTCAACCCGAAAGGCTCGCTGGTTTCTCACCGGAGGTCGCCGCAGAGAGCGCGACGCTGAAGGGTTTCCTGAACGCACAGCTCTACTCACATCCCACAGTTGCCCAGGAACGCGAGCAGTCGGTCGTGGCGCTCGACACGCTGTTCCGCTTCTTCATGGAGCATCCGGAGCGAATGCCGCAAAGTTATGCCCAACTGGCGCAACAACAGGCGCGGCATCGCGTGGTCTGCGACTATATTGCTGGAATGACGGATCATTTTCTGCTGCGGCAGAGCCGCGAGTTGAGCGGCGCTTCGGTCCCGACAGTCGGGTGAATTTTCCACGCATTCTCCGACAGTTTGTAGTCACCGACCGGCTGCGACGGCGCCGCCGGGCGGCAGGGGGGCACTCGTTATCGGTTGGTGTCAGTAAGCGCAGCTTCTCGGGGCCCCTTCCTTGACAAAGCAAGCACCGGATTTATAATGACTCTTCACCTTGAAAAGCACGGGGAACCGCGATGTTTCTGGATGTAAACGAACTGGGTATCCGGAAGGTCCGCATCCGGAAGAGCTACACGCCTGGCAATCTGGATTTTCATTCCGGTGAGTTCAGGCAGGTGGAACCTCTGGAAGTCCGTGCAACTGCGGAACTTGTGGAAGGGCAAATCCGCATCTATGGGAACCTGCACACCCGGGTCGAGCTGGTCTGCGCGCGGTGCCTGGACACGGTCGTCGAGGAAATCAGCCGCGACTTCGACCTTTACTACCGTCCCATGAACTCGATTGCCCACAACGACGAATTTCATTTGAATCTGGACGATACCGAGATCGCCTTCTTCGAGGGGGAAGGCCTGTTTCTCGCCGACGTTCTGGCCGAGCAAGTAAACCTCGCGATTCCCATGAAGGTGATCTGCCGCAGCGACTGCCGCGGCCTTTGTCCGCACTGCGGCGCGAACCTGAACAATGAGGAATGCCGCTGCGAAAAGCACGGATCCGACCCCCGCTTGGCCCCGCTGGCGCGCTTGAAGCAGGACTGGTTCAAAAAGCAATAAACCGCTACACTAGCGGTTGCGATTTTCTGCCGCCGTGTGTCGCGGCCCGTTTGCGAGGAGCTGAAATGCCGAATCCGAAGCGACGTCATTCCAAGCGCCGCACGAGTACGCGCCGCGCCCATGACCATCTGCACAAGCTTTCCCTTGTTGAATGCCCGAATTGCCATGAGAAGAAGCTGCCCCATCAGGCATGCCTGAAGTGCGGTTATTACAAAGGCCGCGAAGTCATTGACACCGCGGCCAAGTCAGCCTAATTTGTCAGCCTGAGTTTTTCCTCGCCTGTCTTCTTGAGCCGGTGCCGGTTGGTGCCAAGATGATCACAGTAGCTCTGGATGCGATGGGGGGCGACCATGCCCCGCGAGCCGAGGTCGAAGGCGCGATTGCCGCCGCGCGCGAACTCGAGGTGCACGTGCTCCTGGTCGGGATCGAAGCCACCGTCCGCCAGGAACTTCGCCGCCACAAGCATCAGGACCTCCCCATCGAGATCGTCAACGCGGATGAAGTGATCACCATGAGCGATTCCCCGTCCCATGCGTTCCGCCGGAAGAAGGGGAGTTCGCTCCATGTGGCCGCGCATCTGGTGAGGGATGGCAAGGCGGACGCGCTGGTCACGGCAGGGAACACCGGTGCGGCTATGACGGTCGCGCGGTTCGTGATTGGAACGCTGCCTTCGGTCGACCGCCCGGCACTTGCCGCGGCGTTTCCCAACATGAAGGAGAAGACGTCGATCGTGCTGGATGTCGGCGCGAACGTCGATTCGAAACCCGAACAGCTGGAACAGTTCGCCATCATGGGCGAGATTTACTACCGGGCGATCTGGGGAACCAGAAAACCGCGCGTGGCGCTGCTTTCCATCGGCGAGGAAGAGATGAAGGGCAATGAGCTGACGCGCGAGGCCGCCACCCGCTTGAAGCAGACCTCGCTGAATTTTGTGGGCAATGTGGAGGGCCGCGACGTGTTTCGCGGCAACGTGGATGTAATCGTCTGCGACGGGTTCATCGGCAATATCGCGCTGAAACTCAGCGAGGGCGTGGTCGAGCAGATCGGCACGATGCTCAAGAAGGCCATCAAGAGCAGCCTCGCGTCCCAATTGGGCTATGCGCTTTCCAAGCGAGCCTTCGACAGTCTGCGCAAGAGCACCGATTACTCGGAGTACGGCGGCGCCCCGCTGCTGGGCGTTCGCGGCATTACCATCATCGGACACGGGCGCTCGAATCCGAACGCCATCAAGAATGCCATCCGCGTGGCGGCGGAACTTTGCCGCGCGCGCGTCAATGAAAAAATCGAACAGGAGCTCTCCGCGATCGCTGCAGTCGCCGCCCGCGGCTGATCCGGCTGACCGACTCGGGCCGGCCAATCCGGCGTGGAATCGCGATTCATTATGAGTAAGCTTGCTTTTCTTTTTCCTGGTCAGGCTTCCCAGTATCCCGGCATGGGCCGGGATCTGGCTGACCATTTCCCGGAATCGCGCGCCGTCTTCGAGGAAGCCGATGCCGCGCTGGGATTCCCCATTTCGAAGCTTTGCTTCGAAGGCCCGGAAGAGGCCCTAAAGCTCACCGAAAACACCCAGCCGGCTATTCTGACGGTTTCCACCGCTGCCTTTCGCGCGCTGGATTCCCGCGGAATCACACCCGATTTCGTAGCCGGGCACAGCCTGGGTGAATATTCGGCGCTGGTGGCTGCCGGGTCGCTTGATTTCGGCACGGCAGTGAGGCTGGTACGCGAACGCGGCTGCTACATGCAGGAGGCTGTTCCCGCGGGCGAAGGCGCGATGGCCGCGATTCTGGGGCTTTCGCCGGCAGACGTCACCGATATTTGCAAGAAGGCGGCGCACCACGAAGTTGTCTCACCGGGGAATCTGAATTCACCGGAGCAGACCGTGATTTCCGGCCACGCCGGCGCTGTAAAGCGCGGGGTGGAAATCGCGTCGCAAAGCGGGGCAAAACGCGCGGTGATGCTGCCGGTTTCCGCGCCGTTTCATTCGGCGCTGATGGAGCCGGCCCAGAATCGCCTGGAGCCTGATCTGCGCGCCGCTGTGTTTGGCCCTCTGCGTTTTCCCTTGATTACCAATGCCGACGCGGAAGCCATCCACTCGGGCGACGAAGCGCGCGAGGCGCTGATTCGGCAGGTTACGTTGCCGGTCCGCTGGCTTGACTCCGTGCGCGAAATGATCGAGCGCGGCGTGACCATCTTCGTCGAGGTCGGCCCCGGCAAGGTGCTCTCCGGCATTCTCCGGCAGATCGACCGCTCCGTGCGCTGCTTCAACGTCGAAGACTCCGCCAGCCTCGGTTCCGCCATTGACCGCATCGCCCAGGCCCGCACCGAATCCCCCGAATCTTAGACGGCGCAGTTTCGAACGGATCGTTGACCTGCTGGTTTATGGGATGCCTCGGGCATCAAACAAAACGGGTAAGACCCCTGACTGCAGTATCGGTACGAGCCCTCCCCGTAAAAGAAGTTCGCAAGTTGCGAGAAGCTCCGCCTGTCGGTGCAGACCAGTGGCAGCGGTGAAGACGATTTCATATTTCTGAACGGGAATTTCTGCAATCGGCACAGGGGCATCAGCCTTCGGCTGAACCTTGCCGGGTCGTGCCCACGCGGTTGCATGGCGTCGGCAGCGAAGTATTTCCGGAACCAATTAGAGGGCGGGCACAACAAACGCAGCAAGCTTTTGATCGATGGAAGGCTGTTTCTGAAAACTCGTGAACTTTTAGGAAGGGTTCGAATTCCCTTTTCGAGATCATGAGCTTACCCTGCCGGTGTTCTCTGCAGCGGCAGACTGCGCTTTCAGCCGCGGGCTACTCCAGGCCGGCGGCGAGCAAAAAGAGGAGGGTTTTCGTGGTCCGTTTCATTTCACCGTCCCCGGCGGGAATCGCGCGAGCAGAACCACACCCTACCAGCCCAGGACGTAGGCGAACAGGAGCGGGGCGACAATTGTGGCGTCTGATTCGATGATGAAACGCGGGGTGTCCACGCCTAATTTTCCCCACGTGATTTTTTCATTCGGTACGGCGCCTGAATACGAACCGTAGCTTGTTGTGGAATCGCTGATTTGGCAGAAGTAGCCCCATAGCGGCACATTCTCGCGCCGCAAGTCCTGATGCAGCATGGGCACCACGCAGATCGGGAAATCCCCGGCGATGCCGCCGCCGATCTGGAAAAAGCCGATGGGCGTTTTTCCGGCCGTCTCGGTGTACCAGTTGGCGAGCGCCATCATATATTCGATGCCGCCGCGAACGGTCGTCGCGTTTTTCACCTTGCCGCCGATCACCTGTGCCGCAAACATATTCCCCAGCGTGGAATCCTCCCATCCAGGAACGAACAGCGGCAGATTCTTCTCGGCGGCCGCGAGCATCCAACTGTTTCTCGGATCGATCTGATAGTGCTGCTGGAGCTTCCCGCAGCGCAGAACTTTGAACAGGAATTCGTGTGGCAGGAAACGCTGCCCGCTGCGATCGGCCGCATACCATTCCTCCACCACGATTCGCTCGATGCGACGCATGGCCTCCTCTTCGGGGATGCAGGTGTCGGTGACGCGATTCAAATGGTTCTCGAGCAGCTCGACTTCCTGCTCCGGTGTCAACTGGCGGTAGTGGGGAACTCGCCGGTAGTGATCATGGGCCACGAGATTGTAGACATCTTCTTCCAGGTTTGCGCCCGTACAGCAGATCCCGTGCACCTTATCCTGGCGAATCATCTCCGCGAGCGATATGCCAAGCTCGGCGGTGCTCATGGCGCCCGCGAGCGTCACGAGCATCTTGCCGCCCTGCGACAGATGGCGGGTATACGCTTCCCCCGCATCGATCACCGTGGCTGCGTTAAAGTGCCGAAAGTGCAGTTTCAGAAACGTGGATATGGGACTTGCTAAGACCGCCGCGGCCGGATTCATTGAGCCTCCTCGCTTCAATTCGAAAATAGAAACACCCGTAGGTGAAAGAAAAGCTACCAAGGCATTTCAGTTAGAAATAGCTGGCGGTGTAGCTCAGGAGCCGGAAAAACTCGTGAGTGGAGACCAGGAATTGAAACGAACGCGGATGAAATTCTTGTGGCACCACAGATGGATAACATAAATAGCGTCGATTCGCTACCGAATTCCGCGCATGACGCAGAGGTAGTCGTAATCGGGAGGGGGTGAGAAGCAGATTTTTGCACTGCCGGGCACTGGACTTCGAGTATGGCCAGAATGTAGAGTGCCGCTCATGCCGCGTGCGCTGATTCCAGGCGGTTCATTCTATGAACTTACTGCATAGGAAACGGTATTGGCCCCTGCTCTTCTCTCTGTTGTTCTCCGCGTGCGTGTCGCTTGGCTCGCCGCAGCGGGAACGACCGCTTGACCCGGCCGAGCCGCGAAACCGGCACCGCGCTCCAGCGCTGTTGCCGCGGCCCGGGGGCGCTGTTTCCCACTCGGAAATCGATGAAGCCCAAATGCGCGTCCTGGTCGAGGCGCTCGTTGCCTGCCAAACGCGCCATACCCTTTCTTCTTGGTCCGATCCCGCCCGTGGCATCGGCTGCGGTCGCGACGTGATCGTGGCGCGAATGAACGAAATCGCTAAGGGGGCGGGAGGGAAGCTGCAGGTGGTCGTCGACCGATTCGAAGCTACCTCGGCGCGGACCAGTAACAAACCCGCGCACCTTGAGAACGTCTACGGCGTCCTTCCGGGGGCCGATGCGGCGCTGTTGAAAACCTTGTTCATTGTTTCCGGTCACTTCGACAGCCGCGCCAGCGATGTGATGGATCCCACGCTGGAGGCGCCAGGCGCCGACGATGATGCCTCGGGAACCGCAGTCAGCGTCGAATGCGCGCGCCTACTGAGCCACACGGGCGTGGCCGGCCGCGGGCCGTATCGTGCTACTTTGCTGTTTGCGGCGGTTTCTGGCGAGGAGCAGGGCTTGATCGGTTCGAGCCACTTCGTTGAATGGACCAAGCAGCAAGGCTACACGGTGGGTGGAATGCTCGACGACGATATTGTGGGCGCCGATGTGTCTCCGGGAGGGCCTCATCGCGTCCGCCTGTTCTCAGGCGCGGGCCCCGGTACGGATGCCGACTCGCCTTCGCGCGAGTTGGCCCGCGCCATCGAGGAGATCGACGGCATCCTGGCCCTCCGGCTCATCTTCCTCAGCGACCGACTCGGACGCAGCGGCGACCATGAGCCTTTCTACCAGGCGGGGCTTGCCGCCGTGCGTTTCACTGAACCGCTTGAGGACTACCATCATGAACATCAGACACTGCGGACCGAGGGCGGGGTCGAGTACGGAGATGAGGCGAAATATCTGAATTACCGCTTCATGGGCAATGTCGCGCGCGACAATGCGGAAGCGTTGCGCCAACTCGCGCTTGCGCCCGCGCCTCCTTCGGGAGTGAGTCTTTCCGGCGCGGTAACCCCGGATGCCAAGCTCCATTGGACCGCAAACGATGATCCCGAACGGGCGGGTTTTGAAATTCTCTGGCGCGAGACGACCAGCCCGCGCTGGCAAGTCTACGATTTTGTGGCGTCAACAGGGGAGGCCGTGCTGAAGGGAGTCTCGACCGACAACCATTTCTTCGCTGTTCGCGCCGTGGGGAAAAATGGCGCACGCTCTATCCCGGTTCCTGCTCGATCGGCAAATAGGTAGCCGCCCCACGGCGAACGGGCCCGCAAAAACGTGTTGATGACACCCCGGGGGCTCACATGCCTTCGTACTGGGGGCCTCCGCCGCCCTCGGGGGGCACCCAATCGATGATCTGGTAGGGATCGGCGATATCGCACGTCTTGCAGTGGACGCAGTTGGCGAAGTTGATCTTCAGCTTCGGTGTGTCTTTTTCCGTGACGATTTCATAGACCGCCGCGGGGCAGAAATACTGGCAAGGGTTTCCGTACTCGCGAACGCAGCGATCGCTGCAGATGTTCGGATCAAGCACGTGCAAGTGGCAGGGCTGATCATCCTCATGGCGCGTGCCCGAGTGGTAGACGTCGGTGAGGCGATCGAAGGTGAGCTGGCCATCGCCCTGGAAGCGCGTCGATTGATCGACGGGCACGCGGCCGCGATTTAGTTGGGCGTACTCCTGGTAGCCGGGTGTTACGCGCATGGGGTCGATCAGGCCGCGGCCGCCGGTGACGAACTGCAATCCAGCATGGACGAGGCCCTTCCACAAACCTGCTTGAAAAGCCTGATGGAAATTGCGCACAGCCCACAATTCTTCCTTCAGCCAGCTCTTCTCGATTTTCTCGGGATACGCGGCGAGGGCCTTCGCCGAAGTGTCGCCTGCGCAGAGCGCTTGGTAAATCGTCTCCGCAGCGAGCATCCCGCTCTTGATCGAGGTATGGATTCCCTTGAGCCGCTGCGAATTGAGAAGGCTCGCCGAGTCGCCGATGATGAGGCCGCCATCGACGTAGCTGCGCGGCATCGAATACCAGCCGCCGTAAGGGACGGTTTTCGCGCCGTAGCGAACCAGCTTGCCGCCTTCGAGAATGCGGCGGACGAACGGATGCGTTTTGAATTTCTGGAAGGCTTCGTGAGGGTCGAAGAGGGAATTGTGATATTCGAGCGCAACCACCATGCCGAGCGAGACGCGATTGTCGCGCAGGCCGTAAACCCAACCGCCGCCATAGATGTCCGAGCGGAGCGGCCAGCCGAGGGTGTGCGCTACGTGCCCGGTGTCGATTCGTCCGGGCGGCACCTCCCACAGTTCCTTGATCCCCAGGCCATACATCTGGGGGTTCCATCCCTCGAGCTTCAGCCGGCCGACGAGATCTTTTGTAAGCGACCCGCGCGGGCCTTCGGCCAGCACGGTAACCCTCGCGCGTAATTCGTAGCCGGGCGTGAAGTTGTCCTTGGGTTTGCCATTCTTGTCGACGCCTTTGTCGCCCGTGAGCACGCCGGCGATACCGTCGTTGTCAAAAAGGAGTTCTTGCCCTGCGAACTGCGTAAATACGTTTACGCTCTTTCGCTCGACCAATCCGCCAAGCCATTTCACGAGCTTGTTGAGCGAGATCACATAATTGCCGTGATTTCGAAGCGGGGGCGGCGTGATCGGCAGCTTCCAGGAACGCGCTTCGGTGAGAAAGTGGGCGGCGTCGCTCGTGACAGGAGTATCGAGCGGCGCGGTCTTTTCGAAATCCGGGACTAGCTCGCGGAGCGCGCGTGGGTCCAGGATGGCGCCGGAAAGCTGATGCGCGCCGATTTCGCGGGCTTTTTCGAGGACGTAGACATTTTCGGCGGAAAGCGGCGGTGTTCTGTTGGCTTTGGTATGCTGCTCGATCAGATTCGCAAGGTGGAGGGCGCAAGCAAGGCCCGCCGGTCCAGCGCCGATAATGAGTACGTCCGCTTCGAGTTGTTCGCGCTCAATCGTCATGATGTGACCAGGGCGCCACGATGTGACTCGACATAATACTTCAGACGCTGACGCCTCGGGCTTCCCCATGCAAGCTTATCAGTTGTAGCTGGCTAGCGGGGAGGGCCGGAGCTGAAATCGATCGACCAGAAGTGCGGTGAGGGCCGCAGAAATTCGATGCCCACGAGCGTCTCGCCTTTCCCCATCCTCACGAGCCGCGCAACGCGACAGGCGCGATCTTCGTTCGTTTGCAGATTGGTGACCAAAAGCGTCTGGGACCGCTCGACGTCGGTTGAGAGCGCCACCAAAGCGCCGTGCGCGCTGACGTCGGCGGTCTCTGTATGCTCCGAGAAAGGCTGTCCGTGCACACGTCCATAGACGAAGACGGGCATAGCGGCCGGCACGCGTTCGCAACGGCGCTTCTCGATGGTGAATCTTGCGCGCGCATCCTGGGGCTTACGCGAGAACGAGCCCCATCGCGGGAGAAGTAATTTGGCCCAATTCATGGATGTCCATGGTGTGAGAAAACGCCGGTGGTGCGGCACACGCTTTGGCTGGCTTGTGCTACTTTACACCCAGGACGCCCGGCCCAGCGGCCGCCGGCACCCCGCCCATCGCGAGACTGGCGTTGCCGGCCTGCGCCCACCAAACGCGCGGGTTGCTATTGCTGAGACTTCTCCAGTTGTTCGATTAGGGCGGGGACGATTTCGAACAGATCGCCGACGACGCCGTAATCGGCGACTTCGAAGATGGGGGCCTTCTGGTCCTTGTTGATGGCGGCAATGGTACGGGAAGCCTTCATTCCTACGACGTGCTGGATGGCTCCGCTGATTCCCAAGGCCAGGTAGAGCTTGGGCGCGACGGTTTGCCCGGAGCTGCCGATCTGTCGGTCCATGGGGAGCCAGCCCTCATCGCAGATGGGGCGCGAGGCGGAAACTTCGCCGCCCATGAGCTTGGCAAGTTTTTCGGCGAGAGCGATGTTTTCCGGCGCCTTGATGCCGCGGCCGACCGAGACCAGGATGGGCGCTTGCGTGAGATCGACGGACTGCTTGGCTTCGCGAAAAAGTTCGAGCGGCTTGGTGCGGATTTGCTCCGGCGTTAGTTCCACCGCAATTGGCTTTACCGGAGCTCTTCCGCTGGGATGCTTCGCGGCGAGATCGGCGCGGAATGCTCCCGCTTGAAACGAAACGACCCAGGGCGGATCGCCGGTGAAGACGATGTCAGCTGCGGTACGGCCTTGAAACATCTGGCGGACGAAAATCAGCCTGCCGTTTTCGTAGCGGTAGGCGATGCAGTCGCCAATCATTCCTTGGCCCATTGACGCCGCGAGTTTTGGGGCGAAGTCGCGGACCTGGTAGGTGTGGGGAAGCAGAACCAGGTCGGGCTTGGCGAGATCGATTATGTGGCCGAGGGCGATGGAGAAGCCGTCAGGGGTGTATTTCCCCAGCAGATCGTGTTCGGCCAGCAGTACTTCGTCGAGCTGGAAGCCGGCCAGCTCATCGGCAAGCGAGGAGACGCCTGCGCCGATGACCGCGGCTGCGACCGTGCCGCTTGTTTGTTGGACCATCTGCTGCGCGGCGGCTAGGGTTTCGAAGCTGACGTTGTTCCATTTGGCTTCGCGCTGCTCGGTGATGAGGAGAATTTTCACAGTACCCGCGCCTCATGTTTGAGTTTCTCGATGAGCTTGGCGGCGATTTCCTTGGGCTGGCCGGTGATGAATTCGGTTTTTTTGTTTTTTTGTGGGATGTAGATGCGTTCGATGTGCTGGGTCGGCGAGTCAGGCACACCGAGCGATTTGCGCTCGATTGTAGCGATTTCCTTTTTCTTCGCGGCCATGATGCCTTTTAGCGTGGCATAGCGTGGCTTGTTGATGCCGGACTGGATTGTGAGCACGGCGGGAAGAGCTAACTCAACCCACTGGAACCAACCGGCTTCGAGTTCGCGTTTGAGTTTCAGCCCCCCGTCGATCGCTTCGATGGCCATAATGATTGTCGCGTGGGGACGCCCTAGAATTTCCGCAAGCAGGACACCCGTTTGGCCGAACCCCTGATCGTCGCTTTGAAGGCCGGTGAGGATCAGGTCGAAATTTTCCGGTTGGATGGCAGCGGCCAGCGAGCGGGCGGAGGACAAGGGATCAAGTTTGAAGAATTCAGCGTCGAAGATGTGAATGCCTCGATCAGCGCCTTTGGCCAGGGCCTCCTTGATGGTTTGCTTGACGCGTTCGGGACCCATGGAAATGGCGACGACTTCACCGTTGTGCTTTTCCTTGAGGCGAAGGGCTTCTTCGAGTGCGTAGGTGTCGGGTTCGTTGGTTTCAAAGCCGATGTCGGCTTCCCGGATCCAAGCGCTGCCGTCGACGATGGCGAGGGGGGCATCTTTGGCTGGAACCTGCTTAACGCAAACGCCGATTTTCAAGATTCGCTCCTGCGTGCTGATCGTGCGGGACTCCCTACGGGCCAAGACTCAAAGGCTCGCGGAAAAGACACTGCGAAAGCAAGGGGCAGCGCGCCCGTCTTTATGTGGTGGCCAGGGCCACGGCCGACAAGGATTTTCCTATGGCCGACCTGACGGGAAAATCCCACGGAGAAAAACGTTCGCCTCTTGCAGAACCTCGCTGGCGGCGAAGTCTGTCCGGCGGGGAGGGTCGAAGCCCCACCCTTTAGAACCGTAAGGGTGTGGCGCCCGCAAAACATTACTTGCCTTCCCAGCGCTGGAAGACCAGGGAGGCGTTGGTACCGCCGAAACCGAAAGAGTTCGAGAGCGCGTAGTGCACTTCCGCCTTGCGCGAGTGGTTCGGGATGTAGTCGAGATCGCAGCAGGGATCGGGGTTCTCGTAATTAATTGTTGGCGGCAGGACCTGGTCGCGCAGGGCCAGCACGCTGATACCTGCTTCGAGGCCTCCGGCACCCCCGAGAAGATGGCCCGTCATGGATTTCGTCGAACTGATGGGGACTCGGTTTGCGCGCTCGCCGAACACGTGTTTCAGAGCGGTGGTCTCGATTGCGTCGCCGATGGGGGTCGAGGTGCCATGGGCGTTGACGTAGCCGATATCGCCCGGGGAAATCTTGGCGTCGCGCAGGGCCGCCATTGAGACGCGGTAGCCGCCGTCGCCTTGCGCGGCCGGTTGCGTGATGTGGTAGGCATCGCCGGACATTCCGTACCCGACGATTTCGGCGAGGATGGGAGCGCCGCGGCGCTGCGCGAAATCAAGCGATTCGAGAATCAGAACGCCGGCACCCTCGCCGACGACGAAGCCGTCGCGCTCGGCGTCGAAGGGGCGGCTGGCGCGCTGAGGTTCGTCATTGCGCGTGGAAAGTGCGCGCATCGCGGCGAAACCGCCGATGCCCATCGGCGTAACGGCGGCTTCCGAGCCGCCTGCGATCATCACTTCGGCATCACAGCGTTGAATAATCTTGTACGCGTCGCCGATGGCGTGCGCCGAGGCGGAGCAGGCGGTGGCAGTGGCGGAGTTGGGGCCCTGCGCGCCGTAGCGGATGGAGACGTGGCCGGAGGCGAGATTGATGATCGCCGCGGGAATGAAAAACGGGGAAATTTTGCCGGGGCCGCCGTTGAGAAACTTCGAGTGTTCGCGCTCGATGACGTCGAATCCGCCGATGCCGGAAGCAATATAGACGCCGGTGGCATCCGCCGTTTCAGGGGTGACCTTGAGGTCTGCCATGCGCACGCCGAAGTCCGAGGCGGCGAGCGCCAACTGGATGAACCGCGCCATCTTCTTGAGTTCTTTTTTTTCGACCCAGTTCAGAGGATCAAAACTTTTGACTTCACCCGCGATGCGGCAATCAAACGCACTGGCATCGAAATGGGTAATGGGACCGATACCGCTGTTGCCGGACTGCAGGGCGGCCCAGACTTCTTCGGTGCCAATGCCACATCCGCAGACCAGCCCAACACCGGTCACAACAACTCGGCGGCTCAAGGGAAAGCTCTCCTGTTCGGGACGGGGAAGTTCGATGAACTACTTCGCTGCCTTGGCGTGCTTCTCAATGTATTCGATGGCGTCCTTCACCGTGGCTATCTTTTCGGCATCCTCGTCCGGAATCTCGATGCCAAAAGCCTCCTCGAAGGCCATGACCAGCTCGACCGTATCGAGCGAGTCGGCCCCGAGATCGTCCACGAACGAAGCGGTTGAAGTGACTTCGCCTTCATCCACACCGAGCTGCTCGACAATGATCTGCTTCACGCGTTCTTCGACGCTGGCCATTCTGATAGTTCCTCCGGTATCGGCTGTTTGGAACCCCCGGGCAGAAACAGGCGGGGGTTGCCCATTGTGAAATTAACCTGCCCATTCTATGCGGGCGCGATTGCCGGGTCAACCTTTACGCGCCAGATTGCCAGATTCGCCAGATTCCGGGAAATTTAGCAAGGCGTGCGGGTCTCGCAAGAGGCTCGGATCCTGGTCAGCCGATACCCGGGCATGCGCGCCTAGCCCATGTGCATGCCGCCGTTGACGCCGAGAACTTGGCCGGTGATGTAGGCGGCTTCGTCGCTTGCCAGGAAGGCAATGGCGGCGGCGATCTCGCGGTCTGTGCCGAAGCGGCCGAGAGGGATGAGAGACCGCATTTTGTCTTTCAGCTCCTGCGAGAGCGCCTCCGTCATGGGCGTCTCGATGAAGCCGGGGGCGATGGCGTTGACGGTGATGCTGCGGGAGGCGACTTCGACCGCGATGGCGCGGGTCAGGCCGATGAGCCCGGCCTTGGAAGCGACGTAGTTTGCCTGGCCGGCGTTGCCCGTTTCGGCGACCACCGAGGTGATGTTGATGATGCGGCCGCAGCGCTGCTTGAGCATCGCACCGAGGGCTTGCTGCATGCACAGATGCGCGCCGGTAAGGTTGGTGCGTAGGACCGCTTCCCAGTCTTCGAGTTTCATGCGCAGGGCGAGGGTGTCGCGGATGATCGCGGCGTTGTTGACGAGGATGTCGAGCCGGCCGAATTTGGCCAGAAGCTGCTGGAAGCCGGCCTTAACCTGCGCCGCGTCGGCAACATCCATCGAAACCGCAAGGGCTGTGCCTGCTGCCGATTCGATTTCGGCAACGAGCGAGGAAAGCTTTTCGCTATTGCGCGCGGCAACGGCGACCCGCGCACCAGCGTCGGCAAGGAACAGAGAAGTGGCGCGTCCGATGCCTTGCGACGCACCTGTAACCAGAGCGACTTTGTCTTTGAGAGAAAACATAGGCTAAGAAGCTATCTCATTGCCGGTTGATAGGGCAACAACCAAGGAGGTGGCAAGAAGGGAACCAAGCGAAGCTGATCACGCTCGGGATGCGAGGTTCTTCAAGTGCCAGTGAGAGTGGCAATCCCTCAACGGCTAACGCCGGCGTGACTCTCAGGCGGTGGGCGGCACGGCGGACAATGCCCTAACCAAACACGTTACCGGCACGCAGACTTTTCTAGTCCGGGTTGCCATTGCCTTCAAAGATTCTCCTGAGAGTGCCCCAGAATCCCCGATGCTTCCTCTGCGGCTCGGCCGGCGGTTGGCTGGGGGTATTGGTTTCACCCAGGGCGTGCTGCATGGCGACGGCGAAATTGGGGGCGTCGACGTGCCCTCGGAACTCCCAGGTTGGCTGTACCTGGGCTTCGCGTACGAGCAGGAGGGTGTCAACCGGCTGTTCAGGCGGCGGTAGCGGTGTGCCCGCCGAGAACGAAAGCGGCGCGACGACGGTATATATCGGCGCAGATGCCGGCGCCGTGGCAGGGGGAGTTGGCGGAGCAGCCGTTCGCTCCGCCGGCTCGACCGGATGCGATTGGTTCGCATGCGCAGGAATGCTGAACTCGACGTTTGGCACAGGGGCGGGCGGTGATGCTGGCGGCGCGTTTGCTGCGACCGTGGGCGGCGGGGGAAGCGCTGTCAACGGCTGCACGTTCGCCGCATACTCCTGCGGTTCGGCGGCCGGGGGACCGCGGGGGGGAGTTTTCATGGCGGCGCATTGGCAACCGCCGGGCTTTCCCGCGACGGGCAGCAACTTTCCCGCATTCAGGAAAAATTCTCCCGCCTCGGGAACGATGAGCTTCTCCCCTGAAAACTGATGCTCCAACTGAAGGGCACCGCTTGCCGCGAGCACGCAAAGCGAATCGTCCAGGCCGAGCCCGACGGTAATGTCGCGAGGGCCCCCGCTGATGTCAATCGGCGTGGCTACGATCGTGGGGGAAAACAAACGCAGGGTGACGCTGGCCGGCAATTGCACTCGTATGCGGCCGAAATCGAGAGCCAGGGTGATGGCAACCCCCGATTGCAGCAGTGTGAATTTCGCGGGGCCGCAGATATCCACCTCGCCACCGCTCAGCAGCGTCATCCGTGCATCGCCCGTGTGCACGGTCACAACGCTTCCGTTGCCCACCAGAATGCTTGGCGTGCTCGTCTCGTTGTCATTTCCCGGCGTCGACGGACCCTGCACCGAAATGTCGGTGCCCTCGATACGCCCAACGATGTTCGGCTGCGCATCCTGTGCCGGAATCGGCACGGGGCAGAAGAGTAGCAGCGCGAGAAGGATGCCGGCGCGACTCGACACCGCTCGGGTAAGCCACGAAAGGTTCCTATGTGGGAGCCGAAGCGCAAATTGAATCGGCGAATTCATGTAGTTGCCTATACTATACGGCAGTGGACAACAGGACAGCCAGCCCGCCTCCGGCGGGCGGAAGAGCAGCCAACCTATTTCGCGTGCGGCCACCGCAGCTTTCGCTCTGGCGCAGGATGCAGATTCCGGTCATCGCGTGGGTGGCTTACCGGTTTATCCGGCTGATCGGTCCCACTCTGCGATCTGAAATTGTCGGCGTTCATAATGCCGTGCAGATTCGTGACAACCGAGAGCCTGCCATCGGCGCCTTCTGGCACCGCTGCATTTTTCCGGCGATCTGGATATGGCGCAACCGGGGCATCGTCGTGCTGAACACGGTGAATTTCGATGGCCAGTGGACGCGCCGGGTGATCGAGCGGCTGGGATTTGGCACCGCGCAGGGAAGTTCGACTCGTGGCGGCATCGAGGGACTCACGGTGATGGCAGAGCGACTCGAAGAAGGCTGCCACGTTGCGTTCACCATCGACGGGCCGCGCGGGCCGCGCTACGTTGCCAAACCGGGACCGGTGATCCTCAGCCGGCGCACCGGCAAACCGATCTCCGTTTTCCACATCGGCCTGCAGTGGAAGCACGTTTTCAAGAAATCGTGGGATCTCTTTCAGCTCCCGTACCCGTTTTCCCGCGCCGTTACGATCGTGGCGCCGCCCATTCGTGTGCCTACTGATGCCGATAGCGACGGCATGAAATTGAAGCAGGCGGAAATGCAGACCGCTCTCGAACGCGTCCGTGACATCGCGGAAGCGTGGTTTGATTTGACAGAAGATGAGCGCGAACGCATTCGTCAGGGCTGGAGCCAGGGCGGCGAGTGCGGCCCCCTTGAGTCTTTTCGAATGGCTGCAGCCCAATCAGAGGGGGAAGAGTCGTCAGAAAATCGGTAGCCCATCGTCTAGCAGCTGGCGGAAGGGGCTATACGGGCCGGTGTCTCTTGCGCGCGGCTGTCTTACGCAACAGTGCAACCGCTTGCCGTACATTACCGTTGACCGATGCAAGGGCGCGTCGCGCGTCGCGGGCGGTTGATCCTGCTTTCAGTATTACGAGCGCAGCGGGCAGATTGTAACCTGACTGGCGCAAGGCTCGCTCAGCAGTGGGAGCGTCTACGCCCGTTGCTTCGGCACCAATCCGCACGCCGCGGCGGCGCAACTTGCTGTTGGTCAATGCCACATAGACCATCCAGTTGTCGTAGACCCTGCCCATGCGGACCATCGCGGCGCTGGAGAGCAAATTCAGAATCATTTTTTGCGCGGTTCCGGCCTTCAGGCGCGTCGAGCCTGCGATCGCTTCCGGGCCGGTGTCCGGAGCGATCAGGATTTGAGCATGGCGCGCGAGGGGAGAATCCCGGTTTGATGTTACACCGACCGTTACCGCGCCGCGCTGCCGCGCAAACCGGATGGCGCCCAGCACATACCGCGTGGTCCCGCCCGCGGAAATGCCCACGACAACGTCGCGCTTTGAAATTCCCGCTCGCGACAAATCCCGAGCGCCATCAGGGGCCGAATCTTCGGCGTCTTCCACGGCGTGCCGCAGCGCCTTGCTGCCGCCGGCGATAATCGCTTGCACCATGCGGGGAGGCATGCCGAACGTGGGCGGACACTCCGCCGCGTCGAGCACGGCGAGCCGGCCGCTCGTTCCTGCGCCGACGTACAAAAGTCTTCCACCGCTTCCAAACGCTTTGACGATCACATCGACCACTCGCGCAACGTTGGGGAGTTCGCGGCGAACGGCCCGCGCGACGCGCGCATCTTCCCGATTCAGGAGCCGCAAAATTGCGAGCGTAGACTTCCGGTCGAGCCCGCGGGAACGCGGATTGCGCCGCTCGGTTTTGACTGGTTTCGAAGAGAACACAGTAGCAGGTTGATTATAACGGGAGCCGAAGGCGCGATTGCAGCGCGGCGAGACTTCCTGGCTGTGGTGTGCCGCGGGAGTTATCGGGCGGCTACCGGCGCGGTTACAAGGCCCAGCGCCTGGAAGACGGCGTTGTGAAGGGCGGGACGCACCTGGCGTATCTTTTCGTTGGCGCGGGTGGGGTTTACGCGATTTGTGAGCAGGACGACGAACAAATTGCGATCAGGATCGATCCACAGTGAGGTGCCGGTGAAGCCCAGGTGACCAAAGCTTTTCGAGGAGAAATACTCGCCGGAGGAAGAGGGCGGCACGGGCACGTCCCAGCCAAGAGCTCGCCCGGAATCGCCGACGGCCTGGCGAGCGGTGAATTGCTCGATCGGCGCTCGTCGAAGCAGGCGGTAATGCCCGTAGATACCGCCGTTGAGAAGCATTTGCGCGAAGGTGGCGATGTCGCGTGCGGTCGAAAACAGTCCGGCGTGACCCGCGACACCGCCCATGGCCCAAGCATTCTCGTCGTCCACTTCGCCTTGCAGCAGACGTTTGCGGTACGAGCCGTCATTTTCTGTCGGCGCGATTTGTGAACGCAGACTCATCGGTGGGTTGAACCAGGAGTTGTTCATTTGCAAGGGAGAAAAAATGTCTCTGGCGGTTTCGTCCAGTCGATCGCCTGTGAGTCGCTCGGAAATTTCGCCCAGAAGGATAAAGCCGATATCGGAGTATTCAATTTGCTTGCCCGGCTCATGGACGAGCGGTTCGGCCAGCGCCTGCGCCCAAACGGCGTCGCGGCCCTTGGCATCTTTGTAGAAGTCTCGATGAGCAGGAAGCCCGGAATCGTGAAGCAGGAGCATGCGGACGGTCACTTTCGCGCGCCATGCGGGATCGGGGTCGGACTTTGCGGCCTTGGCCCATTCGGGCAAGAAGCGCACGACGGGCGAGTCGAGGTCGAGGTCGCCGCGCTGCACCAGGCCCATGATGGCCGTGGTGGTAACGATGGGCTTGGTGAGCGAAGCGACGTCGTAAATCGTGCCGGCGGTGACCGCCGGCGATTTTGCGTCGCGCGAGAGCTTCCCGAACGGATGCACGGCGAGTTCGTTGTTCCAGCCCACGGCCAACACCCCGCCGGGAAATGCGCCGTCGCTGACGGCGCGGTCGAGAAGATCATAGGCAGGCTTGAGCTGATCCAGCATCGCGGCGGGGGCGGGCTGAAGCGTCATGGGATTTGCGGCGAGATGCATCCCATCGCCGATTTTCACGGTGCCGGGAACGGTGACCGGAATTTGCCCCCCGATCGTGATCTGGCCGAACAACGCACGGCCGGCGGCGCGCTGGGAGACGTCGTTGGTCGCGAATTCGGCGAGCCACGTCGGTGCATTGGGAAAGCGCTCGATGAGATACGGGCTGCCAAAGCCTGCCACCACGGTGGGTTTGCCTGCGGCGATCAATTGATCGATGAAGACGCGCTGATCCTCGGGGAAACCGACGTTGCCTTTGCGGTCGGCCACGCGGACGAAAAGCGCGGCAATGGCGACGTCGTAGGTGCCGGGATTCGGAAGCTGGAGCGTGCGGACGGTTCTAAATTGGGTGTCGGCGCGCAACACAGTCAGCGAATCGACGCGCGGGCGGATTTCAGGCTCAAGAGTTTCGGCGGGGAACGGATCCGGATCAGCCGATAGCGCGACGAGCAGCACGCGCAGGGGCCGCGCGGAATCAAGAGGCAGCAGCCCGGGTGTGTCGCGCAACAGGGTCACGCCGCGGTCGGCGATTGTTTGCGCGTCCTGATCGAAGGCCGGCAGCGCGAATTTTGCGTTGAGATGGGGAACATCGACGAGACGTTGTTGATGGAGACCGATGCGCGCTTTGGCGGCTAAGATGCGGCGAACGGATTCGTCGATGCGCTTGATGGAAATGCGCCCGGATAAAACAGCGCTTTCCAGGCCAGCCATTGCTGCGTCGGGGAGTGGCGGCATGAGCAGCACGTCGGCGCCCGCTTCCACCGACCGCACCGCTGCTTCGGCCGGGGCGTAGAGCGACGTGACGCCGCCCATATCCATTGCGTCGGTGACGATCAGTCCGCGAAATTTCATTTCATCGCGCAGCAGGCCAGTCAGGATGTTGCGGGAGAGCGTGGCGGGGACATTCGGGTCCGGCTCGAGGGCGGGCACAGCCAGATGTCCCGGCATGATGGAATCGACGCCTGCGGCAATCGCGGCGCGGAAGGGAACCAGTTCGGCGCCCTCGAGCTGCTCGCGGCTGCCGGGAACCGAGGCTAAGGCGAGATGCGAATCGACGCTGACATTGCCATGGCCGGGAAAATGTTTTGCCGTGGCGATCGCGCCGTTTTGCTGCACGCCGCGAATAAATTGCGTGACGAAGGCGGAAACACTTTTAGGGTCTTCGCCGAAGGAGCGGACGTTGATGATGGGATTGTCGGGATTGTTGTTGAGGTCGGCGTCGGGCGCGAAGATCCAGTGAACGCCCGAGGCGCGCGCTTCGAGAGCGATGGTCCTGCCGACGATGTAGGCAAGTTTTGGGTCGCCTGTGGCGGCAATCGCCATCGCGGAAGGAAAGGACGTGCCTTCGTCCAGGCGCATGCCCGTGCCGGATTCGAAGTCGGCGCCTATGAGCAGTGGAATTTTCGAGCGGCGCTGAAGCTCGTTGGTGACAACGGCGGTGGCATATACTTGGCTGCGCTCGATTCCCAGCGGGCCGCGGGAGGTGCCGACGATCATGCCTCCGATGTGGTTTTCGTCGACCTGGTGGAGCAGTTCCTTATATTCTGTGCTTTCGGTGGAGGTAAACACGCCGAAATAGTAGACCATCAGCATCTGGCCGAGCTTTTCGCGCACGGTCATTTTCTTCAGGGTTTGCTCGACCCAGCCCTGCGGCGAAGCCTGGGGCCGTCTGGTGGCCTGAGATTTTTTTTGCGCGCGAGCCGAGGGTGTCATGAGAAGGAGCAGCGCGAGCGACGAAAGAGCCGGGCTACGCATTGCGCCGGGACTTCCATAGAGAGGCGTGCATCCCTGGTTTGTATATAGCACGGGGTCTGATGTGGCACAATCGAGCGCCGTTACACATGTTTCGTTACCGTTCTCATGCCATTTTGCTGCTGGCCTGCACTTTGGCGGTGTCGTTTGACGCCGCTTGCGAGCTTGCGGCGGCTCCCTCCGGGCACCAAGAGCGATTATCTTACACTGCGCGCGGGCCGACGCGGACGGGTATCGACGTGCTGGAGCAAGAAAACTTCGCGAGCCTCCGGGGAAAGCGCTTGGGACTGGTCACCAATCAGACTGGCGTTGACTCGCTGGGGCGCCGGACGATCGATGTGCTGGCTCACGCGCCGGGCGTCAGGCTGATGGCGCTGTTCAGTCCCGAGCATGGCATTTCCGGCAAAGTCGATGAAACCGTGGAAGATTCCAGGGACCCGGCGACGCATCTCCCGATTTACAGCCTTTTCGGCAAAACGCGCCGGCCTACGCCGGAAATGCTGCAGGATCTCGACGCGCTCGTGTTTGATGTGCAGGATGCCGGCGTGCGGTTCTATACCTACATTACGACGATGGCCTATTGCATGGAGGCTGCCGCGCAGGGCCACCGATCGTTTATTGTTCTTGACCGGCCCGACCCGCTCGGTGGGGAAGTGATCGAGGGGCCGATGCTCGATCGTGACCGCACTTCGTTTGTGGGCTACTTCCCGATGCCGGTGCGCTATGCGATGACGCTTGGCGAGCTGGCGCGGATGTTTAACGCGGAAAATAAAATTGGCGCCGATTTGCGCGTGGTGGCAATGAAAAACTGGCGGCGTGGCGAGACCTACGGCCGGACAGGGCTCGGGTGGATACCTCCGTCGCCGAACTTGCGCACCCTGAAGGCAACGTTTCTCTACCCTGGCATCGAGATTTTGCAGGCGGCCGGCGTGTCGGTGGGGAGGGGAACGCAGGCGCCCTTCGAGATCTTGGGGGCACCGTGGATTCACGCGGCTGAACTTGCGAGCGCCTTGAATGCGCGGCGGTTGCCCGGAGTGAGTTTTGCTCCCGCGAAGTTCACTCCGCGGGAGGCGCCTTACAAGGACGAGCATTGCGAAGGCCTTCGGATCGATTTGAGCGACAGTAATGCGTTTCGGTCGATGCGCATCGGTTTTGAGATTGCGGACGTGCTGAACCGGCTGTATCCGCAACAGTTCCATGCCGAGAAAATGATTGCGCTGTTGGGCTCTTCATCGGCGGTCGAGCGTCTATCCCATGGGGATGCCCCCGCCCAGATCGTGGCAGGATGGTCAAGCGGGCTTGCTCAATTCGGGCAGATGCGCGAGAAGTACTTTCTATACCGATAGAGAGTGGGCGTTTCAATTGTCTATCGATGAGGCGGGGGATGCCGAGCGGGACCAATTCCAACAAATCGTCGCCGCCCAAGGCGTGGCTCGCGTGGAGTAGCGGGAAGGACAGCGCCTGGGCCTTGCACGCGGTGCGGCAGAGGGGCAACTTTGAAGTCGTGGCGCTGCTTACTACGGTGAATCGTAGGTACCAGCGCGTGGCGATGCATGCGGTGCGCGAGAGCCTTCTTGAAATACAGGCTGCGGCGGCGGGATTGCCGCTGGTTCGGGTGCCGATTCCTTCACCTTGTCCGAACGCCACCTACCAGGAGGCGATGAACGGGGCAATGGCTCAGGCGAGGGCCGAAGGCGTGTGGCATGTCATCTTTGGCGATCTTTTCCTGGAAGATATACGCGCCTACCGTGAAAAACAGCTGGCCGCCTGCGGCATGACACCGGTATTCCCTGTGTGGGGACAGCATACCCGGCAACTTGCCGAGCAAATGCTTGCCGGAGGGCTCTCTGCGTATCTCACGTGTGTGGATCCGCGAAAGCTGGACCGCAGCTTCGCAGGCCGTCGATTTGACGCCGGGCTGCTGGCAGCCTTACCGCCCGGCGTCGATCCATGCGGTGAAAATGGCGAATTTCACACGTTCGCCAATGAAGGGCCGATGTTTCAGGAGAAGATACAGATCGAGGTTGGGGAGATCGTTGAACGGGACTCGTTTGTGTTCGCCGACCTGCTTCCGGCAGCTTCGCGGGTGGGGCACAGACGCAGAGTCGGAGAAACGATGTGATGCGGATCTGCTCATTATTGCCTTCGGCGACGGAAATGCTTTATGCGCTCGGTTTAGGCGATTCCGTTGTCGGAGTAACGCACGAATGCGATTTTCCGCCCGAAGCGGCTCGAAAGCCTTCTCTCATTCGCCCCCGGGTTGATCCGAAGGCGGCGCCAGCAGAAACCGATCGGCTGGTGAGGGAAATCATCGCGCGTGGAGAAAGCATCTACGCCGTGGACGCCGAACTACTCGGCTCTCTTGCACCGGACCTGATTCTCACGCAAGACTTGTGCCACGTTTGCGCCGCGTCGCCAGACGATCTGGCGGCTGCTCTTACACGCCTGCCGAAGCTGCCCCACGTGCTTTCGCTGACTGCGCGCTCGCTGGCCGAGGTATGGAACGACATTCGGCGAGTGGGCGACGCCACCGACCGTTGCCGCGAGGCCGAACAGCTCGCAGATTCTCTGGCGCAAAGAGTTGCGGGCATCGAAACCGAGGCCCGGCGGGCGCCATCCCAGCCTCGGGTTTTGTGTCTGGAATGGCTCGATCCGTATTACGTCGGCGGCCACTGGGTCCCCGAAATGGTTGCGAAAGCCGGCGGCCGGGATGTATGGGGGCACGCCGGCAAGCCCTCGTACCGCGTGACGTCGGAAGAAATAATTGCATCGAGTCCGGAGGTGATCGTGGTAATGCCGTGCGGCTACAATCTCGAACGCACCAGCGCAGAGCTCACGGATATGCAAATTCCAGAGGAATGGAGCGTTCTGCCGGCCGTGCGCGAGCGCTGCATCTTTGCCGTGGATGCCAACAGCTACTTTTCTCGCCCCGGACCTCGCCTCGCGGAAGGAGTTGCGCAGCTGGCGCGCATTTTTCATCCGGACTTGTTTTTCGAGAACCTCGCAATCCCACGTTACTGCCGAATCTGAGGACGGTTTGCGTCCGCCTCTTCGTCACGTGATTCGAATCGTTGGCGAAATACGCCCAAGGGAGTCCGACTCTGCAAGTTTCTCTTCGCTGTACCAAAACTGTACCTCGCCGTGCTTGACCCGCTCCACGCTGCTGGCATAACGTCAGCGGCAACTTGGGTTGAATGCGTTTGACCGTCAGCCCAACTAGCCCGATCCCAGAAAGATTCATAGAAATCGGCCAACCCTCGGCCGCCGATTGACCCTAGATTGGCAGCGAAAGATGCCTGCCCGGAGTGTGCCGCCTGGTGCTCCCGTGCAGGGGGTGCACCAATTTCCCCATTCACGCGGGAGAGGAAACCAACATGAGAAGCGGACAATTCGTCGCAATCGCGTTTCTAGCAACGGGAGCATCCCTGGGGATGGCTCTGTGCGCGCAGACGCAAAGCGTGTCGCGACCATCGGCGCAGGACCCGGGCGTGCGTACCGGTAGCATGGGGGCGGGGACGCCGCTCTCCACTCTGACGGCGGCTCAAATGCAATATTTCCAGGACGGCCTATCGCGGTTTATGCAGGTAGACTCGGTCTCCGGTGCGATTCCCGGTGAACCCGGCACCGGGCTTGGACCGACCTTCAATTCGAACAGCTGCGGGAGTTGCCACGCGCAGCCGGCGCAAGGCGGGAGCAGTCCGAGCGCCGGCGAATTTCCCCACATTGGCCCGAATCCACAAATCGCGGCTGCCAGCGATGCGAGCGGGGCCAACCACATTCCCTTTTTCATCACCTCCGACGGGCCGGTGCGTGAAGCGCGGTTTCCATTCCTTCTTACCTCCAATGGATCTGTGAGCCCAACGCCTGACGGCGGCGTGCATGATGTATTCACAATTTCGGGCAGGACCGATGCAGCGGGCTGCAGCATGTCGCAGCCGGACTTCGAGCGCATGGAGCAGTTGCACAATGTGATCTTCCGCATCCCGACTCCCGTCTTTGGTGCGGGGCTCATCGAGAATATCCCCGACGCGACGATTCTCGCGAACATGAATGCCAGCACCGGGCTCAAGCGGCAACTGGGAATCGCCGGCCACCCTAACACCAGTGCGAACGACGGAACAATCACGCGGTTCGGCTGGAAGGCGCAGAACAAGTCGCTGACCATTTTCTCGGGCGAGGCATACAACGTGGAAATCGGGGTGACGAACGAAGGCTTTCCCAGCGAACGCGGAAACCCTCCGGCGGCCTGCCTGTACAATCCGACCCCGGAAGATTCCACGAATTTCAACGCCGCCGGGGTCTCGGTTCCCAGCGACGTGGTCGCGTTCTCCGACTTCATGCGGTTCCTTGCGCCGCCTGCGCCCTCGACCGAAGGGATTCCCGGCAATCCCTCGCCGCAGTCAGTCGAGAATGGACGGAACGTCTTCTCCCAGGTTCATTGCGACCTTTGCCACACGCCGGCACTCCAGACCGGGCCCTCCTACTACACGCCAGCGCTCAGCCAACAGAATGCCGTGCTGTTTTCAGACTTGCTCGTGCACAACATGGGGGCGGGGTTGGCCGATAACGTGTCTCAGGGTGCGGCCGGACCCGACGAATTTCGCACCGCACCGTTGTGGGGAGTCGGACAGCGCGTATTCTTCCTGCACGACGGGCGTGCGAACCCGGCCAATGGAGGCCTGCTGAAGGCGATTCAATCGCATGCCGGGCAAGGATCGGAAGCCAATGGAGTGATGGCGATGTTCGATTCGCTGTCCGATCAGCAAAAGCAGGATTTGCTGAATTTCCTGCGATCGTTGTAACCCCCCTCCAGGAACCCTTGGGCCTTCCCGCCGCACATCCTGCCGACTCGGCCAGGCGCGCCGAGCTTTGTGTGGGCCTGCCCCCGTCACGACTTCTTTCAGCCAGCCTGCAACCGGATTTAAGGAACGAGGCATCCCACAGGCGGGGATGGGTTCCTTCAAAGCCCTCCATTACTATGGCCGAGTAATGGCTTTCCGGATCGCGCCGTGCCACCGAAGACAAGTCGAAATGCCAAGGGCGCTGGCGGCCTGCAAATCGATGTATAATTAGCAATTGCCTTTTGATCCTTGACAAGGAGCCACGAGGATGGGGATCCACTTCCGTGAGGTAGCTGCCTGGATAAGGCGTCGCAAGGTTTCTGCGTTCCTCCTCGTCGCGTTCACCCTGGGAATTGGGATCCTCATCGGGACGCTGATTTCCGGCCGCGCGCTGGCCACGCGTGATCAATCGCCCGGCGGGGCTTCCTTGCTGGCCATACCCGACCCCGTGATGCTCTCAAGCGCGTTTGCGGGAATCTCCAAGAAGGTCGAGCCGGCGGTGGTGAATATCTCCACCACCCAGCTTGTTGAAAAACCGAAGACCAAGAGCCCACGCGGTGGAGCGGAGGATCCGTTTCACGATTTCTTCGATCGCTTCTTCGATTCTCCCAACGATGCGCCGGATGCGGAGCGCAGCCTGGGCTCGGGCGTGATTGTTGATGGAAAGGGTTTTATCCTCACCAACGATCACGTGATCGATCAAGCCTCCAAGATTCAGGTGACGATGGATGGCGATTCCCAGCATTACACGGCGCATCTGGTGGGAACCGACAAAGACACCGATCTCGCGGTTATTAAGATCGAAGCCGATCACCTGCTGCCAACAGCGCGACTTGGCAATTCCGACGGTGTGCAGGTGGGAGATTGGGTTCTTGCCTTTGGCAGTCCCTTTGGATTGAATTCGACTGTCACTGCTGGAATCGTGAGTGCCAGAGACCGCTCGAATGTAGGCCATCAATTTCAGCGTTTCGTGCAGACCGACGCCGCCATCAATCCGGGCAATTCCGGTGGCCCGCTCGTGAATATGGCCGGGGATGTGATCGGCATCAACACGGCGATCTATACGGGAAGCCGGGGATTTGAAGGGGTTGGTTTCGCCCTGCCTTCGAACACGGCCATCAACGTTTACAACCAGCTAGTGACCGCCGGTAAAGTGACGCGCGGCTCCATCGGCATTACGTTCCAGGAAGACCGCAGCAACAATGCGGTGCTCATGAAGGAATTGGGGGCGCCCTACGGCATCGTGATCGAAGCAGTTGAGCCAGGGAGTCCTGCGCAGAAAGCGGGCTTGCAGGCAGGTGACGTGATCACTACGGTGAACGGCCAGGCCGTTCACACAGGCGCCGATCTGGTGAATCCGATCGCGCAAACCGCGATTGGACAGTCCGTGCAGGTGCAGTACGTCCGCGACAAGCAGCAGAAGGATGTAACCCTCACAGTTGCCGACCGCTCCGCGCTGTTCCCCGGCACGCCTGAGACGGCCGACGAACAGCCCGGGCAAACCGAAGAGCCATCGCCGTTCGGATTGCACGTGGAGGAATTTACTCCCGATATCGCCCGCAAGCTGGGCATGACGAAAGTGACCGGAGTGGTCGTCACGGAAGTGGAACCAGCCAGCTTCGGCGAGGATATCGACTTTGCACGCGGCGACGTGATTACGGAAATGAACCACGTCCCCGTCAACTCACTGGCAGACTATCGCGCGCAGGTGGCCAAGCTCAAGACGGGCGACGACGTGCTGTTCAGGGTGGCGCGGCATGGCGAAAATGACCGCGTGCTGCTGTTGTTCCTGGCAGGATCTGTACCGCCGACAAAGTAGGGGCGTCCTGCGTGCGACGTTGTCGCGACCATGCACCCCAGCAGAATCGTTCTTGGTACAGTGCCTGATACGTCCGCCCGTGGAGTGAGCTGCTTTCGGTCGTGAGCGCGATTGAAGATAATAGAACAAGTGGCATTTAACTGGCAGGGCTCACGCGCCGGCATGGAATGCTTAGGGAACCGCAGTCGCCGATCACTATGAGATGTCTGCCCATCGCCGCGTCAGTCATTTTTGCATTCGCTTCCGCCTGGGGCGCGGCGCCTCGGTCGCATCGCCGTAATGCCACCGATCGTCCGGCATCGAGGGGGAGTCAGGTAAGCCATTTGATGCGAGATTCGCGGGCATCCCTGCACGCGCGACTCGAAACCCGTCCCTCCACCCGCCTACAAGCGTCGTTTCGCGTTGCAAAGTTCAGCCGGGCGGATACCCCGCAGTCTACTTCCTCGACGAGCCGTGTGTCGGGCGGGAAAAAGTCGCGTAAAAGGAAGCGAACGCCGGTGCATCACCAGCCATCGCAGATGACCCCCACGCCCGACCGCATCTCCGACATACAGAATGCCCTCGCGCGGGGCGGCTATTACAAAGGCGACCCCAACGGCAAGATGGATCCCGATACGGTGGATGGGTTGCAGCGGTTCCAATCCGCCAATGGTTTGGATACGACTGGGAAACTGGACGCGCTAACGCTACAGAAGCTTGGCCTGGGGTCCGATATCGCAGGGGTGTCTTCGCCTAAGGGGATTGTGCCGCATAGTTGTTGCTCGATCTCCCCTTCACCATCCCTTGCCCCGCCGCAATCTGCGGTCCCCCATCCCTCGCCAGCTGCGTCTGGCACATCCGCCGAGCCCAAGGCTTCCGGCCTCCTCGATGCTGGTGCGCCGGCGGCGAGATTATCAGATCCGCCCCCTGGAACTTCGTCGCATTAGCATTTGCTCAAGCGACACGTCTCCGTTGACGCTGATTGCAGGCACTTGTTACCCTGATTCTTGCTACTGTGGTATTTGGTCCACGGAGGCCCCATGGCGACCTCAGTTAGCCCCGCAATTTTCAAGAACTACATCAATGGCGAATGGGTTGAGTCCCGCAGCAGACGGGTGATCGAGAACCGCAATCCCGCAGATACGACCGAAGTGGTCGGGCTATTTCCGGCGTCTTCGGAACAGGATGTTGCGGCGGCCGTCGACGCAGCCCAGCAAGCCTACCGCACATGGCGGCTGATGCCCGCGCCGAAGCGCGCCGAGATTCTTTTCAGGGCCGCCGAGATTCTGATCGAGCGCAAGGAAGAATATGCGGTTCAAATGACCCGCGAGATGGGCAAGGTCCTCGCGGAGACGCGCGGCGACGTGCAGGAAGCCATCGATATGACGTTTCTGATGGCGGGCGAAGGCCGGCGGTTGTTTGGCCAGACGACTCCATCCGAGCTTCCCAACAAGTTTGCCATGTCGGTGCGCACGCCAGTCGGCGTGGCCGGGCTCATCACGCCGTGGAATTTCCCGATGGCGATTCCGTCGTGGAAAGTGATGCCGGCCCTTATCTGTGGCAACACAGTGGTGCTGAAACCAGCCGAGGATACCCCGCTTTCGACCTACAACCTCGCGCACGTGCTGGAGGAGGCAGGCCTGCCTGCCGGAGTGCTGAACGTGGTGTTTGGCGAGGGCCCCGATGCGGGCGCGCCGATGCTTGAGAACCCCGACGTGAAGCTGGTGAGTTTCACCGGGTCGACGGAGGTGGGACGCATTGTGAGCAAGGCTTGCGCGCCTACGTTCAAGAAGTGCCATTTGGAGATGGGCGGGAAGAACATCATCATCGTGATGGAGGACGCGAACCTTGATCTTGCCGTCGACGGGGCAATCTGGGGAGCATTCGGCACGACGGGCCAGCGATGCACTGCGGCGAGTCGCCTGGCGGTGCACACCAGCGTGTATCGCGAGTTTACCGAGAAATTCGTGGCGCGCGCCAAGAGGCTCAAGGTTGGCGACGGGCTGAAAGCTGCCACCGATATGGGGCCCTGCATCAACCAGCAGCAGCTCAAGACGGTGATGAACTACGTTCAGATCGGGATTGATGAGGGGGCCAAGCTCGCAACCGGCGGCCAACGGCTCGACATGGGCCTGCATGCGAAGGGATGGTTCCACGAGCCGACGGTCTTCCTCGATTGCGATCCGGCGATGCGCATCTGCCAGGAAGAGATTTTTGGTCCGGTCGTCGCGGTGATCCGGCCGTTCAGCACGCTGGATGAAGCGCTTCGCATCGCGAATGGGGTGAACTACGGGCTATCCGCGTCGATTTACACACGGAACGTGAACAATGCGTTTGTCGCGCAGCGCGAGATCGAGACGGGGATTGTTTACGTCAACGCCCCCACCATCGGTGCAGAGACGCACCTGCCGTTCGGCGGCATCAAGAATACCGGGAACGGCCATCGCGAATCGGGTGAGGCGGCGCTCGATTTCTATTCCGACTGGAAGACGCTCTACATTGATTATTCCGACCGCTTGCAGCGCGCCCAGATCGACAATACGATCGACTGAAGCGCCGTGCGCTGTCAGTCTGCTACATCCAAACCGGCGCCTATACATTCAGCCCAATCAGGCGCATGAGTTCAAGGGCGTTGCTCCGCGCTACGACTCCTTCCCGCAGCTTGTAATCGAAGCGCATGTGTCCCTCTTCGACGAAATCCTGAAAATGTGCGTTGTGCAAGCGGCCGCCTGGCGATTCGGCGATTTCGGTCAGAGCAAGATCGTGCGTTGTGACGATGCCGAGGGTGCGCCTCGCCAGCAGGGCGCGCAAGAGGCCCTCGGCGCCAATGCGGCGATCCTTCGAGTTGGTTCCTTCCAGTAGTTCGTCGAACAGAAACAGAAGGGGCAGCTCCTGCTTCGTCAGTTCAAACACCTGCCGGATACGCAAGATTTCGGTGTAGAAATTCGAGCGGTTTTCCTGCAGCGAATCGGTGCTGCGAATCCTGGTGCCCAGCAGAACCGGTGTTAGACGGAGTGACTTTCCGCGGATCGGCGCGCCGGCGTGGGCCAGCACGGAGTTGATACCCACGGTACGCAGGAGTGTGCTTTTACCCGACATGTTCGAGCCGCTGATCAGGAGCAGGCGAGTATGTTCATCGAGCCGGACGGAATTTCGCACGCACTTCGCCGCAGGGATCAGAGGGTGTCCCAGATCCTCGCCCTCCCATCGAGGATGTGAATCGACGCTCGTGGCAAATTCGGGAAAGGGATCGTGGGGATGCTCGAAGCAATAGGTAGCGAGTGAAAGCAAAGCCTCCATTTCGCCGACGATGTTGACCCACCCACCTATCCTCGCGCCCCAGCGGAGCCTCCAGGCCTCGGCCGCGAGTGCCGTCTGGATCGAGTAGAGCAGCGGCAAGTCGAGCAGCCTTCCAAGCACGCTGTCGCTGCCGTCCATCCAGTAGACGATGCTTGCGAGATTCCTGATTGCGAGAGATGCCGGCTTTTTGCGGCTCTGCAGTTCTGCAACGAAATCCCGGAGACGCTGAGACGCAAATGGCTCCTGCTCGATCCGCTCGAGGATCTGCGAAAACAGGATCAGCCCTTCGGCGTTGCTTGCCGCGCCTGCGATCACTGCCTTTGCCCGCTTCTGGAAGAGCCCGTAGGCGAGCGTTTCGAGAATCAGAACAAGGAGAAGCGGAGAATAGAGGGCTTTCAGTAAGATAAGGATAAGCGTGGCGGTCGCAGAAACTGCCATCACAACGCAGGCCGCCCGCAGTGCGCCGCCCGGCAGCACCGGTTTTGCTTGGGCCCACTCGGTGAGCGATTCAGGATTCAAGCGCGCGCGAAGTTCGCTGCCCATCACGGCGAGGCTCTCGCGCAAATTGAGATTCTCCCGCAGGTCAGCGACCAGCGTTTGCCGTTCGAGGACAACTGCTACCGGCGAAGGAAAGCGGAGCCATTGGGCCAGGAAGTTCTCGCCCATGGGCAGGCGGGCGGTCGACAGTAGTTCGAACAGGCATCCACGGCCAAAAAGGTCGAGATCGTCTGCGTAGGGGTGCCCTGGGTCACGGAACCTCTCTCCGGTTTCACCCTTGCCGGCCCATTGGTCCTCGATCCGCGCGAGGCCCTTGCGATAGAACGATGCTGCCGATTCAGCGCGCGCCCTGGAGCGCAGGATGCGTTGGTGGACGACCGCGAGCGAGAGGTAGACCGCCGTGGGCGCCAACAGCCAATATGCAGAAAACCAGTGTCTTGCCCATACAAGGAATGCAGCGGTGACGGCGGCAACCACGGTGGCAAATTTTACGTTGCCAATTTTCCGGTGTGTGGTTTCCGAGCGGGAGACCATTTGCTGGTGAATGCCAATGCGGCGGTTGTATTCGGCGCGGGGATCAAACATTGGGGTGCCTCTCAACGGCGCCGATAGTTTACTCCTGTGCACATCGGCGGCCCCCATGCCGGCTCGGCCGGCGGCGCCTGGCGAGCAAGCCGGGCGGTCAAGATTGACACGCCCGCGCACGGCACGCAGAATGTATCGGTAGGTTGCGCCTCGTGGGACGTTTGCTTGCGCGAAATGGTGGCTCCGGTGCAGCCCAAGGCGTTCGCGCTGCGTCTAACTCTATTCCGGTGAGGTTTCTCTCGATGAGCGGTCGTCTGCGTTATGCCCCTGTTGTCATTTTTCCGCTGCTGCTGCTGATTCCGGGGCGACTTTCTTCCCAAAACACCGGCTCTAAACATGCCATGATGGCCACGCCTGTCACGGCGGGAGGATGCTCGGCGGTCCTGGCGGTTGCCGGGGGTGCTGCCGCAGGAGCGAACGCCCAATCCCCGGGCAAGGGCTTCGATCTATCGAACCTGGATCGGTCGGTTGCTCCCTGCAACGACTTCTACCAATTCGCTGACGGCGGCTGGGTGAAGAACCATCCGATTCCCGCCGATCATTCTTCCTGGGCGACGTTTAATCAGCTCCATGACCAGAACGAAGAGCTCCTCCGCCAGATTCTGGACGAGGCTTCCAAAGATACATCCGCCACGCCGGGTTCGAATTGGCAAAAAATCGGGGACTACTACGCAAGCTGCATGGACGAGGGCCAGATTGAATCGGCTGGTGTGAAGCCGCTCGATTCCGAGCTGCAGCGCATCGCGGATATCAAGGATAGCAGGACTCTGCAAACCGAGATTGCTCGGCTTCAGCGGCAGGGAGCCAACGCCGTCTTCGCATTTGGTTCCACGCAGGATTTCAAAGACAGCAAGCAGGTAATTGGCGACGCGGAACAGGGCGGGCTTGGGTTACCCGACCGCCAGTATTACCGCGACAACGATGACCGCTCGAAACAACTGCGCGATCAATATGTCGCGCACGTCACGAACATGTTCCAGCTGCTGGGAGACGCTGCCCCCAAGTCAGCGTCGGAGGCGAAGGTTGTGCTGGACGTCGAAACGATGCTGGCGAATGCTTCCATGGACCGCGCCGACCGGCGCAATCCCGACAACGTGTATCACAAGATGGCGGTCTCGCGGCTTGGCCAGCTGACACCTCATCTTTCCTGGGACGCTTATCTCCAGGAAGTGAATGCTCCGGCGGTTAGCGCGGTCAATATCGAGCAGCCGGACTTTTTTAAGGCGGTGGATTCCGCGTTCTCGTCTGTCTCACTCGATGATTGGAGAACCTATCTTCGCTGGCATCTTGTCCATTCGGTGGCTCCCACGCTCTCTTCGAAATTCGTGCAGGAGAACTTCAGTTTTTATGGGCGCACACTTACCGGCGCCAAGGAAATACTTCCCCGGTGGCGCCGCTGCGTCGAATCGACCGACGACGCTCTGGGCGAGGCTCTCGGCCAGTACTACGTGCAGCGCAATTTTCCTCCGGAGGCGAAAACCAAGGCCATCCAGATGGTGAAGGATCTGATCGAAGCGTTACGGACCGATCTTTCGACGCTGGATTGGATGAGCCCCACGACCCGCGAGCAAGCGATCAAGAAACTCGAGGCCATTCGCTTGAAAATCGGTTATCCCGACAAATGGAGGGATTACTCCGCGTTTAAAGTGGATCGCACTTCTTATGTCGGAAACAGAATGCGGGGCAGGGTATTTGACTTTGAGCGCGACCTGGCGAAAATTGGCAAGCCAGTGGACCTCAGCGAGTGGGAAATGACGCCTCCGACGGTGAATGCCTACTACAGCCAACAAAAAAATGAGATCGTGTTTCCGGCGGGGATCTTGCAGCCGCCGTTTTTTGATCCGAATGGCGACCCCGCGATCAATTACGGTGGGATGGGCGCTGTGATCGGACACGAGATGACGCACGGGTTTGACGATGAGGGAGCGAAGTTTGACGCAGAAGGGAATTTGAAGAACTGGTGGACGCCGCAGGACCTGAAGAATTTCAACGACCGTGGAGACTGTGTTGCACAGCAATTCCAGGCGTTTGCGCTTGACGGCCTTCATGAAAACGGCAAGCTGGTGGAAGGCGAGAGCATCGCCGACCTGGGCGGCCTTACGATTTCGTACGCCGCTTTTGAGAAGACGCTTCAGGGAAAGCCCGCTCCCTCGCGTGTCGACGGCTTCACTCCCGAACAGCGATTCTTCCTGGGATTTGCGCAAGTGTGGGCCGGCAACGACCGTCCTGAATATGCGCGGCTCATCATCAAGACGAATGAACATCCGCTCGGGCAATTCCGCGCGAACGGTCCGCTTTCCAATATGCCCGCCTTTGCCCAGGCGTTTGGTTGCGGCGCGAGCTCGCCCATGGTGCGGTCTGATAGCCTTCGCTGCCGGATCTGGTAAAACGGGGGGGAGTACTCAAGACAGAATCCCTCGGCCGCTCTCATGTTGCTTTTCTCCGTGGCGTGGCGGGGAGCAGGCGGCAAGGCCGTCTGGTGTACGGCTTGACACCGGGATTTTTAGTCAAGTTGACGCCCTCCTCCCCGCCGTTTAAACTTTCAAAAAGGAGCAGGCTGCATAGTTGTTTCAGGCCGCGGCGAGGGTGCCGCAGTCCGACATAAGCGTATGACTCCGACGATTCTGCAGCAAAAGCGGCACCAGCAGATTCTTACGGATGTGGTGCGCCACTACATTGAAACGGGGGAGCCTGTTTCGTCGCGAAGCATTTCGCGCCGGCACCTGGAACCGCTGAGTTCGGCGACGGTGCGGAATGTGATGGCCGACCTCGAAGAGGGAGGCTTCCTGTTCCAGCCGCATACCTCCGCGGGACGTGTCCCGACTGCTGCGGCGTACCGGTTTTTCGTCGAGCAAGTGGCGGCGCAGGCGACGGCGAGCCCCGAAGACCGCCAGTGGATTCGCCGGGAACTTGACTCGGCGCAGACCCCCGAGGCCGTGATGGAGCGCGCCAGCCACGTTCTTTCGGCTGTGTCGCGCGGACTCGGTATCTTCATTTCGCCGCCGCTGGCTCGTTCCGTGGTGGAGCACGTGCGATTCCTGCTGCTGCCGGATAATCGCGTGCTCGTCGTTCTGATTACGAGCGGAGGCCAGACGCGGGATAAATTGGTTCGGCCGGAGCGCTCTTTCCAGCAGATCGATCTCGACCGCACGGCCGAATATTTGAACCGGCACTATGTGGGTTGGACGCTTGAGAAGATGCGCGCCGATCTGCGCGCCCAGGTGGATCGCGACCGCGAGCAGTATGGAAAGCTCGCCGGCGACGCGCTGATTCTTTGCGATCCGGCCGTCCTCGGCGACAGCAGCGAACGCAAGGTCTACGTCGAGGGCGCGGCTCAGATCGCCTCGACCGTTGAGTTTACCAACCAGGCCCAGTTGCGGGAACTGCTCGAAGCGATTGAAGAGAAGGACCGGCTGATCGCCTTGCTGAGCGGGTGCATCGAAGCGCCCGAGCCCGTGCATGTGGAGCTGGGACTCGAAAGGATGTCTACTGCGGGCAAGCAGCTTGCGCTGGTTTCGGCCGCCTATTCCACCAATGATCAGGTGCAGGGAACACTCGGGATTCTCGCGCCCATGCGCATGCACTACGAGCGTGTAATTACGGCCGTGGCTTTTATGGCGCAGTTTTTTTCCGAGAATGACGAACAAGGGAGTTGAAACCGTGTCTTCCCATCATAGAGAGAAGAGTCAAGAAAAAGACCAGCCGGCCGTGGCGTTCTCCGGAAGACCGGCTGGGCCGGCTGATTCCGAACAGACCGATCCAGCGGGAGTGGGGAACTCAACCCAGGTTTCCGAAGCGGCCGGATCGCTCAACGAGCAACTTCAGAAACTTCAGAGCGAAAAGCAGGAATTGACGAACACGCTCGTCCGGCGTCAAGCCGACTTTGAGAATTACCGGAAGCGCATGGAGAAAGAGCGTCAGCAGGACCGTCACCGGGCGGTCGAGGGCTTCATTGAAAACCTTCTTCCTGTGCTCGACGCCTTCGACCGCGCGCTTGAGAATGCGGATGACTCGGCTTCCGCGGAGTATATCAAGGGGTTCGAGATGATCCGCCGCCAGCTCGCCGACTCCATGGTCAAGCAAGGGCTCAAACGAATTGAAGCAGTGGGCAAGGAATTCAATCCGCACTTCCATCATGCGATCGAGCGCGTGGAGACGCACGCGCATCCCGACGGTATCGTGATCGCCGAGATGCAGCCCGGCTATGTGTTTCATGACCGCGTGTTGCGGCCGGCGATGGTGCGCGTGGCCTGCCAACCCGAGGGGAAGCCCGCCTCCGCATCTCGCGAGAATTGAAAAGGAATTATGGCATCCAGCGCAGAGTTTGATTATTACGAGTTTCTGGGTGTCGCTCGGGATGCATCCGGCGACCAGATCAAGTCCGCTTACCGGAAAGCGGCCCTGAAATGGCACCCGGACCGCAACCCGGACAACAAGCAGGAAGCCGAGGAAAATTTCCGCCGGGCGTCGGAAGCCTACAGCGTGCTGTCGGACGCGCCGAAGCGCTCGATCTACGACCGCTTCGGACACTCGGGCCTGGGCACCCGCGGTTTTGAATCTACCGGCTTCAACTCGACCGTTTTCGAAGAGTTTCAGGATATTCTGGGCGACCTTTTTGGCGTGGACGACGCTTTTTTCGGCGGAGCGCGGCGTGGCGCCGGCAAGCGAGGGCCTCGGGGCCAGCGCGGGGCTGATCTGCGCTACGACATGGCATTGAGCTTCGAAGATGCCGCTACGGGGGTCACGACAAAGGTTCGCCTTGCGCGCCGCGAAAATTGCGAGATGTGTCACGGAACGGGCGCAAAAGCCGGCAGCGGCATGTCCGGGTGTAAGACGTGCGGCGGCCGCGGGCAAATGTCCTATCAGCAGGGATTCTTTTCCATTACGCGGACCTGCCCGGCTTGCCAGGGTAGCGGTCAGGTGATTCGCGAGGCCTGCGCTTCCTGCCGGGGGCAGGGGCGTGTTGAACGCGAGCGCATTCTCGAAGTGGGCGTGCCTGCGGGCGTCGATGCGGGCACGCGCCTGCGCATGCCCGGCGAGGGTGAGCCCGGCGCAAATGGCGGCCCGCCGGGCGATCTATACATCTTTCTCGACGTGAAAGAGCACCCTTTCTTCGAGCGCCGCGGCGCGGACTTATACTGCACCGTGCCGGTGAGCTTTCCACAGGCTGCGCTGGGCACGAGGATCAAGATACCCGCGCTGAAGGGTGAGGAAGACTTCGAAATACCGGAAGGGACCCAATCGGGCCAGATTTTCCGTCAGAAGGGGAAGGGACTGCCGAACCCCCACGGCGGCAAAGGCGATCTCTACGTCAGCGTGCGGATTGTGACTCCGGCGAAGGTGTCGCGCGAACAGAAGAAGTTGCTCGAACAGTTGGCTCCGCTTCTGAAGGTGGAAAACACACCCGCCGAACGCAATTCGAGCTTTTTCGACAAAGTGAAAGACATCTTCGGTTAGTCTCCCGCCTGCCGTGGGCGCCGTGTTGCGTCGACAGGATAGAATGCGTCAAATGCGCCGCCGCTTTTTCCTGGAAAAATTTGACGGAACCTCGGCCACTCTCCATGGTGATACGGCAGAGCATCTGGGCCGCGTGCTGCGCGCGGAGCCGGGGCAGCTCTACGAATTGAGCGACGGGCAGCGGGTGTGGCTCGGGCGGATCGAGCGCGTGGCGCTTTCGAAACGCGGCGACAGCCGCATCCAATTTGCTCTCGTTGAGCCGGTCGTCGTGCGTGAGGCTTGCCTTCAGACACAGCTCCTGATTGCACTGGTGAAATTCGACCGGTTCGAGTGGTGTCTTGAGAAAGCCACCGAGTTAGGCGCGGCATCGATTGTTCCCCTAGCGGCGGCGCGCACCGACAAGCCGCTTCTTTCAGCGGCAGAAAAGCGGCGCGCGCGCTGGGAGCGAATTCTGCTGGAGTCGGCGCAGCAGTCGCGCCGTTTGCGGGCGCCGGTCCTGGGAGCCGTGGCGACTCCCCAGGAAGCGTTTGCCGAATGCGACGCGGCCTGCAGAATTCTGCTGAGCGAGCGCTCCGACGCCCTGCCCATGCGGGAGGCCCTCGTATCCGTCGCCGGCATGCGGACGGCGGCGCTGGCGATAGGCCCGGAGGGTGGCTGGACCGATGATGAAATCAGAGCGGCCCGGGCCGCCGGCTTCCAGGAAGCCTCACTGGGGGAGAACATACTGCGGACCGAAACCGCCGTGCTGTCTGCGCTGTCCATTCTCGGGTTCGCGGCGGGAGCGCAGATAAGCGTCTGATCGAGCAACACGTGAGCTGCACGATCTGCGGCCATAATTTACCTTTCTGATACAGAAGCGAGACGGAACGCTGGCCGGGGTATGCCATTGCCTGTATCCTGGTCCAGACGAGGACGATATGCCACAGAATGGAAGGCCGGCACAACGCGCCAGTGAGCGCGTGTTTCTTCAAGTACCGGTCATGGTGCACGGAATGTGCCGGGACAAGACTTCCTTTCAGGAGGAAACCTCCACGGTGGTGGTGAACGCGGCCGGTGGATTGGTCACACTCTGTTCAGGTGTGGACGTTGGGGACACCGTGCTCGTTGTAAACAAGACGACCAAGCGCAGCCACGAATGCCGCGTCGTGTATCGAGGAAATGATGGGGAAGGGAAGCCCCAGGCCGCGATCGCTTTTGGCGGAGCGATCCCGAATTTCTGGAAACTTACGCGCCGGGAAACAAGGGTGTCCATAAGTGTTACGATCCGTGTTCGTGGCGTGGACCATCAAGGGAACCGCTTTACCCAGAGCGCGCAGGCCATCGATGTGAGCCGGCATGGTGCGCGATTAGAGGGAATCGGTTACCTGACCCGGCCGGGAGAGATGATTGAAGTGAAGCGCCGGTGGCAGAGGGCGCGGTTCCGCGTGGTCTGGGTCGGGAATCCGGGGACGCCCGAAGCAGACCAAGCCGGCGTCTACACGCTACAGCCAGAGAAGAATCCGTGGGGAATTGACCTGGCGTGATGGTGCGTGATGGTCCCGCGGCTTGACCGAGCTATGGAGGCGCGCTAGGCTTAGTTCGGGTACTGGAGCAGGCACCGCCGAACTTGATGAAGCAAACCGTCCGACTTGCCGGGGGAATCAACGAGTTCTTCGGCACCCTCGATGAAAATCTGAAGTATTTCGAGTCCTCTCTGAAAGTCCGCACGCATTTAAAAGACCACAACCTGGAAATCGAGGGCGATGCGAAACAGGTGGAGCGCGCCGCGCGCATCGTGGATGCCTATAACCAGCGCGTGCTCGCGGGGCGCATCCCGAACAGCCATGAAGTGAAGGCGTTGCTGCACGTGGCCGCCGATGAACCGGTGGACACGCTTCACGGAGCGTTTTCTCCGACCAGAACGCGCGTGCTGGGCAAAAAGAGTGTCGCGCCGAAGAGCCCTAACCAGAAGGGCTATATCGAGGCGCTGGAAGCCCACGATATGGTTTTTGCCATCGGTCCGGGAGGCACGGGAAAAACCTACCTGGCTGTTGCAATGGCCGTATCGGCGCTGCTATCCAAACAGGTGAATCGCATCATTCTGGCGCGCCCGGCGGTGGAAGCAGGCGAAAGGCTCGGTTTTCTACCCGGGACTCTTCAGGAGAAGGTCGATCCTTACATGCGTCCGCTCTATGACGGGCTTCATGACCTTCTGGAGGCGGATAAACTTGAGAGTTTTCTCGAGAAGGGCATCATCGAGGTTGCTCCGCTCGCATTCATGCGTGGACGAACGCTGAACGATTCGTTCGTGATTCTGGATGAAGCGCAGAATACGACGAGCGAACAAATGAAGATGTTCCTCACCCGCTTGGGATTCAATTCGAAGGCGGTCATTACCGGGGATGTTACGCAGATCGACCTGCCGAACGACCGGCGCTCGGGTTTGATCGAGGCCATTGAAGTGGTCGGGAAAATCGAGGGGATCGCGCTGGTCTACTTTGACGAACGCGACGTGGTCAGGCACAGCCTGGTTCAGCGTATCATCAAGGCTTACGACGAGTACGGGGTGAGCCAGCCAAAACGTCACGGACGCTCCGGGAGCTCGAGTCGCCGAGAGTAGCATTCCGCCGCTGCGAAGTAGTATTCGCAAGCTTTTATTTTCGATGATCGTGAATCGCCAGCGCTCTGTCCCCATCTCGATTCGAAGTCTGGAGCGATTCACGGTGCGCGCAAGCAGGCTGCTCGAGCTGCCCGCCGACTGCTTTACCATATGCTTGGTCACAAGTGGCGCGATGGCGCGCTGGAATCGGGCCTACCGTGGCAAAGACCGGCCCACCGACGTATTGTCCTTCCCGAGCGGCGAAAATGGCGTTCCCCAGAGCAGCAAGCAGAACCGCGCCGATGGCTCTAACACGGCGTATCTCGGCGACATTGCGATTGCGCCAGCCGTTGCGCGCGGCAACGCTCTTTGCTGGGGCCGCACGCTCCAAGACGAAATGCGCATCCTCATTCTCCATGGAATTCTTCACCTCATGGGCTATGATCACGAAACCGATAGCGGTCAGATGGAACGGCGGGAGCGGCGCCTTCGCCGGGCCCTTGGATTAGGCTGACCATGCCGATTTTCCTCTACACGATGGGTGTACTTGCTCTGACCATAGGGCTCGCGGTTTTTTCCTACCTCGACCGGGTGTATCGCGAGTTCGGGCATGTGGCGACCGGGCGCGTTCACCGGCACCTGGAGACGTTTGAGGCGGAGATCGAACCCCGCTTCAAAATGGACCGGCGGCGGGCGGCGATGATGTTCAATCTGCTGACCCGGTTGTGGTTGGTGCTCGTTGCGGCGGTTACCGCGCGCGGCGTGATTTTCTTCGTGCCGGGCACGCGGGAAGCGGCGGTGGAAATGGTTTTCTTCCTGAGCGCCGAAGTGGTGATTGCGATGCAGTTCTGGCCTTCGGTGCTGCTGGCGGGCCTGCCCGGAGACTGGATTGCCCCTCTGGTCCCGATCGTGCGCGTATTCGCTTGGATCATCTGGCCGATTCAATTCGTGCTCGAGCTTCTGGTCTCGGTGCTGCATGTTTCCGAGGAGGAGCCGGTAGCCGAAGCCGACGACCAGCAGGCGATTGAAGCGCTGGTGGATGCGGCAACCGAAGAGGGGATTATTGAACAGGATGAGGCGCGCTTGATCGAGCAGGTCGTCGAATTCGGTGACAAGCGGGTGCGCGAGGTGATGACGCCGCGACCAGACGTGATCGCGATTCAAGCTTCGGCCACCCTGGAGGAACTGAACGCCCTGGTCGTAAAGACAAAGTTTTCACGCGTGCCGGTCTATGAGAAATCACTGGACGACATCGTGGGGATCGCGATGGGGCGGGACATGCTCGAAGTTCCGGATTCGGAAGCCGCGCATCGAACGGTACGTGAGCTGATGCGTCCCGCGCTATTTGTGCCGGAGACGAAGTTCGGCTCCGAACTGCTGAAGGAAATGCAGAATAAGAATCAGCAGATGGCCATCGTGATCGATGAATATGGGCTGATGGCGGGAATCGTGACGATCGAGGATCTGGTGGAGGAAATCATCGGCGAAATCGGCGAAGAGGATCGCCGGCCGGCTCCCGATGTGGTTCGAGAGGCGGGCGGCGCCATGGTGTTGCGCGGAAGTGTTCCTGTCGACAAAATTGGCGAACTTTTTGGCGTGCAGCTTGATGAGGCGTCACAGCATTCCAATGCCACAACCATCGCGGGGCTCCTGAACGGGATTGCCGGCCACGTTCTGCGCATGGGAGAAGTTGTGGAATTCGACGGCCTGCGGTTTGAGGTACTCGAAGCCAACCAGCGCAAGGTGCTGCGCGTCCGCGCACGCAAGCTGTCGGCGGGTGTGGCATCACCCTCGCTGACCTAGTCAATGTTTCTTTGGCTTTCGCCGGCGGGCGTGCTTGATGTTGTTCGCAATCGCGCGACTTCATGGCGCAGTTCCCGCAGTTCACGCTGCAGTTCCGGCAAGCGATTGAAAATTGCGACGGATTTTCGCCATGAAAGGTTCTCCATCGCCGGATATCCGGAATAAATGGCGCGTGGAGGAATATCTGCGGGGATCCCGCTTTGTGCCGTCACGATAGCGCCGTCGCCGATGGTGAGGTGCCCCGCCGCCCCGACTTGGCCGGCCAGGATGCAGCGGTTGCCCACGTTTGTAGTTCCCGCGAGTCCCACTTGGCCGCACAGCAGCGTGTCTTCTCCAATCTTGCAGGCATGGCCAACTTGCACGAGGTTGTCGATCTTGGTCCCCCGGCCGATATGAGTTTCGCCCACGGTCGCGCGGTCGATGGCGGAATTGGCCTGGACTTCCACGTCGTCTTCAACGATGGCGATTCCCGACTGTCGCATCTTGTACCAGCGGCCATTCGGTTGCCGGGCGAATCCGAAGCCGTCGCTCCCCACGACGACGCCATTCTGCAGCAGCACGCGATCGCCAATCTGGCATCCTTCTCGGACGGCGGCGTGGGCATGGGCGAAAAAGTCGTCACCAATTTGGGCCCCGCTGTAAATCGTGACGAAGCTGTGCAACACGGCGTTTTTTCCGATACGGACGTCCTCATCCACATAGCAGTAGGGGCCGATATGAGCCCCGGCGCCTATCTTGGCGGACGCGGCTATCACGGCGGTTGGATGAATTTGGGGCGAATATTCGGGTTCCGGATGGAATAGTTTGATCGCCCGGGCGAAATCCAGGTAGGGATTTGTCGAGCGCAGGGCGGCCACGCGCATGGGACCGGCGTCTGGAGCCACAAGGATGGCTGAGGCGTTTGTCGTTTCCAGGGCTGGCCGATACTTGCGGTTCACCAGGAACGTCAGCTCACCCGCCTTGGCTTCCTCGATACCCGCAACGCCGGTGATTTCGATTCCGGCATCGCCTTCCAGTTCGCAGCCGAGCTTTTTGGCCAGTTCGCCCAAGTTCATGACGGGTTCTCCTCGTGGTATTTAGCTGATGCGCACGCCAAGCTGTTGAGCCTAAGCGTGCGCCACGGAGTTGTAAAGGCTTCGCGCCTGGATGCCGTGGGGGGACTTGCTTATTCGGCGAAGAGTTTTGATTGAGCCGCGGCGGGTTTCGAGCCAATGTCACGACGGTCGCGCGATGTGCGGCGGGCGATCCCCACCACACCCAGGACTTTCATTTCGATAAGGGCAGTGCGGGGGATGAACATGCGCAAGGTGTTGCCGTGCAGGTCCGGCGGCGTAATTTGCACGCCGGCGTCCAACAGATCAAGCAGATTGTTGCCGACCATGCCCTCCATGAGTTCCTCGTCTCGGAATCGCAACCGCACCCAAAGGCCGTCGAGTTTGGGACGGCTGAGAAATGCCTTGCGCTCCGGCTCAAACGGGTCGGTGAATTCGCGGACGAAGTAGACACTCTTGATATCGGCCAGCTGGACTGACTGGCGCTCACCCGCTGGGGTGAGAATCTCGATCGATTCCGACCGCCCCAGTGCGGCGGGGTTCATGTAGCCTTTCAGGGAGGTGCGGTCCAGGAATAGGACGACCACTTTCTTGTGAGTCGATGATAATCCGCTATGGCTCTTCACCGCCCGCAGGCCTTTTTAGGGGGATCGCTGTTGCTATATCCCAAGGGATTATGTTATCTTTCCCGGTGGTTTTGTCAACTTGTTGTTGTTTAAAGGGTTAGCATCGGAGTTGCCGCCGATTGACCATCCAAGGAAAGATCCTACGATCGGCCTCGGTTATAACCCTTGTAACCCTTATCAGCCGGATTTGCGGATACTTACGCGATCAACGAGTAGCACTTCTGCTGGGCACCTCGCCTACCGCCGATTCCTTTGTTCTCGCGTTCCGAATTCCCGCCCTAATGCGCCGAATGACCGCCGAAGGGTCCCTAGGGGCCTCGTTCATCCCCATCTTCACAGGTTACCTGCGGAACCGCACCCGGCCGGAGGCCTGGGATTTCGCTCAAAAGATCTTCTGGGATATGGCCGTCGTGCTGGCGGTTGTGGTCCTGCTGGGGGTTGTATTCTCGCGCCAGGTCATCGGCCTTTTCACGGTCTTGAGCGGGAATCCGATGCATTGGGAAATGGCAGTAACGCTCAACCGGGTCATTCTCCCTTCGATCTTTTTTCTGGGACTGGCGGCCGTGGCGGGAGCGATCCTGAACAGTTTTCACGTGTTCGCGATTCCGGCAGCCACGTCGATCTTCTTCAATCTGAGCTTCATCGCGTTCTCGTTTCCATTCCTGTACCGGCCCGTTTTGCGTCTGCTGCCCGGACATTTGCAGACACCCGCCGTGGCGCTGGGGCTTGGAATTCTGGCCGGTACCATCCTGCAATTGGCGATTCAGATTCCGGTGCTGGCCAAGCTGGGCATGAAATTCCCAGTGTCTGTTTCGGTGAGCGACCCCGGCGTACGGCGATTGGGGCGCTTGATGGGGCCCAGTTTTTTCGGGATGGGGGTTTATCAGATCAATCTGTTCGTGGACACGCTGTTCGCCACATCGTCGCGTATGCCAGCGGGCAGCATCATGTCGCTGTATGTGGCCGATCGCGTGATGCAACTGGTGCTGGGGAGCTATGCCATCGCCATGTCGACCGCCATTCTGCCGACGATGTCGCATCAGCTGGCAGCGGGGAAACCGGGCGAGATGAAACGCACGTTTGGCTTCGCGCTGCGCATCGTTTCATTCATCACGATTCCCGCGGCGGTCGGCCTTGTTCTTCTGCGGCGCCCCATTATAGTGGTGTTGTTCCAGCACGGCCATTTCACGCTGGAGTCTACGGCCCTTACCTCGAACGCGCTGCTTTACTACTCTTTGGGGCTACCTGCTTTTGCCGCGATAAAACTAATCACTCCGATGTATTATTCGGCGCAGGACACGGCAACGCCGGCCCGCGTGGGGGCCTATGCGCTGGGGGCCAACGTCCTGCTAAACGGAGCGTTCTTGCTTTTCGCATTCCGGTATCTGTCGAACGGGAGTCCCGCGCTGGCAAGTTCGCTCGCGGCCTATTTCAATTTCGCATTGCTATTTCTTTTTTTTCGCAAGCGCTATGGTCCGTTGGGCTTTCGGGGCGTGGCGAGTGCGCTGGGCAAGATGGGGCTTTGCGCGGTCGCGATGGCGATGGTTACAGTCGCAACTTTGAACGTGGCCAACTTCGCCGGGGTTGGCCACGTGCTGGCGCAGGCGGGGATGCTCGCAGGAATGATCGCCGGGTCAGTGGCGGCGTATTTGGGGCTGGCGTGGTTGTTACGATGTGAGGAACTTTTCGAGTTTCTACTCCTTGTGAGGCGCTCGGACGCGGCTGTGGCTGGCGAAACGGAGTCTTAGAGGATTGCCGGGAGAGCAGGAAAGTGGAAGCCCACGTTCGGACATTTTTGAATTATCTGCGGGTTGAAAAGGGCCTGTCCGATAATACGATTCAGGCCTATCGCCGCGATATGGCAAAGTTTGCGGCGTTTGCCGGCAAACGCGGATTAGGAACAGCACAGGTGCGCCGCGAGCACGTGGTGGACTTTCTCGGCTCTCTTTATCGCCGGAATCTCGACAGCCGGTCGGTGGCGCGCCACCTTGTGACGATACGGCACTTCTTTCGATTCTCGCTCACAGAAGGGATCATCGAGGATGACCCGGCGGCAAACATCGAGTCGCCGAAGTTCCGCCAGAGCTTGCCGGAATTTCTCAGTGTGGACGAGGTGGATCGGCTTCTGCGGCAACCCGATGCAAACGACACCGTCGGCATCCGCGACAAAGCCATGATCGAATTGATGTATTCGACGGGCCTCCGAGTTTCCGAATTGTGCGGGCTGCGCCTAGCGGATTTGCGGCTGGACCCGGGATGCCTTCGTTGCATCGGCAAGGGAAATAAAGAGCGCCTCGTACCCGTCGGGCACAAGGCGCTTGAGGCGGTGCAGGTCTATCTTCGCGAGGCGCGGAGGGAACTCTCGCGCGGCGTAGCGTTGCCCTACCTATTCTTGAATCAGAAGGGGCGCAAGCTGAACCGCATCGCGTTTTGGAAGATCCTGGGCGAATACGGCCGCAAGGCCGGGCTGCGCAAGGCCCTGACACCGCACATGCTGCGGCACAGTTTTGCGACCCATCTGCTCGACCGCGGCGCCGACCTGCGGTCGGTGCAGATGATGCTGGGGCATTCCGACATCTCTACCACGCAGATTTATACGCATGTTGTGGAAGAACGATTGAAACAGGTTTACAAGGCGCATCATCCGCGCGCTTGAGAGAGATCTAGACGCGAAACGGAGGAGACAGGAACGCCCATGCCCGACTATATGTTTTTGCTGGAAAGCCGGCTGTCCCCTGAACAACGGGCGGTGCTCGAGCGCGTACAGGAACTGGCGCGATCACAGGAACTGAATATCTATCTGACGGGGGGGGCCGTCCGGGATCTCATATCGGGACAGCCTATTCGCGACCTCGACTTCACGGTCGAAGGGAACCCAGTGCGAATGGTTCGCGAGCTTGAAAAGGGTGGCGCGCGAGTGCTTTCTGAGAGCGAGCGGCTTCGGCACTACGAACTGACTTTTGCCGGAGATGTGGACGGCTCGATTTCATCGGCCAGGGACGACGTATACGAGCGGCCAGGCACAAAGCCGGATTATCGATTTTCCGGAATCATGGAAGACTTGCGACGGCGCGATTTCTCTGTCAATGCCATTGCGATCTCGCTCAATACGCAGTCGAGGGGTTTGTTGCTCGATCCTATGAACGGGTTGGCCGATCTGGAGCGGCAGGAGGTCCGCGCACTGTCGATTCATGCATTTACGAACCAGCCGATTCGTCTGCTACGGATCCTACGGTATGCAGCCCGCATGGGTTTCAAGATTGAATCGCGCACGCAAGAATGGTTCGATCTGGCCGTCGAGCGCGGTCTTCACGAGAACCTGCAAGGTCCGGATGTAGGGGAAGAGTTTCGCGCGCTGACCCGGGAAGATAATCCCGTCGCGACGCTCAAAGTTTGGGAATCGCACGATCTGCTGACAGCGATCCATCCGCAATTACAGAAGCGCAAGCCTGACTACGACAGCCTGAACAAGCTGGCGCGGGTGCGCATCAACCTGTATTCCGCGGGAATCCGCCCGCGGCTCTCGCGCCCCGTGCTGTATTACGCGCTGGGACGTTTGAAACCGCGGGACGCGGCCGCGGCTATGCGCGTCATGGAATTCCGCTCCACGGAGATCGAGGCCCTCGGAGAACTGGTGCCGGAGGCACAAAAGGTCGTTCACGTGCTCAAGGGACGCAAGACGAATGCGCCGAAGGATGCTTATACCTATATCGCGTCATTGCCGGGGGAGATGTTGGCCTTTATCGAGGTCGAATTCCCCCATTCGCCTGTTGTTTCAAAACTCCACAACTTCATTCAGAAGTGGCGTCCGTTGCGGCAGTCGCTCCCGATTGGGGAATTGGACGCACTGGGGGTTCCGCGGGGACCGAAGTTTGACAAGATTCTCGACCAGCTCTTTGAGATGCAGCTCCGCGGCAGGGCCCGAACGCCCGAGGACCGCACCAAAGCGCTGCGGCAACTTGCCGGCGTCAAAGAAGAGCCAAAAAAGAAACCGGAGAAGGAAAAAAAGAAGCGAGGCGACAAGAGTACACCTGTGGCGACGGACACGCCACCCGGTGCGAAAACGGGATCAGCCAAACAGCCTCCCGATGCCGGGCATTCCAAGTCGGCAGCCGCAGCCATCGGGGCTAAAGCCCAGGCCAAGCACGACGCGTCGCACGCCGATAGAAAGCACCAAGCTGTGCCGGCAGGTTCCAAACGCGCGACGGCAAAGAAGAGCAGCCGTTAACTGGCGTTCCCGCCGGACGCAGACGCTCAAGCCGCGCTTTGACGAAAGCCGACGTTTACGCACAGACGGTTGGGGCACGGGCACATCAGCATTCTTATGTTGCTCCGCAGGTAGGGTGCGCGGAAAAACCCGACCCTCCCAACCGGAGGGTCGGGCCCCCGCCCAATAACAGCCGAACCCGGCCTTGCCCGGGACCATAGGTCTGGCACGGGAATCCGGCCACAGTCCGGTTTTCCTCAGACGAATCCCGTAATGCGGGTATCTGATTCTTTCAACCTGGTTTAAAATAGCACTACATGGCACCTCCGAATTTCGTACATTTGCATCTCCATACCGATTATTCCCTGCTGGACGGCGCTTGCGAAATTGGGGAACTTACGGCCGAAGCGGCACGGCGGGGGATGCCTGCTGTTGCGGTCACCGATCACGGAAACCTTTTCGCGGCAGCGAATTTTTATCACAAAGCCACCACCCACGGCGTGAAGCCGATCATTGGGTGTGAAGTGTATGTGGCGCCCGACAATCACAAAAACCGCGGATCTGACGCGGAGCGTTCCAACCATCTCGTTCTGCTTTGCGAAAACGACGAGGGCTACCGCAATCTCATTCAGCTTGTTTCCACGGGATTTCTGGACGGTTTCTACTACAAGCCGCGTGTCGATCATGAGCTGCTGGCGCAGCACAGCAAGGGATTGATCGCGCTTTCCGCCTGTCTGCGGGGGGAAGTGGCCGACGCGCTGCTTTCTGATAAGTACGACCGAGCGCGGACGAATGCATACCGTCTTCGCGACATTTTCGGCAAAGGGAATTTCTTTCTCGAAGTGCAAGACCAGGGACTCGAGGTCGAAACCAGGATCAATCGCGATTTGGTGCAGCTCTCGCGGGAGACGGGAATCCCTCTGGTGGCCACCAACGACTGCCACTACCTGACGCGTTCCGACGCGCACGCTCAGGAAGTCCTGATGTGCATTCAGACCGGGAAGACCATGAGCGACACGCAGCGGATGAAGTTTGCCACCGACCAGTTCTATTTCAAGACGGCTGAGGAGATGGCTCAGGTATTTCGCGAGATTCCCGACGCGGTTTCGCGCACGGTGGCAATCGCCGACCGCTGCAACGTAAAAATCCAGCGGGTGAGCAATCCTTTTCCAGAATTCAAGGTTCCCGAAGGCTATACGACCGACTCGTATTTCGAAAAGGTGGTCCGCGAGGGATTCGCTTCGCGCGCGATGCAGCTCGAGCGGCTGGCCAAGGAGAATTTCCTGCGCCACCCCATCACGGAATATGAGAGCCGTCTGACCGCTGAAATCGAGATGATCAAGAAGATGCGCTTCGCGGGCTACTTCCTGATCGTGTGGGATTTTATTCACTACGCGCGCTCGCAAGGAGTGCCGGTAGGGCCGGGCCGCGGATCGGCCGCAGGCAGTCTGGTCAGCTATGCGCTGCGCATCACCGACGTCGACCCGCTGCAATACGACCTGCTCTTCGAGCGCTTTCTGAATCCCGAACGCATTTCGATGCCTGATATCGATATCGATTTCTGCATGCGCCGCCGGGGCGAAGTGATCGACTACGTGCGCCACACCTACGGCGAGAAGAGCGTGGCGCAGATCATCACGTTTGGCACGATGGCGGCAAAAGCGGCGCTCAAGGATACGGGCCGCGCGCTCGATATGGCGTATGGAGACGTGGACCGGCTCGCGAAGCTCGTGCCCAACCAGCTCAATATTTCGCTGGAAGAGGCGCTCAAGGAATCACCCCAGTTGGATTCGATGCGGGAAAAAGACGAGCGCGTCAAGGAAGTCGTGGAGGTAGCCCTTCGCCTGGAAGGGCTTGCCCGGCACGCTTCGACCCATGCGGCCGGTGTGGTGATTTCTCCGCGTCCGCTCACCGAGATCGTGCCGCTCTACAAGTCGAACAAGGATGAAATCACGACGCAGTACGACATGAACGCACTCGAACGCATCGGCCTGCTGAAAATGGATTTCCTGGGGCTGACCACGCTCACCGTTCTCGATGATGCCGTCCGCCTAATCAAACAGAATCGCAGCATTGACGTCGATCTTGCGACGCTGACGCTAGACGATAGGGCGACATACGCACTTTTCACGCGCGGGGATACCACGGGCATCTTCCAGTTTGAGTCGCACGGAATGCGTGACATCCTGCGCCGCTATCAGCCGACTCGTCTCGAGGATTTGACGGCTCTCAATGCCCTCTATCGCCCGGGGCCGATTCAAGGGGGCATGATCGACGACTTCATCGGGCGCAAGCACGGCAAGAAGAAAGTCGCCTACGATCTTCCGGCTCTTGAGGAAATTTTGTCCGAGACCTGGGGCGTGATTCTGTATCAGGAACAGGTGATGCAGATTGCCAACCGCCTTGCCGGTTTCTCCCTGGGCGATGCGGACCTTCTTCGCCGAGCGATGGGCAAGAAAAAGCCCGAAGAGATGGCAGCACAGCGGGAGAAGTTTCTCACCGGCTGCGCGGCGCGCAAGGTTCCGGCAAAAAAGGCAGAGAAGATTTTCGATCTCATGGCGGAATTTGCGGGATACGGGTTTAACAAGTCGCACTCCTGCGCCTACGCGCTGCTGGCTTACCAGACGGCGTGGCTGAAGACGCATTACCCCGTCGAGTTCATGGCCGCAATGCTCACCTCCGAGACGGGCAATATCGAGAAGGTCGTGAAGTTCATCAACGAGGCGCGCAGCATGAGCATCACGGTGCTACCGCCCGATGTGAATTCAAGCGATGTAGACTTCACGCCGGTGGGGGATCAAATACGGTTTGGCCTCCGAGCGATAAAAAATGTCGGCGAGAATACGGTGAAAGGAATTCTTGTCGCGCGCGAAACGCTCGGACGGTTCACCAGCTTCTTCGAGTTCGTCGAGTCGGTGGAGGCGCGCCAGCTCAACAAGCGCGTGCTGGAAAGCTTGATTCGAGCCGGAGCCATGGACGGGCTCGGAGCGCATCGCGCTCAGATGATCGCGGTAACCGACCGCGCCGTGGAGCGCGCCCAGAAAGTGCAACGTGCGCGCGACAGTGGGCAGCACGGGCTATTTGGCGGAGGCTCGTCGCAATCCGCCGCTCCGCCGCCCGAGATTCTGCCGGAAGTCGAGGAATGGCCGGAGCATGAGATTCTTGCTGCGGAATACGCGACCTTAGGCTTCTACATCTCGGGCCATCCGCTCGACAAGTACGCGGGACGGTTGAAGGATCTGAACGCGACGGAACTCTCCTCGATGGAGGGAAAGCGCAACAATGAGGACATTGTTGTCGCCGGAATTATCGTGCAGGCGCGGCCCATGCGTTCGCGGCGGGGTGCGCGGTGGGCCATTCTGACGCTGCAGGACCGGACGGGTGTGATCGAGGCACTGGTGTTCCCGGAAGCATTTCAGAAGCTTGAGCCGATTCTTAAGGCGGCCACGCCGCTGCTGGTCAAGGGGCGGGTCGCGGTGGAGGATGTTGGAACGCGGGTGATTGTGTCGGATGCCCGCCTGCTCGATCAGATGGCGGACCGTCCCCCGAATCTGCTTCGCGTGCGGCTGGACTTGAGCGCGGTGGACAGCCGGGCGCTGAACCAACTTCATGAGCTTTTTTCGAGCCGCCCCGGCCCTTGCCGCGTGGCCTTCGAACTTGTCAAAGACGACGGTACCGAAGCGACGCTGGAGGCTTCCAGCGCCGTGCGTGCCGACAGGGAGTTGGTCGAGCGGGTGCGGGAGATTTGCGGCAGCGATTCGGTGGCCGTGGTGCAGTAAAGAGGGCTTGTGACGGAGGACGATAAGAAAGACAAACGCTGGCTGGCACGCCGGCGCCTGCGCCGGATGCGCGAACTTGCAAGGCAGCGCCAGGCTCTCGAAGAAAAGCAGCGCAGCGCGGAACGCCGAAAGCGGCCGCCTCCTGCCTCGACGACGGCTCTCTCCCAGGGTCGAGAGAAGCAGCGGCAACTTGAAATCGACGCTCTGGAGCGCAACGTCGTAGAATTAAGCCGCCTGACCAACCCAACAGAAGCCATCTCTGCAGACATCGAGCGCATCCGGCGAGAAGTCGACGACCTGAAGCACGACTTTTACGAGCATCTTGGCTCCTGGCAGCGCCTTCTCCTGGCGCGCCACCCGCAGCGACCCTATACAGACGACTTCGTTCGCCTGCTCTTTGAGAGCTTCAGCGAGATTCACGGCGACCGTGGTTTTGCAGACGATCCCGCACTCATCACCGGCATGGCTTGGTTTCACGGGAAGCCCGTGATGATTGTGGGCAGCCAGAAGGGACGCGATACCAAGCAGCGCGTGGCCCGCAACTTCGGACAGGCCAAGCCAGAGGGCTATCGCAAAGCGCTACGAGCCATGCGACTTGCGGCCAAATATCGCCGTCCGATTTTTGTTTTCATCGATACCCCCGGCGCCTATCCCGGCGTGGACGCGGAGGAACGCGGCCAAGCGGAGGCCATCGCGCACAACCTGCGCGAGATGTCGCGCTTGCCGGTGCCGATCATCGTTACGATTACGGGCGAGGGAGGGTCGGGCGGAGCGCTGGCAATCGCCGTGGGCGATCGCCTGTTCATGCTCGAGAATTCCATTTTTTCGGTGATTTCGCCGGAAGGCTGCGCTTCGATCATGTGGCGGGATTCCACGAAGGCTCAAATAGCCGCCGAGGCGCTCAAGATCACCGCACCCGATCTGCTTCAACTCAAGCTGATCGACGATATCATTCCGGAGCCGCAGGGCGGCGCCCATACCGACCACGCCGCCACGGCCAGACTGCTTGATCCGTTTCTCTCCCGCACGCTTGACGAACTCTCGCACCTTTCCGCCGATCAACTGATGGAACGGCGCTACCACAAGTTCCGCGGCATGGGGTGGTTTTTCGCCTGATGGGGCGCCAGCCGGAGCGCCCAAGCCGTGGCCTTGCGCTGCCCATTGCCGTATGCTTTCGCAGGATCAGGTTCTGGCTGGCTAGGCTTGGTTCGCTGTCTCGGAATGGGTGCCCCCTTTTGTTATAAGAAACAACTAATCCTTCCCCCGGCAGTGGATAACTCGCCCGGTCACCAGATTGCTAGGAAGACGGGTGGGAGGCTTCTCAATGGCCTTTGCAGAGAGCACCTGCACCGACGAGTTGGCCCGGTATCTAGAGAGCCGAATCGCCCCGACGCCCGAGTTGGAGCTTATAGGGTCGGCCGAGTTGAATACCGTTTGCTTCCGGTACCGTGCAGGGGTACCCAGTGGATCGCCGCCTGATGAGCTTTCGGATCAGCTCAACCGCCAGATAAGCATCGAGTTGCAAAAGTGCGCCGGGGTGGCAACCTGGCCTATCTTCATTGGGGGCCACGTGGCGATCCGTGTGGCTTTCTTGAACTACGGGACGACCCGCGCCCAGGCGGATGCCCTGATCCAGGCGACGCTGGCCGCAGGAGGCGCACTGCGGCCCGATGCGACCCAGGCGAAGCCCAACCCAGGCGAGTGGGAGCCTTGGCTTGAGAAAGACGGCATCCTGCAGCAGGTGGACGCGCAGCTCAACGCACAGCTCAACGCACAGGCGGATAGGTTGAAGAACATAGAAGCCGGCGCGCGTATCGGCCAGCCACTGTTGCAGCAGGATGCCGCGGTGTGGCAGCTCGATGGAGAGCTCCAGACGCTTAAGGCCAAGCAAAAGGACGTCGAAGTCGCCCTGCGCGTGAAGCGGGCGACCTTGCTCGCCCAGATGGGACGGAGCCTTGAAGCTAGAGACGAGCATCTCAGAGTCCTAGAGCTTGATCCTTCCGACCGGCTGAATCTTATAGGGCTCGGCCTTGTACTGGTCTCAAGCGGGCAGCGAACCGCTGCCCAGACGGTCTATGCCGAAGCGGTGAAGCACTATCCGGATGACATTGTCAGCCGGGTGAACCTGGGCGCCGTGTTGCTCGAAGCGGGAGACGCGGTGGCGGCGCGCGAACATTACGAAGCGGCGCTACGGATCGACCCAGAGTATCCCCAGGCGCACGGGGGCATGTATTACGCGCTCGTGAAGCTCGGCGAGGCTGAAGTCGCCGAAGTGCACCGCCGCAAGTGCTTCGAGCGGCAGAGAGTGATCCCAACTCTGTATCGGGGGAATTCGCAACCCGTTCCGGTACTGCTGCTTGTCTCTTCGAGCGGCGGCAATGCTCCCTTAGAGAAATTTCTGGACGACCGTGTCTTCCAGACCTACGTTGTCGTCACCGACTTCTATGATCGGAAGGCTCCGCTGCCGGAGCATCAGATCGTCGTAAACGGTATTGGCGATGCGGAGGTGGCTGCCGCGGCGCTGGCGGGGGCGGAGTTGCTGCTTGCTCATAGCACGGCAGCCGTCATTAATCGGCCTGCCGCAGTGCTGGAGACTGGGCGTTGCGACGTGGCACGGCGTCTTTCCGGCGTGGCGGACGTCGTGACGCCGCGAACCATGACGTTTTCGAGGGAGTTGCTTACAGCACCCGCCCCCCGGAGCACCCTGAGGAGTCACGGCTTTGGATTTCCCCTTCTGCTGCGAACACCCGGATTTCACGGGGGAGAGCACTTCCTGCGGGTGGAAAGCGTCGCTGAACTTCCAGCGGCCCTGGCGCAGCTACCGGGCGACAATCTGACCGTAATCCAATATCTCGACGCGCGTGCGCCGGATGGAAAAACGCGCAAGTACCGAGTCATGATGATTGATGGACATCTCTATCCGCTGCACGCGGCGATCTCACGCGATTGGAAGATTCACTATTTCAGCGCGGAGATGGCTGACAGCCCGGAGCATCGCGCAGAGGACGCCCGGTTCCTGTCGAACATGGCTGGCGCGCTCGGGCCTCGGGCGATGGCCGCGCTTGAAGAAATACAGAAAAAGCTCGACCTGGACTATGGGGGGATCGATTTCGGCTTAAACGACAAAGGCGAAGTGCTTCTGTTCGAAGCAAATGCGGCGATGGCGGTGATCCCACCCGAGACGGATTCGCGCTGGGACTATCGCCGTGCTGCGGTCGAACAGATTTGCAGCGCTATGCGGAAGATGCTACTCGGCAGGGCGAAGACTCTGCCGCACCAAAAGCAGAGCGTCTCGCCAGGGGCCTGAGTTTTAGATCCGTCTTGGTGTCGGCGCCGGGCGAACACTGTACTAGTAGGCTACCTGGGTCTTCTGTCCTTCGCCGTTTACGTGAATATCGAGAAACTGCAGCGAGAGCGTCCAGGCGAGCGTGGCCGCGGTGCGATGGTAGCTGGCACGCGCATCGCAGTTGAATCCGTGGTCGGCGTCCGAGATTTCCACGTTCACATATGCCTGCCCGACGCGCTTCAATTCGTCCATCACCGCGCGGATTTGTTCCTGCGGAATATGCGCGTCAAGCCCACCCCAGAAGAACAACATAGGCGCAGATAAGTTCGCCGCCCTTGGAAGCAAAGCGGGCGCAATGCCGCCTCCGTAGAAGGAAATCGCCGCGCGTAGCGGAACTGCGGAGGAGGCAAGAAACGACATGCGGCCTCCCATGCAGAATCCGATGCTCGCGATGCGATCGGGTACCGCCTGGGGGTGGGTTTTCAGCCAATCGTAGGCCGCCGAGATATCGAGAACCTGGCTCTCCTCTTTCATCGCCTGCATGTGAGGCATGATGGCTGCGCGGTCGGTATAGGCCCCTTCAAAACCGGGACCGGTACGATGGAATAGCTCGGGCGCGATGGCGACATACCCCTGTCGCGCGAGGCGTTCGGTGACGTCGCGAATGTGCGCGTTTACGCCAAAGGCCTCTTGAAAGACCAGAATGCCAGGGCATCGGGCCTTTTCTGCCGGGCGAGCCGTGTATGCGTTCATCGAGGTGCCATCGGCAATTTGCAAAGTCACTTTCTGTGTTGCGATTTCCATCGTCGCTTTCCTCCAGGAAACCCGATCCTGAGACAAGTGTCCCCAGGATAATCGTTTTGGCTGGAAAGCGGAAACACTCGATAATGGTGCGAGCATGGTTTCGACAGTCCGAGAGGGGACGATCGGTTGGCGGGAACGGTCAGCAATTTGAATTCGTCACAGGACCATGAGTCGGCTGCCGCAGGCGCGCGGAACGCCGTTGAGACAAAGTCACTCACACGGCGCTACGGCTCACTGGTGGCGGTAGACCGTTTGAACTTCGCCTGCCCCCAAGGTTCGATATTTGGATTGCTTGGTCCCAACGGCGCAGGCAAGAGCACGCTGATCAAGATGCTCACCACTTTGCTGCCGCCGAGCGAAGGCACCGCATACGTGGCGGGCTATGACATCGTGCGTGATCCGCGCTCGGTGCGCCGCAAAATCGGCTACGTTTCGCAAATGCTTTCGGCCGACGGCGACCTCACCGGCCATGAGAATTTGTCGATCTCGGCAAAGCTCTACGGAGTTCCTCGCTCCGAGCGAGCCGCGCGAATCAGCCACGCCCTTGAGTTTATGGAGCTAGCGCACGTTGCCAACAAGCTCGTGAAGCACTATTCAGGGGGAATGATCCGGCGGCTGGAGATCGCGCAGTCGATGCTGCATCGCCCGAGCGTGCTTTTTCTCGATGAGCCGACCGTCGGGCTTGATCCCGTCGCGAAGCAGGCGGTTTGGCAGAACGTGCGCGACCTTCGCGAGGAATTGGGCACCACGATTTTGATGACCACCCATGACATGCAGGAAGCCGACGGGTTATGCGAAACGGTGGCGTTCATGCATACCGGCCAACTGGCCGCGATCGGCTCGCCCGCGGAGCTAAGGTCTGCGCTCGGTCCCGATGCGTCGCTGGGCGATGTCTTCATCCATTACACGGGGGCCACGATTTCCGAGGGAGGAGATTTCAGGGATGCAGCACGTATACGAAGCACCTCAAAACGCCTCGGCTGAGCTCTTTCCCGGCGGTGAATTCGCACGCCAAACCCTTGCGGTAGCCGAAGCCGATATCCGCAAGCTGATTCACGATCCCGTCGAACTCCTCACGCGCATGGTGCAGCCCGCGCTTTGGCTCCTGATCTTCGGGGAGGTGTTCACGCGCGTTCGGGCGATTCCCACGGGGGGCATTCCTTACCTTGATTTCATGACTCCTGGGATACTCGCTCAGAACGTGCTATTTGGGGCCATCTTTTACGGCATTTCGCTCATCTGGGAGCGCGACCTCGGAATCGTCCACAAGTTCCTAGTGAGTCCGGCGGCGCGGAGCGCGTTAGTGCTCGGCCGGGCTATTTCCTCCACTGTCCGCGGCCTCTGCCAGATGGTTCTGGTCTACCTGCTCGCCTTCCTGCTGGGCGTACACCTGCGCTTGGAACCCCTGGCGGTGCTGGGAGTCATAGCGGCGGTGATGCTGGGCGCAGCGGTTTTTTCCACCTTTTCGCTGGTCGCTGCTTGCATTGTAAAGTCGCGCGACCGCTTCATGGGGATCGGGCAGGTGCTGACGATGCCGCTTTTTTTCGCAAGCAATGCGATCTATCCACTGAGCATGATGCCTTCGTGGTTGCGCGCTTTTTCACGCGTGAATCCTCTAACCTACCAGGTGGACGCCTTGCGGCGGCTGATGGTTGTGGGCGGCACCACTTCCTTTGGAGGGGGGGTTGATTTTCTTGTGTTGTCGGTTGCCTTTGTGTTGCTGATCGGCATTGCCACGCGGGTCTATCCGAAGATAATTACCTGATAGCGCAAGCGGGGGGCCGGCGTTTGTAGCCGCGTAGCCGCTTTTTTCATCGATTCCCGCTTGCTCTCACGATTTCCAGGCGTAACATGTACGATCGATATAAAATGACAGAAGACCGGCGCAATTCCCTGGCTGTGGCCGCAACACTCAACGCAGCTGCGTCGATGGGGAGACCGCGGCGCGCAACGCTACGGGGCTGTTCCGGCATCTGTTAACTCTGTCCGTGCTGCGCGAAGCTAACCGGGGGGCATGCCGGACATATGGAACTTTTTTCGTGAGGCTAGGTAATAAGCAGGTTATCCGGAATACAAGTTAGGGAGATAAGGCCACGATGCCCAGCCGTTTCGGTGTCACGAAGGGAGTGATTTGTCCGCCTATGGGGCCGTTCGATCGATCGCGTTTGAATTCCGTTCCCGCCGTTTCAGCCGATCCCAGTTCCGCCGCCCTTGGTGCAAGTCGGCTTGGGGAAACTTTGTGATGGAGAAGGGCAAGTATGGACTCTTCGTTCTCGCGCTGTGTATGGCGGTTATCACAAGCTTATGGGGATGCGGAGGGAGCGCCATCACGGTCACTTCCGTTTCGATCACACCCACCGCGGCCACGGTGAATCCCGGGGCGCAGGCGGACTTCACCGCAGTGGTCAACCTTGCGAACACCACTACCACCTCTTCCGCCAGTACGTCGGTGACTTGGGAGGTGAATGGAGTTGTAGGAGGTAGCTCGAGCATCGGGACGATCGTCTCATCGACCACGGACAACCAAGTGGGAATCTATACGGCTCCCGGCGTCGTACCTTCCACAAACAACGGCGAGGTGAATATCACGGCGGTGGCGCAGCAACCTAATACGACCAGCACAGCCAGCTCGACAAGCACCACGACCAACACGGTTACCTCCAATACGGCCGTCGTGACCATCGGGGTCACTCCGGGCTTCTCGATAAATCCCTCGGTGACGAGCGTGCCGGCCGGAGGCACGGTCCAGTTCTCTTCGGTCCTCAACGGCGTGACCGACCTCAACACCACCTGGACCGTGACGTCCTCTACCGGTGGCAATCCCGGGTCCATTGGCCCCAAGACCGGGCTTTATACGGCACCTTTGTCTCCCCCTGCCGGTAATTCGATCACCGTCACCGGAACCGACGGTTCGAATTCCTTGACCGACACGTTTACCATCGCTTTCTCTGACCACTCTCTCACGGGTCCCTATGCTTTTTCCTACAGCGGGGATAATCAGATCGGCTTCTACGCGGTAGCGGGCAGCTTTGTGACAGATGGAAACGGAGATATCGAGAGCGGCGTCGAAGACATCGACAGCTTTCAAACGGGTGTTTCCACGAGGGTGCCGATTACGGGAAACTACACGGTGGGTCCCGACGGGAGGGGAACTGCCTCCTTCAGCAACGGCACGAACTGGCGTTTTGCGCTCACCACGAACCAGCATGGCCTGCTGATTCGTTTCGATGCGGGGAACACCGGCAGCGGCACCATTGACCAGCAATCCTTGAACGCTCTCACCTCTTCTGAAACCGTGCTGTCTGGTCCCTTCGTCTTCAGTGGTTTGGGTGCGGACACGGTTTTCAGCCCGCTTGCGCTTGCAGGAAAATTCTCGGCCGATGGGGCGGGGAATATTCCGGCGACGAATGCCATTCTGGATGTCCATGACGGCAGTACCGTGACGGCGGCGGACAGGACGTTAAATGGCTCGTACTTCTTCGATACATCATTCCCGGGCACAGGGCGAGGAGAACTTACGCTCACGAGCACGAGCATCGGGACGCGTCTTTTTGCTTTTTATGTCACCGACAACACGCTGTTGCATTTTGTGGAAATCGACCACAGCGCGTATTTCGCGGGGGATGCACTGAGCGGCCTCGCTGGAAATTCCTTTTCTACAGCCAATCTGGCCAGTGGCAACTACGTCTTCACTACAGGGGGAAATTCGAGCGCGGGTGCCTATGCCGCCGGCGGAGTTTTTACGTCGAACGGCGCGGGCAACATGACGGGCGGGGCGTTTGACGGTAATAACGCGGGAACGGTTCAGTTGAATCAGACACTGAGCTCCTGCGCCTACACCGTCGATCCGTCTACGGGCCGAATCGATCTGAAACTCTGCGGGGCCGGTACCAGCGAATTCGCGGCGTATCCGGCGGGGAACAACTCGGCGCTATTGCTCGAGCTAGACTCGACTGCGATTGCAACCGGCTCGGCCTTTCTGCAGCAGGCAACCTCCCCGACGCCGTCGGGAAACTTCGCTTTGAGGCTCAGCGGCAGGGGGATATTCTATAATTCCCTAGTGTCCTACCAAGACGATGCGGAAGGTCAGGTGACCTACAACGGCTCGGCGGCCACTGGCGGAAACCTCGACATCAACGATTTTACGCAAGTGTTCTCCGCTGCCGACCCGATCAACGTCGGCACTATAACGACAACGACCAACGGCACGACAACATCGGCTCCGGCGAGTCCCATCAATGCTCCCTCCTCCAATGGGAGAGGAACGCTGGCGCTGACCGGAACCAATCCCATCGTTACCTACAATCTGATCTACTACCTGATTGGCACCAATAGCGCCCTGCTGTTTGATGAGGACAAGGGCTTCATCCTAACCGGTGTGCTTGGAATACAGTTTTAGGGGCAGGGACAGCTTCAGCGGGGACAAGATGGCGGTGAGCCGTTGGCGGAGGCAGGGATGTCCCTGAGTGACGACACGACTATTTGATCGCTACATCGGCGCAGGTGAAACTTCCTCGACACGGCCGACGGCTATACGGCCGGCCACAGTGAACAGATGGTTGGCAAGTTCGTGGTGACGCGAAGCTGCGAGTGCCAACGCTGGCGGAAAAGAATGGGAAGCAGCGACTGGTTGCGTTGCAACTTGAATATCCCCTGACAGAAGGTAACATCGAGCGCGAGCATGTCCCCGTCGCGCAGAAACCGGGGTATTGCATTTGCCCCGGGGCTGCTCTGGCAGCAGGCTTCTTAAGGCGGCCCGTATCGGCGGCAGGGGCGCGACTGGCAAGGCGAAGGACGCTTCGATCAATTTCGCAGATCCGGAAGTCCGATGCTCCGCAAGTTGGCAGAACGGCATGGGAGCATTCTTAGCGCCGTTGCGGATGTGGCGAGGAAGCTCGGGCAGAGTCCGGCGCAGATCGCGCTCCATTGGGCGGCGACGCAGCCTGGCATCACTTCTGTGATTATGGGAGCCACCAATCGCACGCGAGGGCGAGTTCCGCAGACAACAAATCGGCCCCGTCGTGACGAAGCCCTACCTTGTGCCAATCGATGGGTGCTCTAGAGCCAGGATCGCTTATTTTGCGGTTTTGCCTTGAATGACCGCGTCGAAGAAAACACCGAGCAAGTGGCGCGTTTCGACGTCGGGCAGGGTCTTGGGGTCTACCAGATGTTCCAGAAGGAGGGCATTGGACAGCGCTCCCAGCCCGGTGGCGGCGGCGGTGGTTGAAATGGGGAGCGATTTGCCCAGCCCTTTCATGACCCGCGTGAGAATATTCCCTCCGCAGGCACGAAGCTTTTGCTGTCGCGGGCGAAGGCGGGCATGAGACTCGGGATGGCGAATGGCGAAAAGCTTGAACTCGAGCGAGAGCAGCGTGAGGCGCCGGTTTTGGGCGAGTTGCGCGTAGTGCTCGCGAAGAGCGCGAAGGCGTTTCGCAGGAGTTTCGTGACGCCGCAGCAGGGAGCCGACTTCCTCAATCCGGCCGCCGATCCAGCGTTCGAGTAGCGCGAAGAAGATGTCCTCTTTGTTCTCGAAGTTGGCGTAGAAGGCTCCACGCGTATATCCCGCCATCGATGCGATGTCTTCCAGTCGCGCCGCTTCGAACCCATCACGCGCAAAAATTCGCTCCGCCGCGTTCAGAAGCCTTCTTCGCGTCGTCTCGGTGCGCATCCTCTGTTTGGACGCGGAGCCAGAGGAGCCCTCAGAAGGCGTCATTTGCGTATGGTTGGACTTCATCGAGTGACTGCGCTAGGACTGCGCCATTTACAACATACATACACGCATGTATATTATTATGATATGGCCGCACGGCACCAGGGGAATTCGTGGCGACGACTCTAGCGTCTGTTGCCGACACGTCTCACTGGCACCCCCGGCACAACCCGTGGCTCATTGCCCTCACGGTGACGCTCGCCACCTTCATGGAAGTGCTCGACACGTCCATTGCGAATATCGCGCTGCCGCACATCGCCGGCAGCTTTGGGGCGAGTTCCGACGAGTCCACCTGGGTCCTGACGAGCTACCTTGTTTCCAACGGGATCGTGCTGCCGATCAGCGCGTGGCTTGCCACCAGATTCGGGCGCAAGCGCTTCTATATGTCTTGTGTGGCGCTGTTCGCGACGAGCAGCTTTCTGTGCGGGTTAGCGCCGAGCCTTGGGTTGCTGGTGTTCTTTCGTGTCCTACAGGGTGCCGGGGGCGGAGGACTGCAGCCGAGCGAACAGGCTATTCTTGCCGATACGTTCACACCCGCAAAGCGCGGAATGGCGTTTTCCATTTACGGTATGGCCGTGGTGGTGGCTCCCGCAATCGGTCCCACGCTGGGAGGCTGGATCACCGACAACTACAGCTGGCGCTGGATTTTCTATATCAACGTCCCCATCAGTCTGATCTCTCTCTACCTGACGCATCGCTTGGTCGAGGACCCGCCCTACCTTCGGGTGGAGCAGGAAAAGAGAAGAGGTATTCGCATCGATTATATCGGTCTCGGATTGATTGCGCTGGCGGTGGGTTCCCTGCAAATGGTGCTCGATAAGGGCCAGGAACTGGATTGGTTTGCGTCCAACTGGATTGTGATGGGAGTTTGTCTGGCCGCGATCGTCTTCCTCAGCTGGGTTCTCTGGGAATGGAGGCATCCGAACCCCATCGTCGAGCTGAAGCTTTTGAAGAACCGCAATTTGGCGACAGCCATTTGCTTTATGTTCATTCTGGGTTTCGTGCTGTATGGGACGACGGTGCTGATTCCACAGTTCTTACAGCTACTGCTGGGCTATCCCGCTGTTGCGGCCGGTGAGGCTTTGGCAGGAGGCGGGTTCATCATGATGTTGATGATGCCGATTTGCGGCACATTGGTGTCACGCGTGGACCCCAGGGCGCTCATGTCATTTGGATTTACGGCCACCGCGACAGCGCTGTACTACATGGCCACACATCTGACTCTAGGCGTGGACTTTCGAACGGTGGCGATGCTGCGTGTGTATCAGACGATGGGGCTGGCGTTCATCTTCATACCTACGAACGTGCTCTCGTATGTGAACATCCGGCGCGAAAACAACAATCAGGTGTCCAGCATGGTGAATTTTGTCCGCAACATCGGGGGAAGCGTGGGAATCGCCCTTTTGAGCACCTACATCACGCGGACCACGCAAACACGGCAGAATTATTTATCCGCCAACATGCGGGACACCAATCCGAAGTTCCAGCAGATGGTCAATGGCACCAGCGCCGCGCTTCGCAACCATGGCTTAAATCCGGGACTGGCTCTGCATCAGGCGTATGCGCGCGTCGCCTTCCTTATGCAGCAACAGGCGGCCGCTCTTGCATACAAGGACGCGGTTTCGTCTATGGCCGTTCTGGTCGCCCTTCTGATTCCACTCACGTTCATCATGAAGCGGCCGCCCGCCCACACCGCGGCCCCGCCCCTGCACTAGGGATCCGTCCCACAGCGGGGGGACCTCCATTTCTGCCGATTCTCTGCCGAACCTCGTTGCCGCGAACCATACGTGCGTCTGAGACCAGCGAGCGACGACACCGCCAGGGCGCTGGCTTGGCACGCATCAGCGCCGCGGGCTCGTGTCGGCTGAGCATGATGGGCGCCCGAGAAATCCCCTTCTGTCGCGGAGCAGGGACAGCGATAATGGAGCGGCGGCGAGGGGCTTTCCAAGAACGGCCGTGAAGCAGGGCCTCAGTTCAGGAGATTCATGGCGACAGCCAGTACCTTGTTTTGGGACAACGGCGGGGTAATCCTAACCAACGGGTGGGATCGTCATGCGCGAACGCGAGCGGTGGAGAAATTCCATCTCGATGCGGCGGATTTTGAAGATCGTCACGAATTGATGCTCGACGCTTTCGAGAAGGGAGAAGTTACGGTCGACGCATATCTTCGACGGACGGTTTTCTATCGAGACCGTCGGTTCACGATCGAGGAGTTCAGGAAATTCATGTTCGACCAGTCGCAGCCCTTCCCGGAATCGCTTGCGTTTCTGGGAGAGCTCGCGCGTGAACGTAAGTGTGCGATGGCGGCGCTTAACAACGAGTCGCTGGAAATCAATGAGCACCGCATCAAGACGTTTCATCTGCGCGATTATTTCGAGGCTTTCTTCAGTTCCTGCTACCTCGGTTTGCGCAAGCCGGGGGCGGAAATCTACACCAAAGCGCTGAAGATCACGCAGTGCGATCCCGCCGAATGCATCCTGATCGACGACCGGGGTCTGAACCTCGAATGCGCCCGGGAACTGGGGATCAATACGATACAGTTTCAGAATGTGGCTCAGCTACGACAGGAACTCGAGGGGTTCGGCGTGACGACCGCCGGAGCATAAAGGGCCGGCCAATGGCAGTGGGAGAGCGGCGGATACCAGGTAACAGCCAGTATCCCTGCAGCGACAAACTGTCTGTTGAGTCCCCCTGTGGTTTGCTCGATCGGGCTGTGGCTGATTGACACCTCCCTTCCGGGAAAACGGGTATGTGCGACGTGCCCGGCCGATCAGCGCCCACTCTGAAACCCCTTTCGGGTGCCGTTTTCGCATCCTCTTCTCGACGTCGGCCGATTACCTGTACTTGTGTACCATTGACCGTTGCTGCCGGTGGCTCATACGATGCTCCCGTGGCTTACGTGCCTCCATCAAAGACTTGGTGCCTTCTTGTGTTTGTTCAGGTTTGATGGATAAGACACCAGAGACGATGTGGACTCAAAATCACCCGCCAGACATTCGGACCACGCCCAAGCGGCGCGGGCCGCGAATGAACTGCCGCGTTCCAGTGACGATTGCGTGGGGTGGCAGAGCAGCCGGATTGCAGCATTTTGATAGCGGGTTTACGAGGGTCGTTAACAATTACGGGTGCTTGCTTGTGAGTCCAAAGGAAATCGACTTGCAAGAGAGACTTCGTGTAATGAATTTGAGCACGCGCCGCGAAGTGGACGCGGAGGTGGTCTGGAAGGGAACTCGGCGGCCCGACGGTTGGGATCTGGGCGTGAAACTCATTCAACCCGAGCTCGATTTCTGGGGAGTCGAATTCTGACGATGAATCCTTCGAAAGTAGTGCTACCGAAACCTTCAGCGAATGCCCGCAGGCCAAGCGCAACCCTGCTGCACCCGTCCACCGCGACAACGCGGGATTCCGCACCCAAAGGACCCGCGGCTGAAGAGCACAGACGTAGCCAGCGCGTGCTACTCCGCATACGCACCAAAGTGTACGTCGCATTACAAGGAATACCCACCACGTTCGAGGCCACGACTCTCAGCGTGAACTCGCGCGGTGCGTTGATCGCACTGAACCAGAATCTTTCCACGGACACGCGACTTGTTCTCGAGCACGGCGGGACCAAAGAACGGGTGTCTTGCAGGGTGGTACGGCCGCCGCGAGAGACCCCCGAGGGCTTTCATACGGCCATTGAATTTGATTCAGCGGCTCCGGGCTTCTGGCGGATCGCTTTTCCTCCTTCGGATTGGCGCTCAGAAGACGCATAGCTTGTCTGTTCCCGACCCCCTACAAATACCATGGGGGACATCTCCACGTGAGCCTATCGCATAAATACTTCGGCCCTCTTGTCCACCGTGGGTGTCGGGGCGCAGGTTTTCAACCCGCATCCTCCGCGCGCGACGGGGGCAATTGGCAAGTTTACGGGCCGGGGGAGACTTCCCGTGCGGGTTGATAGGCCAAACCTTCCTACGGCGATGTGCGCGCCGGGATCGTGAAGGTAACTTTTGCGGCGGTCGTGTTATCGAACCCGTCGGTTATCTGCACGGCGACTACGTGCTCTCCCGGAGCGAGAGCGGAAATGTCGAACCGGTAGCTTTCCTTGGGCGCATCCGAAAGCTGCCCGACCGGCAGGGCGATCTGCCAGTCCCCGGCGTCAAGGCTATATTGCGCCTTCTCGATCGCGCCGGACGAGCTGATCCCCACAAAAGATATTTTCGCGGCGGCAGCGCTTGCCTCCGCACGTAGGTCCTCAATGTGCGGAGGCGTGTTGGCGATTTCAAAGCGATCGCTTTCGCGCTCTGTGGAGAGGGACTGACCGGCCGGATTCGAAGGAGAGTCGACCGCGACGATTCTGAGATAATAGGCGCCATCGGGCAGGGAGGCCGTGTCCCAGGAATAAAACTTCTGTGCGAGCCTGTCTTTGAGCAAGTGCCAGTTTGTTTCACCTTCGGCGCGGTAGTAGACCGAAAATAACAGATCGTCGTCGTTATCGTCGTGGGCGCTCCAGAGGACTCCTTGGTAGCCCTTGTCTTCAAATCCCTGGGGCGGGAGCTCCAGCTTAGCGGTCTTCAACGAGGAGTCGGCACTGGCGGGCGCCGAGGAAGGACTCGGCCCAGGCCCGTGTGGGGTGTGCAGTGGTACGGGCAGGGAACTCCCAGGGCCGCTCGGCTGCGCCGCATATCCGACAACGCGCACACCTGGGTCCTGCAGGGCTATGTCATCGATCACGGGGGCGACATTCTTTGGTTGATACGCCAAGCCTACCCAGGACACGATGGGCGGCGCGGCACCAGCGGCATCCGGAAACACAGCCTTCCATTGAACGAAGCGAGCCGGTGGGCAGCTTACCTCACCTGCTTCGGAGGTGTTGTAGGGGCCTGCCCACCTACTCCAGTGATTGTCGGGATTCGACGTGTTCCCCGAGCGGGCGTAAAATGCAACCTTGCCTTGCATGACCCCATTTTCTCCCCACCAGGTGAGGCGTCCCCAGTGAGAAAAAATTCTGGCGTCAAAGGTATCCGATTCGAAGGAACCATTTGACTGGTAGCCCGGTCCCAGGGTGAAGACCTTACCCGCATTGGCAGTAGCTGCAAAGATCCTGCCTCCCGGGCCGGATACAAAGCTTGTCACTTCCGCCGAAGCCGTCTGGGCGATGCTCGAAAAGATCTGGTCGCCCTCGAGTTCGATGATCGTGCCTTTATCTCCTGTACCGAGAAGGAGCTTGCCAGCCGGGGTCAGGCCCATTGCATACACCAGGTCGTCCCGGGAAGTCCACAATGTTTCCGGAGAACCGTCGGGTGCAATCTTTACGACCTCGGCTCCCCCACCGACCGACGGGAAAGGGTATGGGCTGAGCTGCTGGTTCGTGGCAGCTTGGCCTTGAAGAACGACCACGCCTTGCGTGTTCACAGCCGGGGGCGGGCTGGGCGCCGGAACTCCCGGGACCACGCGCGGAGCCCCCTGAATCGGAATCTTTTCCCCGACCGACGCGGCGTATAAGTTCCCAGAGGAATCTGTGATTAGCGACGTGACCTCGGCTTTGCTGGTTTCGTAAATTACGAAAGACGCACCCGCCGCAGGCACCGTCGGCGGGCCTTTTCGTTGCACTTCGACGCGCAGGATAAGCCCGTTGGGCTCGGTGCCAATCAATAGATTGCCTCTCGAATCGAAGGTGAGCGAGCGTGCATGGCGCTCCTCGCTCTGATAGAACAGCTGCCCCTTGCCATCCGGTGCGACGACAAACACTTCTCCTTTGTCGCCGGTAGCGACAAACAAAGAACCCTGGGAATCTATGCCCAGGGCCCATATGTATTTTGTTTTGGGATCGAAGAAAACGCTCTTTTGTCCGTCCGGTGTAACCTTGTAGACCTTGCCGTCTGGCGAAGTGCCCACGTACAAGTTGTCCTTTGAATCCAGAACAATCGCCTGCGCGGCGAGCTCTGAGGACTCAAATACAGCTGTGGCCTTGCCTGCATCATCAAAGCGAAGGACCTTGGCATCTGACCCGCCCGCGGCGAAGAGCCGCCCGTGAGAATCCATCCGGAGATCCCAAAGGTAGGCCAGATTCGGATCGGCAAAGGCGTCGAACCTGGGAGCGGGCAAGAGTTTTCCATCGCTGCGAATCGCCACGCCGGTTGCGGTGCCTTTCTCGAATTCGGAAAAATCTTTCTGGCGCCATTGGCGAGTGTGCTCGGCTCGCGCAAACCCGGGGAGCAGAAACGCAACAGCGAGCAAACACACAAGATTGGCTCGCCGCGTCGTTCCCTGCGTCATGGACAACCATCTCCTTGGGATGCTGCGCTTCACTTCACCGTGATCGTCAGCATGTGCTGGCCCGCGATCACCTGATGCATGTCCACGGACCATTCCCCGGCGGTAGATTCCCGGAGCAGCCGGGCGCCACCGGGGTTCTGGCGTTGGTTCAGTACGTTGATTTCCGAGGCAGGCAGATTGGGCATTTCCTTGTCTTCGACCAGCATGGTAGGCGTTGATTGCAGAAGTGTCGCGTACAGACGGTCGTTATTTCGTTCGCGATTCACGAGCTTGATCAGCTCTTCAAGACCAGGAAGCTCGCCCTGAGAACTGGAAGTGAGCGACTGGACGTTGCGGTTCAAGAAGTCCGCATCGCTGACCATCAGCTGCAGAGTGCCGCGCGAGGTTTGCGTGGGAATCGTGACCGGGATGTCCTGGGTGAAGGCCGCGCCACGATAAGGACGGAGCAGCACCTTTACGGCTACGGTTTCCCCCGGGCGCACCTCGCTTTTGTCCAGCCACGCCCCGTCAATCATGGCCCAGCGGCGCTCGGCTAGCATCCTGACACGAAGATCGATGTGGCCGATCTGGGGGATTTCATAGGGATTCGAGTAGATACGCGTAAAAACGCCCTGCACCGCCGTGGCCGCAAACAAGCCGGTAGGGATCGGCGCGTCTGTCGGTGCAAACAGATCATCGATGTGGACCGGAGAGTGCCCATTGATATCGATCATTCCGTCCAGCTGGAGAGTCGAACCTTCCCCGTATGCGGGATTCCCGACAATTCCATTAAACGAAGCAAGAGCTACCAGAAGCGGCGTCAGCTGCGGGCTTTGAACGACCTCGAAGTGAAATTTCTTTTCTGTTGCAGGAGTTGTGAGCGTGAGATCGAGGGGAATCATCGACGGCCCCGCGCCCAGTGTGCCCATCACGGCAGTCTGCCGGTCTTGCGTCAAGGTGCCGATTGTTCCGCCCGTCGTGATGATTTTCGTGGATGCTTGGGACGATGCGAGCGTCATGACTACGTGGGCGCGTGAGATCGGAATCGCCACGGAACCAAAGCCGAACAACGGGTGTCCGCAGGCAAACAGCCGATTTCCCTTCACGCTTGTTACCGTGCAGCCCGCGCTCAACGAGAGATCGCCGCGAACCAAGTCCATTCCTACCATGTCGCCGGGCTTGATCTGCCAATCCGCGGGGGACGCAGGTGCATTGCCCCCAGCCGTGGCCGATATTCCGTACGCCGCCAGTTGGCTTCCGAACTGGGCCAGCGTTTGCGGATAGAGCCCGGCGGAGATCAAAGGGGTCTCAATCGGTATCAGAAACGGGGCTGCACCGGTCGAAGTGGCATGCGCCCAATTCACGGGCCAAGGCGCCCCGGACCCATTCCTAGTGGCTGTATCGGGTACACCCGCCGACGTTTGAGGTGTGGCCGGAACGGTAGAAGATTTTTCCACATCGAACATGTTCTGGATCGGGGTGACGCCACCAATGGCGTCCTTGGAAAAGTTGCCGATCTTGAGTGAAAGCGCGCCAGCAAGCTTGCCGTCGAAATATACGGGGCTGCCGCTCATCCCCGCCGCGACACCCGTCTTGTCCGCCTTGTCGCCCAGGAGCTTTACCAGAATCACGTCCTGCTTGGGCCCCAGGGCGTTATTTAGAATACCGATGACTTCCAGATCGACCCGTTCGACCTGATCCCCTTCGAAAACCGTGTAAACGAAGCCCTTCATTCCGGGTTTGACATCACTTAGGGGAAAAGTGGGGAGATCGTCCCCTGCTCGCAACGGCAGACCCGAGCTGAGAAACAGCAGGGCTAGCATCGCCAGCCACAATCTCTGGGTCGCCGAGGGCATGGAACCACTATGATACAGGGCCGAATGACGCGAAGCAAATCCGGCGAATGCCCGCAATGCCCGCGGCTCAATGACCTTCAAACGCTGGGTTGGCGCGATCATGTGGCATTGTAGGCAAGGAGGTCCCAACCTCCACCGTTCAGCGCTCCCTAGCGCCCAAGGCGACTTCGAAAAACATCATCGGTTTATTGGACGGAACCACCATGACATCTGGTACATACAAACTTGCATGATCGGCGAGCGACATTTCGTGGCTTAAGTTAAAGAACAAGAAACCGCGAATGACGTTCATAGGCGGCACGACGTCGGCGTCGAGCGCGAGCGGCCGCAAAATCTCGGCCATGTTCGCGACTTTCTTATCGTTGCCTGATGAGGGCAGTCCGATGGGGGGGAATCGCCGCGTCCCAGGGGTGGCCGATCCCTGAGGATGCACAATGACGTTTGCGACTTCGACTACGGTGAGCGAATCGACATCCTGCCGCTTGCTCTCAGGGGGGCGCACTTCAAGCTGAATCGTGGTCAGGTCGATCCGAATCGGCTGGTTCGTTTCGTTGCGCAGAAACACCTCGACCGGGAGAATTCCCGCCGGAATCGGATTGGCTTTGCCGAATGTTTTCTTGGCCCGCTCGCCGTCGATGTAGGGATCGGCTGAAATCGTCAGACCGTCGTGCCGGTCGTGAGCGAGCAGTTGTTCGCTCGCGGCCGACGTTGCCGAGGGATTGCTCTGCTGGGACCGGGGCTGCGCGAAGGCAACGGTGCAGGCCAGAACTGTCGCTGCAAGGAGCGTAAATGTTCTCATCTTTTTGAGTCCGATGCCGCGATCGTGCCGGAAGTTGTGCGTGTTTTGGGCCGCGGCCACTATAATACGTGGTTTGCTTGGCCGGGAAGAGCTTCGTCAAGGCGCGTGTTGTCTCCCCATGTACTACCTTTATCGCATTCTCACTGCAGTGGGCGCGGTTCTAATCGGGCCCTACTACGCATGGCGCGGGTGGCGCCGCGGTGAGCCCGCGGGCGCCCTATGGGAGCGCTTGGGCGGCGTGCCCTCTGAGATCGTCGACCGTGACAAGATGGCCCAGGGAGCTATTTGGATCCACGCGGTTTCTGTAGGGGAAGCGCTCGCTGCCCAGCCGCTCGTGGAGCGATTTAAAGCCCGCGGTGGACGGCCCGTCTTTGTTTCCACGACTACCGAAACGGGGCGCCGGCTGGCGCGCGAGCGACTGGGATGCGCCGACGGGATCTTTTATTTCCCCCTCGACTGGGTGGTGCCGGTGCGCCGCGCCCTGAGAGGCATTCGCCCGGCCGTTGTGATTATCATGGAAACCGAGATCTGGCCAAACTTCCTGCGCGAGGCGCGCCGGAGCACAATTCCCGTTATTTTTGTCAATGCGCGCATCTCGGAGCGATCCTTTGCTCGCTTCAAGCGATGGAAGTTCCTGATCGGTGACTTCTATGTGCGAGTATTGCAGGATGTCGACGTTTTTCTCGCGCAAACTCCGCAGGATGCGGCGCGACTCCACGAAATGGGCGCTTCCGAGGACCGCGTGGAAGTCATTGGGAATTTGAAGTATGACGGTGAACCTCCGAAAATGACTCCCTTCGGAGGTTGGTTCGAAGCGCAGATTCGACAACAGGAGCGTTGGCCGGTGTTGATTGCCGGCAGCGTGGTGGCGGAGGAAGAGGAAGCAGTCTTAGCTGCCTACGATATCGTGCAACGCCAGTGGCGCCGGGCGCTGCTGGTTCTGGCACCGCGGAAGCCAGGGCGATTTGATGCCGCGGCCAATATTGCCGCCGCGGGTGGTTGGACAGTGATCCGGCGCAGCCGGCTGAGTCTGGAAGCGCCACTCGATGAGACTGCGGACGTGCTTGTGCTCGATTCGATCGGTGAATTGGCGGGCCTCTACGTCTTTGCCGACGCAGTGTTCGTCGGCGGCTCGCTTGTGCCGTCGGGGGGCCACAACATCCTGGAACCCGCCTGGTTTTCGAAACCGCCGGTATTTGGCACGTCGATGGAAAATTTCCAAGACATGGCGAATCAATTTCTCACGGCGCAGGCGGGAGTTCAGGTAACCAGCGGCCGGCAACTTGGAAAGGTGTGGGTGCAGCTGATCAAAGATGACAGTATGCGTGAACGCATGGGCAAAGCCGCGCGCGCGCTGTCCCTGCGCAATCGTGGAGCGACAACCCGCGCCATCGATCGCATTACCGCCTTGCTGGGCAGCCAGGAGCGTGCGGGGTGAGCCTCCGAGATGCGCTTCTGCGACCGCTGGCGCTGCCGTATGAAATGGTCGTTCGTCTTCGGGCGCAGGCGTATCGCCGCGGTCTCCTTCGGCCAAAGCGGATCCAGGGTGTGGTGATTAGCGTCGGCAATTTGACAGTGGGCGGCACGGGCAAAACGCCGATGGTTCTGTGGATCGCACACCGCCTGCTCGCAGAAAAGCGCAGCGTCGGGATTCTCACACGCGGCTACGGTGGCAAATCTGTATCCACCGACACGCAGCCAGGGACCGGCACGGCTACTGAAACCACCAGCGACGAAGTGCGATTGCTCAAAGCGCGACTGGGTGAAGGCGTTGCGTGGGGTGTCGGTGCCGACCGCTTTGCCCAAGGCCAGGGACTCGCTAAACGGGGCGTTCAATGGTTCATCTTGGACGACGGCTTCCAGCACCGGCAGCTTGCGCGCGATGTGGATATTGTGCTCATCGACGCCACAAATCCCTTCGGGGGTGGCCATCTGCTTCCGGCTGGGCAGTTGCGGGAGCCGCGCTCGGCGCTTGCCCGAGCGGATATAATCGTCATCACGCGCAGCGATCATGCCCCGGCGATTGAAGCGGCTGTGCGCCATGATTCGGCAGCTCCGACTTTCTATGCCAGGCCTGGTCTTGACTCGATTCGGACAGCCAACGACGCGGGGCGTGTGGAGGTGCCCACGGCCGAGACACAGAGGAAAAAGCTCTTCGCTTTCTGCGGCATCGGCAATCCTTCCGCGTTCCTGATGAATTTGCGGGACTGGGGCTTTGAAATCGTGGGGCATCGCTTCTTTCGCGACCATCACCGGTACACGCAGCAGGACGCCACAGCCATAGAGACCGAAGCGCGAAAGCGGGGTGCCGACGCCCTGCTCTGTACGGAGAAAGACGTCTTTAATTTAAACGGTGTTCTCTGGAATGACCTCGGCGTGCTCTATTGCCGCATGTCCCTGGTGGTTGATCGCGAGGAGGAATTCTGGCGCGCCATCATTGCAAAGTCGGAATCGAGCAGAAACATTTCAAGAAAGCCCTAGCGGCTGGGTTTCTGTGTTGCATGTTTCATTACTTTGCTGCTTTCCATGCCTGTGATACTTTGCGTCGCGAAGATTTTTCTTGAAATTGAAGCTTCACAAGGAATGAGATTTGAGCCCGGCCCCCCCAGTGAAGAAGCGGGCGGAGATCGCAGCCGCACGGGTTGTGAGCCCCAGTGTTGATCTCACGCGTTTACTTGATATCGTTGCTGCGTTTTCGCGCCAGACCATTGGCGTCGTGGGTGATTTCGTGCTGGATGAGTTCGTGTCAGGCGAAATTTCACGTGTGTCGCGCGAAGCGCCGGTCTTGATACTGCGCCATCGTCACGCGGAAGCTTACCCCGGGGGGGCGGCCAATGCGGTCAATAACCTCGCGGTGCTGGGTGCGCGCGTTCTTCCCGTCGGGGTGGTAGGAGAGGACGAAGGCGGCAGGAAGCTGCTGGAGCAGTTCCGACAGAGGGGTGTGAAAACTACCGGAATTTTGCGCGTCCGCGACTGGGTGACGACGACCAAGACTCGCTACCTTGCCGGATGGACCCACACCACCGAACAGCAGGTGTTGCGCGTGGACCGTGAGCCGAATGGACAAGTTCCCGACAGCGCGCAGGAAGCCATCGGGCGAAACGCGCAGCAAGTTGCGCGCAAGGCGGGCGCCGTGATCATTTCGGATTATGGTTTTGGAGCCGCCACGCCGGCCCTGGCGCGAAAGCTCAAGGCAAAGTGCATCACTCTCGACTCGCGCTATCGCCTGCTTGAATACGCGGATGCAGGCATTACCGCGGCAACGCCCAACGAGCCGGAGCTCGAGGCCGCCTACCATGTGCAGGTGGGAGCGGACACGGCGAAGCTGGAAGAACTTGGGAATCGCTTGCGGGGCGATCTCGGGCTCCAGGCGCTCGCGGTGACGCGGGGCAAAGACGGCATCGTCGTTTTCGAGCCCGGCGTCCCGTCCGCCTACATTTCCATCCATGGTTCCGACACTCCGGTCGATGTCACGGGTGCGGGAGACACAGTGATCGCCGTTTTTACTCTCGCCTTGGCTGCGGGTGCGAATTACTTGGAAGCGGCGCACTTGGCGAACTATGCCGGCGGCATCGTCGTGATGAAGCGTCGAACCGCTACTGTGACGAAGGCTGAGCTGGAGGCCGTGCTACGCCGGGAAGCAACGGCGGCGCCGTAGGCCCCCGAAATCTCTTGGATACGCGCACAAAAATTCTTTCTCGCCACGGGTTGCGCGGGCTGTTGGAAGAACATCGCCGCGCGGGGCGACGGATTGTTTTTGCCAATGGCGTATTCGATCTGCTACACGTGGGGCATGTGCGCTATCTGAAAGCGGCGCGGGCCGAAGGTGATATCCTCCTGGTTGGAATCAATTCCGATGCCAGCACGAGAAAGTTAAAGGGCGAAGGGCGCCCCATTCTTACAGAGCGGGCCCGCGCGGCTCTGGTTGCAGCCCTTTCGGATGTGGATTACGTGGTCATCTTCGATGAATTGGACGTCAACTCGCTTCTACGCGAGTTCCAGCCGGACGTTCATGCCAAGGGAACCGATTACACGGCGGAAACGGTTCCAGAGCGCGAACTCGCGGCCCTGCTGGGCATCCGCGTCGCCATCGTCGGCGACCCCAAGCAGCACTCCACACGCGGCCTTCTGGCGCGCCTGCGCCAGCGCGGCGATGGCTGATCCGCGTTTTCTGCTCATCCGGCTGGGTTCGCTAGGCGACATCATTCATGCGCTGCCGGCGGCAGCGGCTCTGCGCGATACGTTTCCCTCGGCGCGCATTGATTGGATCGTGGAACCAAGATGGACCAGGCTGCTTGAAGGGAATCTAGATATCAACGAAGTCGTTTCGATCGATCGCAAGAGCGCGTCGGGGATTGCCGGCACTGTCGGTACGCTCCGCGCGTCAAAATATACCTGTGCGATTGATTTTCAAGGGCTCTATAAATCGGCCATTCTCGCGTATGCATCCGGTGCGGCGCGCCGTGTTGGTTTTCAAAGCAGCTATGCACGCGAAGGGCTCGCGGTGCTCTTCTACACCGATCGCCTGAACCCTCGCGGGCCCCACAAGGTCGATCACAACCTCACACTTGTCGAACATGTTGGAGTGAGAAAAGCAGAGGTTCGCTTTCCGCTCGCGATTCATTCCGAAGAGCAAGAGGCCGTCACACGCGAATTGGCGGCTCATGGGCTGGAGGAATATTTCGTTCTAAATCCGGGCGGCGGATGGCAGTCGAAGTGTTGGCCCCCCGAGCGCTATGGGGACTTGAGCTCCAGGCTGTTCGAGCGATTTGGCTGGCGGGGCGTGATCAGCGTCGGGCCGGGCGAGCAGCATTTGGCGCAACGGGTGATCGCAGGCGCGGGGGCAGTGCCACCTGTTGCTGTTTCCCTCGGTCTCGGCCAGCTAATGCCGTTGCTCAAGCGGGCAAAATTCGTGGTATCTGCTGATACCGGGCCGCTCCATCTTGCCTCCGCGCTGGGAGCCCCTGTCGTTGGGCTTTTCGGTCCCACTGATCCATCGCGCAACGGGCCCTATTCGCCGCAAGACATCGTCGTCCGCAATCCCCGGTCGTGTGAGACCACTTATCGCCGCGGTAAGGGCTATGCTCCCTCGATGCTTTCGATCACCGTCGACCAAGCGTTCGATGCGGTGCTTCGGCGGCTGGGGCGTTGCTCGTGAGCCAGCAGCGGAACTTCTGGATGCGCTGGCGTGTGCGGGTGGGCTACCCTCTGGCGGTACTGTATTGGCTTCTCGCCGCTCCGACACCCCGTTCGATGATTGGGGGAGGTGTGGTTGCGGCGTTGGGGTTGATGATTCGAGGAGTTGCATCGGGCCATTTGCGGAAGTATGAGCAGCTCGCAACGGAGGGACCATACGCGCACACGCGAAATCCACTTTATTTCGGAAGCGCGTTCCTCGCGGCGGGTTTCATTGTCGCTGGGCGTTCCTGGTGGGCGGGGGGAATCGTCGGGGCCTACTTTGCGATTTTCTATTACGCCGTGATGTGCAACGAAGAAAGCGACCTTAGGGCGCGCTACGGCGATGCGTTCAATCAGTACGCAGCGCGGGTGCCTTTGTTTTTTCCACGGATTACGGCAGCAAGGACAAACCAGTCTTCGAATGCGAGGCCCGGAACGAAGTTCTGCTGGGCGCGATACCGTCGCAATCGGGAATACCAGGCGCTCGTTGGGGCGCTCGCAGGATTGGGAATCGTCTGGGTGAGGATGTGGATTCATATGCGGTTCAGACGTTGACTGTCCCTAGACTTGGCTGAAAAACCTGTCCCAAAGGATTGGCCCCGCCTACCGAGACGGCGGCCACGCGTGGTGCAGCCGCCGCCAACCCCTGCTAACGTGGGCGAACCGAAGTTCGTCGTGCGTCGTGAAGAGGCGTTGGTCCACAGCGGGTGAAAATCCCGCCCGGGAGCTGGTTTGCTCGACCCGGTAGCAATCAGAGCAGTAGCGGAGGCAACCTAGCTGCTGGAGCCGCTGACCTAGCCAGGTCGCTATGGCGACCTGGCTAGCTTGTAGGTTGTAATGCCAGGGAACGCTTGGCAGGCCCCGAAAAGGGTAACGCAGGAGCTGACTCGCCGCCGATCGTATGACCTGCCGGGAGTTTCACGGGCGGCGCTTGAGCCGGACCACCGCCTCCATGTGAAATGTTTGGGGAAAAAGATCGAACAGGTGCACTTCGGCAATGTCGTAGCCGCCCTCGCGCAGTCCTGCGAGATCGCGCGCCAAGGTCGGTGGCTCGCAGGAGACATAGGTGATTCTCTCGGCCGCGATTCGGACAAGCCGTTTGACCGTTTCCGGCGCCAGCCCCGCGCGCGGCGGATCGAGGGTAATCAGGCTGGGCTTTTCTTTGTATCGTTCAACAAAGCGATCCACATCGGCCGTGCGAACTTCGATCCGTCCGCCGGAGCCGACATTGGCTTCGAGATCACGCGCGGCCGCCGGGTTGGACTCCACGGCCACCACGCGTTCGAAACGCCTGGCGAGCGGAATTGAGAAAAGCCCCACTCCCGCAAAAAGGTCGAGCGCAAGACGCCCCTGCTGTTCGCGTTCGGATACTTCCCGCGCGAGATCGTCCACGAGAAACCGGTTCACTTGAAAAAAAGAGAAATGCCCGACGCGATATTTCAGCCCACAGGTCTCATATTCGAGGAATCCGGGGCCGAACAGTTCCATGCGCTCGCGCGTCGGATCAAAAAAGAGCAAGCTTTCCATCCCGGGGATCATGCCGCGGATTTTTTCGGCAAGCTCGGAGGCGCGCGACGGGAAACCTGCAAACGTCGCGGTCAGAAGCAAACTTGAATCACCCGAACCAGCGAAGGCCTCCATTTCGCGCAGTGTACGCGGGAAAACCCCCGCGGCAAGAGCTTCACGCAGGGACAGCAGGGTTTTCAGCAGCAAGGGCGATAAGATGGTGCAATCTTCGATCGCGCAAAGCGAGGTCGAATTCGCTCGGAAATAGCCGATTTCGAGCTGGGGCCCTTCGGTGGCACTGCGGGATTCCGAAGTTCTATTGCCGGCATTGCGGAGGTCCTCCGGCGTGTTCTTAAGGGGCCGCACCTTCCACTGCGCGCGGTTGCGATATGCCCACCCAGGCGAAGCATGCACCTGGATTTCTCCGGGCCAATCGATGCGGCCGAGGCGCCGCAGCGTCTCGCGCAGAATCTCTGTTTTGTATCTGAGCTGAGACTCATAGGGCATGTGCTGGTAATCGCAGCCGCCGCACGTGCCAAAATGGGGGCAACGCGGCGCGACGCGGTCCGGCGAGGCGGTCAGCGCCCTGCTCAGCCGAGCGCGAACAAATTTCTTCTTCTGCTCGACCGGCGCAGCGTCGATCTGTTCTCCCGGCAGTACAAATGGCACGAAAACGGTCGAGCCGTCGTGGTGCGCGAGGCCTTCGCCGCCATAAATCAATTTTTCGATGGTTAAGATCATGAGGGATTTAGTTCTCCGAGCGCGGTGGAATTGCGCGCAGACGACAGCATGACCGACTAGGTTAGATAAAAAAAACTCAGCCGCGGCACGCCGAAATGCTCGAACAGTCTTTTTTGAGTGTATTGCCGCTCAAGCTGCGCCAATTGCTCCGCGGACATCTTACGCCTGTACGGTGCGAGGGAGCGATCCATTTCACGCCGGATCGAAAGCAGGATCTCTTCTTCCACCTCGGATGAGAGCGTCGCCGCCAGCTTGTCTTCGAGCACGGTCACTCGACGTTCGAGGTCTTCCAGATCGAGGGCGCCCGGCGAGTCGATGACGGGCAGCAATTCTCCCAGCCGCGCGGCAGTCTCCCCCAACCGCACGGCGAGAGCGGCGGGCCGCAGTTTGCCTGCCGCGCTCCGCAAATGGACAGCGTTGCGTTCGAGATAGTTTCGCAGTTCACCGCGCGAAAATGGTTCGGCCGCAGGGCCGGTACGCTTCAGTTCGGGGCCGGATCCAGCGGCGGCTTCCTGCGCCTCGGAGGCCGCATCGAGGACAGCGTCGACGCAATAGGCGAGGCTTTTCAGTTGACGTCCGCCCGCCGCTCGTTTCGAGCGTTCCCAACTTTCAAATGCCCGGTCGATTCCCTTCAGGACCACGCCCAGGGGAATCCCGGCTTTTTGCCAAGTTTCCACGATGGCCCAGTCAAGAGGCGATACCAGCAGGTGGGCGCCTCTCTTTTTCCAGAAGTGCTCTTCAATTTCAGTGTAGTAATTGAAGTAGTTGAAGGAGTCCATCGGCGGCCACACCGATTATCGTCGAGCGGAAAATATCCCGCAATGTGCAACGGAGACCGAGTGGGGGAAGTCTCGGGAGGGATCATGCGGAAAGAAACACTTCAGCGCGAGGTTCCACGGCTGCACGCCCGGCCGGGCACCGATGGCATGGAGCGTGGATTGAGGAAGCTCCGCGTGATTTCGGCCGCGGTGATTCCCAATTGATTCCACAGGCGCTGCTTCAGAGTACGATAATCCTGCGACCCGCTGAACACGTCGCGGATCAAGTCTCGAAACGCCGGCGAATAGTTCAGTATCTGCACCATCCGGGTGGTAATGGCCCCGCCGAGAAATGTCCCGCGGAAAAGCTTGCGCGCTAGAGTTGCCGCGAACTCCAGATCGGCGGAAAAGGCCGCGCGCAGGCGCTCGGGATATGCCTGCGGCTGGCCTTCGCTTAGCGCCTGCGCGAGCAGATCGCCCGATCGCAGAGCATAGAAGAGCCCCTCGCCGGTGACCGGGTCAACGCAGGCGGCCGCGTCGCCCGCCATGGCCCAATTCCTTCCCACGATGCGCCGGCGGCGGATCGTTTGCGCTTGTGGTGAAGGCAGCACGTGGCTATAGAATCTGGCTCCCTCCATGGGAATCTTTTCTTCGCTCACGAACTCTTCCAGATGCTGCCGGAGCTGTTGGCTCGAACTCTGGCCCATTTTCCCACAGATGCCCACCGAAACGTGATCGGCGCGCGGAAAAGACCACAGATAGCCCTCAAACTGCTTCAGAAACTTTACCTTGATGATGTCTTCCTCGGTCGGCACGAAGTAGCCGAGGGTAATCTCGAGGTCGGATGCGCCGAGCGCGGTCGTCTCCGGCAGCAGGCGATTGCGTGCTCCCGCCGCGAGCACCACGAAGTCGGACCAACGCTGCTCGCCACCCAAGGTGAGCCGCACCTTCTCTGCTTCCGTGTTCACACTGGTGACTCGCGAACAGACCGTTTTGCATCCCGCCGCCTCCGCGCGTTCCAGGAGCAGCCCGTTGAGCACCTTGCGGGCATAGATCACGATGGGACGGCTCATCTCAAACCGTGCGCGGTGGCCGCGGCTTGAAATCAATTCCGCGGTGCGCACGATTCTTTTAGGTTGACTGGTTTCGAGCAGGAAGGGATACGCCTCGATGGCTTTGTGCGTGAGGCCGCCGCCACACGGTTTTTCCCACGCGAGCCGCTCGTCAAAGATTGTCACTTGAAAGCCCGCGTTTGCGAGTCGCTCGCCGCAAAGCGCCCCCGCAGGACCTCCTCCGACAATCGAGATATCTTTCATGGTACTTGCCGGCCCCTACGCCGGGGCAACATCATCTGAGTCGGAAAACACCGCGATAAGCCAGGCGGCGAGTATAGCACCAAACGATGGTGCTGCCGGCGCAGAGCCCATGGGCAACATGGGCAAGCATACGCAAGCGCACGGTACTAGGATCATCGGCGGTGTCTGGCACTCGCGAATGCCTTTCCCGCGGTTTCAAGGCGTCCTCGGCGGCGGCGACGGCACGCGTGATAGAATTGATTCCGCGCACGTCCCCGGAAGTTCAACAGGAGCAGGAAATTGGCTCAGGTCGTTTCGCAAGCGAAATTGATTCTCCAACGCCGCCAATGGAAGGACAACGGACAATGCGTTATCTTCGTCGGCGGCTGCTTTGACCTGCTCCATCCGGGCCACATTCGCTTACTCGAGCAAGCGCGCTCGCACGGGGACATCCTCATCGTGGGGGTTCTAAGCGATGCCAGTGTTCGCAGCAGGCATGTCCGCTCGAGCGGTCCGGAAGGCTCAGCAACGGTTTCCGCAGGGGAACCCCCTCGTCCCGTGACGCTTGCCGCGGAGCGGGCTGAAATTCTCGCGGCCCTAGCGGCGGTGGATTACGTCGTTGAGTTTGACGAGTCCCCGCCAGACGGACTGGTGGTTCGACTTGCTCCCGATATGATCGTCAAGGGCGCCTCGCCCCGACCGGGTCCGGCGGATGTGGCAGAGGATCGCTTTGCCGCGTCGCAAGGAGCTAAAATCATCGGCGTCCTGCTTGAACCAGGGTACTCAACAACACGTCTGATCGAACGCATCACCCAAGCGGGCGCATGATTCTTCCCGTCGTTTCCGAACTTTTATCGAGGGTCGCGCGGCAGCCAGTCGTTGAAGAAGTCCTCGACTCGGTTCGCCGCAGCGGCAACGAAGTTCGACTCGCCGGACTCACCGATTCAGCCAAAGCCCTTTTGGTCCCCTTCGCTTTCGCGGAACTCGGCCGTCCGACGATCCTGCTGGTCGAGTCGAACACGCGAGCCGAAGCCCTGCTGGAGCCGATGCGATGGTTCTACCGGGCAATCACAGGCAAACCAGGCCATCGCGTCACTTATTTACCGGCGCAGGAAATCCTGCCCTACGAGAATCGCTCGCCCCACGCGGAAATTTCGGAGGCCCGGGCGGTCTCGCTGTGGCGCTTTGCCACTGGCGAAGCGGATGTGCTCATCGCTCCGATCCAGGCAGCATTGTGGCGCATGCGCGAGCCGGAATTCTATCGCCGGCTCGCGCGTACGATCGAACGCGATGAAACAATCCCACATGCGGAACTGCTCCGCTTTCTTGCCGGCGCGGGATACGAAAAACAGATCACCTGTGAGATGCCCGGCCATTTCGCCGTCCGCGGCGGCATCATTGATGTTTTCCCCCCCGAGGCCCTGCAGCCGGTCCGCATCGAGCTTTTCGGCGACACCATCGAATCCATCCGGGCGTTTGACTCAAGCACCCAACGTTCCACGAATCCCGTGGAACGTGCAACCTTGCTGCCGCTTACAGAGTTCCCACACCCCGCCGAAGTTCTCGAGCACTCCGGAGCCCGCGCGGCCGCCGGTCGCGAAGACGATGCGATCGAACGAGGTTTTTATCCCGGTTGGGAATTCCGCGAGATCCTCGGCGAAGACCGGAAAGCGGTGCTGTTCGACCTGTCGGGTGACCCGCTGCTCGTGCTCGATGAGCCCTCGGCACTCGAATCTGACCTGGAACGGTACCGTAAGCGCATTACCAAGGCGTTTGAAGAGGTGGAAGACCCGCTCGCCGAGCCCCCTGACCGTTACATCTTCGGGGAGGACGAATGGTCTCTAGCCCTCCAACTTTTTCCGAGGCTGTCGCTCGAACATCTGGAGCTTTCGCGAGAGGGAAGCAGCTCGATCCGCGCCCTGCGCACGCAGCCAACAACGCGCTACCACGGCAATGTCGCTGCCTTTATGGCCGAGGTCAAGGGCCGGCTCACCGCGGGTGAGCAGGTCATGGTTTCGGCGGCGAGTACGGGCGAACTGGAACGCTACGCGGACATCTGCCACGAATACGAGCTCCCGTATCGCCTCGGCGAGCTCGAGGAAAATGTTACCGTCACGCGACTCGCGGAAGAAGGCAGCGGCGGGACCATCCCCGCGATGGTTCTCGTCAAGGCGCCGCTTAGCGAGGGCGTAGTGTTTGCCGATGCCCGGCTGTCCGTGTTCGGGAACTCGGATCTATTCGAGACACTCGCGCCCGCGGCGCAGCGCTCCCGTGCCCGTCCGAAGACGGCGAGTTTCTTTAGCGATCTCTCTGACCTGCAGCCAGGCGACTACGTTGTTCATGTGGATCACGGCATCGGCCAGTTTGAAGGCCTCCGGCAAGTCGGCACAGACGGCGCCACCGGGGAATTCATGCTGCTGCTGTATGCCAGCGACGCGCGGCTCTACGTTCCCCTGGCCCGCCTCGACCTCATTCAGAAATACCAGTCTCTCGGGGGCGTTAAGCCCACACTCGACCGGCTCGGCACGACGATCTGGGAATCGCGCAAGACGCGCGTGCGCAAGTCAGTCGACGACATGGCGGAAAAGCTCCTCGCCCTCTACGCCGAGCGTAAGACAGCTGTGGGGCATGCGTTCCCCCCGGATGCGAATTGGCAGCGTGAGTTCGAAGATGCCTTCGAATTTGAGGAAACGGTGGACCAACTAAAGGCCATCGACGACGTGAAGCGGGACATGGAATCCACCACGCCGATGGACCGCCTCCTTTGCGGGGACGTGGGTTACGGCAAGACGGAAGTGGCTATGCGCGCCGCATTCAAGGCCATTGCAGATTCCAAACAGGTAGCCGTCCTCGCGCCTACGACCGTACTCGCTTTTCAGCACCATCAAACGTTCCGCCGGCGTTTTTCGGCCTTTCCCGTGCGGATTGAAATGCTCAGCCGGTTTCGCTCCGAAAAAGAGCAGCAGAAGACACTGGAAGAACTGGAGGCCGGGAAGGTGGATATCGTGATCGGGACGCATCGCCTCCTGTCTAAAGACGTTAAATTTCAAGACCTCGGGTTGCTCGTTGTCGATGAAGAGCAGCGGTTTGGCGTTAGCCACAAGGAACGCCTCAAAGAAATGCGCAAGAACGTCGCGGTACTCACGATGTCCGCCACACCCATTCCGCGCACTCTCCACATGTCGCTGGTCGGTTTGCGGGACATGAGCGTGATCGAAACGCCCCCCAAAGATCGGCTGGCGATTCAAACCACCGTCGCTTCCTTCAGTGAGACACTGGTGCAGCGCGTCATCGAAGAGGAACTGGTGCGCGACGGCCAGGTGTTTCTGGTTCATAACCGGGTGGAGTCGATCGCGACCCTGGCTGCGTTGGTAAAGAGGCTTGTCCCCAAGGCCCGTGTCGTGGTCGGTCACGGACAAATGCGCGAATCGGAACTCGAACGGGTGATGCTGAAGTTTGTTCGCAACGAGGCGGATGTCCTGGTTTCGACTACGATTGTCGAGAATGGCCTCGATATCCCCCGCGCGAACACGATTATCATCAACCGTGCCGACCGGATGGGACTTTCCGAGCTTTACCAGCTCCGCGGGCGCGTCGGCCGTTCGGATAAGCGCGCCTATGCCTATCTGCTTGTTCCGACGGAGGGTTCGCTGACATCCATTGCCCGCCAGCGACTAGCCGCACTCAAGGAATTCAGCGATCTTGGAGCGGGGTTCCGGATTGCCGCGCTCGACCTGGAATTGCGAGGCGCGGGGAACATTCTAGGAAGCGAGCAGCACGGCCACATCGAGGCGGTTGGCTTCGACATGTATTGCCAGATGATGGAGCGAGCCGTCGCGGAGCGGAAAGGGGAAGCGGTCGCCCCGGAACGCCACGCCACGCTCAACCTTGGGCAGGAAATTCGCATCCCACCGGACTACATCGAGAGCGAGAATTTACGTTTGCGGATTTATAAGCGCATATCGGGGGTTTCCTCGGAGGCCGAGCGCGTGGAAGTCCAGCGGGAGCTTCAGGATCGTTTTGGACCGCCGCCCCCAGCTGTCGCGAACCTGCTCGATTACGCCATGTTGAAAGCCCTGGCAGAGAAGCTTTTGGTCGCGTCGGTGGACCGGCGAGGAGATCAGGTGGCTATTAAGTTCTATGACGACACACCACTTGGCCCCGAGCGCCTCGTTAAATTGATTCGAAAGCGCCGTGACTTGCGGCTCGATCCCAGTGGCGTCCTTTGGGTTGGCTGGAAGGGCGATAAAAATGGCGCCATGGGTGCCGTCAGAAACGTGTTGCTACAACTCCAATCGTAGAGCTAATATTCCATCGAGTCCCGTGCGTCTATGAATAGAATCTTGCTACTACTTGTTAGAGTCATGGTGGGAAGTTTCAGTGTGTGCCTGGCGGCTGTGACCGTAGCCGCGCAGGCTAAAGGAACCATCGTCGAGGAGATCATCGCCCGCGTCAACAATCAGATCATTACCCGGAGCGACTTTCAGAAGGCTGATGTTTCCCTGCGCGACGATATTGCCCGTGCCTGCCAGAATTGCCCCGCCGACAAAATAAATACCGAATATAAGGAAAAGCAGCAGGACCTGCTCCGCGATCTAATTGATCAGCAACTCCTCGTGGAGCGTGCCAAGGACATGGGGTTGAGCGTCGAGACCGATTTGATCAAGCGGCTCGACGAGATCCGCCAGCAGAACAACCTCGCCACGATGGAAGATCTCGAGAAGGCGGTCGAGTCTCAGGGAATTGCCTGGGAGGATTACAAAACCCAGCTTCGTAACGGCCTCCTGACGCAGGAGGTCATTCGCCAGCAAGTGGGCGGCCGGATGGATATTGGCTCCGACGAAGTTAAGAAATACTATGAGGACCACAAAGACCAGTTCAACCGTCCCGAACAGGTGGAACTCGGCGAGATTTTCCTGAGTACGGAAGGGAAGAGCCCTGAGGAAATTGCGGCAGTCCGCACGAAGGCCGATGATCTCCACAACCGCGTGGCGAAAGGCGAGAACTTCGTCGAAATCGCCAAACGCTACTCCGAAGGCACCACGGCGAAAGACGGCGGCGACCTTGGCAGATTCGAGCGCGGGCAGCTGGCTCCGCAACTTGAAGATGCCGTGTTTCAGATGGACAAAAACGGCGTCACCGACGTGATCCAGACCAAGACAGGTTTTGAAGTCCTGAAGGTGTTGAACCATTTCGATGCAGGTTTGCAACCTCTCGATAAGGTCGAAGGCGAAATTACGAACCGGCTCTATTCGCAAAAGATGGAGCCCGCTTTGCGCAAGTATCTGGCCGAACTACGGGAAGAAAGCTACGTCTTGGTGAAACCGGGCTATACCGACTCCGCAGCCGTTGTGGGGGGAACCGTCATTCAAGAAGTGGCGCCCACGCCAGACTCACCTAAAAAGAAGAAGAAACTGCCGGCGCCGAAAGTTTGAGGATTATGAAGTCCCATTTTGTTGTCGACCTTTCCGACGGCCAGAACGTGGTGTCGCATTTCCTGGTGCGCGAAAAAGAAGTGCGCACGTCCGCGCGCACCGGTTCTTCCTGGCTACAACTTGAGCTGGTCGATCGCACCGGCGCGATTTCAGGAAAGATGTGGGATAACTTCTCCTCGCTCGTACCCACCTTCGACCGAGACGACGTGGTCCAAATTCGCGGCCGCGTGAAGCTGTTCAACGGACAGAAGGAACTGACCCTCGAACAGATCACTCCCGTTCTCGAGCGCGATTACGATCTAAGCGATTTCCTTCCTCATACGAAATGCGACGTAGAGAAGATGTACGCCGATCTGCGTGCGGCGGTGGCTGGAGTTAAGAACCCCTGGCTGAAGCAGTTGCTCGACGGCGTTGTCGAAGACCCTGCCATTGCTCCGCGGCTCAAGCGCGCTCCTGCCGCGATGACGATGCACCATGCTTTCCTCGGCGGGTTGCTCGAACACATTGTCAGCCTAATTGGCCTCGCCGCGGGAGTGACCGGACATTACCGGGAACTCGATGCGGACCTGCTCCTGGCCGGGGTCATCCTTCATGATATCGGCAAGATCGACGAACTTCGTTACGCTCGTGGCATCGATTACTCGACCGAGGGGCGGCTGCTGGGCCACATCATGATAGGAGTGTCGCTGGCACACGAAAAAATCAAGGCGATCCCGGGGTTCCCGCCTCAGTTGGCTGTCCTTCTGGAACACTTGATCTTGAGCCATCACGGTTCGCATGAATTTGGCTCGCCTGCTCTGCCTCAGACACGAGAAGCAGTGGCCTTGCACTTTATAGACGACATGGATTCGAAGATGGGTGCCATGCGCGCCACTCTGGACCTGGCCTCCCTGGCGCCAGGTAACTCCGTTTGGACCGATCGCAACCCTTCGCTTCGGCGCGCTCTGCTCCAGGCCGACAAGTTTCTTGGCAGCGATCGCCCCTCGGGGGCGAACGGTTCGCCCGTAGCCACGAATCCCCAAAAATCGGCAGAGAAAGATACGCCGCGAAAAGGCCCCCCGGGACTCTTCCATGGATGAACGCAACGCTAGGCCGGCCAATCAGTCCGACGTGAAAAGCCGTCCACCGCGACGCGCGCTGCTTGATCTGGCGCCGCTCGAACTCGAGTGCTTGAACACCCTTTGGCCGATGGGCGAAGGCACTGTCCGCGAAATTCGGAACCGGCTTGCGGAGCGGCTTCCTCGTGCCTATACCACGATCATGACGATTATGGACCGCCTCGCGCGCAAGGGAATTGTCGAGCGTCGTAAAACCGGCCGCGCCTATGTGTATCGCGCCAATTTGAGTGCGGAGGAGGCTCGCGCGCAGGCCTTGGGACAGGTTGTCGATAAATTTTTTGGCGGGTCGAAAGATGCGCTTCTAGCGCAGCTTGCCGCGCCGACACCGATTCCGCTTGTCCGCGCCGCAGCGGCCGGGGGTTCTGCCTCTGCCGTGGCCGGCATCGCTGTCACGCCTGCTGCCAGCGAGTCTGCGCAAATGGTAGATTCGGCGGCCTCTGATTCAGGCAAAGGGTAGCCACGCTGCCTTCGAAATCCTCGGGCTTCTTCACGTTCGTTACATTTCGCAAAAGGGGAGAGATGACGTGCGCAGACCGGTGATTGCCGGGAACTGGAAAATGTACAAGACGCAGGCGGAGACGGGCGCCTTTTTCCAGGCGTTCCGGCCCCTGGTTGCCGCTTCGCGCCATTGCGAGATCATCGTCGCGCCGCCTTTCACCGCGCTGGGGGTTGCCGTCGACGCAACTCGCGGAAGCGCCATCGAAGTCGCCGGCCAGAATATCCACTGGGAGCGCGAGGGCGCATTCACAGGCGAGATCGCAGCGCCCATGCTTGTGGAAGCTGGCTGCAAAGGTGTGATCCTAGGGCATTCCGAGCGGCGACAGCATTTCGGCGAGACCGATGATGCGGTGAGTCGCAAGCTCCAGGCCGCGCTTCATGCGGGGCTCACGCCGATCGTCTGCGTGGGCGAGACGCTTGCCGAGCGCGAGGGAAATCACACGCGGTCGGTCCTGCAACGGCAATTTGAGAGCGGTTTCGTTGCGTTGACCCCGCAGGACTTATCGCGTATCCTCGTAGCCTACGAGCCAGTCTGGGCCATAGGCACCGGGCTCACGGCTACCCCGCAGATCGCCGAAGAAGCCCACTGCTATATTCGCGAGCTCGCTGGGGCGCATTTTACGGCCGAGTCGGCTTCTGGCCTTCGAATCCTGTATGGCGGCAGCGTGAAGCCTGACAACATACGGGGATTGATGGCGCAAGCGGATATCGACGGAGCTCTTGTGGGCGGGGCGAGCCTGGACCCGAAGTCTTTTGCGGCAATTGTGAATTATCCGTGCTGAATTTATTGACGACGCTTGGCCGCCCATGGCGGCCATAGCGCGACAGGGAGTGGGAAATGCCGTCTACGGCAAAATGGGCTTTGTCTCTTCTAATTGCGGTGGGCTTGATTTCAATTGGCTGGCGTTACACGCCGATTCTCTTGACGCTGCACGTCCTGGTGTGTTTCGTACTCGTGATCGTGATCATGTTGCAGAGTGGCAACGCCGCGGACTTGGCCGGTGCGTTCGGTGGCGCTGGCAGCCAGACGGCTTTCGGTCCACGAGGTGCCGCGACGTTTCTTTCCCGCGCGACCACGTGGTGCGCCATTGTCTTCATGATGACGTCTCTTACGCTTTCTGTGAAGCGCGCTCCAACCGGGTCATTCAGCACCGGCTCCATCCTCGAGCAAACCCAGTCCTCGGCCCCGGCGAAGAGTACGCCGCCGGCGCCTGCGAAACCAGCCTCATCGTCACCGGCGCAAGCTCCGCCAGCGCCTGCTCCTGCACAGGCCCCAGCTAAGAACTAGCGGCAGGGTTTGCCCGGCATAACGGGGATCTCTCTGTGCTGGATGTTATCGTGTAATCGAGCGCCCGGGCGATCCCGAAATCTGCAAAGGCAGGCGCACCCAAAGCACCCAAAGCTTCAAGTGTTTGACAAATCAAATCTCGGGCGATTAGGATCAAGATGCGCGGTCGTGGCGGAACTGGCAGACGCACCAGCTTGAGGGGCTGGCGGTAGCAATACCGTGGTGGTTCGAATCCACTCGACCGCATTACTTTTCTGAGAGCCCCCAATGAACATTGGGGTTCTTTTTATTTTTAGCAGGATAGCCCCATTTACCAAGACCGCGCTAGGGAGCGCCGGGCAGTGGCCGTCCCAGGGAGCTGAAAGCGGGTAGTATGGGCAACAATTGGCAACAGAATCGAGCTCGATATTCTTCAGCCGACCCATACCTCTAGGCTGCCAAAACGGAAGTAACGGAAGTCGCGGAAGTATCAAGAGTTGGCGGTCAGGCGCGTCCCGTGTTAGCCAGTATAGACAGGCAGAAATCGTCATAGGCAGAGATCTCCTCCATCCTCCAATCTTGCGTTATCTTGCATCCTCAATCTCCTAAACAAAACCCTGACGGTATAGAATGGCCGCTTTCTCCAGTCTGATTGAGCAATGAGAGGAATCGTGATAGAGCCAAAGAGTTCAGCGCTACGCGGGAAGGTTGCCGTGATTACCGGTGGCAGCAGCGGAATCGGCGCGGCCGCAGCGCGGCTTCTGGCGGACAAGGGCGCAAAGGTGATCGTCGGTTACCACAAGGGAGCGGATCGAGCCGAGCGCCTGCTGAAAGAGCTGCCTGGAAGCGGCCATCGCGCTCTCTCCATCGTTCTGGAGGATTCCACAACGATTCGTGCGGCCGCCGATACAGTGCGCGAAAGCTACGGCCGTGCGGACATTCTGGTGAACTCGGCAGGATTCACCCGCGTGGTGCCCCATGCTGACCTGGAAGCTCTGACGGACGAAATCATGGACGCGATCTTGATCGCGAACGTACGCGGAACCTTCTCCGTAATTCGCTCGCTAGCGCCACTGCTGCGGGAGAGCGGCGAGGGCGTGATCATAAATGTGTCATCGATCGCCGCGTTTACAGGAGCTGGCAGCAGCATCGCCTATTGCGCCGCAAAGGCCGCGCTAGACACGGTAGCCATATCGTTAGCGCGTTCTCTCGGCCCCGCGATTCGCGTCTTGAGTGTTTCGCCGGGTCCTGTTGCCACAGACTTCGTGCCGGGACGGGATCGTGCCGCACAGGAGACTCTCGCCCACAAAACACCGCTCGAGCGAGTGGTCGAGCCAGACGATATCGCCGCCGCGATTCTGGCGTGCGTGACTCACCTGAAAATGGCGACCGGCACAACAATCGTAGTCGATGGCGGCGCACATCTGTAGAAAGAGATCCACAACTGTGCGGCCAGAATTAGAGACCCTTCCAAGCGACGTATGCCGCGCCCAACAAAGGGCATTCTTCGTTCAGCACGACGTAAATAGGGACGGCCGCGAGAAAGTCTTTCATTTTTTCCTTGTCTCGGGCCGCCGCCACGAATCGGCCATCCTTCAGCTTTGGCAGTACCTTGACGGCAATTCCCCCAGCCACGTACACGCCGCCGCGCGCGAGCGTCCGAACTGCGAAGTTGCCGGCTTCTGATCCGTAAATTTCGGTCCACAAATCGAGCGTCGCGACGCAAACCGGGCATTGCCCTGAGAGCCCCTGCTGCGTGATCAGCGGCGCCGGATCTTTTGTCGGATCGTCAAAACCGGGATGCTTCACAGTTGGATCGAGAAATTCGTGCACGTTCTGGAATCCCCGGCCTGACAAAAGGATCTCCGCGCTCACATAGGCGTTGCGCCCCCGGAGATACTTCCATAAATCTGCTTGCTGCGGCGTATGCGGCGCGAAATCGGCGTGCCCGCCTTCGGTTCCCATGGCGAGATGCTGTGTCCCATCCCAAAACAAGACCGCTTCTCCAAGGCCCGTTCCAGCAGCAATCACCACGCAGGTCGCTTGCTGCGTGGGAACGCCCTCGTAGAGCACTGCAAGGTCATCTGGTGGCAGCACGCCAACGCCGAACGCGGTCGCCTCCAGGTCGTTGAGAATTCTCACCCGGCTGAGACCCAGGAACGCCGCCATCGTCGTGCCGTCGACGATCCAGGGCATGTTCGTGCCGTGAACCCGGTTGTTTACCACCGGCCCCGCAACTCCAAAGGAAGCCGCCGTTATGGTGGCGGGATTCTCTTGCAGGAAATCCTTCGCGATTTCCTGCAAGCCGGCGTGTTCGTGGCTGGAATAGCGCTTGTGCGCGATGGGTACCAAGTGTCGGTCCCGCACATCGAACAACCCAATATTCGATTTGGTTCCCCCGACATCGCCCGCAAGGATCATCGGACTCTCCACACCACAGCCGAAAGCGCGCTCAAGGGTAAGATCGGGCGATCGGAAGCAAGCGGCGTTACAGCGGACGCCATCGCCGGCCCTCTGGGGCGATCAAATCGTCGGCGGCTCGGGGGCCCGGGCTCCCGGCTGCATAGCTGGAAATGGGCGGTGCTGAGCTGCTCTTCCACGCTTCGAGAATCGGGTCGACCAGCGCCCATGCGGCCTCCACGCTGTCTGCCCGGTCGAACAAGGTTGCATCGCCGCGGATGCAATCGTTGATGAGCGTCGCGTAAGCGTCGCGAGAAGCTTCCCCGAAGGCCGCACCGTAGCGGAAGTCCATCATGACCGGACTGATGTGCATCTGCCCGCCCGGAGCTTTGGCTCCGAAGGACAAGGAAATCCCCTCGTCCGGCTGAATATTCAAAATCAGAGAGTTGGGCTGGAGATTCTCACCCCGGAAGACCATGTGCGGCGCGTCCTTGAATCGGATGGCGACTTCGGTGCGCGAATTCGGCAACCGCTTCCCGGTCCGCAGGTAGAAGGGAACACCGCTCCATCGCCAGTTATCGACAAAAAGCTTCACGGCTACGTATGTTTCAGTGGTGGAATCGGGCTTGACGCCTTTTTCCTGGCGATATCCGGGTACCGATGCCCCTTTCACCGTCCCCGGGCCGTATTGGCCACGAACCACATATTTCGAGACTGTCTCCTCGGTGAAGGGCCGGATCGATTGCAGCACTTTTATCTTTTCGTTTCGCACTGCGTTCGCATCGAAATTAGCCGGAGCTTCCAGCGATACCAGGGAGGTGAGCTGCAGCATGTGGCTTTGCACCATGTCGCGCAAGGCTCCCGTGGATTCGTAGAACGAAGCGCGCTGTTCTACTCCCAGTGGCTCCGCGGCGGTAATTTGCACGTGGTCGATATAATTGCGGTTCCAGAGCGGCTCGAAAATTCCGTTGCCGAAGCGGAACACTAAAAGGTTCTGCACCGTTTGTTTACCCAGGTAATGGTCGATGCGGTAGGTCTGCGATTCGTCGAATACGCTGAGCACGGTTTCGTTTAGCTCTTTTGCCGAAGCAAGATTGTGCCCGAAGGGCTTTTCGATGATGACGCGCGTCCAGGATTTGTCCGTTGTCGGCTTGGCTAGCCCGGCTTCGCCTAGGCGCTTGATGATGTGGGGATACACGTCCGGGGGGGTGGCCAGATAAAACAGCCGGTTACCACCCAAATGGCCCTCGCCGTCGATTTCGCCGAGGCGAATTGCCAGCTGGCGGAACGACTCCGGGTCGTCATAATTTCCGCTGAAGTACTGCAGCTGCCTCAAGAACTCCTGGAGTTTGTCCGTGTGTTTCCCACCGTCCGTCTTGACGAGGGCTCCTTCTGCCTCGTGGCGGAAATCCTCGTCGCTCATTTTGGTCCGTGCGAACCCAAGCAAGCGGAAGCGCGGGGCCAGGCAGTCGTGCCACGCAAGGTCGAACAGGGCGGGAAGCAACTTGCGGCGCGACAGGTCACCAGAAGCGCCAAATAACACGATGACGCACGGATCGTTTGGAACCTCGCAATAATAAGCATCCCTTTGAAGGGAAGCAACAGCCTCGATTGTTGGCGTATCCATCGCGTCTCCCGTGATCAGTGAAATAGAACAGTTGAATGCGAAAGTTGAAAATGATGCAGCCTACCGGTATGGATGGCTTCTTCGGAAATACCGGCGCTCTGCTCCCCTACCTTACGCATGCGCTGCCAATCGCCTCGCTAAGGCAAACAGCAGGCTAGCATAAACCATGTGGATGATTTGTTACACAATCTAGGTTCAGGGATTTTTAACAGTGGGGAGTTGGACTGTCTCCTGTCTGTCTTGTGGCCTAGGTGTCATGACTGGAAATTACCGGATGCTTGAAGTATCTTAAACCGACAGACATCTCCAGACATTTTTACCGGGAGGCATTCAGATGGTCGACGACAAAGGACGGGAAACCACCGGTGCAGCCGTTTCGCCGCAGCAGGGACAGGATGTGCGCATGGTGAAATGCGTGAAGTTCGGCCGCGAAATGCCTGGACTGGACCGTGTCCCGTGGAGGGGCGAGATTGGCCAGCGAGTCTACGATAATGTCTCCAAAGAAGCGTGGCGCATGTGGGTGGAGCATTCCAAGATGCTGATGAATGAATACCGGTTAAATCCGCTCGATCCGAACTCTCTCAAGATCATGGAAGATCAGATGCGGGAATTTTTCTTCGGCGAGGGAGCCAAGCTCCCCGACAGTTACGTCCCTCCGACGCACTGACAAGGCCCAGGCGCGCGACACGCGCGCCTGTGTTCCCGGTGGATCCCGCAAGCTACCACCCATAGGCTGCTTCTTGTCCGAACACTTCCTCGGTCACCACGGTGAATTTCTTCAGGTTTGCCGTTCCAAATGATGTGGTGATGGCGACATCCGCGGCATCGCGGCCCACGGCCATCAGCACCCGGCCGATCCGGGGCATATTGTGCCGCGCGTCGAAAGTCCACCAGCGATCGTCCAGGTAGGCTTCAAACCACGCGCTAAAATCCATGGGCGAAGGAGACACCGGCACCCCGATGTCTCCCAGATACCCGGTTGCGTAGCGGGCGGGAATATGCAGGGCCCGGCAGATCGTGACCGCCAGATGCTGAAAATCCCGGCACACGCCGCGACGCTCGGTGAACACGTCCAGGGCCGTCTTCGTTGAGTTTGCAAACTCATATCCGAAGTGCACTCTTTGGTGAACCCAGTTGCACACGGCCTGCACTCGTCCCCAACCCGGCATCAATCCCCCGAACAATTCGGTGGCTATATTGGAAAGCCGGTCCACTTCGCAGTAACGGCTGTTGAGCAGGTAGCGCAGCATTTCGTGGGGCAATTCGTGCACGGGAACTTCTCGCGCATCAGGCTTGATCAGATCCGGCTGGCCGGAATCATGGATGAGTGTCGAGCCGCTCAGACGCACATCGCCGGAGGGCGCAAGAAACCGGCAACAGCGGTTTCCAAAGCTATCGATATAGCATTCCACGGGGGTCTGCGGATCGATGAACAATTCGTCCGGGCTGCGCAGATCACCTGCCCGCGAGGGATGCACGTTGAGAAGCGCCACCATCGGCACCGGAAAGTTCGTCTCGAAAACGATGTCGTAACCTAAGCGGATGAGCACAGCCGGTTCTTTCCTCCAATCCCGCCCTGTCACGCAAACAGAAAGGTGCACGGGGCGTCGCGAGGGCTGGGGGGGAGCCGGTTCCTACACTGCCACAGTGGGAGGGCTAGGGAGGCACCAATTTTGTGATGAGCTCCATAGTCCCAGCGCATGCGGCCGGCAGGAGACCGGCGTCGAGCAGTAAATCGCAGGTGCTTATGAATTACATATGGCACTAATCATTTTAAAAATCTATGTTTTCCAGAACGAGATTGGATTTGCCTTCTTCTTCTCGGGCCCGCTACCCTGGAGCATGAGTGAGACCTTTGGGCCCGGCGGAACTCTGGCCACACCCGCAGTCAGGCCAGATCCTCACGCACGCAATTTTCACTCTGTTCCCCAGGATTCCTGCAACCGTGGTTCGTTCCATGTAGCCCCCTATCCACATCCGTTTTGGAAAGGCCTGCTTTGGAAGAGTAGCCATTGGGCCAGTTTTTCTTCGGGAGAGCGCCGGGCCCGGGGAAAGGACCAATCAAACTATGCTCCAGGAAAACTCCGCCCGCAAAGAAGATCTGCCGTCGACCGCTGCTCCATTCTTTGATTCTTCATCCACAACTGTTGTATCCGGAGATCTTGGGACCTTCTCTCGCGCGATTGTCGTTGAGGCTCCGGGATACGTCCTGGGGCGAGCCGTCCATTCCGCGTTTTCGTTTGCCGCCCACTTCGCGGCGGTCATAGCGATCGTATGGTTCTGGCCCCTCACATTCCCCCAGAAACCCTTCCTTTTCGCGATGAGCCAGCAGTTTGTCACCGTGCCCTTCGCGCCGCCGGCACGTTCACCTCGCGCGAAATTTTCGTTTTCCTCTCGATCGTTTGCGGATCCATTTCTATCGCTGAAGCTGGCTGGGCCGGTCAGGAAATTTGCCAAGCCCAGGCCTACTCTGGCGGCACCCGAAGAAATCCCCCCCTTGTCGCCGCCGCAGGCCACAGGGGGATGGGGTGCCGTCCTCGGAGGTATTGTGAACGACGCGTCGCGACCCGCGGCCGTGTCTGTGCTGCCGCTTGATATTTCCCCCGATGCTCAGATTTTGCGCGCCGGTGGCGAAATCAAGGTGTCGCGGCTGATCGAAAGAGTTTCGTTCGACTACCCCGAGATTGCCAAGATGGCGCATATTTTCGGAAGAGTCGTAATTGCAGCCGTCATCGACGAAACCGGGAAGGTCACGCAGGCGCACTTGGTCAGCGGACCCGGACTGCTGGCCTCCTCCGCAATCGAAGCTCTGTCCCGAGAGCGATTTCAACCGACACTGCTCGATGGGCAGCCTATCAAATGCGACCTGGTGGTGCGCGTTAGGTTTCGTTTGGCGGGATGGGATGACGACGGCCCGTGGTGAGTCTTGGTTTGCGTGGAACGGGCAAGCGGCCGGCCTCGGAGAAAAAGAACTGAACCGGCCCGAGTCTAGACACAGATTGTTACGAATACACACACTGCACTAGTTGTCTGATCGTTTCTTCAGCACCGGCTTGTTGTCGGAGCTCGAATCGGCGGTCGCCGTGGCCGATTTTGCGGGCGCGGGCACTTGGTTGGATGCGGCCAGCGGGGTGATGCTGCCGTCGAAAGGCTTCTGCAAGTAGCGGCCTGCTTCCTGCTGCGCGCCGGCGGTGTCGTCGTTGGTGTGCTGGGCGAGGCTATATTCGTTGACGGCGCGCTCGCGTTGGCCTAGCAGATCGTAAATCTTCCCGATATAAATATGGCCCCAGACTTCGGTCCACCTCGGGTCGCCGTCTCCTCCGAGCGCGGCCCGGAAAGCGTTCGCGGCCGCCTGATAATTCTTCTGATAAAACATCGCCTCGCCCATCCGGAAATGCGGGAGGGCGTATGTCGGCTGCACATCGAGCGCTTTCTGATACTCCTGAATTGCTTCGTAGTATTTCCCCACCTGCGCGAAGGACTCACCACGCGCTACAGACGCGCGCACTCTCAAGCGAGGGCTCGACTTCAGGAGATTGTTATTGGGATCGACCGTGATCCCATTTGGTTTGGGGCGCCCGAAGGTGTCGATCAGAAACGAAGACGTCGTGCCGGTCACCAGAATGTTCTTTGTTTCCGGATTGCCTTCGGTCTCCACCTTCACTTCCACCGGCATCCGGAAAGTATCGAGTTCCTGATGGACCTTGCCCACCACTTTGAATCCCTTCGGCGTTCGGTAGACGATGTAGTCGATCGTAAATTCCGGCACGCCCGTCGAATTCAGCCATTGGGCGTAAAAAGACAGAAGGTTGAACGCGGGCTGGTCCGGGGAGGCAGGCGGGATTTTCGTGGCCGTCAATTTCTCGAACTCATCGATGGCGGCCGTCTTGCCGTCGTGCTGTCTGTAGAAATCTCGCAGGAGCGAGGTAAACGCTTCCTCACCGATTTCGGTGCGAAGCATGTGAAAGACCATCGCGCCCTTGTCCCCTACGATGGATTCGTAGGAGTCCGAGTATGGGCCTAGCCGCTGAGCTTGCGCAATCGGCGTTCCCGCTTCGTACATCAGCGCGCCCACGGCATAGTCCTCGAGCGCCTTGTGCAGGCCGGCGAGTCCGTCTGACTGCTCCGCGTACATTGCCTCGGCGTAGCGCGACAGCCCTTCGGTGAGCCACGCGTCGGCAAACGTGGCTGGCAAAACGTGATCCCCCCACCACTGGCCGGCGGCTAGTTGCGAGAGCAGACGGTCGTTTGGCTTCGTGCTCCATTGGCGCTCACTGATGAGCAGCAGGCCGGGGGCGGAGAATCCGTTCAGAGAACCGTTGGGCAATTGCGCGATGGTCATGGTCGTGCCGTTTTCGAGCTGTCCGAACGTCTCGGAAAAATAGCTCAGAATGTGCGAGAGCGAGGTTGCGTACGGCGTGGCGGTGGACGCCTGCGCCTGCGCCGTATAGACCGAAATCTGGTAGCCCTCGGTTTGCACGGGCGATAATTGCAGACTGCCCGCCACAAACGATCCATTCGCCGCAGGGCGGTCGCAGTGGAACACGTAGGCTGCTTGGCCGAGCATGCCCTTGCTGATCGCAGGCATCATGTTCGGCGGGTCCGCTTTGCCCGTACCGGTCACGGCAAGTGAGTCGGGAACGATAATTTTGAACGTTCCGGTGTAACGGTTCGACGGGTAATTCGTAAGCGGGAACCATCGCGCCGGCAAAAGGAGATACGCGGAGGTCTTATCCACCGAGGCAAAGCGAACGCCCCGCGTCGGGCTGTCTTCGTCGCTGGAAATCGGCCCGCTATAATCGAATGTGAGCGTTACCTTGGTGCCGGGGACTGACGCTCCGGAAAGCCCCACGCTTAGAAACAATGGCGAATTGTTGTCGCGTTCGAAGCTCAGGGTTTGGTTCCCGGACTTTACCGAGTTCACACGAAGGTCCGGGTGCAGTTCTACCAGGAGGGTTTTCGCCACTTCGTTGGCAACAAAGTCCACTCTTGCCTGTGCCGAGATGGTCTGATTCTCGGGATGAAGAATCACCTCAATATCGTAATTGGTCGCCCGGAAGGGAAACCGGTGTCCGGTCTGCGCCAGCGCGCAGGATGCCGCGATCAGCAGGAACGTGAGGGTCGCACAGAACCGGTAGACCGTGAGCAAGAGGAAACCTCTCTCGAAGAAGGACGTTGGCTTAGCCTATTAGGATACCAGACAAGCCTTCTCAGTTGCCCAGACTAGAAAATTGCCGAGAAGATTACAACATCCGCGCGAAAACGTCGGCAGCGCGTTCGATCGCGCCTCCCGGTCCCATCTTAGCGCGTACTTCGGCCAGTCCGGCTGTCACCTCGGCGCGCGTACTCTTGGATTCAAGCAGGCGCCGAACCTCCGCTTCCACTGCCGCCGGAGTGAAGGCATCCTGGATGAGCTCCGGGACCACGCACTTGCCCGCAATAAGGTTCACCATTCCGATAAAGGGAGCGCGGATCATCCGCCGCAAAATAGCTGCCGTGATCCGGTTTACCCGGTAGACGATAACCATCGGCGTTCCCAGCAGCGCAGCCTCGACCGTTGCCGTCCCGCTTGCGACGATTGCGCAATCGGCAGCCGCCAGCGCGTCGTAGGTGGCTCCTTCCACCCGCTTCAATTCGAGCCCCGGCAGCCAATATGGTGCAAACAGCTCTGACTTAAGATTCGGCGCCACGGCGTGAACGAATTGGACCCCGGCGGCCGCGCCGCCGCGGCTTTGCAACCGCAGGCATGCTTTGACGACAAGCGGGTAGTTCTGCGCGATTTCGTTCCGGCGGCTACCCGGCAGCAGAGCGACGATGGGCCGTGCAGCGTCCAGACCATACCGCGTCGCAAATTCCGCCGGCGTCATCGTTGGCCGTACAACATCCACCAACGGGTGCCCCACGAAATCCACAGAAACTCCCGCATCCCGGTAGATTTTTTCCTCGAACGGGAAGATCACGACCATCCGCTTGACCAGCCGCTTTATGACGCGCACACGCCCGGCGCGCCACGCCCACACTTGCGGCCCGATGAAATAGCCCACGGGAATGCCGTGCGCCTTCAGGCGTCTCGCAACCCCCAAGTGAGTTCCCGGCGAATCCACGAGAATTGCCAGCGAGGCACCTCGCTTGGCCGCCTCGCTCGCCAGGCGATTCTGCACCCGCACGACCGTTGGAATCTTGTGAACCACTTCCGCGATTCCCACGACGGCCACCTCGTGGTAGTCCGCGATCAGCTCGACACCGGCTTCCGCCATGCGCGGCCCGCCCATCCCGAAAAGCTGTGCCCCCGTGCGCTCGCGCAACGCGACTGCGAGCCGGGCCGCGTACATGTCGCTGGATGCTTCGCCGGCGGAAATCAGGATTGTGGGTGCGCTCATCAGAGGGATTGCAGCTCAGCAGGGAAGGGCTGAGCGGGAAACATTGGCTGAGACGCGATCCGGCGCGTCTGGGCCGGCCGATCAGTCATCGGCGCGCAAGGGCTGCGAGTATCCGCTCAGGCTGCCATCCGCCACAGGCAAGGCGAACTCCTGTTCCTTGTACTGAAGCTGGTACAACCGGTAGTAAATCCCGCGCAAGGCAAGAAGCTCCTGATGCGATCCTTGCTCGCGCAAGCGCCCTTTGTGGAACACGAGAATGCGATGCGCGTGCTGGATCGTGCTTAGCCGATGCGCGATCACAACCGCCGTGCGGCCCTCGATAAGCCGGTCGAGCGCCTCGCGGATCATCAATTCCGTCTTGGTGTCGACGCTCGAGGTGGCCTCGTCGAGGATCAGAAACTTTGGACCGTGCGCCAGCGCCCGAGCGAAGCTTACCAATTGCCGCTGGCCGACCGAAAGCGTTGCTCCGCGTTCGGTCACGGGGGTTGCGACTCCCTGAGGCAGTGACGTAACGAATGGCCCGAGTCCTACCTCCCGGAGGGCCTTCTCGGTCGCGGCGCGGTCGATCGTTTCCGTTCCCAACCTTACATTCGATTCGAGCGTTCCCGTGAATAGGAACGGGTCCTGCAGCACGATTCCGAAAAGCCGCCGCAAATCCTCCAACTCCATCTCGCGGATGTCTACTCCATCAAGCAGGATCTGTCCGCGTTGAATATCGTAGAAGCGCAACAGCAGCTGAATGATGGTCGTCTTGCCGGCGCCGGTATGTCCCACGATCGCGAGGGTTTGGCCCGGTTCCACGCGAAAGGAAACATCGCGCAGCACCCAGTCGTCTTCGTGGGGCGTGAGGCCCCCGCGATAGGCGAACCAAACGTTGCGGAACTCGATCTCGCCTCGCGGATTGGGCAAAGCACGCGTGTTCGCAGTCGAGAAGATCGTCACCGGCTCATCGAGCAGACGGAAGATCCGCTCAGAAGCCGCCATGGCCGTCTGCAGAATGTTGAATTTTTCGCTGAGGTCCTGGATCGGACGGAAGAAGCGCTGCGCATACACCATAAATGAGAACAGAAAGCCGATTTCCACCGTTCCCCCGATCACGCGCACGCCGCCCACCCAATAGAGTAGGGCGATTCCGCCCATGCTTAGGACTTCAACGGCGGGGAAGAAAAACGAAAACGCGTCGATCGCGTCCTTATACGCCTCCATGTGGATGCGGTTGAGTTCCGCAAACTGCTTGCGCGACTTTTCCTCGCGATTGAAGAGCTGCACGACCGCCATGCCGCTGATGTGCTCCTGCAAGAACGCATTGATTCTCGCGATGGCCGTCCGAATGCGGCGATTCGCGTCGCGCACGAAAGTGCGGAAGAAATAGGTGAGAACGATCATGAACGGGAGCGGGGAAAGCGCTGCCAGCGCGAGCCTGTGATTGAGGTAAAAAAGCCATCCGGCCAGCCCGAATAGCATTACAAAATCGTTGAGCATCGCCGCGACGCCGGATGCGAACAGGTCGTTCAACGCGTCGACGTCGGTGGTTGCTCTCGTGACCAGCCGCCCGACCGGGCTGCGGTCGAAGAAGCTCATTGGCAAGCGCTGCAAGTGCTCGAAGATTTCCTTCCGCAAGTCGTACATCGTCTCCTGACCCACCCACTGCATGATGCGCACCTGCGCGTACTGCAGCCCGAAGCTAGCCACAATGGATCCCAGAAACACCACAACGACCCATAACAGCCCGGCGGCCGCCTGTTGCCTGGCAATGCCGTGGGAGAACCCAGGAACGATGTACCAGTCAATTCCAACGTGGAAAAGGTAGGGGCCTATGAGCTCGGTCGCGGCGACGCCCAGAGCCATCGAAACGGCGAGCGTCACCCACCAGCGATATGGGCGCATATACTTGAGCAATCGCCGCGTGAGCTGCGCGTCGTAGACTTTTCCTAATTTCTCTTCTTCGCGAAAGTCGCTCATTCGCGTGCCGCGAGTTCCTCTTCGAGCAACTGCTTCCGATGCAGATCGGCGTAATAACCGCCTTGCGCCAGCAACTGGTCGTGGGTTCCGCGCTCGACGATCCGTCCATCGCGCATAACTACGATCTGGTCGGCCCCTTTCACCGTGGAGATGCGATGCGATACCAGAATTGTCGTTCGCTGCTTCATCACATCGCGCAGCCTCCGAAGGATGCGCTCTTCGGTGTCGGTATCCACGCTCGAAAGGGAATCGTCCAGAATCAGAATCTTCGGCTGGCGGAGGATCGCCCGGGCGAGCGAGGTTCTTTGTTTTTGGCCGCCCGAGAGGGTGACGCCGCGTTCGCCCACCATGGTATCGAGTCGTTGGGGAAAGCTTTGAATCTCCCCGGAAATGCTGGCGATTTCCGCGGCTTCGAAAATCTGCTCTTCGGCCGCATCGGATACACCGAAGGCAATGTTCTCACGCAGCGTCTCGCTGAAAAGGAATGTGTCCTGCGGCACATACCCGATGGAACGTCGCAGCTGTGCGAGCGGATATTCGCGAATGGATCGGCCGTCGATGAACAGCGTGCCTGGCGGCGCATCCCACAGCCGGGCGACCAGCGCCGCGACGGTCGATTTGCCGCCGCCAGTGGGTCCAATGATGGCGAGCGTTGACCCTGCTGGAATCTGAAGGCTGATGTCGTGCAGAACCTCGATGTTGGAGCCGTTTCCCGATGTGGGATAGCAGAAAGTCAAATGGCGGAATTCAATTTCCCCGCGTATGGGCGATTCCGAGTTCGCGGACGCCGACATCGATTGTGCCGACCGGGGCCATCTTCCATTGCCGCTCGCTTCCTCCTGCACAGCCGTCGGCGCCACACCTACGTCGTTGATATTTGGCTCGGCCGTCAGGATGTAACGCAGCCGCCCCATCGACGCCGCGCCGCGTTGGAAAATGTTGGTCACCCAGCCGATAGCGATCATGGGAAAAATCAGCTGGACCAGGAACGCATAAAAGGCGGAAAAGGTCCCGAGTGATACGCGGCGGTCGATTACCTCTTTGCCGCCGACCGAGAGCAGAATCACCACGGTCAGCCCGATCAGTGACGACAGGGCAGGGAAGAACAAGCTCCACGAGCCAATCAGCTTGATGTTCTGATTCACGTAATCTCGGTTCGCTTCATCGAACGCCGCGATCTGCGGCTTTTCCTGCACGTAAGCGCGTATGACGCGGATGCCGGTCAGGTTTTCCTGCGCGCGTGTGGACAGCACACCGAGCGAAGCCTGGATCTTTTCGGAAAGGCGGTGGATGATCTGGCCGAAATAGCGGACCGCGACCGCGACCACCGGCACGGGAATCAACACCCAAAGTGTGAGCACCGGAGAAAGCTTTGCCATGAAGAAAATGGCAAGCACCATGGTTGCGAACGTCGTCGCGCTGTACATGATCCCCGGACCGAGGATCATGCGCACGGCATTCAGGTCATTCGTCACGCGCGACATCAGATCGCCGGTGCGATTCCGCACGTAAAATTCCGGTTCGAGCCTAACCAGCCGCGCCAGCAAATCGTTCCGCAGGTCATATTCAATCTCCCGCGAGATACCGATCAGAAGCCAGCGGCTCCAGAAGGAGAGGAAGCCTTTCATCAGCATCGCGCCCAGCAGAATCAGGCAATAAAGGCCCAGAGCGTGCCTGTCTAACGGCGCGTACAGGGAAAACAAGGGGTGGAGTGCGGCCCGTGACACGCCGGAAAGCGTCGAAAGGGGCTGAGGCGATCCCTTCAGCAAGTCAACGATCGAGCCGATAAGCAACTGTGGCAGTGCCCCCACCAGACCCATCAAAGTGAGCGAGAGCAGGCCGAGCGCGACCATCCCCTTGTATCGCGTCATGTACGGGATCAAGTGCTTCAGCTGGTCCCAGCCGGACGGCTGTTTCTGCTTCTGTTGTCTGCGGGCGTTTTCGGCCACGGGTTGTGCGATAGCGCTCATGGATGAGTTGCTGACGCCGCGAGCACAATTCTAACGCCCTGTCTTGGCTTTGCAGCGGGAAACTGCCGCATCCAGGGTCCCGTTGAACGCACTCAGTTAAATGTGTATGACAATGATTCTAGCGCGTCATCTCTGCGGACGGAAGACTCTCTTGCCATCACCGGCAGGCCATGCCGAACTAATGGGCCACAAGAATTTCTTCGACCCTGGCCTCAAAATTCTCCTCGCCCTCGGACCACAACCGGACCCGTCCAACCGGCACAGCCTTCTCGATTTTCCTTACCCAATCGAGGAGCTTGCGGATATTCTCTCGGGTTTTCTCGTGATAGCGCTGCAAATTCTCCGGCCACGCCATTGCCTCGAGAAAACGCGCTTCTTCACGGCTCTGCGCTGGCGCGAGCTCCCCTCGCCGCACACCGAGCAGGCCCGCATGTCCGGTGAAGAAGTGTTCGAATCCGAGGTCCACTTGGATGTGCCCGCTCTCTTGCCCGAAACCATCGTCGTACTGTTCGCCGTGGCAGAAAATCTGGAGGGGCTGCGACTCGAGTTTCCAGCGACCTTCGGCGTCAAATGCCCACAGGTCCCAATGGCCATGCACCTCGTAGGCGGAATCGCCGTGCAAGTAGTCCCGGGCAATCTCAAGGATTCCCGAAACATCCAGAGGGACTGCCCGCAAATCCTGTTCGAGCATGGGCGACTCCCGTGCATCCACGGCGCGAACGATCAGGTAGGCGAACCCCGGTTTGGTAACCGAGGACGGCACCGTACCGAGAAACTTGGCAAAGTCCTCGAGCATCCGCGCCTCGGTAAAATCTTTACACCACACGCTGAGATACGCCAGGTTCGCCATAGACAGCATTATACCGGGATGTCGCCTCACGGCGAAAATCACATGGGTTCGAAGCAGTCCGTCTGAGTCGCGCATGGGGGAGAGTAGGTTCCAGAAGGCAAATCGAGGAAGTCCAAGCGATGCGAAGGCTATTTCCCCTCCAGATCTTCTTTCGCGGACAGGTCGGTCGAAATGTCCGTGAGCCTGTCCTTCAGTATGTCGCCCATGCCGGCCAGCACCTGCGAGCAGGTGCCGCGCATGCGTTTCTCGGCGGTTTTGGCGAGGCTGTCGAGCACGGCCTGCGAATTCTGGCCCAGCGTGGCCGCCGAAGCCAGCAGCCATGCGTTGGTTGCATTCTCGAGCCGGGACTTATAGGCCTCGATCGATTCATCGGAGGATTTTTTCAGCTCAGCCATCCATTGTTGTTTCTCGGTTTCACGCTTGGCTTCCCACGACTCAAGCAGCGGTATGAGCTGCGATTGCAGGTAGGTGCTGGCCTGTTCGACGCCCTGCGTCATTTTTTCGTCTAGGACCTTCTGAAACTCCAGAAGCGAGCACTCACGATTGAACTCCATGTCGGAGCGCGCCTTCTCGAGCGCCTCGCGCGAAGACTCCTGAAATCGCCGGAGAGATTCCTGGGTCACCTGCTGCACGCGGTCGGTACACGTGGCATGGGCAATCTCGGCGGTCTCATTGAGCCTCAGCCGTTCGCGGTCGGTCACCTCCTTACCCACTTCTGCAATTTCCGCGCGGCTGTGTTCCACGTAGCTGCGCCCGTAATGGTCGAGTTCGGCGGCGACCAGGGTCGAAACTTCGGCGGCCTTCTCGCGCATCGCGTTCGAGGATTGTTCGATCACTCGCTCCATGGTCGAATTCATCGACGTCTGCGCTTTTTTCTGGTACCACTCGGAGTTCTTCAAAAGAGATGCGTACGCGGAGTGCTGCATCTCCGAGCTTTTCTGGTCGATTTCCTCTTCGAGCTTGCTGATGGTGGCGCGGCAGTTCTGCTCGAGTTCGCCGGGAAATTGTGCCGTTTCCTGCTTCATCCGCTCGAGGGCTTCCTGCACGGCTTGTTCGGAAGCCTGCTGCACCTGCTCGCGCAACAGCATCTGAATCTCTGCGGCGTGTTCGGAGGCCTGCTGCAGGTGTCGGCGAATGGTGGTTTCAATTTCCGCAACTTGCAGAGCCACCTGGCCCCTTTGGTCGCGAACATTGTTCTGAAGCCGCGCGACCAGTAGCCTGGCGGCCTCCATCTCCGACGCCACTTTTTGCGTCACGTCTGCCGAGGCGGCTTGAACGCGCTCCAGTGTCGTGTTGCCAACAGAATCCACTTGTTCAGAGGCCCGCCGGATTTCGTCGCGAACGTTGTCCTGCAGGCGAATCGCTTCTTGCCCGGCGAATGCAAGCTCGGCCACGGCGTTCTTAACGGCCGTGTTGGAGGCGGCCTGCACGCGCTCCTGAATCGAATTCTGAATCTGTGCAGCCTGCTCGGCGGTCTGCTGGATTTGCTGCCGCAGGCTGCTATGCAGTTCCGCGGCACGGTCGGTGACGTTGCTGATTTCAGACACTGCCCGCTGCACTTGTTCAAGGCGGGGAGCGATCTCCTGGTCTAACTCTCCCGAAAAACGCTCGATCACCTTTTGCGCTGACTTTTGAATCGCGGGCTCGATGTGCTGGACGCGTTCCGCAATCACCTCGTCGGCTCTCCGCGCAATGGCATCCCTCTGGCCGGCCACCATATCGTTCATCTGCTGGCGCGTTTGTTCGATGGCCGTCTTCGCTGCGTGCTGAAGCTGTGCCATCACATCTTCTGTCTGCGCGCGTTGCTGTGCAAGTTCTGTGCCGAGAGATAGAACCGCCGACTTTGCCCCCGCAACCACTTCGTCAATCAGGGCCCGCAAGCCCGAGCGGCGCTCTGCAATGTCCTTCTCGGTATTCGCCATAGCCGCTTGGGAGGCTTGGCTGAGCCTCTCGCCGAGCTTCTGCGAAGAACCCACAAGCATCGCTTCGAGTTCCTCGTGCCAGTGCCGGCTGACCGCTTCCGCTTCAGCCTCGGTTTGTGCAACCATCCGGCTGCGGACCCCCTGCGCAGTCTCTTCGAGATTCTTTTTCCATTCTTCCAGATGCTGCTGAGCTGCCTCTGGTGACGCCAGCACCTGCAGGGACGGAACGCTCGCTTCACGCTCGGCAATCGCGCGACCCACCATCTCTGCGACGCTTCGTTTCAGATCCTGCGCGACGGTTTGCTGCACCACTTCCTTCGCTGACTGGATGGCCGCCTGCTGTGCAGACTGGCGGACCCGTTCTTCGATCAGTTGCGTGTTTGCGCCGCTTGATTTGCGCGCCTCTTCGACGAGGGCACTCGCGCGGCTGGCCGCCTGTTCGGCGGCTTGACTGGCCGCTTCCTGAGCAGCTCTGCGCGCCTCTTCGGTGATGGCCGCTGTCTGACTGGCCGCCTGCGCCGCCGCTTCGGTCACCATCTGCCGCACGGCTTCGCGAACCTTCGCGTCAATCTGCTGGACACTTGCCTGGCTCGCCAACCGAGCCTCTTCGACGATGGCAGCCGTCTTGTTCGCGGCTTGCTGAATGACCTTCTTGACTTCCGCCTCGGAAACACGCTCCATCGACGATTTGATCGCATGCTCGACGGTCTCGTGCATTTGTGCGTCAAGCTGCTGGCGCACGATGGTCATTTCCTCGTTTATGGCGTTTTGCGCGCCACGGCGCATCGTCTTGTCAAGAGTTTCCTTCGCTTCCGCCACGATTTTGGCCATCTGCCGAGCGATGACGATCTGCGCATCCTGGGTCGCGGCGGCTGGTGACGGCAGCACATGAATCTTGGCGTCGCCGATCGCCGTGATAGGGGGAACCTGAGCAGCCGGAACTCGAGCGGGCGGCTCTGGCGTCGGCGTAGTCCTGCCTGCCTGCGGCCCGACGCCGGGAGGCCCGGGTGTCGGGGCCGTGGGCGCCGGCGGCGGAGGAATTCCCCCCGATGTCGGGGCTGTGTTTTCCGGCGTCACCGCAAGCGGGGCAGGAGCTCTAGAGGCGACGGGCACCGGTTGCGTTTCTACGATCACTTCAATCTCAGAGGGCACGTCTATAGAGGGAGCTTCCCGTTGGGCGCAGGGAACCCAATCTTCCGGTGGAAACGCAATTCCCCACACATTTCCAGCCGCTTCGAATTCCAGCCCGATTTGGAACAGCTCGCGGACCGTCCGCGGCCTTTGCACCCAGACCACGTGGCCGGCCACGGCGCGGGGAGGGACTGACGGATCCATGCGCGGGATTTCCAACGTGACGATGGAATTCTTGGGGACGTAGTGCTTGGACTGGTACTTGCAGCCATGACAGTTGACCATCACCGTCGTCGTGCGTTCTTTGAAAGGCTGGCCGAGTGCGTCGACGCCCGACACCGTGATGGGGACTGCCTGCACGATGCGCGTGCTCCGGCGTTTTTGTGCGCCGGGATCGCTCGATGGCAGAGTAGACTCGCTCAACGTAATCCTCCGAGGGGGAGAACCTAAAGCGTAGCATCGTGCTTCACGATGGTCGAGTAGCCGTTGCTTCCGACTTGTGCTAAAGAGTACATTAATATTCCACTCGGTCGCCGATCCACGCCAAGGGCCGCTTTGATCGCCCATTGGCAATTTTCGGACAACCAAGTTGCCCCCGCCTACGTCTCACGCGTGGGGTAAATATCAGACGAGAGGTTCCTTAGCCTTGAATTGTATGGCCCGAACGGTGACGCTGTGCTTTCTCCTTCTGCTTGTTTTTACCAAAACGGCTGCGGCCCAGAGCGGCAGCGTGTACCTTGCGGGCGGCACCGCCACGGATTCCTCTACCGGCCCGCTCAACACCCTCGGGGCGGGCGTCACATTTAACACGCCGCGCATGGGGGGCCTTTTCGGGACAGTCGGAGGAGATGTGATCCTACGCCACCGGATCGGGGGCGGTGCCGAGTACTCTTTCCGGAAGGATCGGGGGCCCTATGCCGGGCTGGAGTATCGTCTGGTGTTCTACGACATCAACGCCGTCTACTATCCTCTTTCGAACCGGGGACGGCGCTGGTTGCCAGAGGTCCAAGGCGGTGTCGGTAGGAGCAAGCTGACCTTCTACGACACTCCCGGTTTTTGCATGATTGCCCCTCAAGGCTGCCGGTCTACCAACGCTCAAATCGAAACTCTCGACCACCTTGCATTGCACTTTGCAGGCGGTGTCCGCTTTTCTATCTGGAAGGGTCTGTTCGTGCGGCCGCAGGTCGACCTCCGCTGGATCCATACATTTGCGGATTTCGGCAGCTCCTGGGTTCCCGAATACACCCTCGCGGTCGGCTACACGTTCCAGTCGCTCCGGCTGAAACGTTGAGTGAGCGGCTTGGTCGGTACACCCGTGTTGGCCGTCAAACCTCGCGGTGGCGGCGAACCATTCACCGTTCTGCTCCCAACGATCAGCAAGGTTGTACCAGTTTGGAGCACCCGCCCGTGAAGCTCCGATCTTGGTTTACGCCAGCCTCGGCGCTTCCTCGGTGCGCGACGCCAGCGGGCCTGATCAAACTCCTGGTAGCAACCGGCGAGGCTCAGTACAAGGCAAAACTCCAGGGACCAAAACAGAGTCGTAAACGCCCCGGTTTCAAGTGCGGCTTTGACCAACCAGCACTCCGCCCGGTCTTCGTCGCGACCGTCGGGACAAAGCCCCCCGCAACCTTGGTTTGCGGGCAGGCGCTTCGAATCGCAAAGACCTATTTTGCTAATCGCTCTGAATGTTTATTGCATAGAAGGCAATCGTTTTCGTTGGGACTTCCTTGAACCAGTGCGGCGTCTTTGCCGGAATCGTAATGACGTCGCCTTTGCTCAAGTGGTAGGTTTCCCCACCTTCCACTGTCTCGGCTCGCATTTCGCCGGGGTTGGTTTGTTGGGGATCAACCATGGTCCCTCCGACAACCAGCGTTGCTTCCCCTTCGGCGATGATCAGAACGTGATTTGTATGTTCGTGGTACTCGACCTTGCCTGACGCCCTGCGCTGACCCAGAATCACCAACCCCGGGTCGTTTACGAGCGGCCCGCTTTTGGCCATGATCGCTGTGACTTTGTCGTGGTCCACATAGTGAACGGCGGCCGGCACGCCTCCCCCCATGGAAACCGTCGCAGAACATAGAAAAACGGCCATCGTCAGCAACTTTCCCCGCGTACACTGAATCCTCATTTGTTTTTTCTCCCTTTTGCGCATCCTGTCATTGTGAGCCGCGAAGCTCCCTTCGCATTCCGAACTGGCCGGCAACATACAACCGACTGGCTGTGAATGCAATGTTTCGCTGGCGCCGCGCCGATGCTCCCAGGCCGGATGGGTCGTTACCGGTGCTATACTACCCATCCCACGCGTCGCGTGCGAGTTGCGACTGAGCATTTTGGCAGCTATGCGAATAGACTATTCCGCCGTCCGGAAGTGGGTCGTCCCGTCGATCGCCGCGATTGGTTTGCTGCCTCTAGCCGGAGCAATGATGGCCCTGCACGTCCTCGCCCCGGCGCTTCACCGGATTGCCCGAACCCGCACCGAAGACTACCTGAAGGAGCGCTTCAAGAGCAGCGTCCAATTCACCGATTTTCACGTTTTGTTATATCCGCGCATACATCTTGTGATCGATGGACTCGTGATGCGCCACCAAGCCAGGACCGATATTCCCCCTTTGATTCAAATCAGCACCGTCACCATTGACGCCAATGTCGCAAGTCTTTTTTCCGCGCGTCCCACACTCTCCCGCGTCACGTTGAGCGGCTTGCACATCAATACTCCGCCGCATCAGCCGGGCGGAAAACCCATGATCCACGGCACTCCGGTCAACCTCGCGGCGAAGTTTCCCGTGACGATCGCCAGGATGATCGCCGATGAAGCGCAAGTGGTCATCCTGCGCCGTGACACCAAACCCCCGGACCAGTTCGAAATCCACCAGATCGAGATGGACAATGTCGATTTCAATCGCCCGGCGTCTTTCCATGCTTTGGTGACCAACCCGTTGCCTAAAGGGGAGATCCGCTGCGACGGCCAGTTTGGTCCCTGGCAGGCAGACGATCCGAGCCAGACTCCGGTGAGTGCGAACTACAGCTTCTACCACGCCGATATGTCCACACTCAAAGGGCTCAAGGGCATTCTTTCGTCACAGGGAAGGTTTTCCGGGCCGCTCGATTATCTGAACGTGGAAGGGAAGACCGACATTCCCGATTTCGCTCTTCGCGCGGGCGATCATCCAATGGCGCTCCACACGGATTTCTCTGCCGTCGTCGACGCAACCAATGGCAATACCTATTTGAATCTCGTCACCGCGAAGTTCCTGCATACGACGCTTGTGATCAAGGGCGAAGTGGTCGACCTATATCCCAACGTCAAAGGCCGCACGATCGTGATGAACACTGTTTCGAAGTCGGCCCGCATCGAGGATTTGTTGTTGCTTGCTGTTCAATCCAATCCGCCCGTGATGACCGGCACGGCAACTCTGAGGGCGAAGATCCTGATTCCCGAGGGAAATGAGGATTTGATCGAGCGCTTGAGAATCGACGGCCAATTTGGTGTAGGAGAGGCGGAATTCAGCAGCAATTCGGTCCAGGAAAAGATCAATGCACTCAGCCGCCGCGCCCAGGGAAAACCCAAGGACATGGGCCTCACCGCCGTTTCCGAGTTGCAGGGGGTTTTCAGGATGGCCGGCGGCCAGATCGACTTTTCGCGCTTGAGCTTCTCGGTGCCAGGAGCCGACATCAACCTTGACGGCACCTATGGTGTCGACTCGGGCGAGCTGAATTTCCGCGGCAAGCTCCTGTTGCGGGCAAAGCTTTCGCAGATGGTCACGGGCGTGAAATCGTTCTTCCTGAAGGCTGTTGACCCATTCTTCAAAGGGAAGAACGGCGAAAAAGCCGGCACCGTTTTGCCCATAAAAATCACGGGAACCAAGGATCATCCTGCCTTTGGCCTGGACTTTCACGACAAGGCCAATCAAGCCCGCGAAAACAACAACCAAGCCAACTAGGAAGAGCAACAAAAGACCTATAAAACGGCCCGTGAATCCCTCGGGATTGTCTATTTCTCCATCATGGCGTTCAGGCCTGCCTGGGCGCACTGCTCATCCTGCGCGCTTGTACCGCCGCTTGCCCCGATTGCGCCAATCACCTTTCCGTCCAGAAGGATCGGCAAACCACCCTGCACGCCGGTGATGTGGTCCAGGGTCATGACGTGCGGCTGGCCCGTGTCGATAGTGTCCTGAAACACCTTGGTTGGCCGCTTGAAGTTGAGCGCGGTGCGGGCCTTGCCTTGCGCCACCTCTATGCTCCCGATCTGTGTGCCGTCCATGCGGCCAAGGTAAACAAGGTTTCCGCCGTCATCGACGATCACGAAAACCATGGTCCAGTTGTTCTTGGTGGCTTCCGACTCACCGGCGGCGGCCATCTTCTTCGCCAGTGCGAGGCTTACCGTCTTTTTCTCAACGAACTGTGCCGAAGCAGAACCTGCCGCTACAGCCGATAGAACCATCCCCAACGTCAAAACGACCGTTTTCAGTTTCATGTCCCCTCCTTGTGGGCGAGCGAGAATTTAGCACGATCGCGCAACGCCGGAGAATCCTTTCCTTGAAAGCGAATGAGCTGTAGCAGGGGCTCCCTTGATTGAGAGAGTGTGCTAGCGACGGTGCAGAAACCGCTTAGAGGTCGCGTCGGCCTTCCATGGCTTTCGCCATGGTCACCTCATCTGCGTATTCAAGGTCCGAGCCTACCGGGATGCCCATGGCGATCCGCGTGACGCGGACTCCGAGCGGCTTGAGTAGCTTTGACAAATACACGGCCGTCGCTTCGCCTTCGGCCGAAGGGTTCGTCGCGATAATGATCTCCTCGACCGTGCCGCCCTTGAGCCGCTCGACTAAACTCCTGATCTTCAACTGGCCCGGGCCAACTCCCTGAAGCGGCGAGAGCGCTCCGCCCAGCACGTGGTAGAGCCCATTGAACTGGCGCGTCTTCTCGACCGCTTGAATGTTGGTGGCCTCCTCGACCACGCAAATAGTCACGCGGCTGCGTGTTGTGCTCGAACAAAAGTGGCAAGGATCGGTGTCGGTGATGTTATTGCAGATGGAACACTCGCGGACTTTCTCTTTGGCTTCGCGAATTGCCTCAGAAAGCGCCAACGCTTGTTCGCGATTCACGCGCAACAGATAGAACGCGAGCCGCTGCGCCGTCTTCTGCCCGATCCCGGGCAGCCGCTTCAACTCATCGATCAAACGTGTCACCGATGGAGCAAAATCAGGCATGGGGGTGCACTCCCGCTGGTGGTGTCCGCCTGCAAGTCGTCACGGGGAGCCACGGTAAGATTGTAAGGGAAAGGGAACAGATAGAAAACGTCCGGCTCCCGAAAGAAACGCTGGTTTTTCTCACCGGCTAGAAAAGCCCGGGAATCTTTCCGATGAGCCCCGGGACCCCGCCCGTGAGATCCTTCACCTGCCTCGACATTTCCTCGTCCACGCGGCGCGTCGCCTCGTTCACGGCCGCCAGCACCAGTTCCTGGAGCATTTCTTGGTCGTTGCTCTTGAAGACCTCAGGCTCGATGCGCACGCTGACGAGCTGCTTCTGGCCGTTCATCTTTACCGACACCATTCCGCCGCCGGCCGACGCTTCCACCGCGATTTCACCGATCTGCTTTTCCAGCTTTTCCTGCACTTGCCGGAACTGCGAGAGCATCTGCTGCAGCGCTTTGACTTCCATAGTTTTATTCCTCGCCCGGACGCTTCACCTTTGAAATTTGTCCGCCAAATTTCTCAAGCATTGTCCTAACGATCGGATCTTCCTCGAAGCGGGAACGCAATTCCGAGTTCCGCCCCGCTCCGGCTGCTTTGCCGTTCGCATCGAGTTTAACACACACGCGCAGCGGCTGCCCCACCACTTGATTCAAAACTGTGCGCAAACGTTCCATCGGGTCGCGCGCCTGCAACATTTCCGCGAGCGCACGGCTTTCGGTTGGAAAAAAAAGCCTCAACTCACCGCCTTCGATTTCCCACCGCGTCACGTGTTCCACCATGGACCACAAGAATTTTTGGCCCTGCAGCGCCGCTTTAATTGCTTCCACCTGCACGGCCAACAATCCGTTCATCGATTCTTCCGCGACGCGCGTCACAAGGCGCGGGGGGGAAGCAGGCACCGGCGCGGGCTCCGCAACAGTCGCTGTCGAATCGGCCACTGACCCGCTCGAGCTAGACTTCGCTGGCGCGGCGGAGCGCACGGGCATCGGATTGTGGGTCGTCGCCGCAGACGCTTGTGGTTCGGGCGCCAAGCGCACAGCGGCAGCCCCGCCAGAAGTGTTCGCCGTTGAAGTGATCGGAGCCGAAGGCGTCGCTTGCGCTGCGGGAATGGAACGCACCGGCGGCCTCGCCAGTCGTGGTGGTTCGCTAACTCCGCCCCGCCATTCCGCCACAATCTCTTCGAGTGGTGCAAGGCGCTGCGCATTGATCAACTTCAGCAGGCCCAGTTCCAGATGCAGCCGGGGATCGGGCTTGCGCCGCAGGTCATCGTCGGTGGCCATCAGAATATTAAAGAAACGCGTCAGGTCTTCTTCGCCGAATTGCGCGGCCTGTTCCGCAAGACGCGGACGCTCCTGTTCGGGCGCGGCAATCAGAATCGAATCCGCGCCACACACGCGGGCGACCAGTAAATTCCGGAAATGCCGGATCGCTTCCCGGCAGAAGTGCTGCAAGTTTTGCCCGTCTGCAATCAGCCGGTGTACGAGTCCTAAAGCCCGCTCCGCCGATTGCGCGGCAATCGCGCCAACAAGTTCATCGAGCACGCTCTCGGCAACCACGCCCAGCAGTTCCCGCACCTGCGTATCGGTGATGGATTCGCCGCTGTATGCAATGGCCTGTTCGAGCAGCGAAAGTCCGTCGCGCAGGCTGCCCTCCGCCGCTCGCGACAATACGGCCACGGCGCCGGAATCGATCGCCAAGTTCTCCGCTTTGGCCACGCGTTCGATTTCACCGGCAATTTCCTGGAACGTGAGCGCGCGAAACTGAAAAAGTTGAGCGCGAGACTTGATCGTCTCGACCAAATCCTCCGCGCGGGTGGTTGCGAGAATGAACACCACGCGCTCGGGAGGCTCTTCGAGCGTTTTCAGCAGCGCGTTGGAGGCTTCATCTGTAAGCTGGTGCGCTTCGTCGAGGATCACCACTTTATAGCGGCTCGATGCGGGCACATAACGGACCATCTCACGCAATTCGCGGATCTGATCGATTCCGCGGTTGGATGCCGCGTCGATTTCGAGTACGTCGAGCGATGTTCCTGCGGCAATTTCCTTGCAGGCGTCGCACGTATTGTCCGGCTCGGCTGTCGGGCCTTTCACGCAGTTCAGGGCTTTGGCCAGGATCCTAGCTGTCGTGGTTTTTCCGACGCCGCGCACGCCCGAGAAGATGTAGGCATGCGCCACGCGGTTCGATTGGATCGCGTTAGCCAGGGTTTTGGTGACGTGCTGCTGCCCGACCAGATCGCTGAACGTCTGCGGCCGGTATTTGCGCGCGATGACTTTATAGCTCATTGGAAACTAGCCTGTAGCATAGTGGATTTTGTTCCGATGGGGGAACGTCCCGCACCCCGATAAGAGGAACTTCGGGTACTCTGCGGCACACGAGACTGACCCGTTACCGTTGCTCCCTTCCGGGCCTGGCGGGGTTCGCGGGGAATCGTTGCACAGAGCCCGAAGTTCCACCGATCGGCAGTCCTGCGGAAAAGGTTTTGCTGCACGACTGCTTCGCGGAGTCTAACACACGCGTTCCGACTCTGAAAGGTAACCGCGACAAATCGCCTTGGATTTTTTTTGAAATCCATGTGCGGAGTGTGCGACCATGGCCGCGAAATGCGCGACAAGCCGAGCAGCCACGACGCGTTACCCTACTGCCGGCAGTGACGGCATACAAAAGGGAGAGCAATGGCCGATCCGATTTCACGTAGAGGGCTACTTCAGCTGAGCTATAGCGCAGCCACCGTATGGGGAATCTCGAACGTGGCGGCTGCTGAGACTGTTCAAGCATCAGATCATCGCGAACAAGCTTCCGCCGTCGCGTTTGGTTCCGGCCTCCAGTTGCATTATAGGGAAGACTGGTTGGGGGCGCCGTGGATTGAGCCGGAAGCGGCGCTTCTGATCCATGGCAACCTTGAATCGGGCGAGGTTTGGTTTGGATGGTTGCCGCAGATGGCCCAGCAATTCCGTGTCTTCCGTCCGGATTTGCCCGGATTCGGGCAGTCCAAGGCTCCCGCCGACTTCGACTGGACTGTCGAGAACCTCGCAACCGTGCTCGCAAATTTTCTCGACAAAGTGGGACTGTCCTCCGCGCATATCGTGGGTGCGAAAACGGGAGGCGTCATCGCGATGCAATTCGCAGCGGCTTATCCGCAGAAGACTCGCTCGCTCATTCTGGCCAGCGGACCATTTGCCCCCGTCGACCCGAAGTTCGAAAATGCTCCGCAGTCACAGAGGCTAGGCTCCTCGGCCACGGCTGCCGAGATCGAATACTTTGACCGTCTGAAAGCCGCGACCAGCCACGAGACCAGAATCGGCGTGGCGAAAGTCCTCGCCAAGATCAGCTTGGAGGACGTGTTGCCAAGAATCAAAGCGCCCACCCTGGTAATTACCAGCGACCGCAGCGCCCTCCAGTCAGTGGAGATGGTGCTCCGATACCAGCCCAAGATTCCCAACTCGCGATTGCTCGTTCTCACAAGTGATGCATATCATGTGGCCGTCGCGAATGCCGAACAATGCGTAACGAACTCTCTTGCTTTCATTCGCGAAACGCGCCCCAAAACGGCGACCTGACACCGGCAGGGCGCACCGACGACATGGAACACGTGGAGCCAGAAAGTCTCGCGAATCTTCAGGCGGTGCCCAAGGAATAGGTCGATCCTATCTCCGACATACTGACAAGACCAATACCCACCCCCAGCAAATCCGGGGATAGCAGGCGGGCCCATGGAGGCGCGCCCACGCTCTACACGAACCCATTCAGATTGTATTTTGCCGGCCCATCCGGGGCTTGCCAATCTTACTTCAATCTTTCGGTAATCGGTAGGCGATGTACTCGCTGCCGGAATCTTCGCCGCTGATGCCAATGACGATGTACTGCCTGCCGTTGAGCATGTAGGTCATCGGTGAACCCACCTGCGGCGCCGGCATGAAGACAGCGCCCACTTCCTTGCCGGTTGCTTTGTCGTAGGCGTGAAGCAGGGCGCCTCGGCCTTGCGAGGGAAGCGTCGTGGTGATGGGATCACCGCAAATCACCAGCGTCTTGGTGATCAGCGTGCCCGCGATGTCTGCCTGGCCGGTCGGAGGGATGTTCAGGCCCTTGAGCACGGGACTGTTGCGTATTTCGTCGGGGGTTGTACCGTGCGGAATCTGCCACAGGAATTCACCTGTGTCCAGATTGATGGCAGTGATGGTTCCGTAGGGAGGTTTGATGAGCGGCAAGCCTTGCACCGGCAACTTCGTGACGTTGTTGATGCGGCCCATGTCCACGACGTAGTTCATGTCCGATGTGCCGGGTTTCGGAACAATAAGGCCCTTGACCCTCAGGCATGCATTGCACGCTTGCACGTAGAAGATGTGGGTTTCAGGATCATAGGATCCGCCCGGCCAGTCCGTGCCACCGTGGCTGGTGCCGAGCGTAAGAGTTCCCAGCTGGTTGCCCGTGTTCACGACTGGCGGCGTGAACACCGGTCCTAGCTTGTATTTTTCGCTGATCTGCAGTGCCTGCGCCCTGAGATCGGGAGTGAAGTCGATCAGATCATCGACCAGAACGCCGTTGCGCGCATACGCCTTGGGCTTGGTGGGTATCGGCTGCGTCGGGGAATACCACTCGCCCGGTACGGTGCCTTTCTCGACCGGCGTTTCCTCGAACGGCCATACCGGTTTCCCGGTCACGCGGTCAAACACGTACAGAATTCCCTGTTTGGTCGGCTGTGCGAGGGCTTTGATCGGGCGGCCGTTCACCGTGATGTCGGCCAGCACCGGCGCTGCGGGAATATCCATGTCCCACAATCCGTGATGGATGAGTTGGTAGTACCATTTCCGTTCGCCGGTTTTCAGATCCACGGCAACCAGAGAGTCGCCGAACAATCCGTTCCCGGGCCGGTGCCCTCCGTAATGGTCTCCCGTGGGCATTTCGACTGGCAAATATGCAAGGTTGAGGTCCTGGTCGACCGATATTTGCGCCCAGATGCCTGTGTTCCCGTTCTTGTCCCAGGACCCATCAAGCCACGTGTCGTTGCCGAACTCTCCGGGCTTGGGAATTGTTCGAAAAGCCCACAGCATCTTGCCGGTTCGCACGTCGAAAGCACGAGCCAGGCCTTTGGTGTTGGTATGGGTTTTGGGATGGTTGCCGCCTTCAAACGCCGACCCTACCAGGATTTCGTCTTTCACCACCACCGGCGCTGCATGCAAAGCTATTTCGCCTTTTTCCAGGTCGATCTGCTGGCCCGCGCCATATTCGACGCCCACCTTCAGGTCCACCACTCCGTTTTGACCGAAGGCCGGATCAGCAATGCCGGTCTTCGCATCAAGGGAGACTAACCGGTAGCCGATCGTCACATAGAGCACGCGCGCCTCTTTGCCGTCGCTCCAGTAGGCCAATCCGCGGCCCGAAAGACGCCGCGGCGCAGCGGCAGCGCGCTCGCCTTCATTTACGCTGTGCATCCACAATAGTTCGCCGGTTGCGGCATCCAGCGCCACGACGGCCTTCCTCGTTCCGGCGGTGGCATACACCACCCCACCCACCATCAGGGGAGTCCCCTCCAACCTGAATTCGGGCATCGGCCCGAGGTTATCGGTCTTGAATGTCCAAGCCACTTCGAGTTTGTTGAAGTTCGAAGCGCTGATCTGATCGAAAGGGCGGTAGCGCGTGCTGGCGAGATCGGCGCCGTAGGTGGGCCACTCGGAAGTATTGCTCCACGACTGCGCCTTCATTTTCTGCGGCATGACCACAACAACAGCCAGCAGCAAGAATGCTACTGCGGCGCAAAAAAACAGCCGTCCGCACATGGTCCCCGTGCAGCGGGAGTTTCCTAGAAGATGCCATCCTTGTCTGTTTCCAGTCATGGGAGCCCCGTTTGTCGAGCAGGGATTGACGATTCTTGAGTTGGCCCTGCCGTATCTTTGTTTGACTTCAATCCTTCGGTAATCGCAAGGCAATATATTCACCTGGAATGGTCCCACCACCAATAGCCAGAACGATGTACTGCCTGCCGTCGAGCATGTATGTCATGGGGGAGCCGCTCTGCGGCGCAGGAATATAGACGGAGCCGACCTCATTGCCGGTTACCTTGTTATAGGCGTGAAGCATCGCTCCGAGCCCGTGTGAAGGAATCGTAGTGAATAGAGGATCGCCGGAAATCACCAGCGTCTTGGTCACGAGCGTGCCCACGCTGCGGGCTTGGCCGGTGCGCGGAATCGTGAGTCCCTTGAGCGCCGGGTTGTTGCGCACAGCGTCGGGCGTTTCACCATGGGCGACCTGCCACAGAAATTCACCAGTATCCAGATTGATCGCGCTAATCGTCCCGTAGGGGGGCTTGATCATCGGCAATCCCTGTACCGACAGCCCGCCGCCTCCTTCTCGTAAAACATAGTTATTGTCTGAAACCTCCGGCTTGGGCTGCACAAGGCCCGCTACACCCAGGCAGGCGTCGCAGGCCTGAATATAAAATACGTGCGTTTCGGGATCATACGATCCGCCTGCCCAGACCGTGCCCCCTGCGTTGGTAGCTAGCGTGAGCGTGCCGATTTGTTGTTCGCTTGCGACCACGGGGGGAGTGAAGACGGGGCCCATCTTGTAGTGCTCGGCAAGCTGAAGAGCCTGGTCGCGCAGTGCGGGAGTGAAATCGATCAGCTCATCCACCGTGACGCCGTTGCGCACATAGGCCCTTGGCTTAGTGGGCATTGGCTGCGTCGGCGAATACCACTCGCCGGGCACGGTGCCTTTTTCCGCGGGCTTCTCTTCGATCGGCCACACCGGCTTGCCGGTCACCCGATCGAAGACGTAGAGAATCCCTTGTTTGGTTGGTTGCGCGACGGCCTTGATCGTGCGGCCATCCACGGTGATGTCGGCCAGGATCGGAGCGCAGGGAATGTCCATATCCCACAATCCGTGGTGCACGAGCTGGAAGTGCCATTTTCGCTGGCCGGTCCTCAGATCGACGGCAACCAGCGACTCGCCGAACAGCCCGTTCCCGGGCCGATGACCGCCGTAGTGGTCCGCGGTGGGCAACTCCACGGGTAAGTAGGCGATGCCGAGATCTTCATCCACCGAAATCTGCGCCCAGACGCCGGTGTTTCCGTTGGTGGCCCAGGAGCCGTCAAGCCATGTATCGTTGCCAAATTCACCGGGCTTGGGGATCGTCCGGAAAGTCCAAATAAGCTTGCCGGTTCTCACCTCGAAGGCGCGCACCAGACCTTTCGAGTTATTGTGCGTTTTAGGCGCGAAGCCTTCGCTGAAAGCCGATCCCACGATGACCTCGTCGTTCGCCACTATCGGGGTGGCATGCAGCCCTATCTCTCCCTTCACCAGATCGATCTGCTGGCCTGTACCGACTTGGACGCCAACCTTGAGGTCTACAACTCCGTTCTCGCCAAAACTAGGATCGGGAATACCGGTCTTCGCATTCAGGGAGATCAGCCGGTATCCGGTCGTCACGTAGATGACGCGCGACGCAGTCCCATTACTCCAGTAAGCCAGTCCGCGTCCCGAGAGCTTTCGCGCGGCCACTTGCGCCCGCTCCCCTTCATTTTCGCTGTGCATCCAAAGCAGTTCACCGGTAGCCGCATCAAGAGCCACGACGGCGCGCCGCGTTCCCACCGTGGCGTAGAGAACCCCGCCGATCATGAGCGGAGTTCCTTCGAGCTTGTACTCTGGCTTGGGCCCGAAATTGTCAGTTTTGAATGTCCAGGCAACTTCCAATTTGTTGAAATTGGAGCTATCTATCTGGTCAAAAGGCCGGTAGCGCGTGTTGGCGAGGTCTGCTCCGTAGGTGGGCCATTCGGAACTGCTCCCGCCGGACTGGGCATTGCTTTGGGGCGGCATGGCTGCCAGCATAGCTGTGAGCAGCAACACAGCGGTCGCGCACAACGCAAGGCGTCCCCGCAGCACGCACCGCCCGGCGCAGGCGTCGGATAAAAGCAGCGGTTTTCTGTTATGGTCATTCATTCGATCCCCGTTTGATCTAGCAGGGTGTGGCGATTCGCCATTGTGTCGCAATCGGTCCATTATTTCCGGGGCTACGATATCACGGGCGAATCGGTTTGCAAGGGATAGGTTCTCGCGGTTCTCGCGGATTGTTGCACACAAGTAAAGCTGGATTATTCGGCACATTCACCCGCCCTTGGCGCCTCCGTCAACATTGAGAAGCGCACTGCCTTTGAGCTGTCTTTGAGCTTGTTCTTTTCTCACGGCAATATTATGGTTCCAGCCGGCGCAGAAAGAAGTCGTGGAGGGGTAAGTGGTGAGAAAATTGAATGGAAGATTCGCGATGGTCGTCGCATGCGCGATTTCTATCTTAGTTCTCTCTGCTGCGATCACGCCCACCGAAACACCTCTGGCGGGAGCCGCCGCAGCCGCACAGGTGGAGGCCGACCGCGTCGCAGTGAATGCCGACGACATCGGCGGCATTGTGACTAGTTCGAAGGGGCGGGAAGCCGGCGTGTGGGTCATCGCGGAAACCACTGATTTCCAGGTGAAATTCCGCAAAATTGTAGTCACTGAGGACACTGGCCGGTACCTCTTACCGGAACTTCCCAAAGCAAACTACAAAGTCTGGGTACGGGGATACGGGCTGGTCGACTCCCCGCCGGTAAATGCAACACCAGGCAAAACGCTTGAGCTAAAAGCAGTTATTGCTCCCGACGCCCGTGCCGCCGCGCAATATTATCCTGCCAATTACTGGTATTCGCTTTTGCAGTTGCCGCCCAAGAGCGCCTTTCCTATGAAAATTCCGCCGCCACCGCCCGCTGACAAGGCGAATCTGTTTGCCGATTGCAGGCAGGGTGCCCTGGGATGCGGCGAACGCGCCGGCAGAGAAACGATTCCGGGCTTAACCCAGCAAGAAGTGCAAAACGGCCAGGAAGTTTCCAACCGCGCCGAGTTTGTCTACAACGTGAAGAGGGCCTGCGAAGACTGCCACCAGATGGGCGACAAGGCCACACGGGAGATTCCCGAGAGTTTGGGTCATTTCGATTCAAGTTCTCTGGCCTGGGAGCGCCGTGTGCAATCGGGCCAAACCGGCGGCAGAATGCTGGCGGCGATCGATGCTCGCATGGGGCACTACAAAGGGCTGGCCATGTTTGCCAATTGGACCGACCGCATCGCCGCAGGTGAGGTGCCGCCGGTGCCGCCGAGGCCGCAGGGAATCGAGCGCAATGTGGTTCTCTCGATATGGGACTATGCTTCCGACAGGGCTTTTGTCCACGACATCGTTGCGTCTTACCAGTGGGACCCGACCGTGAATGCCTACGGCCCGATCTATGGCGCGGATTTTTCCCAGGATCGGTTGGAATATCTGGTCCCGGCGGAATTCAGGAAGGGAAACATGCCCGCTCCCATGACACATCCGGAAGACCGCCCGCGCTTGCATCCATGGTCGTGGCCGCGAAACGACGCCCCATCGCCGTATTGGGGCGATGAAGCCATTTGGAACGATACAACCACTGCGAGTGAACCCAAGATGGATGGCCAAGGCCGCGTCTGGTATCACGCCACGACCCGAGCCGATCTGCCCCCGTTCTGCAAGGCTGGCTCCGACAATCCTTACGCAAAGAACTTCGCGTTCAAGAACGGCGTGGAGGGAAGAGGACTTGTCGTATACGACCCCAAGACAGGCCAGCAGACTGCGATCGACATTTGCGGAGGCGGGCATTCGGTTTTTGCGGGAGACAAGGACCAGACCTTGTATATGGGCCTCGGGTTATCCAGTGGCGGGGTCAGCTGGTTCAACACACGCGTTTGGGATCAGACGCATGATGGCGAGAAGGCCCTCGGTTGGTGTCCCGGGGTGATCGATTACAACGGCGATGGAAAGACCGGTCCCTACACAACTCCGGATCAGCCGCCCGATCCGAAACTCGACCGCCTGCTGAGCGGAGCGCAGAGCTACGGCGTGGGCGTCAACCCGGTTGACGGCAGTTTTTGGGCCGTGGGCGGCGTGAACGGAGGCCCTAAAGCTTCCGTGCCGGGCAAAATTATCCGTTACGCCCTCGGTACGCATCCTCCTGAGACATGCACCACAGAAGTCTACGAACCCCCGTTTAATAACCCGCGAGCTCCAGGCGTCGAAGGCTTCAACACACAGGGGGTCGAAGTCGACAGTAAGGGTATCGTGTGGGTGGCGCTGGGAGGCAGCGCTCAGCTTGGCCGCTTTGATCGCAGCAAGTGCAGAGTGCTGAACGGACCCACCGCGACGGGGCAACAATGTCCGGAGGGCTGGACGTTGTACCCGGTTCCCGGCCCCCTGTTCAAGGGGACCGACGTCAGGGCGGATTATTTCTATCTTGGCTGGGTTGACCGCGAGAATACTCTTGGCCTCGGTCGCGATGTACCGATCGTCGATGGAACCGACTCCGATTCATTGATCGCTTTTCTCCCGGACCAGAGGAAATTCGTCACGCTGCGCGTTCCGTATCCGATGGGTTTATACACGCGCTCGATGGATGGACGCATCGACGATCCAAAAGCCGGATGGAAGGGCCGCGGCGTCTGGGCCGGCAATAACGAAAGGGTGGTTTGGCATATCGAGGGCGGAAAGGGCACGACGAGCCAGATCGTGCACTTTCAGATTCGGCCCGACCCTTTGGCGAAATAAGTTCAGCCTTGGCGCGGACCACGAAGTTCTGCCACTCGCGCGCGAAATGCTCGCCGGGCAACAGCGTATTTCGGGCGAATCACTTCGCTGTGACAAAGACCACGCACGCAGGGTCCGGTACGTCGTTCGGCGCTTGACCTGCCGGGGTCACCCGACCGGTGGCGCTGTCGACCCGGAAAACCGTTACACTGTCGGAACCCTCGTTCGCCGAGATAAGATATGCGCCTGCAGGGTCGAGCGAAAAGCTACGCGGCGTTTCTCCCCCCGTCGGAATGCGCTGAATTGTCGTGAGCGTCCCTGTGCCTGGATCGACGGCGAACACGCCGATGCTCGCGTCTTTGCGGTTGGCGTCATACACAAACCTGCCCGCGCGGTCCACCTGAACCTCCGAATACGTGCTTTGGCCCGAAGACCCCTCCGGCAAAGCCAGCGTCTGCAGTTCCTTCAGCCTGCCGCGAGCGGCGTCGTAGGCGAAGGTCGTCAACCCTTTGTCGCTGACCATATACATAAACTTGCCGTTCGGATGAAATGCCATGTGTCGCGGCGCTCGTCCGGGAGGCAGGATGGCGGCGGGTGTGTCGTTGGGTTCGAGCACACCGGTCGAGTGGTTGAGACGATAGGCAAAGATCCGGTCGGCGCCGAGATCGGCTACCATGACAAAGCGATTGTCGGGAGAAGTCACCGTGCCATGAGCATGCGGGCCGCCCTGTCGCACGGGATCGATGCTCGATCCGTGATCCTGCATGAAGCCCGATGGTTCGCCCAACCGGCCATCGGAAGGAATTCGGAACGTGACGATGCTGCCGCTCCCGAAGTTCGCGGCGATGAGTATCTTTCCGGTCCTGTCGAGCGCCAGGTGGCAGGGCCCAACCCCTTTCGCCGAAACCCTGTTCAAAAATGTGAGCTTTCCGCTTTTACGGTCAATCGCGTAGGCGGTGATCGTATTGCCGGGTTGGGTTTTGCCGGGGTGCTCGTTTGTGCTGTATAGAAAGCGCTGATTGGGCGTCGCTACTAGCCAAGATGGATTGGCGGTTTCCGCCAGCAGTCCCAGCGGGACTACGGCTCCGGTAGAGGGCGAGAAACGAAACCCGTAGATACCTTTGCTGGCTGTTGAGGTGAAGGTTCCAGCGTAGACGAAGTAACTCTTGGCTCCCGAGCCTGCGGCGATTCCGCAGGGAAGCAGCAACAAGACAAGCAGAGCGATCACGGCGATGCTGCCTCGCAGGTTTTTATCGCGAGCGGCGGAGGACGAAAAGTGGCGAAGGTTCATTCCATGCATCGGCGGAGTATATTCGAAAGCCGCCAGTTTTCAACGATTCATGAAGCAGCGATTGCGGCACTCGGGCTTTCCCTGATAGACGTGATGGAGCTGGAAGCCGTGTCAAAAGAAGCAGCGCCACGCCACCGCTGGCAGTTTCTGCTGACCTTCGCGCCTCTACCTGTACCCGGCGGAACAGGTTTTCCCGTCCATCCTATTGCGACTTTCGAACCAGCATTGGGAGTCCAAAAATCCGAAAGCATTTCCGCAACACAGGTAAAGAGAACTTGACGATGCCTAGATTCTTTCGCCCCCCCCTTGTGGCGTCTCTTTTGCTGCTCGCCGCCGTACTGATAAACAGACCCACCTACGCCCAAGTCGATTTGTCCGGCTATTGGGACGGCCAATTCTCCGAAGACGAGCCCGAACGCATTCCCGGTCCTGAAATCGGCGATTACACCTCCATGCCGCTCAATGATGCCGCCCGCATGCGTGCCGACGCCTGGGACGCGCAGAAGCTGGAAATGGTCGAGCACGAGTGCGACCCGCATCCGATGGATTACGGGCCGCGCGGCGGAGGGGACATACGTCTTTGGTCGGTGGTCGATCCGTTCACCCAGGGAGTGATCGCCTGGCGCATGACCACCAGGTATCGCCTGGCCGAACGCACCATCTACATGGACGGTCGCCTTCATCCTTCTGAAAACGCGCCCCACACCTGGCAAGGGTTTTCCACCGGAGAATGGGAAGGTGACATGTTGAAGGTGATCACCACCCATTTGAAGGAAGGCCAGTCCCGCCGCAACGGCGTCCCGCGCAGCGATAGGTCCACAGTGATTGAATATTTCATTCGGCACGGGGAGTTCTTCACGCTTGTCACCGATGTCGAAGACCCTGTGTATCTCACCGAACCCCTCATACGTACCTCGGACTTCGTCCTCGACCTCGGGCGCCACCTCCGGACCACTTCCTGCATTCCCAACGTAGATATCCCACATCCGGAGGGCTACGTCGCCTACCACGTCCTTGGCGAGAATCACTGGTTAAGCGAGGTTGCATCCCGGTGGGGAATACCGGTAGAGGCGGTTCGCGGCGGTGCCGAGACAACCTATCCCGAGTATCAGGAGCGGCTGGCGAAGCTACCGCCGCCACCCGATCTTCCGGAACAGCGTAAGGCGAAGAAATGAAACGACACGATGAAAACGGAGTCGGAAACGGGAAACGTTGGAAACGTTTCCTTTGATGAAACGTTCAACGATTCCGCAACGGGCTTTTCTGAGCGGGCGAACTAATTGATTCTGTTGTTGTTTGACCCCTTTTGAATCCCCGAGCAAATTCGCATTGTATTTTGTGTATTGACATCCTCTTTTATC
>JBEKBP010000004.1:0-135850 GCA_050015335.1 Candidatus Acidiferrales bacterium | reverse complement strand
CCGCTTGGAGACTTATCTCGATAAAGTATTTGGCTTCTCCGCTCTGGTGGGCGTTCTGCCCGAGGGCCGGGAGTTTCCACAGCACCCGTGGAAAAAGGTGTTTGACGCCGTCTTCTTGGGTGGACGCCAGGACGGCTAGGGGGTCATTTGGGGGGTTCAGCGGTATAATCCGGAAGGCTGGAGAGTTGTGCATACTTCATGACACATTACCTGGGCTATCTGAGCCTCGCGATCTACGCGGCGAGCTTCGCTTGCTACGCGCGCATCCTCTACGTGCCGAACGTGTGGCTGGGGCGCGTTGCCTCGCTCCTGCTTGCCGGGGGGATCATCCTCCAGTACTACGATCTGCTTGAGCGGTCGAGGTTCATTCACACGGTTCCCTATGACGATCTGTACGGCTCGATGTCGCTGTTTGCCTGGCTGTTTGCAATTACCTACCTGGTGCTGGAGATCTTCCACCGCCAGCACACGGTGGGCGCCTTCGTTACGCTGCTCCTGATTGCCTGGATCGGGGGGCTGGGATTGCTCGTGCCGCCGCAATCGGTCACGCCGCCTCCTGCCCGCGGAGCTCTATTCGCGCTGCACGTCACGCTGATCACGTGGGGCTATGCTGCATTCGCGCTTTCCTTTGTTTTGAGCCTGGTATATCTCGTGCAGGACAGCCTGCTGCGCTCCCGGCGCCTCAATAGTGCTTTCTGGCGCTTTCCGGCGCTCGATGTGCTGGATCAGATGGCGCGGAGCAGCGTGTACCTGGGGCTTGTGCTCGTGGCGCTTGGCGTTCCCATGGGCCTTGTGTGGGCGCACCGCTTAAGCGGCGGCTACTCGTGGGGCGATCCCAAAGTTGTGGTTACGGGTTTGATTCTGGTGGTCTATGTGGCATACCTTCGCCTGTCGCGAAGCGCGCAATGGCGCGGATCGCGCGCGGCTTTGCTGTGCGCGCTGAATTTTGTAATCGTGCTTTTCAGCTACACGTTTGTGAATTTGTATTTGACGCGGTTTCACCGCTTCTTCTGATGACGACGGCGACTGCCAATCCATTGCGCAACACTTCCAGCCGCATCCAGCTCGCGCTGATCGGATGCAACCATCGCACCGCGTCCGTGGAACTCCGCGAGCGCGTGGCGTTCACGCAGAAGCAGGCGCTCGATGCGGCCGATGAGCTTCGCCGGCAAGGAATCCTCGAGGAGGCAGTCGTGCTCTCGACGTGCAACCGCAGCGAACTCTACGGAGTGGCCGGCGAGGGTGGTTCCGCGCTCACCGAAGCCATGGAGGAATTCTTCACGTCGTTTCACGGGCTGGCGCGAGCGGAGCTAGCCGGCAAGTTTTATCGCTGGTCGGGGCGCGACGCGATTTACCACCTCTATCGCGTGGCGGCCGGCCTTGATTCCATGATGCTGGGCGAGGCGGAAATTCTGGGGCAGCTTCGCACGGCTTACGGCCAGGCGCTCGACCATGGGGCTACTGGCCCGGTGCTCAATCGTGTCTTCCAAGGTGCGCTGGAAGTCGGCAAGCGCGTTCGCTCCGAGACCGAAGTAGGAGCTCGGCCCATGTCGGTGGCGCTCGCGGGCGTGAAGCTGGCGGAGCGCGTCTTTGGCAATTTGAAAGGCCGCGCCGCCCTGATCATCGGCGCCGGAGCCGTGGCGGAGCAGGTGGTCGAGCAATTGCGCCATCGCGCGATCGGTACCCTGCAGGTCGTGAATCGATCCTATGATCGCGCTGCCGATCTCGCGGAGCGCGTGGGAGGCTGTGCTGCCCCGTGGGAATCGCTTGAAACGCAGATGAATCAGCCGGACATTATCGTGACCTCGACGGGCGGCACCGGCCCCGTGCTGACGCGCAAGATGCTCGAACGCGCGATTACGGCGCGCGGCGGGCGTCCTGTGTTTGTGGTGGACTTGGGCGTTCCGCGAAACGTCGAGTCTGCTGCCTCAGGGATCTACAGTCTGTATCTCTATAACATCGATGATCTGGGAGAGATTGTCGAGCAGAACAAGAAGGCGCGCGAGGCCGAAGTTCCGCGCGCCGAAGCGATCATCTCCGAGCACATCGCGAAATTCGAGACCTGGCGCGCGACTCTGGAGGCCGGGTCGATTGTGGACGATCTTCGGGGCCGCTTTCATCAGCAACGCCAGCTCCTGCTCGAGGAAAAGGATAAGGAAATGCCGGAGCTTTCTCCTGAGGAGCGCCACCGCATGGCGCGCATCACCGAGGAATTGATCGAGCGTGTCCTCTATGAGCCTGCCGAGCGGCTTCGCAATGGGCGCGGGATGCGTGGGCGGCTCGGCGCGGTCGAAGCGCTGCGGCACATCTTCGGCCTCGACGAGGGCAAGTAGTGATACCCCTTCGCATTGGAACTCGCGCGAGCGCACTGGCCCTGTGGCAGGCTCATCACATCAAGGAACGGCTGGCGCAATTGCATGGAGTGGAGGCGGAACTGGTTCGCATCCGCACTTCCGGTGATCATTTCCAGACTGCCTCGGTGGCTCAGATTGGCGCGGGGATGGGCACGAAAGGAGTTTTCATCAAGGAACTGGAAGACGCGCTGCTGGCGGGCGAAGTTGATCTCGCCGTCCACAGCATGAAGGATGTTCCGACAGAGACGCCGGCCGGGCTCGCGTTTCCCGCGTTGACCAGTCGGGAGGACCCTCGCGATTGTCTGATTTCGCGAAACGGTCAGACTCTGAAACAGCTTCCGCTGGGCGCACGCGTCGGCACAGGCAGCCTGCGACGCCAGGCGCAGCTCCGGCACCATCGCGCCGACCTGCAAGTGCTGGACCTCCGCGGCAACGTGGATACACGCTTGCGGAAAGTCGCGGCGGGTGAATTCGACGCGATTATTTTGGCTGCGGCGGGCGTCACTCGGCTGGGTGTCCTCGACAGGGCCTCGGAAATTATCCCGGCCGAGATTATGCTTCCTGCTGTGGGGCAGGGAGCGTTGGGAATCGAAACGCGGGAAGATGATGAGGAGACGACAAAACTCGTTGCGGCGCTGAATGATTCCGAAACGCACGCCTGTGTGACCGCCGAGCGCGCTCTCCTTCGCGAACTCGAAGGAGGCTGTCAGGTTCCGCTGGGTGCCTGGGCGCGCCTGGAGAAAGGCGTGCTGCGGCTTGAAGCCTGCTTGCTTTCCCCCGGCGGGAAAGAGTGCCTGCGTGGCGAGAGCATCGGCGAAGCCGAGGATGCCGAAGAAATCGGCAACCGGCTTGGGAAAATATTGAGAGACGACGGCGCGGAAAGAATTCTGCGACTGGCGGGGCGGCCGGTTGGAGGAAAAGCCGTTGGGTAACGATCAGCAGCCGCTGGCAGGCAAGCGCATTGTCATAACGCGCGCGCCCGAGCAGTCGGGCGAGCTGACCGCCTCGCTGGAGCGTCTGGGCGCCGAGGTTTTGCTTTTGCCCATGGTGGGGTTTGCACCTCCGGAAAATTGGGGTCCGGTGGACGCGGCGATCGGGCGCCTCGCCGAATTCGACTGGATTTTATTCACCAGCCGGAATGCGGTACGATTCTTCGCTCTGCGGCGGCGCAAACTCAAGATTCCGGCTGATTGGGCGGCGTCCCGCAAGCCGCAAATCGCCGTTGTTGGTCCGACAACGCAGGAAGCAGCGGTGCAGGAAGGCTTTCCCGTGGATTATTCGGCGCAAAATCACACGGGGGAAGGCCTCGCACGTGAGCTGGCGGGATCGATTGGCAACCGCACGGTGCTGTTGCCGCGCAGCGACCGCGCGGACGAACGGCTGCCTGACGCGCTGCGCCAGGCGGGTGCGCGAGTGACTGCCGTGACTGCCTACCGCACCGCTGCGCCGGATAAGGTGGACGACGCGATTCTCGGCCAATTGCAACGCGCCGAAATGGATGCGATTGTGTTTGCAAGTCCGTCCGCGCTTTACAATCTGCACGATTTCATTCCGGCTGCTGCTCTCGCGAAACTCTCGGACCGCGTTCAATTTGCGGCGATTGGCCCCACGACGATGCGCGCCCTCCAGGAATCGGGCGTTCGCGTTGAGATCGAAGCAAACGAATCCTCTTCGGCGGCCCTGGCGGACGCTATCGCCAAGCACTATCAGCGCCACACCGCCGCAGCGAGGCGCGCATGACATTTCCGGTCCAGCGTCCCCGGCGCTTGCGGCGCAACCAAGCGCTGCGGGGATTGGTGCGCGAGACGCACATCACCAGGGCCGGTCTGGTCTATCCGATGTTCGCGTGTCCGGGGACGAAGGTGCGCACCGAAGTAGGTTCGATGCCGGGCGTCTTCCAGCAATCGCCCGATCGGATCGCCGAAGAATGCCGCGAGATCGCCGATCTCGGTGTGCCTGCCGTAATTTTGTTCGGCCTGCCGGAACACAAGGACGCCACGGGCTCCGAGTCAGCCTCGGCGCAGGGCGCTGTGCAGCGCTCGGTCGAGGCCATCCGGAAAGCGAAGCTGAATCTGCTCGTGATTACCGACGTGTGCCTGTGCGAATACACGAGCCACGGGCACTGCGGCGTAATCAAAGACGGCGAGGTATGGAACGATCCGACGTTGGAACTTCTGTCCGATGCGGCGCTTTCGCACGCGCGCGCCGGGGCCGATATCGTCGCTCCGTCCGATATGATGGATGGCCGCGTCGCGGCGATACGCAGCAAGCTCGACGCAAACGGCTTTCAGGATATTGCGATCTTCTCCTACGCGGCGAAATACTGCTCTGCCTTTTATGGACCGTTTCGCGATGCCGCGCAGTCGGCGCCGCAGTCGGGCGATCGTCGCAGCTACCAGATGGATCCGGCCAACGCGCGCGAGGCGTTGCGCGAGGTCGCTCTCGATGTTGAAGAGGGCGCGGACATGATCATGGTAAAGCCAGCGATTGCCTATCTTGACATCATCCACCGCGTCCGCGAACGATTCGACGTGCCCGTCGGTGCTTACAATGTGAGCGGCGAATACGCCATGGTGAAAGCCGCGGCGAAGAATGGCTGGATCGACGAAAAGCGCATCGTGCTCGAAATCATCACGGGCATCCAGCGCGCCGGAGCCTCGATCGTCTTGACGTATCACGCCAAAGACGTCGCCCGCTGGCTGACGGACTGCTAGCCATGGACGCGTTTCTGCCATCCACCGAAGTCATCGACTGCACACACTCTCCGTATTGTCGAAGGCGAAGGTGTTGGCGAAGGGCGCAAATGGCACGACCGAAATTGCTCGCCGCTGCTTCGAGTGGGTTGCCGACAACCTACAGCACAGCGCGGACTTCAAGAGAAACCCCGTCACGTGCTCAGCGTCCGGGGTTCTCTTGAACGAGACCGGTGCACTCTATTGCTTGCGCGGTTTCAAAAATTTGCGGGACTACGGTTGGTATCGAATCGATTGCCACGGAAACAAGCCGGGCATCGACGCGCCATTCTCTCCCCCGGTCGAGCGGCTGGCTTTCCAATGGATGTTTCCTGAAACGGAGAACGATTTTTCGGGGATTCTTCGGGAGCCTTTGCCGATCCTAGTCGCCGCCATTGGTGCAAATAGCACCTGGGACGAGATGCTTTGCAATCTTCCCCGTGGGGGTAACCCGACAGTCCATGCCGAACCAAACGCTGCATAACTCTAAAGAGAACACTCCCTTGGATGCTCCTTCACGCACAACCGGTCTTTTCGAACGCGCCAGAAATATTCTAGTCGGCGGGGTGAACAGCCCGGTGCGCGCATTCCGCGCCGTGGGTGGCACGCCCCTGGTCATCGACCGCGCCCGCGGTTCGCGCCTGTGGGATGTCATCGGCCGCGAATACATCGATTACGTTTGCTCTTGGGGAGCCCTGATTTTGGGTCATGCTGATCCCGATGTAGTTGCCGCTATCGCCGACCAAGCGCGGCGCGGCACAAGCTATGGAATGACCTCCCCGCTCGAAATTGAGCTGGGCGAGGCTATCGCGCGAGCACTGCCCTCCATGGAGCGGCTTCGCTTCGTCAGTTCCGGCACCGAAGCAACGATGTCGGCCGTTCGCGTCGCGCGCGGGTTTACGAAGCGCGACTACATCCTGAAATTTGAGGGTGGCTATCATGGACATGCCGATAGCTTCTTGGTGGACGCAGGTTCAGGGCTCGCAACCCTGGGCATTTCCAGCAGTCCGGGCGTTCCGAGCGCGTTGGCGGCGCTGACGTTGAATGCGCCTTACAACGATCTCGAAGCAGTTGATCGCCTATTTCAGCAGCACGAGGGTAAAATTGCCGCTGTGATTGTCGAGCCCGTCGCGGCCAATATGGGCGTCGCGCTTCCCGCTCAGGGATTCCTCGAGGGCCTGCGAAAAATCACCAAGCGCGACGGCGCACTGCTGATTTTCGACGAAGTGATCACGGGCTTTCGTATCGCCTATGGTGGCGCACAGAATTTCTTCCACATCCGGCCGGACTTGTCCGTGTTCGGGAAAATCATCGGCGGGGGATTGCCGGTGGCAGCCTACGGCGGCCGCCGCGAGATCATGGACATGATCGCACCGCTCGGACCGGTCTATCAGGCGGGCACGCTTTCGGGAAATCCCCTGGCGATGCGCGGCGGTCTTGCCACTTTGCCCAAACTCGCCGCGGCGGGTTTCTACGAGGTATTGAATCGCAAAGCGCAGCGCCTCGCGGAAGGATTCTGCGCCGGACTGGAGGCGTCGGGCGTTCCGGGTCGCGTGAATATCGCGGGTTCCCTGCTGACTTTGTTTTTTACCGCCGAGCCTGTGCGGGATTACGCGGGCGCAAAGCAATCGGACGCGGCTCGCTTCGCGTCGTTCTTCCACGAGATGCTCGGCCGTGGCATTTTTCTCCCGCCCTCCCAGTTCGAGGCGCTCTTCGTCTCGGCCGCCCACAGCGACGAAGATATCGATCGCACCATCGCGGCCGCGCGCGAGAGTTTGCAGGCGATTGCGTCCGCTGCGCCCGCCAAGTAAGCGCTCGCTTGCCAGATTACCGAGTAAGGAGTGCTGAAGCAGTTGCCGCCGAGGTTCCTTAAGATTCCACTTCCCGCGCTACGTCGTTTCCACGATTACTTCCGCGCCGCGCCCCACCCCGAGCGTCCGCGACGCATTGCCCTTGTTAATGGAAATTTCAAGATAGCCGCTCGATCCGATCAACCCCACAACCTCGCCCGCGGCTCCTTGAGCAAATGTCTCAACCACTTTCGTGATTTTACCGTTCCCGACACTGATGTTGAGTTTGCCACTGGCCGCCACCAGGCTGGGTACATCCTCTGCAGTGACGTTTGTAATGAGGTTGCCGAAATGATCTGCGCGCAGCACCATGCCTTCAATTTTAGTGCCGTTCACTTTGACTTTGGGCATCGCAAAGCGAACGAAATCGCTAATCGGTTCGCCGAAGCTCGACGTCTGCCAGGATTTCGTAAGCCACGCCGCAACCGGCGCGAAGATATCGCGTCCATGAAAGGTTTTGCTGACCGGCTGTCGGAAATAGTGCTCGGATATGACGTTCCAGACGTGGAGAGACTCCGATTGGTCGTAGACGCTTGACAGAACCCCATTGTCCGGGGCCACGAAGTAGTGCTGGTCCCCGGCCACCAGAATCGGCCGCCGTTCGGTTCCGACCCCGGGATCGACGACCACTAGGTGGACCGTCTTGGGCGGGAAGTATTTGTAGGCTTGCCCGATTGCCAGAGCCCCGTCGAGAATGTCGTGCGCGAGCACGCTGCTTGTGATATCGACGATGTTTACGTCGGGGTTGATGCCCAAAATCACGCCCTTCATGACCGCCGTGAAGTAGTCGGAGGCGCCGTAATCGGTTGTCAGCGTGATGATCGGTCGAGGCAAAATCGGCTCCCAAATCCCGAGGCGCCCGCCAGATGCCTGTAACACCCCGGCACTTCGACGCTAGCGAACGCTTGCGCCAGTGTCAAGGCAAGGGGCAGAACTGTTCAACAGACAGTAACCCTGCCCAGCAAAGGTTTGGTTTCAACGCAGGCCCGTCTTCATACAGGGACCGCCCAGAATCACCCAGAATTCCCGGAATTCCAGAATTTCCACAACATGCTGTGCCTTGACCCCGGCCATCGCAGCCGCTATTCTTATAAGCGGTACCCTCCATGCGTGTTTACCTCGACTACAATGCAACAACTCCGGTCGACCAGTCTGTTCTTGCGGTTATGGTGCCTTATTTTGCCCAGAATTTTGGCAATGCCGGCTCGATCCACTCAGACGGGCAGCGGGCGCGGAGCGCGGTGGACGCCGCCCGCGAATCCGTGGCGGCGCTTCTCGGCGCGAAGCCGGCCGAAATCGTCTTCACGAGTGGTGGCACCGAAGCGGACAATCTCGCGATTTTTGGCATCATCGGCAGCGCTTCTGGTGCCGCAGAGCATGCCGCGAAGAAGCACGTCATCACCACTGCCATCGAACACCACGCCGTTTTGAACGTCTGCGAGGAACTCGCGCGGCGCGGCGTGGACGTCACATTTGTTCCCGTGAGTTCATCGGGAGTGGTTGATCCCGAAGACATCCGCCGCGCGTTGCGGCCGGAAACACTGCTGATTACCGTGATGCATGCCAACAATGAACTGGGTACGATTCAGCCCATCGAAGAGATCGGGCGAATCGCGAAAGCAGCGGATGTTTATTTTCACTGCGACGCGGTTCAGTCGGCCGGCAAGTTGCCGCTCGATGTGGACCTCCTCGCGGTGGATCTGCTCTCGATCTCCGCCCACAAGATTTATGGACCCAAGGGCGTGGGCGCGCTTTATGTGCGGTCTGGCACGCCGCTTGAGCCCCTGTTTCGCGGGGGCCATGCCGAGCGCGATCGCCGTCCCGGCACCGAAAACGTTGCTGGCATCGTCGGTTGTGGAAAGGCGGCCGAGCTGGCCGCTCAGCAGATGGCCGGCGATACGGGTCGCATCGGCGCGCTACGCGATCGTTTCGAGCAAGCTACATGCGGGATGGTTCCGGCGGTGAAAGTGAACGGTGATCGTTGCCGGAGGGTCTGGAACACGGTGAATTTCACCTTTTCCGGCGCAGGCGGCGAGGCCCTGGTTATCGCGCTCGACCTGCAAGGCATCGAATGCTCGACGGGCGCGGCCTGCTCTTCCGGCGCCGTCGAGCCTTCGCACGTGCTCAAGGCAATTGGCCTCTCGGATGACGAGGCGCGTTCGAGCGTGCGCATAAGCCTGGGGCGTTTCACTACATCGGCTGAAGTGGACCAGGCTATTGGCGTGCTGTCGGGCGTCGTGGAACGGCTGCGCGCTCTTTCACCGCATGCCGTGAGCGAAGTACCCGCGCGGTGACTATCCAGGTAAAATCCTAGAAGATTCGGATGCCGTCACTCACTGAACTCGAATTCTCGCGCGAAGCCGCTGCGCTGCCGTCCACGAGCGTGGTGGTGGCCATGAGCGGGGGTGTGGACAGTTCAACGGCGGCCGCGATCTTGCACGATCGCGGTCAGGCAATTATCGGTCTCACCATGCAGCTGTGGAATCAGCGGCGGCTGCCGCAGCTCCAGGGCGATGGGCCGAAGCCGCATCGCTGCTGCTCGATCGACGATGTCTACGACGCGCGCCGCGTCGCCGAACACCTGGGCATCCCGTATTACGTCATCAATTTCGAGCGTGAGTTCGAGCAGTCGGTCGTCCGCCCGTTCGTTGAGGATTACCTGCAGGGGCGCACCCCGATTCCTTGCACCCATTGCAACAATCACGTGAAGTTCGACCAGTTGCTTGCAACCGCGCGGCAGATCGGCGCCGAGCGCATCGCCACGGGGCATTACGCACGCGTCCGTTACAGTCCGCAAACCGGGCGTTATGAACTTCTGCGCGCCCTCGACCAGAGCAAGGATCAGACGTATTTTCTCTTTGGATTGACTCAGGAACAGCTCTCCCGCACCGACTTTCCCCTGGGCGAGCTGACCAAAGAGGAAGTGCGCGATATTGCGCGGAGGCTTGCTGTTCCGGTGGCCGAAAAGCCCGAAAGCCAGGAAATCTGCTTTGTGCCCACGGGCAACTACGTGAAATTCATCGAAGGCTACCTGGAAGAGCAGGGAAGCGCCGTGCCTCAAGGCGACGGTGAAATCGTCTCCACCTCGGGCGCGGTTATCGGTCGCCACCGCGGCCTTCATCAGTACACGGTAGGCCAGCGGCGTGGCCTTGGAATCGCGGCAGGTCAGCCGATGTATGTAGTCGCGCTAGACCGCGCCAACAATCGCCTCGTCGTGGGCGAAGACCGTGAACTCCGCCGCAGCGTCTGCCAAATTCGCGATGTGAACTGGATTTTTTGCGGCCTTCCGGATAGACCATTGGAAGCCGCCGTGCGCATCCGCAACCGGCATGAGCCTGCCATGGCCGAAATCACGCCAACCGGCTCTGCGACCGCGCAGGTCGCCTTCTATGAGCCTCAGCGCGCCGTTACACCAGGCCAGGCGGCCGTCTTTTATTCAGGGGAGCGGGTCCTGGGCGGCGGCTGGATCATCTCGATCGAAGACACGCCTACATCCTCGCCTAGGCTGTAAGATTTTCGTGGAAACCCGGCAGGATAGATGCAACTCAAATAAACAGTTCTTCGTCTTGAGGAACGCCGTCGGAACCTCGCGATGGCCGGCCGCGGATGACATCTAATCCCACCTTGATGCCTTTCAGCAGCGCAGATATTTGGTTGACCGGCCCCCACACGCTCCTGCGAACCTTCTCGCCGGTCTCCTCGATCACTGCGAGCGCGCCGCTCACCATTTGGTCGGCGTGAATCACTTGAAGCCGCAGCCGTTCGAGCGCGTCGGTTACGACGCGGTCCACTCTTTGCGCTTCGCCCCGAGCCAGGTGTGTAATTTCCGACGCGTCTCCCATAATGCTGCGGATACGCTCTTCGGAATCATCTAGTATGCGGGTCGTAGTGGCGAGAATCGGGTTCATCTTGGCTTGCAGATCGGACGCCATTCGCTGAAAATTCTCAATCACGGGACGCAGCACCAAGAGCGTTGAGACGATCATTACCGTCTGAATGACGATGGCTACCGCCGCGACTGCAATGAACACCTCGACCCAGATTGGCATGGCGAACTCCTGACCGCGCCTACGAAATCTTTGCTTCCTTCTTGTAGGTTTCCTTGCCAGCATCCACGGCCGAGGAAAAAGCGTCCTTCTGGCGGGCGATCACCTCTTTGCTGCGTTCAAGCAGGTCCTCGGCGCGCTCGCGAAGTTCGCGCGCCTTTTTCTGCGCGTAGTCGCGGCCTTCGTCGGCCTTAGAGGACAGATAGTCCCGCGTTTCTTCACCCGATTTGGGCGCAAACAGGATTCCGATGAGCGATCCAATGCCCAACCCAACCAGAAAAAAACTCACCTTCGAGCCTACGTTGTTACCCATCTCGGCACCTCCATTTCGACACTAGCATAAGCCGCTCGACGCAAGCAAGTACGGTAAGCCGAGTCGTATCAACTCGCTATTCTAACTACTGTAGCAAAACCGTAGTAGGCTATTCGGTACCATGACGAGCCGGCCGGCGCTTGATAAGGTCCTCGACCAGATATCGCAAGGGAAGTGGGAGCTTGCCACAAACGCTCTCCGGCAAGCCGGTCCGGGCCCCGCCGCGGACTTCATACTGAGGATGCCTTTCAAGCAGCAGCGCGCCGCATTTCGCAAGCTGCCCATCGATTTCGCCGCCGAGCTGGTCGGGCGCTTTCCCTACTACCACGCCTATGTGCTTTTGCATTCCCGCCCGCTTCAGGAGTTGAGCGCTATCGTCGATGCGATCAATCCCGCCGATCGCGAGCACTTCCTGGACGACTTGCCCGAAGAAGCCTGGAAATTCCTGATGGACGAGCTTGCAGCGGCGGCAGAATCGCCGGAAAAGGGACCCTCGGTAAGGGCTGCGGTGGAAACGGGTCCGGCACGCGAGCAGGCCCCTGTAGCTGGCGAGCCTGAAGAGAAGGATGAGCCGATCATCGTCATTCGGCAGGTCGAGAAAAGCTTCCGCCAGCCCGAAGGCAGGATGATCCAAGTGATCGCGCCGGTTGACTTGTCTCTAGAGGCAGGCACGGTGACCGCCTTGCTCGGGCCTTCGGGTTCGGGCAAATCCACGTTGCTGCGAATTCTTTCGGGGCTCGCTGCGCCCACGGCCGGCGAAGTCACCTGGCACGGGCAGCCCATGTCACAATGCCGGCCTAACGTCGCTATCGTGTTTCAGAGCTTCGCGCTCTTTCCATGGCTGACGGTGCTCGAAAACGTGGAGGCCCCTCTTCTCGCTCGCGGCATCTCCCATCTCGAACGCCATCGACAGGCGCTCGGCGCTCTCGCCACCGTGGGATTGAAGGGTTTTGAGAATGCGTATCCCAAGGAACTTTCCGGCGGCATGAAGCAGCGCGTCGGCTTTGCGCGCGCTCTTGCGGTTGAACCGGAAGTGTTGTTCATGGACGAGCCTTTCTCCGCGCTCGACGTGCTGACGGCGGAGAACCTGCGCGGCGAGCTCATGGACTTGTGGCTCGCCAAGAAAATTCCCACGCGCAGCATCTTTATCGTGACCCACAATATCGACGAAGCGGTTCAGCTTGCTGATCGCGTGATCGTGCTCGGACGAAATCCCGCGAGGATTCGCGCCGATTTTCGTGTAGCACTTCCTCAGCCGCGCGACCGCAAGTCCGCGTCGTTCCTGCTTTACGTCGATTACATTTATAAGGTGATGACGCAACCCGAGCTGGAGCTTGCTCCGCCGTCCGCCGCCGGTGTTGCCGCACAAGCGCGCGCGCCCATGCTTCCTCATGCGCGGCCTGGAGGCATCACCGGCTTGCTCGAACTTCTTCTGGATCGCGGCGGCACCGAGGATTTGTACCACGTGGCCGACGATATTCAACTGGAGGTGGACGACTTGTTGCCCATCGTCGAGGCCACCACCCTTCTTGGCTTTGCCAAGGCCCGCGAAGGCGATGTGGAAATTACGCCCGAGGGTAAGGCTTTTGCCGAAGCGGATATCGAGTCCAAGAAAAATCTGTTCCGCGACGCGGCGCTCGCTCACGTGGACCTGCTCCAGCAGATGCGCAAGACGCTCGAAAACAAGTCCGATGGCAGCATTCCGCTGCAATTCTTCCACGACCTGCTCGACGAGCACTTTTCCGAAGCAGATACCGAGAAACAGATTGAAACCGCGTTGAACTGGGGCCGCTACGGTGGAATTTTCAGTTATGATCCGGAAACCGACCGCCTTCACTTGCTTCATGCCGGCGCGTCCGAAAACTCTGCAGAAAGTACGGCTCTGCACTGATGCCCCGGCGTGCCGCAAGGCATCCGGCGCGGATGCCGTCTTGGGGCTTTTTCCCCGCCCGGGTTCCGTCGTTCTTGCAGGACCTCCCGATCATGCTCGCGGGCTTGGCCCTGTTTTACGCTTTGCTTGCCCTCGCGCGCCAATGGATGGCGCCCGTCACCGGGCAGATGGAAATCAGCCTGTCGCCCGGTGTGTTGCCGAAGTACGCGATGTTCTCTGTGCTGCGCATCGCGCTGGCATACTTTCTCAGCTTGCTCTTCGCCGTCGCGTATGGCTATGTGGCCGCCTACAACGCGCAGGCGGAGCGCTTCATGATCCCGCTGCTTGACACGCTGCAATCGATCCCCGTGCTGAGCTTCCTGCCAGGCGTGATGATTTCGATGGTCGCGCTTTTCCCCGCACGGCAGTTGGGCATCGAACTCGGCTCGATCCTGCTGATTTTTACCGGGCAGGTCTGGAACATGGCCTTCAGCTTTTATTCCTCGCTGAAAAGTATTCCCCGCGAGATGCACGAAGCGGCGCAGGTATATCGCTGGAGCGGGTGGCAGAAGTTTCTCCAAATGGAGCTGCCGTACTCCGCGATTGGCCTCATCTGGAATTCGATGATGTCGGTCGCGGGTGGCTGGTTTTTCCTAATCGCCTGCGAGATGTTCGTGCTGGGGGATCGCGACCTGCGCTTGCCGGGGCTCGGCTCCTATCTCCAAACCGCCGCGAACGAGGGCAATACGCGCGCGATTTTCTGGGGCCTGGCGGTGATGATCGGCGTCATCATCCTGATCGACCAGCTCATCTGGCGTCCGATGATCGCGTGGGCGCAAAAATTCAAATTCGAGCAGGTCGAGTCTACCGACGAGCCGCACTCGCCGGTTCTTGATCTCCTCACGCACTCGAAGATTCTGCCGCTGATCGCCGCTGCGTCTATCGGCCCGGCGCGCGAGCGCCTCGATTTATTTTTCGCGCGCAGACAAGCGGCCGCCAGGCAAGCGGCGCCGTCAAGCGGCGCTTCCAAATGGCTCACGCGTGCAATCCTTGCAGCTCTGTTCATGGGTATTGCCTACGCGTTCCTGCGAATGGCTATGCTTGTCAGTTCGCTAGGCGGCGCGGAAATCCGTGCCATCTTCGCGGGCGCCGGCGCCACATTTCTGCGCGTCGAGCTCACCCTCGTGCTAGCGGGCCTCTGGACGATCCCCGTCGGCGTGATGATCGGCTTGAATCCGAAGCTTTCCGCCGTTGCCCAGCCGGTTGCGCAGGTCGCCGCATCCGTTCCTGCCACCGCGCTCTTCCCGATCGTCCTGCTGATGCTGATTCGCGCCGGCGGCGGACTCGGCGTGGGCTCGATCATCCTACTTCTGCTCGGCACGCAGTGGTACATCCTGTTCAACGTGATCGCGGGCGCCAGCGCCATCCCCACGGACCTCAGGGAAGTGTGCAGTCTCTACCGCTTCCCCCGCTGGGAGCGCTGGCGCACGCTGCTCCTGCCCGCGATAGTTCCCTATGTGGTTACCGGTTTCGTCACCGCGTCCGGCGGCGCGTGGAACGCGAGCATCATCGCCGAATATTTCCGCTTCCGCGGCCAGACCTTCTCCGTCACGGGACTGGGCGCCGTCATCAGCCGCGCCACCGACACCGGCAATTTCGCCATGCTTCTCGGCGCCACCCTCGTGATGGCCGCGATGGTCGTCACCTTCAACCGCTTCGTCTGGCGACGACTCTATCGCCTGGCGTCCACGCGCTTCAGTTTCGAAAGCTGACGGCCTCAAAGCCGCCGCGAATCTCGTTCTTAGCGAACGTCTCAGGGCGCGCAAACCGAGACCCACCCTTGACACCGAACGGTGGGGCACTCGCAAAAGCACTTTTGCCGCGCGGCACTCTGGCATTCCGGTTTTTTGCATTGCGCAGGAGTGATAACATTCGCCTTGCGATGCCCACGCCCATGGAACGACAGGATTGGCGCCTGATGCGCGAAATGTTCGGCCGCATCGCGCCGCGCTACGACTTCGTCACGCGCATTTTCTCCTACGGCATGGACCGCCGCTGGAAGCGCCTGGGCGTGGAGAAGGCCGCGCTGCCACCGAACGCGCTGGTGCTCGACCTCGCCTCGGGCACGGGCGACTTTTCGCATCTCGTGACGCAGCGACTTCCCGGCACCCGCGCGATCGCCGTCGACCTCACCGAGGGCATGCTGCAAGTGGCCCGTCAGCGCGGCCTGCACAACGGCGTTTGCGGCGACGCCACGCGCCTGCCGTTTGCGGACCGGTGCTTCGATTGCGTCTTCATCGGCTACGGCCTGCGCAATTTCCCCACGCTCGAAAGCGCGCTGCGTGAAATCGAACGCGTTACGCGCCCCGGCGGCCTGCTCGTGACGCTGGATTTCTTTCTCCCCGCGAATCGCCTCTTCCGCCGCCTCTACCTCGGCTATCTGTACGCGCAGGGAGCGCTGTGGGGCACGCTCCTGCACGGCCGCCCGCGCACCTACACCTACATCCCCGATTCGCTGCAAAGCTTTGTCTCCATGGACGAATTTTCCTCCGCGCTCGGCCGCATGGGCTATGCCCTGGTCGACACCCGCGCCTACATCTGCGGCGGCATCGGCCTCCACTGGGCCGTCAAGCGCTAGCGCGGCAGCGCCTCCTTCGCTTCTAAAGTCGTCATTTTGCTCTGGCCATTTCGCGCACCACGCGTGCGTGATATGGTGCCGAGTGAGCGCCTAAGAGTTTCTTTGCTTTCGATGGACGTGCTTCCGTTCGATAGCGACTGGCGCGTCAGTTCTCGCGTTTCTTGGCGCATTGCGCGAAGCAAAAGCCCCAAAAGACCGGCGTCGCCCGGTGTGCGGATTGCGCCTGCCGGAATGCAGCCAGGGTGATGCGATCGCTGTCCCCTCAGTGCGCTCTTTGTGATTTTCCTGTGTCCGACGTTCTGTGCGGCACGGTGCGAGGTGGGCCGTCAGGATGTGGCTGTCGCAGTCTTTGGAACAGGAACTGGCGACGAGGGCTGTCACCTCGCCTTGGCCTGTACGGGTGCCCCGTCCTTGCGGTTTGTGCAAGGGTGAGTCTGGGAAGCACCGCACACCCCGTGCGCTTCGAGTAAAATGAAACTGAGCGCAAGAATGTCGAGCACGAAAATAGCGAGAGGCCGTCACCTCGGCGCATGAAACTGAAACTTCCCGCCGGCTCCTTCGGCGCCTACCTGTTCGACTGCGACGGCACCATCACCGACTCGATGCCGCTGCACTACATCGCCTGGCAGAAGGCCCTCGGCGAGTGGAATTGTACCTTCGACAAAGAGCTCTTCTACGCCCTCGGGGGCATGCCCACCGACCAGATCGTGCGCTTGCTGAACGAAAGGCTGGGGCTGCGCATGCCGGTTGAGGCCGTGACGCAACAGAAGGAAGACGAGTTCTTCGAGCTGCTCCCGCAGCTCAAGGTGGTTCCCGAGGTCCTCGAACACATCGAGGCCCAGCACGGCCGCATCCCGTTGGCGGTCGTCTCCGGTGGCACCAGAGAAGCCGTGACGGCTTCTCTCGCGTCGCTCCATCTCCTCGATCGCTTCAACACGCTGGTCTGCTCGGAAGATTACGCGAACGCCAAGCCCCATCCGGAAGCCTATCTGCTCGCAGCCGCCCGCCTGGAAGTACCGCCCGCAGCCTGCCTCGTCTTCGAAGACACGGATATGGGCATCCAGGCCGCCGCCGCCGCCGGAATGTCCTCGGTCAAAGTTCCCCCGCCCTGGGAGCGCGTCTCCGCCAGCTGAGGCCGCTCCGCGTATTTGGTTGTTTGTTGCGATGAAGATAGATACCCAGAACCTGCCCCGAACCTGTTGGGTAACTTCCCGCAGAATGGCGATATTCCGAAAAGCTCTTACCGCTTCGAACGTTACGCGACCGGTCGGGGTAATTCCCTTACGTCCTTAGCCTCATCTGCTGCTGTTCTGCGACCCTGTCGGGAATTCGGGGGGATGCGCCTCGACCGCGCCTATGCCATGCAGCACGTCGTAGACGCGCTGGGCGCGGTTGCGCGGCAACTCCGCCGCCAGCTCCTCGACGCTGAGCTGCCGCAGGCGCGCGACGCTGCCGTAGCGACGCAGGAGGCGCACCGCCGTGCGCGCGCCCACTCCCGGAATTTCCGTAAGCGATGTGCGCAGGCGCTGGCTGGAGCGGCGTTGGCGATGAAACGTGACCGCGAAGCGGTGCGTCTCGTCGCGAATCTGCTGGATCAGGTGCAGAACCGGGGAATGATGATCGAGCGCGACAGGCTCGTCCTCGCGCCCCAGGATGTAGAGAATTTCTTCCTTTTTCGCGATGCTAGCCATGGGCTGGTTGATGATTTCGAGCCTGTCGAGCGCCTGCGCCGCTGCGTGCAACTGCCCGATGCCGCCATCGATCAAGATCAGGCTTGGCAGCGGCTTTCCCTCTTCGAGGACGCGTTTGTAGCGTCGCTCGATGGTCTCGCGCATATTCGCGAAATCGTCGCGCAGCAGCCCCGCGGCCTTTTCGGGGCCTTCGGGCATGGCCTCGCCGCGAATGATGAACTTGCGGTAGCCGGACTTCTTCATGCGCCCGTCTTCCCACACCACCATGGACGCGACCGTGTCCGAGCCCTGAATGTGCGAAATGTCGAAGCACTCGATGCGCTTCGGCGGCTCGGGCAGCCCTAGGGCCGTTTCCACAGACTCGGCAATCGTCTTCGCGTTGGGTTTGAGCACGCGGAAGCGCTGCATGAAGGAATGCTTCGCGTTGTTCTCGACGAGCTCGAGAAACGCGTACTTCTGGCCTCGCTGCGGATGCATGATCTCCACGCGATGCCCGGCCTGCTCGCTGAAGACTTCTTCCAGCAGCTCGCAATCTTCGAAGCCCGTGGGCACGTGGATGTAGCGCGGCAGGTAGGCCGCTTCGAGATAGAGCTGCTTGAGCAGCGAGGGCAGAAATTCGGCGGGATTGAATTCTTCGAGGTCCTCCCAGTAGAAATCGCGCCGGTCGACCACGCGCCCGCCGCGCAAGTGAAACAGGTTTACGGCCACCTGCGGCGCCTCGGCGTACCATGCGAGCACGTCCGTGTCGTCGCCCTCGGCAGCGGCGATCTTCTGCCGCTGCTCCATCTCGTCAATCGTGCGCAGCAGGTCGCGATAGCCGGCGGCCTCCTCGTAATGCTGCTCGTCGGAGGCGCGCTGCATACGCTCCTTTAGGCTGCGCTGCAAATCGCTGCGGCGGCCTTCGAGAAAAAGCCGCACGTCGCGGGTGGCCTCGGCGTAGCGCTCGTCGGTGACCAGCGCGTCGACGCAAGGCCCCAGGCAGCGGTGAATGTAATACTGCAAGCAGGGGCGCGGGTGGTTGCGCTCCAGATCGACCGTACACGACGGCACCAGGAAATGCTTGTGGATCAGGTGCACCATCGAATACGCGAGCCGGGCAGGGAAGTAGGGACCGAAATAAATCGAGCCGTCTTTTTTCAGGCGCCGGGTGACGTAGACGCGCGGATATTTTTCGAAAGCGGTGTAGCGGATGTAGGGATACGTCTTGTCGTCGCGCAGCAGGATGTTGAACTTCGGCTTGTGCTGCTTGATGAGGTTGTTTTCGAGCGCGAGCGCTTCTTTCTCGTTGTCGACGACGATGTATTGGAAGTCAGCAATCTCGCGGACGAGCGAGCCGGTCTTGGCGTCCTGCCAGTTGGATTCAAGGAAGTAGGAGCGCACGCGGCTGCGTAGCGAACGTCCCTTGCCGACGTAGAGGATCGTGCCGCCGGCGTCCTGGAACAGGTACACCCCGGGCTGCAGCGGCAAACTGGCGACCTTTTGGCGGAGTTCCATCCGTGCGATGCGTTAGCCTTCCAGCGCGGTAGAGTTAGAATAGACGCGGAACCAAGTCCCAGGGCTGTTTGGGAGACAACTCCCATGATAACAAACGTCTTCTAATAGGGGGCAGATGACTATGCGCAGCCTGACAATTCGGTCCGCGTTGCTGACACTTACCTTGATACCGACGTCGTGGTCCGCGCTACAACAGGGGCCGCAGAAAAGCTTGCCGGATCAAAGCGATTCCTCGAGCCGGCAAACTCCCAAGAGCCAACAGGGCGACGCTGGCTCCGATCAGCCCGATCAGAAGCCAGACGACAAGGATTCCGGCCAGTGGTCCTCTTCGTCATCGCCGTCCCCTGCGATCAAGCAACCCCCGCAGGAGCTGCCGAAATACAATCCGCTGCCTGCCGAACAGGATGTTGAGGTCGGCACATATTACATGCACAAAGGCGACGCGGAGGCCGCGATCAGTCGCTTCGAGGATGCCATCCAGCTGAAGGCCGACTATGCCAAGCCGCGCATGCTTCTTGCGCAGATCTATGAAAAGAAGGGCGACAAAGCCGACGCCGTGAAGTACTACAAGGAATACCTCCAAGTTTACCCGCACGCCCCCGACGCGAAGAAAGTGCACGCCAAGATCGAAAAATTGACGACGCGATGAGTGTCGTCATCAAGCGGAGCGCAGCCGGCCAGGGACCTCTCTGAGGCTACTGGAATTGCGTTGCTTCTGCTTCAAGATGCCGGAAAGCGTTCGAGGAATTTGATCGCGCGGTCGTAATCTGCGAAGACCTTCTCTTCGCGGCGGAATTCCGGAGAATGCGATTCGCGGCGGCAGCGAGCGAACTTCATCGGGTGCTTCAGGTGCAGCATCTCGTGGTAGAGCACGTAGGCTACGACGTATTCGGGAGTCGCATTGCTATCGAGCTGGCGGTTCAGAACGATCTGATGCAGCGCGGGATCGAAGCAGCCAAGCTGCGAACGCCACGCCCGCGCACTCCATCCGAGACGCGGCCGAGGCAGCGCATTCTCGAAATAGCGCGCGTTGAGCACGTCGAAAAGCGGGGCGAGATCGTGATGCGCACCGGCCGGGCGGTGCTCGGCGCGCCGCGCGCGCTTCTGCCGCAGCTGTAGCACGCGCCGGCGAGTCTTGCCTTCGTGCGAGAATTCCCGATACTTCTCGACCAGCTCGCTCGGCGGGCGCCGCCGGTAGAGGCGGCCCAGCAGAATTGCCGCTGCCGCTTCCACGACGCTTGCCGGCGCCTCGCGCAGGACATCGGAGAGCCGCACGTGCGCGGTGTCTTCGCGCAGGCGGATGGTGTGGGTGAGGTCCGCATAGGGATGATACTCCACGATGAAATGCGGCGGACGCCCTTGGCATCCGAGCCGCGTATAAATGCGATGAAAAATCCGTTCGCCGCCAGGGACCGCGTGCTTCCTGCGCTGCGCTTCCTTCAAGAGGGCTTTCTCCGCACGGGACCAGGCGTCGCTTCCTTTTCAGCATCGTCGATGTCTGACAGCGCGTCCTTCGTGCCGTCGATGGCGTCTTCCAGTGTGTCGCGATAGGTGTCCAACTCGGGACCGTCTCGATCATACTTCTTGAGCGTTTCGAGAAATTCCTCATTTTTCGCGCGCATCATCTGCAAGGCGTTGCGGATGTCCATCTGCTTCTCTTGCGCGACGTCGATCTGGTCGGCGGCGTCATCGACGCAGCCCGAGTACCCGTTGAGCAAGCCATTTAGAATCTCGGCACGCCGGCGTTCGGGAACGGTCCGGTGGACTTCGTACTCGAATTTCTTCAGGCGATCCTCCGCAAACGAGATGTACAGCTTGATGCGTAGCGCGGGCGTGTCCGCGTCGCGGATTTTGTCCGATTCAGAATCGCTCAGGTAATCCTTATCCTGGGGAAGGGGAACGGGCGGATGAGCCACGCCGAGCGATGCCAGCATCAGGATGGCTAAAGTCAACGCGAATTGTTTGCGGCAAAGCATGCCAGCTCCTAATTCGGGGGCGCGGTTTCCTTATCCGCCTGATTCGGGAAGAGTTCGCGAATCAAATGGCGGTTGAGCTCATCGAGGTCTGCCCGCACTTCAAGAAAGGGCTTTTGGTCGTCGCCGGTAAAGCTTATGAGGAGGCCGTTGAGTCGCCGCAGGGATTCCCGCAGGGAAATCTCGAGCTGCTTGTAGCCCTTGGGGTGCCTCTCCGCGTTTATATTCCTTTTGTCCAGGCCCTTTTCACAAGACTCGATCTCGTCGCGGTACTCCTTGAGGACCACCAGGGCCTCTGGCAGTTTACCCCCGTCAACGTCCCTCGTGATTTCATCGAATTCGGCTTCGCCGAGCCGGGGCATCATCTGCGCGCGCCGCAGGGGGTCTGTTTCTTGCGTGAAACGGGCGCGAAATTCGGGAATGCGATCTTGCGCGAGCGCCCATCCGGGCCAGAGTCCGGCCGCGAGAATCATCAGAACCGGGAATCGAAGTCTTTCCAGCACGCTTCTACCTCTTGTCTTTCAACTCGCGAGTCAGCGTCCGCGCCCGAGCCGCCGCTTCAAAGTACATATCGTTATTCGTGTCTTTGTTGAGTTGCAGGAATCGCTGGTAAGCCTCGAGCGCATTGGCCGGTTGTGCAAGTTTATCGTAGCAGGTCGCGCGCATAAACCAGCTGCCCGGCGGAAGTGATTCCCGTTTGGACAGCAAATCGATGCCTTCGAGTGCCGCGGGATAATTCTTGTTCAGGTATTGCGCGAGGAGTAGGTCCTTCAGAACATCGTCCGAACTCGAATCCATCTTAAACGCCGCGATCAACTCCCGCACCGCATCCGGATAATCCTTGCTGTCAAGGTACACATGTCCCAAACGCGCCGGAAGATCGGGATCCTGGGGGGCCAGCGCGAGCGCCTTCTGCAATACAGGAATCGCGTCCGCGTAGCGCTTCTTCTCAAAGTAGATTTGCGACCGCAGCTTGAGTGCGTGCAATCCTTCCGGCGCCAGGGTTGCTGCTTTATCGAGCTCGGCGAGCGCATCGTCGTACTTTGCCATATCCACCAGCGCCGACGCGCGCGTGACGCGCGCGGCAGGGTCATCCGGAACCAACGCCAGATACTTGTCCAGCTCCGCAACGCCCTCGTCGCGGCGCTGTTGCATCAGAAGACTTTTTGCGAGGTCGACATGGACAGCGGCGCTGTCCGGACGCAAGGCCGCCGCCGCACGGAATTCCGGTTCTGCTTCGGCCGCGTGTCCCGTGCTGAGAAGTATCCGGGCCAGTGCGTAGTGGATGTCGAAATCGACGCCGTCGAGAGCTTCGGCTGCCTGATACTGCTCGATCGCCTCAGAAAGCTTGTGAGTTTTCTCGAAGGCTATGCCGAGCAAGAACTTTGCCCCCGGCTGGTTCGGATTCAGTTCCAGCGCTTTTTGCAGGGGAGCCACGGCCGAGGCCGGGTCCGTGTCGACCAGTGTCAGCCCCAGATTGAGGTAGGCCGGGCCCATTTGGGGATCGAGGGATACGGCCTTTTCGTACTCAGCTTTCGCGTCCGTTAGCTTTTGCATCGACATCAAGGCGTAGCCCAAATCGAAGTGCACCAGTGCGTCGTCGGGCTTTTTCGCGAGATAATCCTGATAATTCAGCGCCGCCGTCTGAAAATCTTTGTGATCCATGGCGGCCTGTGCCGTGGTGAGCAGGTTGTCGAGCGCTACCTCGACGGGATCGGCCGGAATACGCCTCTTGCTGGCGGTCTGCGCGGAGCCCACGGGTGCGGCTACCACGGCTGCCGACAGAGTGCAGCAGGCCAGTGCTTTCAGACAAAAGTTCATGCGCGTCACGCTTACGTCTTCGAGGATGCGCGTTCCGCCCCGTTCGCCCTCGCCGATCCGGCCAGTATGGAAGGATTCGCGTGGCGGTTTCCGCTGCGCGATTCGAGTACCGGCACGAGAAATTTTCCGGTCAGCGACTGCGAATTCCGCGCCACCTGCTCGGGAGTTCCCGCCGCCACCACGCGACCGCCCGCTTCGCCACCTTCGGGGCCCAGATCGATGATCCAATCGGCGGACTTAATCACGTCGAGATTATGCTCGATGATCAGCACGGAAGCGCCGCCATCCATCAGTTTCCGGAACGCGGTCAGTAGCTTCTGAATATCGTCGAAGTGCAAACCGGTTGTAGGCTCGTCGAAGATATACAGAACCCCCTTGTTTTCCTGCCGCGTAAGATGCGCGGCCAGTTTCAAGCGTTGCGCCTCGCCTCCTGAGAGCGTGGTCGCCGACTGTCCCAGGCGCAGATAGCCGAGCCCCACTTCCTCCAGCACGCGCAAGCGCGAGGCGACCTTCGGATACGGCGCAAAAAAGGCGAGTGACTCGCGCACCGTCATTTGCAGAACGTCGTGAATGTTCTTGTCCTTGTAGCGAACATCGAGAACGCTGCTTTTGTAGCGCGTGCCGCGGCACTCCTCGCAGACGAGCTCGACGTCGGCCAGAAATCGCATCTCTACGGTGACGGTGCCGTCGCCCTGGCACGCCTCGCACCGCCCGCCTGGAATATTGAATGAAAAATGGCCGGGCGCCAACCCTCGCTTCTTCGCCTCCGGCGTGGAGGCGAACACCTCACGAATCGGATCGAACGCCTTCATGTAGGTTGCGGGATTCGAGCGCGGCGTTCTGCCGATGGGCGACTGGTCGATCATTTCGACGCCGCTCAATCCCGCATCGCCCTCGATGCGGTCGCAGCATTCGCGCCAGTTGGCGCCGGTGCGGCGCGCCTGCAGCGCTTTGTACAGCACGTCGTATACAAGAGTCGACTTCCCTGATCCCGAAACGCCCGTGACCGCCACGAGCAGACCGAGCGGAATCATCAGGTCGATGTTCTTCAAATTGTGGCTGTGCGCGCCATAAATCCGCAGGAATTTCCCTTGAGGCTTTCTGCGTCGGGCGGGCACGGGGATGCGAAGGTCGCCGCGCAGGTAGCGGCCCGTGATGGATTGTGGATCGGCGAGCATTTCGTCTCGCGTGCCTGCGAAAATCAGGTTGCCACCGTGCTCGCCGGCGCCGGGGCCGAGGTCGAGAACGTTGTCGGCGGCAAGAATCGTATCGGGGTCGTGCTCCACCACCAGCAGCGTGTTGCCGAGATCGCGCAGGCCCTTCAGGATCTGGATCAGCCGGTTGGTGTCGCGGGGATGCAGGCCAATCGACGGCTCATCGAGCACGTACAGCGCGCCCACCAGATTTGACCCGAGCGAAGTGGCTAGTTGGATGCGCTGCGTTTCACCGCCGGAAAGCGTGGAGGTGAGCCGATCGAGCGTGAGGTAGTCGAGGCCGACTTCATCGAGGAACCGGAGCCGCTGCTGAATTTCCTCCAGCACTTTTTCGGCGATCACCGTTTCCGCGGGGCTCAGCTGCAAACCTTCAAAGAACGGGCGCGCTTCTTTCACCGTCAACTGGCAGACCTCCGTGATCGAGCGACCCGCAACGTTCACCGCGCGGGCTTCGGCCCGTAGCCGCGTGCCGTTGCATTCTGGACACGTCGCATAGCCGCGATAGCGGCTCAGAAAGACGCGCACGTGCAGCTTGTATTTCTTGCGCTCCAGCCAGGCAAAAAATCCCTTGATGCCGACAAAGTCCTGTTTTCGGTCGCCCTCGACGATCGCTTCGCGCTGCGCGGCAGTGAGCTCGCGAAACGGCACGTCGAGCGGGATGCCTTTTACTTTGGCAAAGCGGCGCATCTCGGCCACCAGCTGGCGAAAGCGGGGCTTGGTCCACGGTTCGATCGCGCCATCGTTGAGCGGTTTGCTCTTGTCCGGAATCACGCGGTCGAGATCGAAATCGATGGTGTTGCCGAATCCCTGGCAACGCGGGCACGCGCCATAGGGATTATTGAAAGAAAAAAGCCGCGGCTCGGGTTCCTGGTAAACAGTGCCACATTTCCTGCAGGCAAATCGCTCGCTGAAATTGAGGCGGTCGGCAGGTTGGCCCGGCTCATCCGGAACCAATTCCAGGATCGCTTCGCCTCGTCCTTCGCGGTAACAAATCTCAATGGAATCCACCAGCCGCGAGCGGATGTCGGGGGCCAGAGCGAGGCGGTCCACTAGGACGTAGACCGGCTTGGTGAAGTCGACGTCGAGCAGTTCCTCGGGCGTCGAAAATTCAAAAACGCGCCCTGCCTGGTAGAGGCGATTGAAGCCACGCTTGCGCAGGCTTACCAGCGCTTCCCGCGTTGCATCGGCGCCAGGTTTCGAGGCCTTGCGGAGGCGCGGCGCGGGAGGTTCGTGCGGCGCGTTGGCGGGGGGTGGCACAGATTCCGGCGTGAGATTCAGCTGATACAGCACGTAGAAGCGCCGGCCCTCGGGGAGCGCCATCACTTTGGCAGCAATTTCGTCGAGCGTGTCCTTGCGGACTTCCACGCCGTCGTGGAAACAGAAGGTGTGCCCCACGCGCGCGTAGAGCAAGCGCAGGTAATCGTAAATTTCGGTAGCGGTCGCGACCGTTGAGCGCGGGTTGCGCGTGGAATTCTTCTGGCGGATGGAAATCGCCGGGGCGATCCCGATGATTTCGTCCACGTCCGGCTTCTCGATGCGCTCGAGAAACTGCCGAGCGTAGGCCGAAAGCGACTCGATATACCGCCGCTGCCCCTCGGCATAGAGCGTGTCGAACGCGAGGCTCGATTTGCCCGACCCCGAAACGCCGGTTACGACCGTGATCGCGTTGTGGGGAATCGTGAAGCTGATGTTCTTCAGGTTATGGACGCGCGCACCGCGGACCTGGATGGCCTCTTCGCCATCGGCAACGTCTCGCCCCGCCTTTCTGGACGTTTTGCTCGCGAGTACGGTATCGCCGGGCAGGGTGTTCTCAGTGGGTTCCAGTGGCATGTGCGTAAACGTAAAATTATACGCCGCCGCACGAATGGCTTCAAATCACAGAAATAGCTTCAGCGTATCAAGCTGAAGTAGGAGCGGTATGTTGCCAATTCTCAGCTGTCCAGTGGCATGCGTGGATTTTTCTTTTGCGATCCTAAATGACCTGGGTAACATCCACCTCACGCGGATCTCGCAGACTTCTTTCGGCTTTAACATTTGCGGGCGCGAAGGCAGTTCCGTCAAGTGAGCGGGGAGAGCGCTGCGGGGTAGCCGCTTGCCGTGAATTTTGATTGGCTATCGGACCACAGCCGCGGGCCACTGAGAAATGGCTAGGCTGTTCGGCTGGACTAAGCAGATGCGGCTGATTACCGACGCTCAAGGCGTGTCATTTTTGCTTGTCGAGGATGGCTGACAGAGTGAGTTTTGACCGCACGAAAACGTTGATTTCGCGGGACCAATCCGAATAGCCCCGGCGGGAGATTCGGACGGAGTGCGTCCCGACGATGAGATCCATGCTCGCCGGTGTGATGCCAACGTAGGTGCCATCGACAAGCACGTCGGCATCCTGGGGGTCGGAAGTTATGCTGACATTTCCATACTGTGTAGCTTTCGCCTCGGCTTCCAGCTGGGCCGCGCTTTTCGCTCCAGTCGGAAGGTCGCCGGTGACATTCGGCGTGGTCTTAAGACCTAACGGTATGGTGGCCCGGTTGGTATCGTTGACCGCGATGGGAAGATCGGTCACGCTTTGGAGCGCCTCGAGCATGGCGCGATAGTTGTGCTTGTCTCCCTGAACAAGAAGCCCGGCTTTTTCGCCTTTGGGAGAGGTGTACTGAATGCCGATGAAATAGAGGTGGTTTGAGTCCTCCCCGTAACTCAACGAGGTGACCAACTTGCTCAGGATCTGGATTTCCTGATCGTCATGCAACTTGAACGTAATTACGTCCGAGGTAACCGTGAGCTGATTGTGCCAGTCGTTCGGTCGGACCTTCGTGTAAAAAGTGCCGCCGTTGTAGCGAATGTGCTTGAAAACGTTTCCTTGTCCGTATGCGCAAAAGGTCGCTGCAAAAAGCAACGCCATCAAGCAAAAAGTGTTGTGCGATCGTGGCCAGCAAGGACCGTTGTCGCTCGTCTTCATTGGGGCACCTCGTAGTTCGGAAACGGCAACCAGTGTAGATCCGCCTCTCTGTCTTGGCCACTCAGAATTCGGCCGCTCCCCGGTGCGCGTGAGAGGTGCAGTCAGCGAAAGGGACCGCAACCGCCGCAACCTGCCGTCGCTAGGACTTGCCACCGCTTTATTCTAAAATCGAATTCTGCCAAATGCCTGTGCCGGGAGAATCAAAATTCGAGCGCGTGATCTGGATCGTTCTGGATAGCGTCGGCATCGGGGAGCTTCCCGACGCTGCCGACTACGGCGACGTGGGTCGCGACACGCTGGGCCACATTGCCCGCTCGCGCCCGCTGAAGCTGCCCAATCTTCTGCGGCTTGGACTCGCGAACATCAGGCCGCTTGCACACCTTACACCGCCCGCGCGACCGGCTGGAAGCTACGGCAAGGGCGTGACGGTTTCTCCCGGCAAAGACACGACCACCGGCCACTGGGAGATGGCAGGCGTCTGGCTGGACCAAGCATTTCCCGTATACCCGCACGGCTTTCCCAAAGAACTGATTGCGGAGTTTGAGCGGCATATCGGCCGACGCTCTATCGGCAACAAGCCCGCCTCCGGCACCGAGATTATCGTGGAACTCGGTGAGGAGCACATGCGCACCGGCTTCCCCATCGTCTACACGTCCGGCGACAGTGTGTTTCAGATCGCCGCGCACGAGGACGTGATCCCCATCGGCGAGCTCTACCGCATGTGTGAAATCGCCCGCAAGCTCCTCGACGGGCCCAACCGCGTCGGCCGTGTGATCGCGCGCCCGTTCACTGGCGCGCCCGGAAATTTCCGCCGCACCGAGCGCCGCCACGACTACGCCGTCGAACCGCCGCGGCCGATGCTGCTCGATGTACTCGCCGACCGTGAGGTGCCTGTTTTCGGCGTCGGCAAAATTCACGATATCTACAACGGGCGCGGAATAGGGAACTACGTCACCACAAGAAATAACGCCGACGGCGTGGCCAAACTCACCGAATCGCTCGCGCGCCAGCCGGGCGGGCTAATCTTCGCCAATCTTGTCGATTTCGACATGCTCTACGGCCACCGGAAAGACGTGGAGGGCTTCGCGCGTTCGCTCGAAGAGTTTGACGCGCTGCTCGGGCCCTTTCTCACGCAGTTGCGGCCATCCGACTTGCTGATCATGACTGCCGACCATGGCTGCGACCCCGACCCGGTGAATCCGACCACGGACCATTCACGCGAATACGTGCCCGTCGTCGCCTACACGTCGCGCATGTCGAGCGGCGTGAACCTTGGCATTCGCAACACTCTTGCTGACATGGGGCAAACCGTCGCCGACAATTTTGGCGGCCGGATTCCTCACGGCACAAGCTTCCTGGGCATGCTTGTCGAATCCGTGAAACGGCCATAGGCAGAAGAGATGTCCCGCGCCGCTTCGCTTGGTCGGCTCACACGCAGGCGAAATTGAAAATCCCGACCCTTTGAAAAACACAAGGCAAAGACAGTTTTGGAAAAATTTCTCAGCGGAACTTCGGGCTAGTCGCCGGAGGCGGACTTTTGTGCGTAATAGCCGGTGCGGGTGCGCACGGACAATTTACCGTGCCCCTCGGAGGAAAGCAACTGGACGAGCACGGGACGGAATGTGCCGTCCTTTTCGGCGTTGGTGGGATAGTAGCCGATGGTGTACTGATTGCGGATGTCGCGCGCCACCTGTTCGCACACAGGCGTCACTTCATCCAGGGTTTCCGGGAAATAGGACATGCCGCCTGTTACTTCGGCGAGTTCCTTCAACTCCTTGGTCGAGCGCCGCACCATCTTCTTGTCGTTCTTGCGGTCATCCTGGCTGAAGACGCCGATGGTGTAGATGGCCGCGTTGGACTGCTCGGCTTCCTTCATGGTGTCGGCAAGGGTTTTGCGGCTGGCGTCGTCGTCCCCATCGGTGATTACCAGCAGAACGTGCTTGTCCTTGTGGCCCTTCTTCAGGTGCTCGAGTGAGCCGATCACCGCGTCATAGAGCGCTGTGCTCCCGCGCGTGTCGATTCGCGAAAGCGCGTTGTCCATGTCCTTGGGGTCGCTCGTGAAATCGCCGTCGGTATCGAGGTAGTATTCGTCGTTAAAATTGACGACGAAGGCCTCGTCCTGCGGATTGCTGGTCTTGACAAAGGTCATCGCGGCGGCGTTCACCTGTTCGCGCTTCTCGCGCATGCTGCCGCTGTTGTCGATGACCAGGCCCATTGTCACGGGAACGTCTTCCCGCGAGAATACGGAAATATTTTGCTCGATTTTGTTCTCGAAGACCTTGAAATCACCCTTTTTCAGATCACCGACAAATTGTCCCGCTTCGTCGGCGATCGTCACGTGCAGCACCACCAGATCGACGCTGGCCTTAATGCTACTGCTGCCTTGACTCGATTGCTGGCCGGGAGGCACATAGCCGGGCGGCGGAGGGACATTCGGCACCATCGACGGAGGCAGCGGATTCTGGCTCGCGTTTTGGTTCTGGGCCCAAGCGGAGGGATTCGTGGCAAACACCGCAAACGTCAGGAGCGCCAAAAACGCGATCAAGCCCGCAAGAAAAGTGGCTCCCACAGGACTGGCCCCTGATTGCAGCCCAAGCACACTCGTGCTGTCCCCTATAGCGCCTATTCCAGCAAGGACATGGCGAGGTTTAGTGGCCGGGAGCGTAATATCCGTTTTTTGCGTCGACGGTAAGAGGCGGGAGCCCCTTGGGCGGCCGCAATTTGATTTTGATCTTGCGCCACTTGCCATCATGAACTCGGTCGGTTGGACTGTACCCGATGACATATTGATTGCGCAGCTCCATACTGATTTTGGTCGCGATATCCGGGAGATCGTTCAGATTCTGAACGGTGAACGACCGCCCCCCGGTCATTTCTGTCAAATCGCTCAGAAGGGTCGGGCCGGACCGTTCTTCTGGCGTGGGCCCTCCATCGGCTTCGAAGAGCCCCATGGAGTAAATCTGCACATCTGCTTCCTGCACAAACTTGCGAACGTCCGTTTCGCTGTAACGACTATGATTATCTCCCCCATCCGATATGATGAGCAAAGCTTTCTTGCTGTTGTGTGCTCCCTTCATCTGGCTGAGGCCGAGGTAAACCCCGTCGAACAGAGCGGTCATTCCATGAGCGGCCGTGTACATCAGCCGGTTCTGCAATTCGTCCACGCTTGCGGTGAACTGGCTGACGAGTTGCGCGCGGTCGTTGAAATTCACCAGGAAAAATTCGTCTTGCGGGTTCGCCGTGCGGAAAAATTGCACGGCGGCCAGGCGCGACTTGTCGATCTTGTCGGTCATGCTCCCGCTCATGTCGAAAATGACGCCAATCGAAACGGGGGCGTCCTCGCTCGTGAATTTGACGATTTCCTGCTCGGCGCCGTTTTCGTAGACGCGAAAATTCTCGCGCTCAAGGCCGGTCACGAGACGCCCGATCGGGTCCGTCACGGTGACGTTGACAAGCGTCATTTCCGTTTCGGTCTTTAAGACGCGCCCCTTTTCGATCTTTTGTGCGTCAGGGGACGGCGCGCCCGGGCCTGTGGAATTGTCTTGAGCCTTTGCTACAGGAACTGCCAGGAAATAAAGAAGTACAGCCAGTCCGAGGAACGCCCAGTTTCTAACGGGTCTCACGGAGCAGTGGATCAACGGGTACCTCCGGACGCCCTCTCGTCTCAATCATATTAGCACTCGCTGCATTCAAAGCAAGGGCCGCGAATACCCGCTGTTGTGCTGGCGATGCTGTATTCCGTGTTGTCGCAAGCGAACGGAAGGTTGCGCCCGTGCTACTATCGCGGATAGATGCGATAAGGAAAATCGATGGCTAAATCCGGCAGCACGAAAGTTCTCGCGGTGATTCCGGCGCGCCAAGCCTCCGTTCGCTTTCCTGGGAAGCCGCTGGCGAATATTGCTGGCCGCCCTATGATCCAGCACGTGGTCGAGCGCGTCCGGCAGGCAGAATCGGTCGATCGAATCGTGGTGGCCACCGATGAAGATGCCATCAAGAAAGCCGTGGAAGGCTTTGGCGGCGAAGCGCTCTTAACACGCCGCGACCATCGCACCGGAACCGACCGCGTCGCGGAAGTCGCCGCTCATACAGCCGCCGAAATTTATGTCAATGTTCAGGGGGACGAGCCGCTGGTCGATCCGGGCACCATCGATTCTCTGGTCGCGGCGATGAACGAGGACCCGGCGGTGCAAATCGCCACTCCGTGTTCGGCCATTTCCCAACCGAATGACATCATGGACCCCAACATCGTGAAGGTCGTCCGCGACTTTGACGGCAACGCTCTCTATTTTTCGCGAGCTCCGATCCCCTGGGTCCGCGAAACCAGCAAAACAGCCGTCGCCCGGCACTGGAAGCACCTCGGCCTCTACGCCTTCCGCCGCGCCGCCTTGCTGGAGTTCCCCACGCTGCCTCCGGGCGAGCTCGAACGCGTCGAACAGCTCGAACAACTCCGCTGGCTCGAGAACGGCTTCCACATTGCCGTGGTAGAAACCGAGTATGACGCCATTAGCGTCGATGTCCCCGCCGACGTGACCCGAGTAGAAAAGCTCCTAGCCGCCCGCGCCAAGTCATAAGCCGGGAACGCCGATCGGGAGATTGGCGTTCCCGGGCTTCTTCGAGCCGTTCCGGCAGCGGAACATGGCGCAGATTCCTAATTCTTACAATTCTTGCAATTTGAAAAGGTGATTTGACTCTCACGGCGTTTCTGCTCATAATGCGTCGTACGCCGACTCTCCCGGAGGATCTCTAGCGCTTTGCGGACCGGCCCGAAGTATATATTTGTGACGGGCGGTGTGGTTTCTTCCCTGGGCAAGGGCGTTGCAGCTGCTTCGATCGGCTGTTTACTCGAAAGCCGGGGCCTCCGAGTCACCCTCCAGAAGTGCGATCCCTACTTGAATGTTGATCCCGGCACGATGTCGCCTTATCAGCACGGCGAAGTATTCGTCACCGATGATGGCGCCGAAACCGACCTTGACCTTGGCCATTACGAGCGGTTCACCTCCGCTCACCTGACCCGCGATCATAACTGGACCACCGGTCGCATCTACGAATCGATCATTGCCAAGGAGCGCCGCGGCGACTATCTCGGCAAGACGGTCCAGGTGATTCCTCACGTCACCGACGAAATCAAAGCCGCCTTCCGCAAGGTGGCCGATGGCGTTGATGTAGTGTTGGTTGAAATCGGCGGCACGGCTGGTGATATTGAATCGCTTCCATTCCTTGAAGCCATTCGCCAGATGCGCCTCGAACTGGGTTCCGAAAACGTCGTTTTCGTGCACCTAACTTTGGTGCCGTATATTGCGACCGCCGGCGAGTTGAAAACCAAGCCCACGCAGCACAGTGTCAAAGAGATGCTGAGCATCGGCATCCAGCCGGACATTCTGATTTGCCGCAGCGACCGCCAGCTTTCCAGTGACCTGAAAGCGAAGATCGCCCTGTTTTGTAACGTCGCTGAATCCTGCGTGATTTCGGCCCCCGATGTCAGCAACATTTACGAAGTGCCGATGTCGCTTGCTTCCGAAGGCCTCGACGAGCAGATCCTGCGCCTGTTGCACCTGGAAGCGCCGCCGCGCGACCTGAGCCCTTGGCTTGCCATGCTCGAGACTCTGGAAAATCCGCAGGGCGAGGTGCGCATCGGCGTTGTCGGCAAGTACGTGCAGCTGGAAGACGCCTACAAAAGCCTCCGCGAGGCTCTTTCGCACGGCGGCTTGGCCAATCGCCAGCGCGTGGTCATCGAATGGGTGGAGGCGGAAGACCTCGACTCACCAGCCACCGCCGAGCGCCGCCTGCGCCACGTCGATGGAATCCTCGTGCCAGGCGGTTTCGGCAAACGCGGCATTGCCGGGATGGTTCATGCCATCACCTACGCCCGCGAGAAAAGGATTCCATTTTTCGGGATTTGCCTCGGAATGCAGTGCGCCACGATCGAGTACGCGCGCCAGGTTTCGAAGCTGGAGCGCGCCGACAGCACCGAATTCGACGCTTCGACTCCCAATCGAGTCATCTACAAGCTGCGGGAGCTTCTCGGCGTAGATGAAATGGGTGGTACCATGCGCCTGGGCGCTTGGCCCTGCAAGCTCGAGCCCGGCTCGTTCGCCTGCAAGGCTTACGGACAAACGGAAATTTCCGAGCGCCATCGCCACCGTTACGAGTTCAATTGCGAATACGACGAGACGCTTACCCGCGCCGGCTTCCGCATTACCGGCCGCACGCCGGATGGCGTCTATGTGGAGATCGTCGAGGTTCCTGACCATCCCTGGTTCATCGGTTGCCAGTTCCATCCCGAGTTCAAATCCAAGCCGCTGTCCCCGCACCCGCTGTTTGCCGCCTTCATTCGCGCCAGCGTGGAGAATCGCCGCCAGCGCCTTGGCATGTCGACCGAAGCTCACTCCGCCGAAACGCGCGTCCGCGCCGCCGATTCCGCCGCTACTACCGACTAACCTGCCTGCGGAGGGGCATTTCGTCCCGGCACGCCAATTTCAGCGCAAAAACTTCCGTCAGATTGTCGGGGAACCTTTTAGCGGCGAGCCCGTTCGAGCTAAGCGGTCTTCGCTTTGGCCAGAACAATATCCACAACGCGTGCCTGCTTTACATCAAACAAGTAGTAGTCGTCGGATGATTTGGAGCGGTAATCAGACAGCCGCCTCTTGCCTTTTTCCAAGCCTTCGACAGTCTCTACCCAAACAGGACCAGTCCGTACGGGGCTCTTCTTGAAGATGATAAAAGTCGCATCCATAGGATGCTCCTTTGAGCTGTCTCGTTGATTCAAAACTAGACCGCCGCCCGGCGTATGTCAAGGAGTACCTTGCGGCGGTGGCCTGTTTTCGCAAGAACCCGCCAGGTGAGCTTTCGGGTTGGCAATCTCACCCCCGGGAGCAATTCAAAGTTGAAAACATCTCGCAACCCGCATACGCTGTTTCCTCACATCCGAAAGGCCGCTCAATTGACGAATTCTTCGCAAAGCTTTTCGATCGGCAGCGTGCGTGCCGGCGCGGACGCTCCCCTTTTCCTCATTGCGGGCCCTTGCGTCATCGAAAGCGAGGCCCATGCGATGAGCCTGGCCGAGCGGCTGGCCTCCATCGCCTCTGATCTTGGTGTGCCGCTCATCTTTAAGGCCTCTTACGACAAGGCAAACCGCTCGTCGGTTTCCTCCTATCGCGGCCCCGGCTTGCAGGAAGGCTTGCGCATCCTCGCGAACATCAAAAAGCGCACAGGCCTCCCGGTCCTTACCGACTTCCATGACATTTCACAAGTCGGCCCGGTAGCCGAAGTCTGCGACGTTCTCCAGATTCCCGCGTTTCTTTCGCGCCAGACCGACCTGCTCGTGGCTGCAGGCCGCTCGGGCCGCGTCGTCAACATCAAGAAGGGCCAGTTTCTTTCGCCTCAGGAGATCGGCAACGCCGCGGAAAAGATCGCCGGGACGGGAAACCGGAAAATCATCCTCACCGAGCGCGGCACATCGTTCGGTTATCAGAACCTCGTGGTCGACATGCGCTCGTTCCCGATCATGCGCCAATCCGGCTATCCGGTCGTCTTCGATGTGACGCATTCCGTGCAGCTTCCGGGCGGAGAAGGGAAGTCGAGCGGCGGCCAGCCGGAGTTCATCGAGCCGCTGGCGCGCGCGGGAGCGGCGGTTGGTGTCGACGGGATTTTTCTCGAAGTCCATGACCATCCGTCGAAAGCGTTGTCTGACGGAGCAAACGCGCTGCCACTCGATCAATTTCGCCCACTTGTCGAGAAAATCCTGCGCTTGAGCGCTCTGGTCCGCGATTGGGATTCATCGAAGGAGCTAGCGCCCGCCGGCAACGGCCGGCAAAAGACTCGATGAGCTCAGCGAAATCCATTGGCCGCGCGAAGTCGCCAAGGCGCTTGCGGCGTAAAGCAATCGCCTCTGTCGTATCGGGTGAAGCACGCGCCGCAACACCCAAGAACGCGCCCAGCCAGCCGCTAGCAACAGCCAAGCGCGTCCTGCGGATCGAAGCGGAAGCCATCGCCGGTCTGATCGACCGCCTCGACGAACGTTTCGAACGCGCCGTCGAGCTCTTACATGCGTGCGGCGGCCGCGTTGTCGTGACCGGGCTGGGCAAGTCCGGACTGATCGGCCGGAAAATTGCTGCGACATTTGCCAGCACCGGCTCTCCTTCGTTTTTCCTGCATGCCGCCGAGGCCCTTCACGGCGACCTCGGCATGCTCACGCCCAGCGACGTGCTTCTGGCCATTTCCTCCAGTGGCGAAACTGAGGAACTTGTCGAGTTGCTCGAAGCGGGGAAGCGTCTCGGCGTCCCTCTGATCACGCTGACCGCGGCCCCCGCATCCACGCTGGCCTCGGCAAGCGATATCGTGCTCGACATTGCCGTTGCGCAGGAGGCCTGTTCGCTCAATCTCGCTCCTACCGCTTCCACAGCCGCTGCCCTCGCCATGGGCGACGCGCTCGCCATCTCCCTGCTCGAGCGGCGCGGATTCAACCAAGACGATTTCGCTGCCCTGCATCCGGGCGGCAAGCTCGGGAAAAAGCTGCGCCGCGTCGAAGCGCTGATGCACACCGGCGAGAACCTGCCCCGCGTCTTGCCCGGCGCGAAGATGCCGGACGTGATTTACGAAATGAGCCGAAAGGGACTCGGCCTAGCCGCTGTCACCGAGCCCGACGGTCGACTGCTCGGCATCATCACTGACGGCGACCTGCGCCGCGTGATGCAGAAGCGCCGCGAAAACGTTCTCGATCTCGCCGCCGCCGATTGCCTCACGAAGAATCCTGTCACCCTGCCCCGCTCGGAGCTGGCCGCCGCGGCGTTGCGCCTGATGGAGGAAAAGAAAATCACAGCGGTGCTTATTGTGAACGATCAAAAGCGACTCGAGGGCGTCGTCCACATCCACGATCTATGGACGCTTCAGCTTTTCTAGCCTTCTCTGGGATGGTTTTCGTCACGATTCCAAGAAACATGCCTGCGAGGTCCGATGGCAATCCGTGAAATCAAGTTTCCCCCCGATGTAATGCGCCGGGCCCGCAAGATCCGCGTGCTCCTCATGGACGTCGACGGTACCATGACTACCGGCGTTGTGTGCCTGCAGTCTTTTCCCGATGGCAGCGTCGCGGAGATGAAAGTGTTCAACGCACACGATGGCGCCGGAATCAAGCTTGCGGGACTCATGGGCATTCGCACCGGCCTGATCACGGGCCGCGATTCAACGGCCACTGCTCGCCGGGCCCGCGAAAGCTCGATGGAATTCGTGGTCCAGGGCCAGCCGAAGAAGCTGGAAGCCTACAAAGCGATTCTCACCCGCGCCGGCGTTACCGACAGAGACGTCGCCTACGTGGGCGACGATCTTCCCGATCTCCCGCTACTGGAACGTGCTGGGCTCGCGGTCGCCGTGGCAGACGCCGTAGTGGAAGTAAAGCGCGCCGCCCATTACATCACCACGGTCGATGGCGGAAAGGGGGCGATTCGCGAAGTGGTCGAACTTATTCTCAAGTCACAAGGCCGTTGGAAGAAAGCCATCCCGCAAGCCATCGCGTAGGCTATCGCGTAGGCTATCGCGGTTGCGGTTAGCGATAGGATGGGGGTGCGTGCGGAGGGCTGATTTTGCGAGGTCCATCGAACGAAGCAGATGGGCTGGGATCTTCATCATCTTCCAGCTTGAGCATCGGGCAGACCAGGATGGAAACGATGCCTCCGACCAAGAGCCAAACCAGAAGAACGATCGCGATCAGTGTGATTTCCATCTCGCCCACCTGATTCAAGTGTGCGAAAGGGGAGCGCCCGGCGGAATGGCCTAAACCTCTCAATTTTGCTGGGCCGACGGTCCTAGGACTCCCTCCCCCCCCGGTATTTCAAAGCAGGAAGTGCGTCGTCGGCGATTCGCTCACACGGCCCCTAAGCCCGAATCGGCGGACAGGATGAAAAGCTGCTTGAGCGATGAAGCTCGGCCGGCCGCCTCCGTCTGGCAGCAAACCTGCATCGCCGCCTTGACCTGTGTGGCGAGGTTCAATAACGTATGGAAGCACGACTTAGCTGCCGATCAAAGCCGTTGTGTAAAGGCGATGTTTTCAATTCTCGGCGCCGCGCTGCCCGGAGGAACCAACCACATGCAGGAATTCGATCCGCACGTTCTTGATGAGAAGGCGGTGCCACCGCCGGTGGAATTCAGCAAAGGCGCGCGCGTCAAATCGCTCGATGAGTACCGCCAGATGCACGAAAGTGCGCTGCAGGATCCCGGGGCTTTCTGGGGTGAGCAGTCGAAGCTGCTGGACTGGTTCGAGCCGCCCGCGCAAACGCTTGCATGGAACTTGCCCCACGCCAAATGGTTCGTGGGTGGCAAGCTCAACGTTTCCTATAACTGCCTTGACCGCCATCTTGAGAAGAACGGCAATAAACCGGCCTTGTTATGGGAGGCCGAAGACGGTTCCAACCTGCAATTCACCTATGCCGAACTCCACCAGCAAGTCTCGAAATTCGCCAACACCCTCAAGTCGATTGGCGTGAACCCCGGCGATTGCGTCACGATCTATCTGCCGATGATTCCCGAATTGCCCATTGCCATGCTGGCTTGCGCCAGAATCGGCGCGATGCACTCGGTGATTTTTGGCGGTTTTAGCGCGCAGTCCTTGGTCGATCGCATCGGCGACGCGAAGTCAAAGGTGCTCATAACCGCAGACGGGGGATATCGCCGTGGCAAAATCGTGCCGCTCAAGGATACCGCGGACGCCGCGTTGAAAGATTGCCCCACCATCGAGAAATCGATCGTGGTGCGTCGCACTGGCGAGAAGGTTGCGTGGCATGAAGGGCGCGATGTCTGGTGGCACGACCTTGAAAAAGCCGCCCAGAGGGATTGTCTCCCCGAAGCATTCGACTCCGAGCAGCCCCTGTTCATCCTGTACACGAGCGGCACCACCGGCAAGCCCAAGGGCGTGCTGCATAGCTCCGCCGGCTATTTGCTGCAAACGATGTGGACCTCTCGCCTGGTCTTTGATTTGAACGATGAAGATGTGTATTGGTGCACGGCCGACATCGGTTGGGTCACCGGCCACAGTTATGTCGTATATGGCCCGCTCGCCAACGGCACAACGATCGTGATGTATGAAGGGGCGCCCGACCAGCCGCGCAAAGATCGCTTTTGGGAGATCATCGACCGCTACAAGGTGACAATTTTCTATACGTCACCTACGGCGATCCGGGCCTTCATGGCATGGGGAACCGATTGGATCAAACCTCACGATTTGAGCAGCCTGCGGCTCCTCGGCTCGGTTGGTGAGCCCATCAACCCCGCCGCCTGGAAATGGTACGCCGAAACGATAGGCAAGAACCGCTGCCCCATTGTGGACACCTGGTGGCAGACCGAAACGGGTGCCATCCTGATTGCGCCCCTGCCCGGTGCCACGCCCACCAAGCCTGGCTCGGCGACGCTGCCGCTGCCGGGCATCGACGCCAAAATCGTCAATCTCCAGGGGCAGCCCGTCAGTCCCGGCGAGACAGGCTACCTGACGATCCAGAAGCCCTGGCCATCGATGCTCCGCACCATTTATGGTGACGACGAGCGCTTCCAGCGCGAATACTGGAGCAGAATTCCCGGAGTCTACTTCGCCGGCGACGCCGCGCAATGCGACAAGGATGGCTACATCTGGGTTCTGGGGCGCGTGGACGACGTCATCAAGGTTTCCGGCCACCGGCTCAGCTCGATGGAGATTGAAAGCGTGCTGGTGAGTCACCCCGCCGTTGCAGAGGCGGCGGTTGTGGCCCGCCCGGATGACGTAAAGGGCGAGGCGATCGTGTGCTTCGTGACGCTGCGGTCTGGCCAGACGCCCAGCCCTGATCTGCGCTTAGCGCTGATGGACTACGTGTCCGCGAAGATTGGCACCATCGCTCGTCCCGCCGACGTCCGCTTTGCCGATCTGCTACCCAAAACCCGCAGCGGAAAAATCATGCGTCGGCTCCTCCGCGAGCTCGCGCACAAGGGCGGCATCTCCGGAGACACAACGACGCTCGAAGATCTTGCGGTAATCGAACGCCTCGCTAAATCTCAGAGCACTGACGACCAATAGCGACCTACGGGAGAAATAGGTTGGAGCTTTTCATTGCCATGCCCACAGAGCATAACCACTAGGAACCTCTTTTCGCTTCGCCCAAGGTGCGAAATACCCCCCCCCCCGCCCAGGGCCGCTCGAAGAATGCGTCACGCGGGAGTTTTCAATTAACCGTTGGCGGCCCGCGACATGCGATCCTGCTGCCTTAGATGTTTGGCATGATCGCGTGTCCGGTGCGAAACACGGAGCCTTGGCGCTCCCTCAATTTCAATGACCTCGCTCGCGCGATAAGGCATTTCCCTTTCGCATGCTCGGCACCGTAGACTAAATACCCGGTTGCCTTCTTCCCCTTGAGTTCCGGCAGATGTGAGTTCCATGCGGATTATGATGGCGGGTAGCGGAATCGGTTGCCGGCAGCACAAGCACAGCACTCCACGGTAGCTCTGTTCCTTCAACTCCTGAATCATTGTGCGATTCTCCTCAGTAGCGTGGGTCTCGAAGCAGGCCATCCTACACTGGCGATAGGAGGGAGTCCACACCTGGTTGTGGATGGTACTAGTACTTGTCCAATACTACTTGGATACACCCCCGGTAATCGCCCGTGCAAACCGACGCGTTTTGGCGGATTTTAGGACTCGTTAGCCAGAACTTAGTGGCTGGTTCAAGGATCCCCAATCAGACAAGGATTGCCGGCATGTCGGCTTATCAGGCCGAAAATGCCTGGTGGAAATGGGGCAAATGGATATCACTTCAAACGTTCGAATGGGCCCGTTTGAGGTCTTCGTTCCGATGCACTCCAACGCGGCGGCTCCGCGCGAAGACGGCGATGGAACCTACCCCGGTCGACTGTTCATCGTCGAAGGAATCGACGGATCGGGGAAGTCCACGCAGCTGAGCCTGCTTCACAAGTGGCTCGAGGCGAAGGGATTCGGTGTCGTTTTCAGCGAATGGAATTCCTCCCCGTTGGTGAAAGACACGACGAAACTCGGCAAGAAAAAGAAAATGCTGAGCCCAGCCACTTTCTCCCTCATCCATGCCACCGATTTTGCGGACCGAACTGAGAAGAGTATCCTTCCGCTCCTCAGAGCAGGGGCCGTCGTGCTGTGCGACCGCTACGCGTACACGGCATTTGCGCGCGACGTGGCCAGGGGCATGGACCGCAAATGGGTGCGCGATCTCTACGATTTCGCGGTCAAGCCCAACGTGGCCTTTTATTTCCGCGTCCCTCTCGAAACGGCCATCGGCCGCATTACCGCCTCCCGTGACTGCTTGAAGTTCTACGAAGCCGGCATGGATCTTGGGGTGAGCGACGATCCCCAAGAGAGTTTCCGCATTTTCCAGGGTCGGATACTCGACGAATATGAACGCATGATCCCGGAATTCGGGCTCACTGTGGTCGACGCCACGCTCCCGGTTGAAATTCAGCAGGCGCAGGTGCGGCGGATCGCGAAAGCCCATCTGGAGGCAGCCAAGGAATTGAGGGTACGACCATGAGACAGACATACGGAACGCTCCTGCCGGGCATGAAACTCTCCGATCTGGCGGGCAAGCTGATTGTGATTGAAGGGACCGACGGGGCAGGCCGAACCACCCAGATCAACCTTCTGCGGCCGTGGCTCGAGGAACTGGGCCACGCCGTGCTCGATACGGGAATGACACGCTCGCCGCTGGCTGGCGATGGAATCCGCCGCGCTAAGGAAGGGAACAACCTCGGGCGCGTGACGCAGAGCCTGTTCTACGCCACTGATTTTGTCGACCGGCTCGAGAATGAAATCGTTCCGGCGCTGCGTGCTGGATTTGTGGTTCTCACGGACCGCTACATCTACTCTCTGATGGCCAGAGCGATCGTGCGGGGTGTGAATCCGGTTTGGCTCCGCAGCCTCTACAGCACCGCCCTCAAACCTGATGCGGTGTTTTACTTGCGGCTTGGGATTGATCGATTGATCCCGCGCGTGATCTTTTCCCGGGGATTCGACTATTGGGAGTCTGGGATGGACCTGTATCCGGGACGTGACATGTATGAGAGCTTCTGCAACTACCAAAAGGCCCTGCTAGCGGAATTTGACCGCCTCAGCGCCGAGTACAGCTTTGAGATCATTGACGCCTCACCGGATGCCGAAGACGTCTTTTCCTTGCTGAAGACCCGGATTCTCGATGTCCTAGCGGGCGACTCCCGGATGTCTTTTGTCCCCCAGCTCGCCAGGGAAGCCAAACAAAAGCTTACGGCGAGAAATCGGGAGCCGGCACCCTCTGCGCCCGGCGCGGAAGCAATCAGCGAACTCGAGCTTGTATTTAGATCCTTTGCCGCCGCGGCCACGCGGCAGAATGGGAACGGCGACGGACACACGCCAGCCCACTAGCTTTGGCATTTCATTCGAGCAAGGCAGGGAGCGGGCGCTAGGAATTACCTGGCATCATCATCTTGCCGGCCATTTTCGCGATGAGGCGGCGAGTGGCGAACCGTTCGGACTCGATCATCAGGCGATTCATCCCCCCCGAAATCACCACCGTCTTTCCGCGGGCGAGACCTTCCAGTCCCACTCGGGCGACTTTTGCCGCCGTCTCGGCCACGCGGAACAGCCGATCGGGCTGCCCCGCAACCTGCTGGAATTCGGTATTCGTTGACCCAGGACAGAGGGCGCAAACGCGGACGCCCAAGGGCCGTAGTTCCTCGGCAATCCCCTCGGCGAAAATGAGATCGAAGGCCTTCGTCGCGGCATAGGCGGCGATGAACGGCACAGGCTGGAACGCCGCCGTGGATGCCACGATCAGCACATCGCCATGCTTTCGTTCAACCATAGGGGGCACGAAAAGCCGCGTCAGTTGAACCACCGCCGAGCAGTTGACTTGAATCATGTCGCTTAGCCGCTGTGGTGGAACCTCGTGGTTATTTCCGAACGCGCCAAAGCCCGCGTTGTTGATCAGCAGCTCGATCTCGATATTTTTCGACTTCGTGAACTCGTAGATTTGGTCCGGGGCCTCTGGCCGGGTGAGGTCGGCGCCAAAAACCTCCACCTGCACGCTATTTCTCGCCGATAGGCTGGCAGCAAGCTGCTGCAGTCGGTCCGTTCGCCGGGCGGTCAAGACGAGGTTTGACCCCGCCGACGCCAGTTGCTCCGCAAAAGCCAGCCCGATTCCTGCGCTTGCCCCGGTAATCAGCGACCATTCTTGAGCCCAGCGCCTGGCCGATTTGGGGGATTTGTGGTTCGAATGGCGTGAACTGTCCGGCACGAATGCCCTCCGCTGGGCTACCAGGGCATGAAACCATAATTAGGGGTATCGGGGAAGAGTCAAATCGAATCCAGAAGGGTATTCAAGCGGCGCGATCGGGAGCGTGAAAAACGGTCTGGCGAATGCGCACACCTTGCTCTTTCAAACGGTCCAGCAGGCGCCGCGCCCACACAAACTCTGCCGCCAGTACACCTAGGGCAAGCGCGATTGTGAGAACACCCGGCCCGGGCGTAGCGATCATCACGACGCCGATCACCAGAAGCGTGAATCCGACTAGAATCTTGAGGAAGCGCTTGGCCTGGTGAAGAGTCTTAATGATCAATCTGCTTCTCGTTTCCTAAATATCTTGCCGCCCACCACAGCCGCTTAGGAACGGTTAGATGCGACCGCCCAGAGCAAGCTTCAAGAATTCTTTAGCACGTCGATTTCCATTGAGACATTTCGTTGCCCAGTTTATGGTTCGCGCGGATAATGGGCGTTTTTGAAAGCTTTTTGCGAAATCGCAATTGGGCACTCGCTTACGTATTCCAAATGTGGGAAGTTTTTACCGAGCGGAGATAGAAAATGGAAATCTTAACTGTGCGCATGTACATTCCCGAGAATGCCAATCTCATTCTGGGACAGTCGCATTTCATCAAAACCGCCGAGGATCTCTACGAGGTTGTGGTCAACACCGTTCCGGGAGCCAAATTCGCTGTTGCTTTCAACGAGGCTTCCGGGCCTTGCTTGATTCGCGTCGAAGCCAATGACGATGACCTGCGCGAAGCGGCCGTTTCCAACGCCCAGGCGATCGGGGCAGGCCATGTCTTCGTCCTGTTGATTCGGCAGGCGTATCCCATCAACCTGCTGAGCCGCGTCCGCGACTGCTTTGAGGTGTGCAACATCTACTGTGCTACGGCGAACCCTGTAGAAGTCGTGCTGGCGCATAGCGAACAGGGCCGGGGCGTGCTCGGCGTTATCGACGGCAGCTCGCCGAAGGGTGTGGAAGGGCCTGAAGACGCAAGGGTTCGCCGCGAGTTTGTGCGCAAAATCGGCTACAAGCTCTAGGCTGATCGGCAAAAGCGCGGCGAAGGTTAGCCCCCGATGAAAGTTTAATCGAGACTTGCCGAGGCACGGCTTCGGCCCCGCCGAAAAGCCCCGCCGATGAATATTCCACCTGGCGAGCCCTTGCTCGGGGTCTGAGGCGCGTGCTATAAATATTCATTCGCCAACGAGATTCCTCATGGGCGGGATTCGTATAGTGGTAGTACGCGACCTTGCCAAGGTCGAGGCGAGGGTTCGATTCCCTTATCCCGCTCCAATTTTTCCTCTTTTTTCCACAGGTGATGGAGTAGGCAAGGTCGCTTTCGCATGGTAGTCTTCCGCTCCCAAATCATGCTTGCCTATCTCTGCGGTCTCATCGAGTTTGCCGAAGACGGCGGGAGGTTGTGGCGCCGTAACCTAGCGCCGTTTCTGCGAGATCAGTTGGGACATCGGGTCTACGACCCTGTCGAAGACGAAAAGAAAAACCTCAACCAGGACGAAATCGAGAATTTCCGGCGATGGAAGATGACCGATCTCGACCGTTTCCGCCGGGTCATCCGCAAGATCATTGCGTTTGATCTGGAACTCATTGAGCGCAAAGCGGATTACGTGATTTGCTATTGGGATTCCAACGCCGTGCAAGCCGGCGGAACGGCAGCCGAGCTTACCGCTGCCCATCGTAAAGGCATCCCTGTTTACCTAGTCGCGTCGGTCCCTGTCGAGGAAGTGAGCAGCTGGGCGCTGGGATGCTCGGACCAGGTGTTCTCTTCGATCGAAGGCCTCAAGGTCTTCCTTTCCACCCGCTTTTCCCGCGAGAGACAGACGCAGCTGTGGAAAGAGTAATCTTTGTCGCTCCGCCCAACCAACCGCAGCTCTCCCCGCCTCTGCTACCCGAACGGAGGGATCTGCATTTGGTTTTGGCAGCGTCAGAACAAGGCTTCGTTGCGCCGCAACCCGTGCGTTTCTGTGGTTCTGCCCGGGAACGCCAATCGCCCGATGAGCGGGGTAGAAGTGCCACCAAGCAAACCAAGCAAAGGCGTCACTAGATAAAAATGATCCGAACGGTACTGCTATGATAGCAGGCCCGCACCGGCTCTTCTAGCTTTCGTGGACTCACTTGCGGAGCCGCTTCCCATTCTTTGCAGCCGATTGGAAGCCATCTACGACGACATTTCTTCACCCATTGGATTTGCCGCATTTGCTCCCTCGCGCGATGCCAAGGGCGGCATGTTCTCCTCGCGCCAGCGCCTTGGAATGCAGGGCGAGCCTCCCCCGGCGGTTGTGGGAGAAAACGACCTGTGAGTTTCAGTGACGCTCTAGGCCTGGGACAATCCGCGAAAATGAGTGAGCCAGTCATCGTCGCTGTCGGCAGCATGCGCCGTCCCAAATTAGACGCTGTCCGGGAGACATTGATCCTCATCGCTGCTCGCCTCAGTCCGGAGTCCATATTCGAAGCGTGCGGGTTTGACGTTCCGAGCGGTGTCCGGCACACGCCCCTCACGCGCGAGGACACCATGTCTGGCGCCCGCCAACGCGCAGAAGCCCTCGTGGCGATCGCCCGCCAGCAGCGTGAGCCGTGGAAGTATTTCGTGGGACTCGAAGGTGGCCTCGACATCGTGAGGGAAAGTAACCGCCGTTTCGTCTTCCTCCAAAATTGGGCTTACGTCACCGATGGCCAAGGAATGTCTGCCTTCGGCCAGTCCGCCGGCCTACTGCTTCCGGATGCCCTGGTAACAAAGGTGGTCGACCAAGGCGTGGAACTATCTGAAGCCATCGATTCGTTTGCCGGAGGCGAGGGCATTCGCGACGGCCAGGGGGCCTGGGGAGTGCTGACGTGCGGCCTAGTCACCCGCCGGGATGCCCTTCGCGGGGCGCTCATCAGCGCCTTTGCCCCGTTCCTCAATCGCGGCCGTCCACGCGCGTAACAGCCCCGCAAGCTACTGCTGATGCGAAAGATTGAATCGCCCCCGCCGCGTCAACATCGAATCGAGTGGTGAGTACCGAGACTCAGGGCTGCGCGTTTCTGACTTGCCTCATGAGGTTGTGTTGCCGCCCGTTTGAGCCGCGTGTATCATGATTTCCTCGATGGAGTCCCACTGTATTGCGTTGCGCGAAATTCCTGACACGACGAAGCTTTTTTCCTGCTTTCTTGAGGATTTCCAGCAAGTAGCTTCTTATTATGCCCACCCGCCGACTGCGGCGGGAATCGACGCGGCAGTCCGCGAGATTCAGTTTGATTCTTCGACCCGCCGGGTCGTCACAGAGGTTCTGCGCGAGCAGAATCGCTGGTTCGGAGCCGATGTTGCCACCGAGAAGAACATTGATCGCCTCTCCGCGGGCGCCATCGCTATCGTCACCGGCCAGCAAGTGGGTCTTTTCTCCGGCCCCGCCTATACGCTGTACAAGGCGGTCTCGGCCATCAGCTGTGCGGAGCAGTTGACCGGCCGCGGTACCGATGCCGTACCCATCTTCTGGCTTGCCACCGAGGATCACGACCTCGCCGAAGTGAGCCACTCCGTCTGGAATACGCGAAGCGGGCTTACCGAATATGACCTGTCCGCCGGCGAAGGTGACGCGGGAAGGCGCGTCGGGGAAGTTCGTTTGGGGCAGCCCGTCGATGCACTCGTGGCAGCGGCGTCTCAGACCCTCGAAGGCGGCTTCGCCGACGACATTACGCGAGCGCTCCGCGAAACCTACGCTGCCGGCGAAACCTATGGTTCAGCCTTTGGCAAACTACTGGCGCGGCTGCTTGTGGGGCGCGGAATTATTTTCATCGATCAGCTCGACGCCCGCCTGCACCGTCTGATGGCCCCCGTATTTCGTCGGGCGCTCGATCAGGAGGAGCCGCTTCGAAATTCCCTGCTCGACCAAGCCAAAGAGCTCGAACACCGCGGCTTTCACGCGCAAGTGAAGGTCACGCGCGAGGCCACGCTTCTGTTCTACAACGTCGAGGGCAGGCGCGAACCCGTTCGCAGTCACAACGGCAAGTTTTCCGCGGGCAAGGCCTTGTTTTCTCGCGAAGAGCTGGCTTCCTTGATCGAGAAGACACCGGAGGATTTCAGCCCGAACGCCCTGCTTCGGCCCGTCATCCAGGACACGCTGCTGCCCACGGCGGCCTACATCGGCGGCCCAGCGGAAGTCGCCTACATGGCCCAGGCGCGAGTCGCCTACAAGCAGATCCTCGGCCGCATGCCCGCGATTTTGCCGCGAGCGGGCTTCACAATCGTGCAGCCTGCGGTGGCGAACCTGCTCGAAAAATACGGCCTCGAGATGCGGGATTTCTTCCAGGGCCGCCAGCATCTTCGCAAAACGATGGAGGCGAAGTCGTTGCCTTCCGACCTCGCAAGAAGTTTCGATGACGGAGAACAGTCGCTTCGCAGCCTGCTAGGTGCTTACGAGGAGCCGCTCAAAAAGCTCGACCCGTCGCTATTGGGCATGCTGCAGTCTGCCGAAAGTAAAATGCTGTACCAATTCGCGAAACTCAGAGGGAAGGCTGCCGAGGCCGAAAATTTCAGGACGGGCGTTCTGGAACGGCACGAGCGCATCCTGCTCGATTCGCTGTACCCACATCGCGGACTTCAGGAACGCAGCCTGTGTGTCCTGCCATTCCTTGCTGAGTACGGCCTCGCATTTCTCGACGACCTCGCCCACGCCAGCCCCGCTCCGGGTTCAGCGGAGATTTCGTGGTGCGCTCAGCAGCACCACGTTCTCGTTCTAAGGTAGGGCTCACTCGGGGAAGCCAATCTCTCGATTGGCGGGTTGGGAACCAGCCACCCATTTCCGATTTCCACTCCCGCGGCGCGGTCGCTGCGGGCTTCCCGTGTTAGAATCGTGGGCGCATTTAGGTTCTGCTCATACGCACGGAGGCTCTCTCGACATGAAGGTATCCCCGGGCAAGCGAAAAGGGCTGCAAGCCGTGTCGGATTCGCGCGGAGTGGTTGCGGCTGCCGCCATGGACCAGCGCGGTTCGCTGAAAAACGCCATCGCCAAGGAAAAGGGCGTAGACAAAAAAGAAGTCACCGCGAAAATGCTCGAGGAATTCAAGACGGCCGTCACGAGCGTCCTGACCCCTTACGCGAGCGCCGTTCTGCTGGATCCTGAGTATGGCCTTGCTGCCTCCATGGCGCGCGCGAAGAATGCGGGCCTGCTGCTTGCCTACGAGAACAGCGGCTACGACAACACCAAGCCCGGCCGTCTACCCGATCTGCTCGATATCTGGTCGGTGCGCCGACTCGCGGCTGCCGGCGCCGACTGCATCAAGATCCTGCTCTACTACACGCCCTACGACCCACCCGAAATCAACGAAATCAAGCACGCCTGGGTCGAGCGGATCGGCGAGGAATGCATTGGCGTGGATATACCGTTCTTCCTCGAATTGGTCGGCTACGAAGAAGGCGGCGAGGAGAAGAGCATCGGCTTTGCGCGCAAAAAGCCCGACATCGTGACGCAAAGCATGGCGGAATTTTCCAAGCCTCAGTACGGAGTGGATGTACTCAAAGTCGAGGTTCCCGTGAACATGGCCTACGTCGCGGGCAGCAGGGCGTGCAAAGGCGACGCCGCCTACACGCGCGATCAGGCCAAAGAGCATTTCCGCCGCTCTGCCGCGGCGGCAAAGCGGCCGTTTATCTATCTTTCGGCGGGCGTCAGCAACGACGTGTTTCTCGAGACGCTCGAACTCGCGGCTGAAACCGGCACAAGTTACTCCGGCGTCCTGTGCGGCCGCGCCACGTGGAAAGACGCCATTCCGGTCTACGCGAAGCAGGGCGTGAAGGCGCTCGAGGATTGGCTCGGCAATCAGGGCGTGAAGAACATCCAGAACGTGAATGAGCGTTTGAAGGAAGCCAAACCGTGGTTCGGCTTCTACGGGGCAAAGTCAGCCGATGAGCTAGCCTAAGCGCAGGCTTTGGGTTCCGATCGCCCGTATCGCCACATGCAAATTGTTCTAGGTCGTGGCTTTAGCCACTACACAGGAATCTGCGCCAGCGCCTTGCTCTCGCGGTGCCCGTTTCCGAGCCTGCGCTTCTTGGCTTTCGATCTCACGGCCAGCAGCCGCTAGGTCGAAGGCCGGAACAGGCAGCCCGGTTATTCACAGAGCCATGGCCACAAAACCTATCTGCGCCACGCACAAGGTGCGAACCTCACGCCGCACCGAGCTTCAGAACGTTACCGCCGAGATTGAAAAACTCGTGCGCGGTTCCGGCTGCCTGCGCGGAGTTTGCCACCTCTACGTTCCGCACACGACGGCCGGCGTGCTGGTGAATGAAGGCTACGATCCCGACGTCGCACGCGACATGGAAATGGCGTTTGACCGCCTGATTCCTCACAGGGGCGATTACCGCCACGCGGAAGGCAATTCTGATTCGCACATCAAGACGGCTCTGGTCGGCACTTCGGAGACGATATGGATCGAAGGCGGCAGCCTCTCGCTAGGTCGCTGGCAGGTGATTTTCTTCGCCGAATTTGACGGGCCGCGCTCCCGCCAATTGCATGTCAAAATCGTTCCCGATCCTGATTTGTAGTGCCACAGCGCATCCAAACACGCCACCCAATAAGCGCGGTAGAATCCCTGTTACCGATGAGCTTTGGCATATACATCCAGGTACCGTTCTGCCAGACCAAGTGTACCTACTGCAATTTCCATACGGGCGTCGTTTCGCGCGACCGCTACGGCCCGTACGCAGACGCGGTCTGCCGCGAAATGATTCGTTTCGCCCAACGGGAGAAAAGTGCCGGTGATCCGGAGGTGGGTGCCGTCGATACGGTTTACGTGGGCGGCGGCACACCCAGCCTTCTCGATCCTGTGGCGCTCGCGAAGATTCTTGAAACCCTCCGCTCGCATTTTGCAATACAGGGCGGATCTGCGGAAATTGCCCTGGAGGCCGATCCAGAAACGATCACCGCAGAAAAGTCAGCCGCTTGGCTGGCCGTTGGTTTCAATCGCGTCAGTCTCGGAGCGCAGTCGTTTAACGACCACGAGCTCAAGTCCGCTGGCCGAATGCACCGGCGCGCGGACATCCTTCGCGCAGTCCATCTCCTGCGCCAGGCTGGGTTCCAGAATATCAGCGTTGACCTGATCGCGGGCCTGCCGCATCAGTCGCGGGAATCCTGGGAAGTCTCGCTCACGGAGTTGCTCGACATCCGCCCGGAACACATCTCCGTTTACATGCTCGAAATCGACGAGGGCAGCCACCTTGGCCAAGAATCTCTGGCGGGCGGAAGCCGCTACAACGCCGCGGCGATTCCGACCGATGACGCCATGGCCGAGCTCTATGAATCGGCGCGCGCGCGGCTGGCTGCGCAGGGCTACGAGCATTACGAAATCTCCAATTGGGCGCTGCCGGGCCGCCGCTCGCGGCACAATTTGAAGTACTGGTGCCGCAAACCCTACATCGGCTTCGGAGCGGGCGCCCATTCCTTTGACGGCCACCAACGCTGGGCTAATATGCACGATTCCGCGCGCTATGTAACCTGCATCGAGCAGGGAATCTCGCCACGCGAGCAAATCGAAAGCGTCACCACCGGACAGGCGCTTGAGGAAGAGTTTTTCCTGGGCTTAAGGCAACTCGACGGGATTGATTGGGCCAGGATCGAACGCGATTACGATAATAAGCTTCCCGGCCGCATCAGCGACTTGCGAAAGCGAATTACGAATCTGCAATCCCAGGGACTGATCGAACTGCAGGGAGCGCGCCTAAGGCTGTTGCCCGTCCGGCTAACCGTTTCCAATGAAGTGCTTGTCGAACTGCTGGGGTGAGGCGCTTCAGTGAGAAGGGTTCAGTTTTCCAGGCCGAGCGCGCGGATCTTACTGAGCAGGGTTTTATACGAAACTCCGAGGCTCTCCGCCGCTCGCGTTTTGTTCCACTTGGTTTCGCGGAGGGCATTCTGTATCTTGAACCGCTCCACATGGGTTACCGCTCTCTGCGACACTTCTTCGAGCGGCCCGTCCCACAGAAATTCCTCTTCCAGCATTCCATCCGGCAGCTCTTCGGGGGCCGGCTTTGTAGCGGGCAACCGCAAAGCGGCGGTATAGATGTCGGGGCCGTTTCCCAGGATCGCCGCCCGTTCAATGGCATTTTGCAATTCACGTACGTTGCCGGGCCACGAATAAGTTCGCAGCCGGGCGCGCGCTTCGTCGGTGAGCGCCAGCAGCGGTTTGCGAAATTCCCGTTTGAAGCGGTCGAGAAAATGCTCCGCCAGCAGCAGGACATCGTCGCCGCGTTCGCGCAGGGGCGGAATGGTAATGGGCACGGCGGCGATGCGGAAATAGAGGTCTTCGCGAAAGGTCTTATCTGCGACAGCCGCGCGCAGGTCCTTGTTGGTTGCAGTCACGATTCGCACGCTGACTTCAATCTCCTGTGTCCCACCCACGCGCTCGAATCTTCTCTCTTCCAGCACGCGCAATAGCTTGCTCTGAATCGCCAGCGGCAGCTCGCCAATTTCATCGAGGAACAGCGTCCCGCGATGGGCAAGTTCGAGCTTCCCGATCTTTCGCGCACCCGCCCCTGTATAGGCGCCGCGCTCGTGGCCGAAGAGTTCGTTCTCGACCAATCCCTCTGGAATCGCCGCGCAATTGAGCGCCACGAAAGGATGCGCGGCCCGCGGGCTCAGATGATGAATCGCTCGCGCGAAGAGCTCTTTCCCGGTTCCGCTTTCTCCGAGCAGCAAGACGGTGGAATCGGTCGCGGCAACCCGCTGGGTCATCTGGCTGGCGTCCTTCATGGAGGGGTGATCGCCGACAATGCGAGGGAATCCGTAACGGGTGGCGTATTCTTCGCGAAGAAGAAGATTTTCCCGCAGCAACTCCTGCTGTTTTGCGGCACGCTCCAGCAACAGCTTCAAGTGGTCCAGGTCGACCGGCTTTTGGATGAAATCGAAAGCGCCTTCCTTCATCGCCGTGACCGCTTCTTCCACCGACCCGTAAGCGGTCACAAGAATGAAGGGAAGGGTGGGATCGGCGCGGCGAGCTTCGCGCAAAACGTCGATCCCGGAATTGCCCGGCAGCTTCAAATCGGAAAGAACGAGCAGGTAGCGGCGGCTGCGAACCTTATCAATCGCGGAATTTCCGTCCGGCGCCTCTTCCACCGTATAGCCGGCGCGCTCGAGCGCTTTGCGGAGCATCGCTCGCAACTCCGCTTTGTCTTCGACCAATAGAACGGGTTCCATCGCGTATGTTTTAGCGGCCCCAGCCCGGATCGCCGCCTGATTTGCGGAGTTCGTCCTGGGCGTCGTCGATGGCCTGTTGATCGACCTCGACTTGCTTCTTCTTTTCGTCGATCTTGGCGGTCTTGTCGTTGATATCGCTGCGCGTCAATTGCTGCTGCATGGCTTTGACGGGATCGTTGTAATACTGCACATCCAGCACGCCGAGTTCACGCTGCATCACGTCGAGATCTTGCTTGTCCTCGGTCAGCTTGTGATTCAGCTTTGCGAACCGCTCGCGCCATGCCTTTTCGTCGTTCGCTGCACTCGCCGCCGGTCCGGCGCTGGTATCGGTAGCGGTGGTGGCTGTGGCCGCTTCGCCTACCGAAGAAATGCCGCCCGAACTGGGAATATTGTCGTTGGTAAAGACCTTGGGCGTTTTGGAGGACTCCTTTTTCTGCTCGCGAGCCTGGCGCGCCGCAGCGGCAATCGAATCGGGTTGGGGAGCCGGTGTCGCATTCCGAGATCCCTCGGCGACAGTAGCCTTGCCCTGGCCTTGAGAAGAGGAACCAGACGCGGGAACCGATGGCTCTCCCTGTGAGCCATCGGTCGCCTGCTTCTCCTGATCCGCGTTCGTTTGCTGGCACCAGCCCGCCGTAGGAAGAGCGATCGTCACCGCGAGAGCCGCAAATGTAAGAAACCTACGCATTGATTTGGCCTCCTGCGAGGCAGAACTTGGTCGAATTGCCTGCCGCTAGTTTAGATGCTGGCGGCTTGCGAGGGGAATAGAGAGGGCAAGGGGTCCTGCCGCAAAGGTAACCACAGGAGGAACTCCGCGCCTCCGCCTTGGCGATTGCGGGCCTCGATACTTCCCCCGTGCTGCAGAGTGACCTTCTGCACCACGGCGAGCCCCAGCCCGGTTCCTTCCGACTTGGTGGTATAGAATGGCAGGAAGATCTTCGGCAAATCGTGCCCCGGGATTCCCAGTCCATTATCGGCCACGCAGATTCGCTGCCATTTGCGGCCGCCGAGTTCCTCCAGACTTCCTGAGACAACCACGCGAGGCGAGTGTCCCGCGTCGCGTCCGGACTCCGCCGCGTTGCGCGTAAGGTTCAAAAGAGCTTGGCGAAGCAGCGCTTCGTCCCCCGGCAGATCGACAAACGTACCCTCGCATTCGACCGTGCATTGCGGAAATACTTCGTGCAAGTCCTCAGCGACACGCTCGACCAGCGCCTGCATGGCGACCGTTTCGTAGCAGATTTCGAGCGGTTTGGCGAAGCGCAGGAACTCGGTCACCACATGCGTGAGGGAGCGCGTCTGGTCGAGAATGCGCTCCGCCGAATCGTGGATGTCGCCCGGCTCTGCCTCACTGCGGATCATCTGCGCATAGCCTGAGATCGTGGCCAGCGAGTTCTTGAACTCGTGCGCGATACCTGCGGACATCTCCCCCAACGCCGCCAGATTCTCCTTCCAGCGGATCTGTTTCTGGAGCGCCGTCAGCTCCGTCAAATCGCTCATCAGGCAGAGCGCGCCGCTGATTTTCATTTCGGGAGGAGCGGAGTCCCCCGGATTGGCGCGCATTACATTTCGCGCGTGCCGGTAAATCGGCGAGATCGTCACACCGAGGCGCCGGACTTCACCGTCTCTGGTGAGATGTTCCACTTCGCTGCGGTGAAATGTCTTCCCCTCGCGCAGGCAGGCCGCCAGCATCAGCGTCAGGTCCGAATCGCTGCCAAGAATTTCTTTATAGGAGCGGTATTGCAGCGGCCGCATCGCGAGCGCTTGCTCTGCCGCGGGATTCGCCGTGCCGATCGCCCCGGTCGCGTTAACAAGCAGAAGTCCGGTCGGCATATTGCGTGTAACTTCTTCGGTGAGCCGCTCGGATTCTTGCGCCCGTTCCTGCGCGACCAGATGCAGCCGCGCCAACTCTTTTTCCTGCGCGCGCAGTTTTTCGATCACGCCTTGCATCGAAGCCGCCATGAACGCGTCGGGGTTTTCGCTCCCGGCCGCGGGCTTGTCCCATTGGTCGCTGGACTCGGCGGATCTACCGCGCAGAAATTTGCGGGCCACCATCGCCAACGCAGCGATCCCCGCGACAAGAACAACGAACGTGACAATGACGTAGGTAGCGCCAAGCGACGATATCTGCGGCGCGCTGTGGACCAGGGAGTGGGTTGGCAAAGATTGGTTCATCTATCGCACCAACAGAGTCGATTGATACCACTCGACGAGCGGCGTTCCAAAAAAGACCACGAGCAACGCAGCCATCCCCAGAAAAGTGCCGAACGGCAATTCGTATTCTGAGTCCTTTCGCTTCGCGAGAATGAACGCGATACCCAAAACGCTTCCCAGCAGCGAGCCCGCGAGGATCGTGAGCAGCGTCCGTTCCACTCCCAGAAATGCGCCGGCCATCAGCATCATTTTTACGTCGCCCAGGCCCATCCCCTCGCGGCCTCGCAGCCGGAAATACGTTTCAGAGACCAGCCACAGAAATGCGCTACCCGCCGCCGCTCCTAAGATTGCATCGGCAAATGAAAGTGCCGGCGCAGGGGGAGAGAAGGCGAACAGGTGGTTGGCTATCAGGAGCGCAGTTCCGTCCGTGGGTTTGGTAAACAGGCTCAGGGCGAGCGCCATCCCCAATCCCGTGAAATTCACTGCGTCAGGGAGTATCCGTTCGCGCAGGTCCGTAAACACCAACACGATCAGCAGCGAGGAAAATACCGCCCATTTGAGGGCCTCCGCGGTAACCCCGAACGCCAGATAGCATCCGAGAAAGAGCAGCGCGTTGAGCGACTCCACTACGGGATACATCCAGGAAATCGTCGCCTTGCAGAACCGGCACTTGCCGCCTAGTACGAGGTAGCTTACCACGGGGATATTGTCGTAAGGGCGCACCTCAGCGCTGCACTCCGGGCAAGCCGACGCCGGAGAGACGATCGATTTCCCCTCCGGAATCCGCACGATGCATACGTTCAAAAAGCTTCCAATAACGAGTCCAAACAGGAATGCGAAGATGCCGATCAGCAAAGCGGGAGTCACCGTTTGAATCTGCCACATCCCACCCAGCCGCTCAAGCAGCCTCGCCGCCACCGTGCCCGACATCTAACAGTCTGCGCGACAACGTCACCCGGATTTTGATTGCTGGCCTTCCCTCGGATATAGTCGGAGTCTCGGTGATGTCCTGGTTCGAACAAAGAATCCGAAGATATGAGCACAGGCGCTGGGCGCAGGAACCCAACCGCCGAATGCTCCCTTTCTCTTGGGGCCTGGAGCATATCGGCGGCGACCCAAACGACCCCGATCCGGCAGGCTTTCTCGATCGCTTTGTAGAAAACACACTCGCGGCCAGCGACCAATGGTTCGCCGCCCCTCCCGCCCAGGATTACCAGCTCGAAGACAACGTTCTCACCTTCACCAGCGCAATTGCTTCCCCGTGGGCGGAGAACAATCGCGTCCACGGCCAGTTATTCCCTGGCAAGCGCAAGGCGGCCGTAGTCGTGCTGGCGCAGTGGAATGCCCGCTGGGAAGAACAACAGGACGTTTGCCGCTGGCTCAACCGCCTCGGGCTCACTGCGATCAAGATGAGCCTGCCCTACCACGACCGCCGCTCGATTCCCGGGCATCCACGCGCCGATCACTTGATTAGCCCGAGCATCGGGCTAACCATGCAGGCCAATCGTCAGGCCGTCGTCGACGTGCGGCGCACCGTGCGTTGGCTCGAACAGCAGGGCTATTCGCCCGTCGGTATTCTGGGCACGAGCATCGGCTCATCGATTGCGTTTATCACCCTGTGCCACGAACCCACACTGGGTGCCGGGGCGTTTCTGCACGTCGCCACCTATTTTGGCGATGTCGTCGCCAACGGCCTGACCACTATGAACGTGTGGGAATCGCTGAGCACCCGGATCTCGCACGAACAAGCCCGGCATTATTGGTCGCCGATCAGTCCCTTTCCTTACATTCCGAAGCTGCGAGGTGCCGGGAAGACGATCTTCACTGCCAGCGGCCGCTACGACCCCACTTTCTGGCCCGAATTTACCGACGCTTTTCATGACACGGCCCAACGGAACGGTGTGCAGGTGGAGAATTTGTCGCTCCCCTGCGGTCACTATTCGCTCGGCACAGCCCCTTTCAGCTACATCGCCGGGTACCGTTTTGGCAAGTTCCTGGCGCGGGCACTCGCGTAACGGAGTGCTTTGAAAGGGAAGGCTAAAAAACAAAGGCTATCACTGTTTTCGAGGTAATCGGTTTTCCATGGAATCTCGCCGGTCGAAAACGCCAGTTCTTGAGCGCGTCTGAAACCAAGTTATGGAAGCCTGCCGTGACGCGAAGGAAGTCGACGTTCCCGCGCCATCGGCCGTGAGCTCAACGGCCACGGATCCCTACGCAACGCTGCTCGCTGGATATTCCGGGTAGGCCAATGATTTTACGCCGATGGACATCTACAGAATCCAATTAGTTGAATGGCGAAGCCAGTAAGCGGTGTGTCCAGCACGGCAGTCTTCACATACGCATCAAACGCCGGAACAAAATGACGCAACAGAGGGGCGGGGCCGTGCCATGACACAGGGACCATCTGCCGCCCCGAACCACAAACGCGCCGACGCTTAACACGGCCAGTGGATCGTATCGTTGAAATCGGGGCGGCTCCTGGAATGGACACGGTCGAAACCCTTCGTCTTTTTTTTTGCCTCGGGGCTTCGTCGAACAGGAAGGCGGCAGCCGCGACGTCTCAGCGGCTAAAAGGCCCGGCGTTCTGGGCAGTCTCTTCGGGTGATGTATCGCCGGTGGCAGTGAGCGTTGCGGGGAAAAACTTGCGATATTTCTCGGGCAGCGACTTGGGTCGTCCCCGGCTATCGCAGATCACGTGCAGCGTTTCTCCGGTCGCGACCAATTCACCGGAGGCTTGATTGAAAATTTCGTAGCCGAAGCGTAACGTGCGGCGCTGCGACTGCGTGACGCGGGTGCGAATGGCCAGCACGTCGTCGAAGCGCGCGGGCCTTTTGTAGCGGCAGTGTGCCTCCGCGACGACGATGAAGCTGTCGTCCTCGATTTCCATCTGCTTGTACTCGAATCCCAGTTCGCGGCAGAGCTCCACGCGCCCGATCTCAAACCACGCGAAATAATTCCCGTGATGCACGACGCCCATCTGATCCGTCTCGGAGTAGCGCACGCGGGTGATCGCTTCGGCATAATCTTTCATTCGGTTGGCTTAATCTCCTTCGCTCTACCGTCCCGACCAGCGCGGCTCGCGTTTTTCAAGGAATGCCGAAAGCCCTTCGCGGAAGTCCGCCGTTTCTTTAATCGCAGCATTTTCTCGAATCGCCATCTCGAGTTCTGTCTGCAGGGCAGCTTCTTCATATGCAAGGAGCAGACGCTTGGTGCGGGTGACGCTCGTGGGGCTGGCCGCGAGCAATATACCAGCAAACTCGTGCGCGCGGGCGGCCAGCTTCTCGGCGGCAACGAGTTCGGTCACAAGTCCCAGCCGGTAGGCTTCGGTCGCGTCGATGATTCTTCCGCTGATCAACAGGTCGCGCGCAATCTTGTCGCCGGTCTGGCGGCGCAAAAAGACCGAGACGGCTGCCGGGATGAATCCGATCTTCACTTCGGTATAGCCGAATTGTGCGTCCGGCACCGAAAGCGTGAAATCCGCCAGGGTGGCGATTCCGCATCCCCCAGCGATTGCCGCGCCATTGACGGCGGCGATGATCGGCTTTGGAAAGCTATAAATCCTGTAGAGCAGATTCGCGACAAGCCGCGAGTCGGCCACGTGTTGCTCAAGGGATTGCCCTGCCAGCGAGCGCAGCACGTCGAGATCCATTCCCGCGCAGAACGCTTTCCCCGCCCCGGTAACGATCGCCGCACGCGCGGCGCTGCTCTCGATCTCCTGAAGCACCGCCAGCAGTTCCTCGATCATCTGCGGCGAGATAGCGTTGCGTTTCTCCGGGCGGTTTAGCGTGATCGTCGCGACTTCGCCTCTATCGCCGAGTTGGAGCGTCTGGTAGCTCATCTTTTTGCCGATCACTTCACGAACTCTTGCGCCGGTTACCTGGGTTCCGCCGTTTCGGGAGAGTGCGCGTAGCGCTCTCGCAGTTCGCCGGTCATCGCGCAGGCGATGGCGAGTGACTTTGTGTCGATCCCCGTCGCGACGCCGCGCGCGGCCAGCGTCGCCAGCACGGTTTCTGTCGGAATATTGCCCACGAGCTCATCGCCCGCAAAAGGACAGCCACCCAGACCGGTGAGCGCTCCGTCAAATCGCCGGCAGCCCGCCCTATACGCTGCGAGGACTTTTTCTGCCGCGCGATCCGGCCGGCTGTGCAGGTGTACTCCAATCTCAACGCCCGCCACGCTATTTGCAGCAGCGTCGTAAACGCGCGCCACATCCTCGGGTGACGCCGTGCCCACCGTATCCGCCAGCGAAACCGTGCGCACGCCAATATCTTTCAGCCAGATCATCGTCTCTTCGACGATTTCGGGGCCCCACGGCTCTTCATAGGGATTCCCGAAAGCCATGGAAATGTAAATCACGAGCTTGCGGGCAGCCGCTTTCGTCTCGCGCTGCAATTTTTCCACCAGCGCGCGCGATTCGGCCCGCGACATGTTGGCATTGGCTCTGCGGAAATAAGCGGAAATCGAGTACGGATAGCCGATCGTAGCGACGCCAGGCGTTGCGAGCGCGCGCGCAAGCCCCGGGTCGTTCACGACAATTCCAACGATGTCGGGCGATTCGCCCGAGGGCAGTATTGCGCCGATCAGCTCGCGCATCACCGCTTCGCTATCGGCCATTTGCGGCACGTGCTTGGGCGAAACGAAGCTCACCGCGTCGATATGCCGAAAGCCCAGCGACACCAGGCTCTTCAGGTATTTCACCTTCTCTTCTGTCGGGATGATGTTCGCGAGCCCCTGCCAGGCATCCCGCGGGCATTCGACGACGGTTACATTTTCCAAAACGGCTCCATTTCTTCGAGGGGGGGAATCTTAAGCAACGTTTACGTTTGCAGAACCCCGGTCTTGAATTCCGGTATCACCGCGTTCAGCGCGACCGATTCGAGCGCTTCGATCAAGGCCTCGCGGGTGTGTGCGGGATCAATGATCGCATCCACCCACAAGCGCGCGGCGGCGTAGCGCGGGTCCGTCTGATGCTCGTAGGTGGCCCGGACTGACCCGAACAATTCCTTCTTCTCCGCTTCGCTCAGTTTCTTACCCTCACGCTCGAGCTGCTTGATCTTGATTTCCACCAGAGTGCCCGCGGCGGATTCGCCGCTCATCACCGCGTAACGCGCCGTGGGCCATGCGAAAATGAAGCGTGGGTCATACGCCTTCCCGCACATGGCGTAATGCCCGGCGCCGAAGCTGCCTCCGCAAATCACGGCAATCTTGGGCACCACGCTGTTCGCCACCGCGTTCACCATTTTTGCGCCCGCGCGGATAATCCCGCTCCATTCCGCTTCCTTGCCGACCATGAAGCCGTTCACGTCGTGCAGAAAAACCAGCGGGATGAGATTCTGGTTGCAGTCGAGGATGAAGCGGGCGGCCTTGTCCGCGGATTCGGTATAAATCACGCCGCCAAATTCGATGCGCTTGTCGCCCGTGCCGGGCGCCGCGACAGTCACATTCTTCTTCTGGTTCGCGACGAGCCCGACAGCCCAGCCGCCGATGCGCGCGTATCCGCAAATCAGCGTCTGGCCGTACTCGGCTTTATACTCGTCGAAGTTGCTTCCATCACGGTTCCCATCAACAATGCGGGCGATCACATCGCGCATGTCGTATTGCTTGGAGGGCTCCGCCGAAAAAATCCCATAGATCTCTTCTCCCGGATGCGTGGGCGGTTCGGCGGGCCTGTGATCAAAAGGCGCGGCGGCGGGATGGCCCATCTTTTCGACGAGCGAGCGGATGCGCAGGAGGCACGTGGCATCGTCCGGCTCGCGAAAATCGATCGTGCCGCTGACCTGCGCGTGCATCTGCGCGCCGCCTAATTCCTCGGCCGATGTTTTCTGCCCTATGGCGGACTGCACCAGCGCCGGACCCGCGAGAAAGAGCCCGCTGCCTTCGGTCATCAGGATGCTATCGCACATCACCGGCAGGTAGGCGCCACCGGCCACGCACATACCCATGATCGCGGTGATCTGCGGAATGCGCATGGCGCTCATCACGGCGTTGTTGCGGAACACGCGGCCAAAATCGTCCGTGTCGGGGAAAACGTCTTCCTGCAAGGGAAGAAAGATGCCCGATGAATCGACCAGATAGATCGTGGGGATGCGATTTTCGATGGCGATGTTCTGCGCGCGAATCACTTTCTTCGCGGTCATCGGGAAGAACGCTCCAGCCTTCACCGTAGCGTCGTTCGCGATAATCATCACGCGCCGCCCGGAAACCTGCCCTAGCACGGTGATGGTTCCCGCCGCGGGCGCGCCGCCCCATTCTTCATACATTCGGTAGGCTGCGTGGAGGCCCAGCTCGAGGAATTTGGATCTCGCGTCAATCAGCTTGGCGATGCGTTCCCGCGCCGTGAGCCGCCCTTTTCTATGCTGTGCTTCGATGGCTTTCGCGCCTCCACCCTGCCGGATCTTCTCTTCCTCCTTCTTGATTTCGGTCAGAAGCTCGATCATCTGCCGCGCGCTGTTGTGAAACGCCGGCGATTGCGTGTCGAGACGATTGCCCTTGCCGCTGGCGTCTTCACCCGAAGCTTTGATTGTGCCGCTCACTTCGCTCAGACTCCTCGGGGAGCGGCGGCCACGCGCTGGCGGATGAAATCGACAATGGCTTGTGTAGTGGTTCCCGGCAGAAAAACCTCCGCGATCCCGGCTTTTTTGAGCGCCGGAATGTCAGCCTCAGGAATGATCCCGCCGATCAGCACGGTCACGTCCATCATGTCATGCTGGCGCAGCAGGTCCATCAAACGGGGGCAGAGGGTATTGTGTGCACCGGAAAGTATGGAAAGTCCGATGACGTCCACATCCTCTTGAACCGCTGCCGATGCAATCATTTCAGGCGTTTGCCGCAGCCCAGTGTAGATCACTTCCATCCCCGCATCTCGCAGCGCGCGCGCAATGATCTTCGCACCGCGATCGTGGCCGTCAAGCCCCGGTTTCGCGATGAGCACGCGTATTTTCTTCTCTGCCATGCCGATACAAGAATACTGAAAAGGAGAAGCAAAGGATAGCCGTGCAGATCAGATTCAGCAGCGTCTTGGAAGTCGCGCAGCTGGCAGGCTTAAAGATAACGACCAAGGTCGCGCCGCTCTCCGAGCGAAGAACGATTTTGGGGACAAGGCCGCCGGCAAACCTCCTATCGCCTTCTCGACCGTAGTAGCCTCATTGATAATGCGCCGCACACATCCTGAGAGAGAGCATTTGTGAGATCACAACCGCCCTGTCTTTCATGCAACGGAAAAGCGCTCCGACCGAGTATTGCCGTGGAACAGGCCTTTCGCGACGGGTTTTGTACCAGCCCCATCAGGTGTTCTGCAGATTCTAATTCGCGCTAAACTGATGTCAGAGAAAACTATGAGCGACGTAGTCGAGGCACTCATTCTCGATCTGCTTGAGTGGGTGGCAGCAGGCGAGAGAAGCTACGAAGAAGTGATGGACGCTTGGCGCACGTCCTGCCCCAGACTCCCGGTCTGGGAGGATGCAAACGATCGCGGGCTGGTTGCAAGGAAACTGCTCGACGGTCGCTGCATCGTCAGGGTCACACCATCAGGCTTTGCCCTTCTGGGGCAGCGCAGGCCATCTGCGAGGGTGAGAAATACTGAATAGCCAGCTGGCAGTGGGCTCCCGGAGCCGTTCCCCATCACCGCGTTTGCCGGGACTTCGCCGAGCGCGGCGATCTATATTCGGTCGGCTCGCTTCTTGCGAGGGGTGGCGGGGAACAACCCGTTACGGAGTCGCTAGGTGACCGGGATTTCGTTGTAAACGCCGAAGACTTCCCGCATGGCATCCGAGATTTCGCCGAGCGTCGTGTAGGCCTTTACAGCGCCGTAGAGATAGGGCATCAGGTTCTCGCTGCCCGCGGCCGCTTTGCGCAACGCCTTGAGCTGGCGCTCTACTTCCTCGTTCGAGCGTTCCGCGCGCAGCGTGCGGATCCGCGCGGCCTGGCTGGGCGCGACTGACTCATCGATCTGCAATATTTCGATGGGCTTCTCCTCGGCGGCAAATTCATTCACGCCGACAATGATCTTTTCTTTGCGATCGACCGCCAGTTGGTATCGGTACGCCGCGTCGGCGATTTCGCGCTGCGGGTATGCGTGTTCGATAGCCGCGACCATGCCGCCCAACGCGTCGATCCTCTGGAAATAATCGAGAGCGCCGCGCTCCATTTCGTTCGTTAACGCCTCCAAGAAATGTGACCCGCCGAGCGGGTCGGCGGTGTTCGTCACGCCCGTTTCGTGCGCGATGATTTGCTGTGTGCGCAGGGCGATGGTAGCGGTGGCCTCGGTCGGCAGCGCCCAGGCCTCGTCGAGCGAATTGGTGTGCAGGGACTGGGTGCCGCCCATCACCGCCGCCAGTGCCTGCAGCGCTGTGCGCACGATGTTATTGTGCGGCTGCTGCGCCGTAAGCGAGCACCCTGCCGTCTGCGAGTGGAAGCGCAGCGCCCAGGAGCGCGGATTCTTTGCGCCGAAGCGGTCGCGCATCGTGCTGCACCAGATGCGGCGCGCCGCGCGATATTTCGCGATCTCCTCGAAAAAATCGTTGTGCGCGTTGAAGAAGAAGGAAAGCCGCGGCGCGAAATCGTCGATGCGCAGCCCTCGCCGCAACCCCCACTCCACGTATTCGATTCCATCGCGCAGCGTGAACGCGAGCTCCTGCATGGCCGTCGAGCCGGCCTCGCGAATGTGGTACCCGCTGATGGAGATGGGATTGAATTGCGGCGTGTGCTGGGCGCCAAACTCGATCGTGTCAGTCACAAGGCGCATCGAGGGCTCGGGCGGGAAGATGTATTCCTTCTGCGCGATGTATTCCTTGAGGATGTCGTTTTGCAGCGTGCCGGAAAGCATTTTCCGGTCCGCGCCCTGCTTTTCCGCGACCGCCAGGTACATGGCCCAGATCGCCGCAGCGGGCGAATTGATGGTCATGGAGGTGGTCACATCGGCCAGCGGAATGTGGTCGAACAGCGCTTCCATGTCGGCGAGCGAACTGATCGCCACGCCGCACTTGCCGACTTCGCCTTCCGCGAGCGGATGGTCGGAGTCGTATCCCATCAGCGTCGGCAGGTCGAACGCCACAGAAAGCCCGGTTTGCCCTTGCGACAGCAGGTAGCGGAAACGCTCATTCGTGTCGCGCGCCGAGCCGAAGCCGGCGAATTGGCGCATGGTCCACAGTCGCGCGCGATACATGCTCGGGTGAATCCCCCGCGTGTAAGGCGGCTCGCCGGGAAAGCCTAAATCGCGCTCCGTATTCCAGTCGGCGAGATCGGCTGGTGTGTACAAGCGGCGAATCGGGTAGCCGGAAACCGTGGTGAACTGCGCGCTGCGCTCAGGAGATTTTGCGAGCGTGGGGGCGAGTGTTTTGTCTTCCCACTCGCGCAGGGCGATGTTGGGATTGTGCTTCGGCCTTCCGCCCTCCGGTTTCCTATTCATCTCAGCATTCTTCTCGCGCGTGAAATTGTCGCGCCGGACTCGACGCACCCCGCTGGGGTGGCTCCGCCGAATCTCCAAACCGCGCACCAATCATCCTTTGCAACGATTTCAGCTCCGGGCAGAGAGGAAACGGCATGCCCGTGAAGGGGATTCACGTAAGCAATGTAGAAAGTTCCGGGGTGGGAGAGGAGACGCTGCATGACGCTGCGCGTAATTTGCGCGCTGAATGGATTGTACAGGAGGACGACCAAAGGCCCCGCCGGGAAATCGAACTCGCGCACGTCGCCATGCACGACGGTGATGCGTGTAGCCCCCACCTTTTCTGCGTTCCGTGAAGCAATTCGGGTTAGATCAGCCGAGAAGTCCACCCCGACGATCTTCCTGAATTCATACTCCTCGGCAAGCAGGAGTGCCCGGCCCTTCCCGCATCCGAGATCGACAAATGTAAACTCCGAGACGTCTTGGTTGGCGTGCTCGCCGGCGTGCTCGTTGATGTGCCCAATCACGTGCGCCATCGTCGCCCGAAACACATCGGGATCGACCGGCTGGTAATCGCTAGCCTCAGACCCCAGCCGTCGATGATGAATCATTCCCGACGTATCGCATCCGGTTAAAATGTCGTAGGGATGCTTCTCGGGCCAGAATTCCTCCCGCAACCGCCACAAAATGTACCGAAGCGTCAAAGGATGACCCCTCGGGAGAAAGCCAGGTAGCTTCCCGGGTTTCCTCCTGCAGTTAAAAACTTTCCGAACCCAGCGTGCCCCCTGGCCCGTCTAATGCCGAGGTCGGTTTCGGGAAGCTGGAAGCAGCCATACATCCGCGCAAGCCTCGTGGATCGGCCTGCGGATGCCGGCGGTAGAAAATGGAGGGTGTGGGGGTGAAAATCGGAATTACATGCTATCCCACCTACGGTGGCTCGGGCGTCGTAGCAACGGAATTGGGTATCGAACTGGCGGCCCGCGGCCACGAGATCCATTTTATCAGTTATTCCATGCCCATCCGACTGAGCGGCGCAGCCGCCGAACGCATTTTCTACCATGAAGTGGAAATGACCACCTATCCACTGTTCGACCACCCTCCCTACACGCTCGCCCTTGCCACCAAAATGTTGGAAGTGGGTGAATCCGCTTCGCTCGATCTTCTCCACGTTCATTACGCGATTCCGCATTCGGTGAGCGCGCTGCTGGCTCGCCAGATGGCGGTACCCCGTCGTTTGCCCTTCATCACCACGCTCCACGGCACCGACATCACCCTGGTCGGTAATGACCGCAGCTATCTGCCCATCACGCGGTTTTCCATCGAGGAGAGCGACGGCGTCACCGCCATCTCCGATTATCTCCGCGATCGCACCCTGCAGGAATTCGATATCAAGCGGCCCATCGAGATCATTCCCAATTTCGTGAATTGCGATGTGTACATGCGTGCCGAAAATCAGGAAGCGCGCCTGCGTTGGGCCCCCAACGGCGAGCCGATTCTGATGCACCTGTCGAATTTTCGCCCCGTGAAACGCATCACCGACGTCGTCGAAATCTTCGCTCTTGTGCGCGAGAAGATTCCCGCCAAGCTGGTCATGATGGGCGACGGTCCGGACCGCGGCGCCGCCGAATACATCGTGCGCAAAAAGCGCCTGGCGAAAGACGTGTTTTTTGTCGGCAAGCAGGATCACGTGCAGGAAAAACTGGGCCTGGCCGATCTATTCCTGCTCCCGAGCGACATGGAATCGTTCGGTCTTGCGGCTCTCGAAGCGATGGCCTGCGAGGTGCCCGTGGTGGCGAGCAACGTGGGAGGTTTGCCCGAGGTCGTCACGCATGGGATCGACGGCTATCTCGTCGCTCCCCGCGATGTCCCCACGGCGGCCAAGTATGCCCTCGAGATTCTCACCCGTCCCGATCGCGGCCGCTTAATGGGCCAGCAAGCGCGCAAGAGCGCCCGCAGCAAATATTGCGCCAACGACGTGATCCCACGCTATGAAGCCTATTACGGGAAGATTCTGAATTCAGTCGGCTCTGCCGCCCGCGCCTAGCGTCGATTCCCTAGTGGGAGGGCGGAGTCGGCCGCGTTGAGATGTTCCCCGCGGGATGCAAAGTCTGAACGACCCGGTTGATTTCCGTCTGACGGATTGTGGTGTTGTAGCCGAGCTTGACTCCGACGAACGATCGGAATTTATGCCGAGGCAAAGCACTCGACTTCAACGACAGTAGGTAGCCTTTGATAGATCACCAAGCTGGAAGCCTCGTAGTCCATCGGACGCAAACCCATAGATTGCTGAGAAGTGTTGCTGGAATGGGAGCTGCTTGTAGGAAAGAAGCACTGTCCGGCAGATGGCATCACGTTTCGCCATGAAGGGCGAGATTCGGGAGTCGCATCCAACGCCAATCTCAATAAGTCGTAGTCGGACTCGGATCCCAAGAAATCAACGAAACGGCCGCCTGCTCTTGCAACTGCCTCTTTCAAGTAACCCGCGTTGTGCTGGGTGCTTTGGCTGGATTCCAGAACCTGAATGCACGGCTGCCGGTAAAAATGCGAGCCGCCGCAAGCCGGTTTTTCAATTGCTTCGCCTCATATCAGTATTTGGATTGCAGCCCGAAAAACCACGTCCAGACCAGACCCACGGCCGCGATCAGACCAAAGCATCGAAGACGCGCAGCAATGGGGGGCGGTCCTTACATTATTGGGAGTAACCTACCTTTGCGCTTTTCAAGGGGGTTGCTGTTTTTTTCAGTCGTGGCGGAACCTCTACACTGGGGCAGGCTTTTAGGACGGGGGGCGAGGCCTTGGCTCCGACAAAAAGGGGGGGCGTACCGTTGCTTCCGCTCGCCGTGTATCTCCGGCGCGTCTACAATTGTCGGTGCCCGCATTCATTTTCCCCGCTGGCATCCCCCGCTCGCGGTTCTCCTAAGCTGGAGGTTAGCGTTCGAGGATGGGTACAGACTGCAGTGACTGCACGGCAACGTTGATATCGTCCTGCGTGAATTTTCCGCTCGCTCCACCCATGGCCGAAAATACGAACCGGAATTGCGCGTCACGCTCGTCAAACACGCGCAGCGCCACGGGCCGCCCCGTGGTCACATCGCCAAACTCGAATCCGCGGTTCTTGCCCAACTCGAACGAATGAATCCCCGGCTGCGCGTCGAACCCAAAGGAGAGCTTCCACAATAGAAGCACGTTTGTGCGCAACGCATCCTGGCTGTGCATGAAGGGAGAAATCTGTGCGGGCGACGCCGAATACACCGTCTGATACAGCGCATAATTGGTATCCGGCGCTTGATCGCCGAACACATTTTGGAATTGCTGGTACTGTGTGGTCTCGCCCGATTTCATCTGGCGGACGATATCCACTTGGGATTCGGGGTCGAAAAACACAACCACCTGTCCCGAATCGAACTGGAATTGCACTGAGCTCGACGCAGGAACCGTTTTCACGTTTCCCGGCCACGGCGCCGTGAACTCGTAGTCATAGGCCTTCAGCTGCGGCGGCTTCGCGTTTTTGCCATTCTTCCCGGCAGCTAAGGGTGCCGCATCAGGTGGCGCAGACGTAGCAGCCGGTAGAGGCTGCGGTGTATCCGCAAGCCACGGGTCCTGAGAGGCCCAGCGCTTCGCATTGAACCACACCAGTGTTTGCAACCCGAACATGACGCTGAATACAGCCACAAGCAACAGGACAGCCGCCAGCAAAATCGCCGACCGAGCGCCGCTCTTCTCGGTTTCTTCCGCTATTGCGCGGGATGGAGCTTTAGGCGTGCTTGACATTTCTGAAGGATTTTCGCTTCCCGGTATCGGTAGAAATGCGCCGAAGCCGGATGGTGAGTTGTACCACGTTTCAACCCTGTATTAGATTAATTTCGTTGCTCTGCTGTGGCAAGCCGGGAGGCGTGGAACGCAGCGCCAGATACGCCTACGGTGTGACGGCGGCTTCGGGTTCACTCTTGCAGGTGACCCTTGTTCGAATATCCGGCCAGAATTCCCTCGCGACATCCGAACCGTATTCCACATGACATCGTTTCCCAGACGCTCCTGGTGTTCGCGACCGAGAGGCGCTCTGCCGGGTCGTAGATATTGGAAATCCGCGCGGCGATCAGGCTACCCGCTATCTCCGAGGTATTGAACCGGCGTTGTCTTGCGTTGCTGCGAGTCACACAGATCCGGCTCACCGCGCAAGGCGTGCGACCAACGAACCTTCCCTCGCCCAATTGATATCGTAGCGGGATCTTGGTGGAGAATCGAAGGAGGAATCGCTGTCGTCATGAACGTAGCGATGATGGCGTTCCGTACGACGTTCATATTGCATGACCCTTGAAACCTTGCCCGTAGGATGGTTCCGAGTTCTCCGCCTGTCCGATCGAGGCGATGAAACCCGATAACGGGAAGGTCTACGGGTCGAAAGAACTGTCTGCGGCCAACTTGAATTTGCCCTTGTTCGACACGGGGCTGAAGCGGTCCCGATTTTCCACCCTCGTGTAGTTTGGTTTGCCCCTGAAAGGCCGGCCATTCCTCGGGGCAATCTGACCGTCGGTTCTGGCCTCCCGGTCATTCCGCTGTTTTGCTCCCGAACAGGCGTTAGCCTTATCCCCGGTGGTCAGAGGCGGATTTTCTTTGTCCTGAGCCGCCAAACAGAGCAATTGGCATTCCCAATACCAAGGCGCCCTGCCGCGAGAACCCCCGTCTCCTATAGCGATGCGCTAGCTAGAGTCATGCTGCCCATTGTCTCCTGGCTGGCTTGCGTTAGGAAGATAACGATTCATTTTCCAAGGCGATGTTGATGCAGGCTCGTGCAAGGAAGGTGAGCAGTTCCCCCATAGTCTTACCCGGGAAACCGCCAATGCTCGCTGCGAAGTTCTGGGCTCGGCCGATCACCCCGACGTGGGGAAGGCGGGGGGCCATATGGAGGCCTTCGGTTCCGAGTGAGCTAAGCGCATACCGACCAAAACCAGAAGGCCCGCGTTGGCGGGCCCTCGAAGGGAGAAAGCTCCAAGGCCATGCGCGGTAGGCCGAGAAACCCTTTCCTCCAACGCAGTCTAGTGGAACGACTTAAATGAAGTCAAGCGCGAATGCCAAAATGTGTACGTGGCGTAAGTTTTTACTTTTCAGCGGAATATGCGAAGGGCAACCCGGTCGGGGAGGTCTTTGTCCACAGTGATGTCGGGTATGGAAGTGCCATCAGGCTGGTAGAAGTCCTCTGCATTGATCGGTTTACTGGACAGCCCGAGTTGCAGTACCTGAATCTGGCTGCTGCGGTCAAACACTTTGTTGGGAAGCGCCCTCTTCACCACCAGCCGGAAGCCGCCAAAGGCCAGCCCGGCGATCAGAGTGAAACCGCAGATGATACCCGTTCCAATGATGCTGCCCAGGATCATCATTTCGATGCTGGGTTCCTTGAACTGAAAAGTAGGCTCGTTCCAGGTGACCTGCGTGCCGGACTCGATCTGATTGAGCAGCGGGGCGGCTTCTGCTTGCGTGGACGCGCCCATCACAATTTCCAGCATCGTCACCGTGCGCTTTGCAAAGAGCGGGGAACCCGCGTTGGCATTCGACCCGTTTAGGTTGAATCTGTTCTCCAGCCGGGAGAGTTCATCGGAGGCGATCTGCGGAGTGGGAAAATCGGCCAGCAGCAAGGTAGCGATCTTGCCACCCAGTTGATACTGCGCCGTTTCGGCTTCCGCCCCATGCGAGAATCCCAGCCAATCGTCGTCGCCCAAGGGGAAAAACTGATTGAGCGCCACCGGCCCGAGAATGTAGTGGTCCGAGCGCTCAATCATATCGTCAGCGGGCAAGCGGCTTCCAATCCACGGCAGCGGGCCTTGCTGCACACTTTTTGCAACAGTCGCCACCAGCGATTTCAATGCCGGCGCAAGCTTGGGCAGGCCCTTGCCGTGAATGTCGAAAACTGTGTTGCCGACGAGTGCGAGCGCGCGATGGGGAGATATTGAGGAGTGCTCGGCAAGGTTCGCGTGCGCCATATCCGGTGTGCGCAAAAACGAATATTCACCGTATGCGCCGCTGGGATCGGTCATTTTGTACAGGATGACATCGAGCGAACCGGCGCCATTGGTGTAGGTGGCATGCTCGCCGGCGACAAACTCATATTCCTTGGCAACGGCTTGTGCGACACGGCCATCGGTGCCATCTTGCGTCGAAGAGAAGCTGGTTGTGGCACTCTCGCTCCAATCGGCAAAGCTCTTTGGCAGGATGGTTTGTGCCGGCGCGGAAGAGGCGCTCAGCATCCATAGCGCAGCCATCAGACAAACATTTCGCAGCATAAGACCCCAATCTTAGCGCTACATCCGAACACTCAAAAAACAAGAAAAATCTGCACGCCCAGAGGCCCCGACATCAAAAAAAAATCATCCATCTCTGCACAGTGTAGGGAGAGCGACCGGCGGGGTAAGCCCGCCCGAGAACGTGGCCACCGGGCGTCCCCCGGAAACCTTCCCGAGGCTCCTGCCCCCGACATAGCTTAGATGCCGCGATTCTACTTGGGGTTCCCGTTTGACGCCACTGTTCCGGCGTCGGCGGGATTGTCGGAGACAAGTTTTTGCTTGTTGTTGGGGAGGCTGTTGAGGCTTTCGAGATAGGAGCTGACGCCGCGGAACAAGCCGTCAGCGATACGCTGGCGCTGGTCGCCCTTGCGCAGGAGTTTTTCGTCGTTGGCATTAGACACGAAGGAAATCTCGGAAAGCACCGAAGGCATATCCGCACCGATCAGCACGACGAAGGGGGCTTTCTTCACGCCGCGGTTTCTCTCGCTGTGGCTCACAAGCTGGAGGCGCTGGGTGAGAGAATCCTGGATGTCGCTGGCGAGCTCTTTCGATTCCTCGATCTTGTCGTTGCGCGCGATTTTCTTGATCAGGTCCTGCAAGTCGTGCAGCGACTCCTGGGAGAGCGCATTCTCGCGCGAGGCGACCTCCATCGATTCCTCGGTGGCAGCGAAATTCAGATAGTAGGTCTCGATGCCGCGGGCCGATTCGTCGTGGCTGGAATTCGCGTGGATGGAAATGAACAGATCGGCCTGCGCGCGGTTGGCGATCGCCGTCCGTTCCTCGAGCGGAATGAATGTGTCGCCGCTGCGTGTGTAGATCACGTCGGCGCCAGGAAGCTTCTGCTCGATCAGGTTTCCCAGGCGCAGCCCCACGTCGAGGCAAAGATCTTTTTCCATCAGGCCGTGCGGCCCGATGGTACCTGTATCGTGGCCGCCATGGCCCGGGTCGATCACGATGCGGCTGATCTTTAATCCGAGGGCGCGCGTCAGTGAGCGCTGGCCGTCACGCGTTGGTTTGGGTTCTGGGGGCGGCTCGAGCGAAGCGGTCAGCCGATCGGGCTTCTTGGAAAGCGGAAGCAGCAGGGTCCTCTCGGCGGTCTTAGCGGAAGCCTGATCCGCATGCGAAGGTGACTTGGCCGTGGGTTGGTCGGCTTCCGAATCATCGGATTTCCCCACGGGTCTTGCGGCTGCTGTTGAGGCGGAAGGTGCGGCGGACTTTGTGTCGTTGGCCTTGGACGCCCTGGGAGAAGCGATATCCAGAACTACGGCGGGTTCCGCCGCTGCCGTTGGTGCCGGCGAAGACACCGGATCCGGTGCAGCCGTTGGCGCAACCATGTTTGACGCAACAACGATCGGTGCCGGAGCTGGCGCCGCCGACGGAGGCAGTGACTTCGCGGTGTTTACGGGGCGCGAGTGAATGTCGATCACGAGGCGGTAGGGATTGGCGAGCAGAAACGCCGAATAATCCCTGTCTCCATTCACGTTCAGGACCAGCCTTACGACGTCCGGCTTGTTCTGCGCCACGCGGACTGATTCCAAGAGGCCGTCGTTTACATCGAGCGTCTGGCGGGAGAGTTTCCCCCCGACCTGGGCCTTGTGGAGATTGAAATAGATTCGGTCGGGTGATGCGATGCGAGCCGATTCGTACTTGATCGTCTCGTTGAGGGTCACGATCACGCGCGTCGAATCCGGCGAGTTCCATGTTTGTATGCGGGTTACGTCCGAAATGCGATTGCCGACGCGCGGTTCGACGGCCTGGCCTTTCAAATCTGGCTGCGAGTCAGTGACATTCACGTTCCCGGCTTGCCGCTGACTCGCCTGGCGCGGCTTGGTTTTGGCATCGGTCGCGGCGTTCCCGGGAGCGTCGGCTGTCGCGTCAGCCGGATTCGCTGGGTGCTGGGGGGTATCCTTCGCAGCCGATTTCTGCTGGGGCTCGGCCTGGTCGGTGCGGCTTGGCGCGGCGGTCGCGGGCTGCTTCGAGTCGGGCTGGCGGGCGCCAGCAAGTTCCTTTAGGGCCTTCTGCGCGTCGGCGGCTTTGTCGGAACGCGGATAGCGCTTCAGGAACTGCTGGAAGGTTTCCTGGGCATCGTCGGATCTCTTTAAGTCGTCTTTCTGGATTTTTCCGATGGCGAACAGCGTGTCCGCGCGATAGCGCGTGCCCGGATATTGCTTCAGAAGGAAAATGTAGCGGTCGATCGCTTGCTGATAATACTTCGCGTCGAAGAGGCGGCCCATGGACTGATACAGCTCGGCCTCGGCGACAAGAGCCCCGGTGGCGTCGGGCGCATCGGGCGTAATCAGGTAGACCTTGCGGTAGGCGAGAACCGTCTGCTTGTAATCCGACTCGCCGCGGTCTTTTTCGAGATAGCCTTCGAGCATCGTCCGCATCTTGACGGCACGCTCGAACTGCTTCTGAGAATCGGTTTTGGAGTCCGCGTGGGCTGGCGGGGCGAGAAGCGCCGGGAAGGCAAGTGCGAGCGCCAGAAAGAGGCTCATCCTGCGGCTCGCGCGCTTTGTTCCAGAGAGAGAAAGCTTGGTCATTCGTTCGTGAAAACTACCCGACCATACGCGTCGACTTCCTGCCGCAGCGTGGGCCCCTGAGGGCTCCAGAGCGTAGAAGTGCGACTCGAGTCGGGCCGGAAGTAAGCGTTGGTTACCTTCTGGACGTACCGTTGCGTTTCCCGGTAAGCAGGGACGCCACCGCTCAGATCGACAGCGTGCTCGCCGGCATTGTAAGCCGCGAGCGACTTTGGCAAATCACCGTTATAGCGATCGAGCAGCGCTTTCAAGTACGTGGTCCCACCCTCGACATTCTGGGCCGGATCAAAAGGATTGCCTACGCCAAAGCGTTGGGCGGTTGCCGGAATCAACTGCATCAATCCAACCGCTCCCCTTTGCGAAATGGCCCGCGTGTTCCAACCGGACTCCGTGCTGATCACGGCCTTTATGAGCGCCGGGTCCAACCGGTGCCGCTGCGCCGCTTCCTGCACGATGCGATCGAGCCGGGAATCGGTCACCTTCGGCGAAGCTGCAACCAATCCGTCGGCTGGTACGCTTGGCCGCGACACCGAACCCATGGGCGCCGCCGCCGAGGGACTCCCCATAGTACTCCCACGGCGCGGTCGCGGGGAATCTCCGTTCACGTAAATGAGTTTTCCACGCTCATCGACGTAAGACACGATCTGACCGCTGGCCGGTGTTGAACACGAGATCGCCGCGACCAGCAGCGCGAACGCACCTAAGATGCTCCGGTTGCAGATAGGCATAGGGGTAGGCAGAACGCTGCACTCCCGAAAGTGAATGACGAACTTTTGCAAACAGCGACAAGTGCCTCGGAAAGAATGGTTTCCGGGCTGCGCTTCTGGCGAAGCGAATTATAACAACCGCTCTAGGAGGGGGTAAACGTTACCAAGAGTACTTTCTATAGCGGATGTGTCTTTTCCGCCAGCCTCCGCCAAATCGGGTCTGCCACCCCCGGCCCCGCCGACCATTCTGGCCAGTTCCTGGACGATTTTCCCGGCGTGGAGCCTGGGGATCAGGTCCTTGGTAACTGCTGTGATTATAGTAACTTTGCCGTCTTCGGCAGAAGCCAACACCACGACTCCGGAGCCGAGCTTCTGGCGCAGGGTATCGACCATCTGGCGCAGGGCGTCGCGGTCGGCGTTCTCTACTTTTGCCGTGACTACCCGCACGCCCTTGACCTCGCGGACTTCGTCGAGAAGTCCTTGCGCCTGGGACCCAGCCGCTTTGCGCTTTAGAGCTTCCAGCTGCCTTTCGAGTTGCTTGATCTGGTCGAGCTGGCGCTCGATCGCTGTGGTGACTTCTTCTTCCGAGGTGTTTAGAAGCGAGGCGGCGCTCCGGAGCATCGTTAGGGTGCGCTGGTATTCGGCCAAAACACGGTCGCCAGAGATCGCTTCGATTCGGCGGACGCCGGCTGCCGTGGACTGCTCGGAGATGATTTTGAAGACGCCGATTTCGCCGGTCTGCCGGACGTGCGTGCCGCCGCAAAGTTCCTTGGAATAGAAACCGCGGGGCGCGGACAGATCGGGAATGGTGACCACGCGGACATTGGCCTCGGGGTACTTGTCGCCGAAGAAGGCGAGGGCTCCGGAGGCTAGCGCGTCGTCGATATTGGTGATGTCGGTGGTGACCTTGAGATTGCGCAGGATTTCTTCGTTCACCTGCTGCTCGATTTCAGTGAGCTCGCTTGGGTCGACCGCGGCGAAGTGCGAGAAGTCAAAGCGGAGGTGATCGGGCGCGACGAGCGAGCCGGCCTGTTTCACGTGCGTGCCAAGGATATTGCGCAGGGCAGCATGCATCAGGTGCGTCGCGGTGTGGTTGCGCATGTTGCGCGCGCGGCGATAGGGATCGGCGACGGTGGAGACGCGGTCGCCTACGTGCAAATCTTCTTCGGCCACGACGCGATGGGCGACAAGGCGGCTGACGGGATAATACGCGCCGCGCACTTCGGCCACCTGGAGCGTGCCGGAATTGTCGTAGAAGCCGCCTAGGTCAGCGACCTGTCCGCCGGATTCAGAATAGATGGAGGTGCGGTCGAGGACGATTTCGGCCTCCATCCCGGCTTTGATTTCGTTGACCTGGCCATCCTTGGTGACGATGGCTTCGATGAGGCAGTCGGTTACTTTGGTGCCGAAGTAGAAATCCGGTTCCGTTTTGAATGTGTCGGCCAGTTTTGCGTACACCGGCCTCGCAACTTCGTTGCTACCGCCTTTCCAGGAAGTTTTCGCACGTGTGCGCTGCTCCTGCATCGCCGCATCAAATCCCGGCCAATCTACCTGGACACCGGCATCGCGCGTTACGTCCTCGATGAAGTCGCGCGGGAGTCCGTAGGTGTCATAGAGCTTGAAAGCCTCGGGCCCTGGAACCGTAGGCGTGATCAGCAGAGGATCTAGCTTCTTGAGCCCCACCTCCACGGTTCTCGTGAATCGACGCTCTTCTTCATCGAGCACGCGGGTGACGCGCATGGCGGTTTCCCCGAGTTCGGGATAGGCGTCCCTCATTTCGGCGCGGACAGCATCGGACATGGCCGAGAGGAAAGGCGATGGTGCGTTGAGAATGTGTGCGTGGCGAAGGGCCCGGCGAATGATCTTGCGCAGGACGTAGCCGCGCCCATCGTTGGACGGAATCACACCGTCAGAGATGAGGAACGTGGCGGCGCGCGAATGGTCCGCAATAATGCGCAAAGATGGCTGAATTTTTGCATCGTTTGGTTCGACATTCGCGAGGCGGGCGGCTTCCCGGATTAGAGGCTGGAAGAGGTCCGTATCGAAATTGCTGATTTTGCGTTGCAATACGGCCGCAATGCGCTCGAGGCCTGCCCCGGTATCGACCGAGGGCTTGGGGAGGGGATGGAGCTTGCCGGACACGTCGCGATTGAACTGCATGAAGACGAGATTCCAGATTTCGACGTAGCGGCCGCATTCGCAGGGGAATTTACAGTCGGCGTGGCCCTGGTCAGAGGCTGTGGGGCCCATGTCGTAATGGATTTCGCTGCAGGGGCCGCAGGGTCCGGTGTCGCCCATGGCCCAGAAATTTTCTTTCAGGCCCGGTATTTCGATGACGCGGTCTTGGGGTGCGCCGATTTTTGTCCAGAGCACCGACGCTTCCCGATCGCTCTCTAGTTTCTGGCCTTTGGAAAGTTCTGCGCCGCCGAAGACGGTGAAGTAAAGCTTGTCGAGCGGAATGGCAAACCATGGGCGCGAGGTGATGAGTTCCCAGGAGAAGGCGACGGCGTCCTTTTTGAAGTAGTCGCCGAAGGAAAAATTGCCGAGCATTTCGAAGAAGGTGTGGTGGCGGTTGGTGAAGCCGACGTTTTCGAGGTCGTTGTGCTTGCCGCCAGCGCGGACGCATTTCTGGCAGGTGGTGGCACGCCTGTAGTCGCGCTGCTCGAGGCCGAGGAAAACATCCTTGAACTGGTTCATGCCAGCGTTGGTGAACAGGAGGGTGGGGTCGTTGGCCGGGACGAGCGAGCTGCTGCGGACGGCGCGATGGCCGCGCTCCTCGAAGAATTTCAGGAAGGCTTTGCGGATTTCGCTGCCGGGCCAGTTCTTGTCGCCAGTCAAATATTTATTCCTTTTTGAATGCCACGCGCGGTGCGATTGCTACACGTCGGTTTGGCGCGAAACGAGCTCCTCGTCGCTTTGCTCTGTCGGGATGACAACCAAAGGCAAAGGCATTCGAAAGGAACCCGTTCGGACGCCATCGAAAAGCAAAGGTGCAAACCAAAACCAAGCACGATCAAAACCAAAGGCGCGCACCCCACCACCAAGACCCGCCCCTAGAGGCGAAGGGTGAGGCACCCTCCCCCCCCAACAAACCCGTACCTGCGAGTACGCCCCCCTGATCGACAGTCAATATTAGGGAGAGAAGAATCTTAGTGCAAGCTGCGTATCCGATTCCAACGGCAGTTCCAAGGCCCTGACGATTCTACATTCCCGCACGCCACTATTGATACCCTTGTGCCGAATCACACGCTCTAGACAGGAACTCACGATGAACCGCCGCCAGGCAGCACTGCGTTTTCATCTCTTCGGGGTTGACGTATTTCCTTTTTTCATTGTTTTGCTTCATGAATTTGGCCACACCCTAAGCCTGCCGCCAGGTAGACGACGGCGTGTTTGGACTGCGGCGGGCGTCGCCACCTTGAGCGCGTGGAGCGCGTCCCCCGCTTGCTTCTCAGAGGTTGTAAGGCCACCTCAAGTTCACCTGCGAGGCGTTTCACGCCCTTCGCTCTGTTTTCACCGAGGCGCTACTTGAGCTCGAACTCGACGAATTCGACCGGCGTGTTGCCGATGTTGCGGATCGAGCGCGTGACGCCGGCCTCCTGCCAATAGAATTCCCCGAGCTTCGGATTCATCGGGCGATCCGGCTGGCCGGGGACGCTTTCGACGATCTGCCCTCCCTTGACGATGACGCGGATGCCGGGTGCCTGCTGCGTGATGGCGGCAACCGACTGGCCCGGGTCAAGCTTCAGGCTCCAGGCACGCGCACAGTGGTTGTCGAGCACCTGCTGGTAGCTGGGAACGTCCGCGCGGGACGACGGGGCCAATCCGGTGGGCTTATCGAAGATCAGCAAGATATTGTGGAAAGCAGTGGGGCCGGCGTTTACGACCTGATGAATGCGGGGCTTCGGGCGGTAGTCGATATAGTTCACGTGTCCCGCCAACTGCCTCGGCGCAGGCTTGAAATCGGGATCGCCGAGTTCCTGATTCAGCATATCGGCCTCCTCGACGTTCACCGAGACGCTCTCGCCTGTGTGTTTGTGGTAGCCGCTATGGCCGCCGGGCGGAATGTAGATATTGGCCATCGTGACATATTCGTTCTTGAAGACGGGAAGATGGTAGGGAGCCTTCAGGACGGGCACGACCGGCACGTCATTCTGGGCCTTCGCAGACCGGACGAAGGTGAAGGCGAGCACGACCACGGATACGACGGCGGCGATACGCTTCATGGCGGTTCTTCCGAGCCGGGCAACGCAGTGGCCGATGGCCATGCCTGCCCTGGTAGAAATGCGGTCCACATTGTACATGGAGATTCGCGCCGGCGGTTTGTGATATGGGCCGCGTACGTTCACGCCCGGAAACGGGAGAGGCAGCGCTGGGGCGGTCGTGTAGAATTGGCGTCCATGCGCGTGGCGCTCGATACCGGTGGGACGTTTACCGACTGCGCTTTTCTTCGCGACCGACGGCTTGCAATTGTGAAGGTTCTTTCGACGCCGAGCAATCCGGCGGATGGCGTTGGCGTCGCGCTCGAAAGGATACTCGCTGATCGCTCCTTGCGCCGTGAACTCGACGTGCTCTGCGGAACGACCGTCGGCACCAACGCGCTGCTTGAGCGGCGGGGCGGGCGTGTCGCGCTGGTGACGACGGCTGGTTTCGAGGATGTGCTGGAAATCGGGCGGCAGTCTCGGACCAAGCTGTATGACCTGATGGGCGGCCGGCCTGCGCCGCTTGTCCCGCGAGAGAGGCGGTTTGGGCTGAGCGAGCGGGTGGGCGCGGATGGGCACGTGCTGCGGGAGCCGTCGAGTGCGGAAATCGCGAGGACTGTGCGCTGCGTGCGCGCCTCGAGGTCGGATTCGGCTGCCGTTTGTCTCCTTTTTTCTTTCGCGCGGCCTGAGCACGAACGCCTGCTCGCGAGGAAACTGCGCGCGGCGGGGATGGCCGTTTCCGTCTCGCATGAAATTCTGCCGGAGTTTCGCGAATTCGAGCGCACGACGACGACTGTCGTGAACGCCTACCTTGTGCCGTTGATGAGCACATACCTGAGCGAAATCGAGCGGTACGCGGCGGAGGCTTCGGGGCCGGGGGTAACGAACAGGCGCGGAAAAGGCTCGCCGCGGGTCCGGGTGCGCATCATGCAATCGAGCGGGGGGATCCTTTCGGCGAAAGTTGCCGCGAGCGAGCCGGTGCGCACGATTCTTTCCGGGCCTGCGGGCGGCGTGCTGGGCGCGCAGCAGGTGGCGATGTGCGCCGGGTATTCGCGGGCGATTAGTTTTGATATGGGCGGCACGTCGACCGATGTTTCGCTGATGGAGGGCACGCTACGCACGACAAATGAATCAATCGTAGCCGATCTTCCGGTGGCGGTGCCAATGCTGGAGATTCATACCGTCGGTGCGGGGGGAGGATCGATTGCACGATTCGATCGCGGCGGGTCACTACGCGTCGGACCCGAGAGCGCGGGGGCCGATCCCGGGCCGATCTGTTACGGGCGCGGCGAGCGGCCCACCGTGACCGACGCGCACCTGATCCTCGGACGGTTGGGGCGTGAGGGGCTGCTCGGCGGTGAATTTCCTCTCGATGAGCCGCGTGCCGTGCGATTCATGGAGCGCGCGATTCGCAGGGCGCGCGGGATGCCGTCGGTCGAGCAGTTCGCGCAAGGGATTCTCGACGTCGTGGAAGCGACGATGGAGCGCGCGATTCGCGTGATTTCCATCGAGCGCGGGCGCGATCCTCGCGATTACGCGCTCGTTGCGTTTGGCGGCGCGGGCGGGTTGCACGCGTGCCGTCTTGCGGCGTCGCTTTCGATGCGGCGCGTGCTGATCCCGAAATTTCCCGGGGCGCTTTCCGCTCTGGGGATTCTGTGCGCGGACGCGGTGAAGGATTTTTCGCAGACGGTGCTACTGGCAGTCGAGTCGTCGCGCGCGGTTGGGGCGGCGGGCAAAGCTGGCGCGGCCTTGCGGCGCGCGTTTGGGTCGCTCGAGCGCGAAGGGCGGCGCGCGATGCACGGCGAGGGATTTTCAACGCGAGGGCTGCGCGTCGAGCGATATCTCGATGTGCGCTACGTGGGACAAGCCTATGAATTGAGCGTGCCTGCGGGCGGGGATTTCGTGCAGGCGTTTCATCGCGAACATCATCAGCGATACGGCTATTCCGATTCGGCGCGTCCTGTCGAGGTAGTGAATGTCCGCGCACGCTTTATCGGCGCGTCGCCCAAGGTGGAGTGGCCCAGGCAGCGCTTGGGGAAGGCCGATTGCCGTGCGGCGATGATCGAGACGCGGGCGAGTTACTTTGGCGGGAGGCAGCATCGTACACGCGTTTATTCGCGCGAGAAGCTACGGCCCGGGAATCGGTTTCGGGGGCCTGCGATTGTTTCCGAATACAGCGCGACGACGGTGGTGCCGCCGGGATGGGGCGCGCAGGTGGATGCGTTTGAGAATTTGGAACTTCTTAAAGGCTAAATCGAACAGAGATCCCTGTCTGGCTGCCTCGCTCTCCTGGGGATGAAACGAACGGTAAGAAGAAGGAACCGAGTGAAAACGCAATCGACGGAGTTCTTTCACGGGGCGAAATGATGATGCGGCGACGGTTTGATCCAACGCGGCTGGAGATATTCAAGAGCTTGTTTCATTCGGTGGCGGAGGAGATGGGGGCGGCGCTGCGACGGTCGGCTTTTTCGCCGAATATCAAGGAGCGGCGCGACTACTCGTGCGCGGTATTTGATGCGGCGGGCGACGTGCTCGCTATGGGCGATCACATGCCGGTGCATCTGGGCTCGATGCCGCGGTCGGTGGCCGCGGCGGTGCGGGAGCTGCAGCTGGGGCCTGGGGATATTGCGTTGTTGAACGATCCTTACGCGGGCGGCACGCATTTGCCCGACCTGACGATGGTGACGCCGGTATATCTGCGCCGGGAGCGGCGGCCGGTGTTCTACGTGGCGAACCGCGCGCACCATGCGGATATCGGCGGGGCCCGCGCAGGGTCCATGGGCCTGTCTCGCGAAATCTTCGAGGAAGGGTTGCGCATTCCTCCCGTGAAGATTTTCGAGGACGGTCGCGCGGCGGCAGGTGTGATGAAGATGCTGCTTGCAAACGTGCGCACGCCTCGCGAGCGTGAGGGCGACCTCACGGCGCAGGTGGCCTCCTGCCGGATCGGCGAGAGGCGCCTTGGAGAGATCGTGGCGCGGTACGGGCGGAGCGAGGTGGCGCGCTACGGCAGGGAACTGCTCGATTATTCGGAGGCGATCATGCGGGCGCTGCTGCACGGGATCCCGCGCGGCACGTTTCGCGCTGCGGATTATCTCGACAACGATGGCATTGGCAGCAAGCCGCTAAAGATTGCCGTGGCGATTCGGATTCGCGGTGGGCGCGCCGAAGTGGATTTCACGGGTTCGGCGCCGCAGTGTGCGGGAAGCGTGAATGCCGTGGCGGCGATTACCGAATCGGCGGTGCTATACGTGTTCCGGTGTCTGCTCGACGAGCAGGTGCCTGCAACTTCCGGGCTGATGCGCCCCATTCGCGTGATTGCGCCGGAGGGAACCATCGTCAATGCACGCATGCCGTGCGCGGTCGCGGGGGGAAACGTCGAAACCTCCCAGCGGATTGTCGATACGCTGCTGCGGGCGCTGGCGCGCGCGATTCCCGAGAGAATTCCTGCGGCGAGCCAGGGGACGATGAACAATCTGGCGTTTGGCGGCATCGACACCAGGTTGGGCCGCGGGAACGTTCCCTTTGCTTATTACGAGACGATGGGGGGCGGAATGGGCGCCGGGCTGGGGCACGATGGAACGAGCGGCGTCCACACACACATGACGAATTCGCTCAATACGCCGGTGGAAGTCCTGGAGATCAATTATCCGGTGCGCGTGCGGCGATATGGTTTGCGGCGCAATTCGGGCGGCGCAGGGACCTATCGCGGTGGAGACGGGATCGTCCGCGCAATCGAAATGCTTGCCGAGGCGCAGATAAGTTTGCTAAGCGACCGCCGAGAGATCGCTCCCTACGGCTTGGCCGGCGGCGTTGCTGCGGCAAAAGGGAAAAGTGAATTGATCGTTCGCGGTCGCCGCAAGAAGCTGCCATCGAAGTGCAGTTTGCGTGTGCCTGCCGGCGCTGTGATTCACATCGAAACTCCCGGCGGCGGAGGGTGGGGCTCGCGGAAGAATCCTTGATCGCTCCCGCTGTGCTCACCATTGCGCAACATAACGCAATGGTTGATTTGGCGATGACGCGGGGACGTGTGAGAATACCAGCGCGCGAAAACCATTTGGACTGCGTGCTCGGAGGAGCAATGAAGATATGTGTGGGAGTGGCGGCGGTGGGGATGATGTTGTGCGGGAGCGTGATGGCGCGGCAGAGTTCTACGGCGAGTGCGCAGCAAGCCCCGGCTGCGACAACGCAGAAACCGGCGGCAGGCGCGGCGAAGAGCGGAAGCGGGCGCGTTCTGGTAACCAAGAAGGATAAAGAGAGCTACGCAATTGGAGTCAACGTGGGGAGGAGTTTGCAGCAGCAGCCGATCGATCTTGATCCGAACATCGTCGCGGAGGGAATGAAAGATACATTGTCCGGCGCCAAGCCGGCATTGACCGAGGACGAGGTAAAGGCCCTGCTTACGGAACTGCAGGGCGAATTGAGGGCCAAACAGGAGGCCATGATGCAGCAGATGAGCGGCATGAACAAGAAGGAAGGCGATGCGTTTCTGGCGGCCAACAAGGGAAAAGAGGGTGTCGTGGCGTTGCCAAGCGGTCTTCAGTACAAGATTCTGACCAGGGGTAGCGGAGCGAAGCCCACGGCCAGCGACACGGTGGTGTGCAACTATCGCGGCACGCTGGTCAACGGGAAAGAGTTCGACAGCTCTTACAGACGCGGGCAGCCCGCGACGTTTCCAGTGGGCGGGGTGATCAAGGGATGGACGGAGGCGCTGCAGTTGATGCCGGTGGGTTCGAAGTGGCAGCTGTTCGTTCCCTCGGATTTGGCGTACGGCGAGCGGGGCGCGGGGCCGGATATTGGTCCGGGCGCTACGTTGATTTTTGATGTGGAGTTGGTTTCGATTCAAGGCAAGAAGTAAGGTCGCAAGTCAAAAGGCCACCCCTGCTGACACCGCAAGGGTGGCGTACCCCCCGCTTCCTGATAAAACTCCCCGGGTACGGCAAATCGTCACGTGCTTGTTGGCCAGGCGGGTGGATGAGCGCGAAAACAGAGCCCCGGATCGCTTGGCTCGATCGCGATGACTTACGAAAGCCAAAGGGCGACAGGAGCCGGCGGGGCGCCGGCGTTACGGGAGGCAAGCTGCGGCGAGCTGAGAGGTCAGTGGTCATCTGTCGAGGAAGCTCTTTCCGAGGGGCTGAAGCCGGAAATGCGGCCCCAGGCGCTGGTGCGCCAGTTGTCGGTGACTTCCTTGGCCAGAATCCAGGGCGGGAGCTCGACGTAGAGATGAGCCGCCAGGGCTTGCAAGTAAGGCTCATACATTTGGCGGAGCCTATCGAGCTTGGCATTCGATTCCGGCGTATCGAGGAAATGGAAGCCGGCAGTTGTCAGCAGCTGACGCATGCGCTGCAAGTCTTCGGGCGGCAGGCGATCGGGGCCGGAGTTTCGCGGCGCCGCATAAAACACTTGCGCCAGATCGACCACGGTGTGGCGGCACATGGCGAAGGTGAGCTTCGCCTGCCGCGAACAAGTCGTGTCGCCGGCCGCAATCAGCAGGGCACTTGCGTCCAGGACGGCGGCGAGTGCGCCCAGCCAGGATTCGTTGTTATGCTGCGAGCGGAAATAGCTCACCACGGGATAGGAAATGTGGCTCTCGAGAATCTCGGCGGACCAGCGCTCCCATTCGCGCAGGAGGAGTTCGAGGGCGTCGAGCTCGCGCGGGCCGGTGTGGCGGCGTAAAAGTTCGACGGCGGAGGGAGGCGAGCCGGCGCGCGCGTCGAGCAGAACGATATTCACTTCGCGCCGCGAGAATGCCTGATAAATCACGGGCAAGTAGCTCAGCACGAGAGCCAGGAACCCGAAGCCGATTCCGCTTTCCACGACGGCGAGGACTCGTTCGAACTGCGTATGGGGCGTGACGTCGCCCAGCCCCAGAGTGAAAAACGTGGTGCCGCTCAAATAGACGCAGGTACGGTAAACCGGATGTGTCGGGTCCGCGCGCGAATCGCTGTAATACATCATCCCGAAGCCGAAAATAAGAAGCGTGGCCCAGAAGATGAAGAGCACCAGAAGTGAGAGCGGACCGTAATAGCTGAGAAAGCCTTCCCGGAGTTTCTTTCTCCGGAACGTGCGCGCAAGGGCGCGCCAAGGGGCCCACGTCGTGCGGTAGAACAAGACCGTGATACGCAGCCGCCGCGAGACCCGGCGCGGCAGAACGACCGTTTCAAACGCTTCGAGAAGTATCGCCAGGATGAGCAGCAGGCCGAAGACAGCCGGAAGAATCATGTGCCCTGTTCCAATCTGGCGGTCATGGTGATTTCCGCATTCAAAAGACGCGATACGGGGCAATTCTGCTTGGCGCTGGCGGCGGCCGACTCGAAGGCGTCAGGGGGAATGCCCGGGACGTGGCCGGTGACGTCGACGTGAATCTTGGAGATCGACCAGCCGGCGTCGAGCTTTTCGAGCGTGACGGTGGCGTTGGTCCGTAGACTTTCGGGAGTAATTTTCATCGTTCCAAGCTGCGCCGCGAGAGGGCCATCGTGAAGCAACCGGCGTGCGCTGCGGCGATCAGCTCTTCGGGGTTGGTTCCTTTGGCGTTTTCAAAGCGCGTGACGAAGGAATAGGGTGCGCCAGAGAGTATCGCGCTTTGCGTGGAGATTGTGCCCTTGCCGTCCCTGAGGTCACCATTCCAGACTGCCGAAGCGGATCGTTGCATGGCCTTCCTCCTCCCAGCTGATTCTATGGGATCAAAACGATTTTGCCGTAGGAGCCGGACTTCATGACTGCTTCATGCGCGCGTGGTGCTTCCGACAGCGGGAACTCCTGTCCGACGATGGGGCGCAGCGTTCCGTTTTCAAGGCCTGCGCCAATCGCGGAGTGCGCGGCAACCAGGTCCTCGGGTGACGCGTTTGGGAGCGCGAACGCCAGGATGACGGCGTCGCGCTGCATGGCGTCGCGCGGGTTGATTTCGACGGGGCCGCGGCTTCCAATGACGACGACGCGCCCATGTGGGGCGAGCAGCGGTAGGTCGCGTCCGAGATTCACGTTGGCGAGCATTTCGAGGATTACGTCATAGCCGCGGCCGTTGGTCCGCGCCAGGGCCTGTTCGAAATGATCGGGGGCGGTGTGGTCGAGGACTTCGTCGGCGCCTTCGTCGGCTGCGAGCTTGCGACCGCGGTCGGTGCCGGCCGTGCCGATGACGCGCAGACCGGCGGCGCGGGCGAGTTGCACGGCGGCAGTTCCGACGCCTCCGCTGGCGCCATGCACGAGAACCGTCTCGCCGGCGCGGCCGTGGGCCCGCTGAAAGAGACCACGAAACGCGGTGACATAGGGAACGTTGACTCCGGCTCCTTGCCCAAAGGAGAGGCGGGCGGGCAGCGGCCAGACCGACCACTGGTCGTGCACGGCTAATTCGGCATAGCTGCCGGTGAAGCCGCCGCCGAAATAAACACGATCGCCCGGGTTGACGCGGGTGACGCCTTCGCCAACCGATTCGACGATTCCTGCGCCATCGCCTCCTGGAGTGTAGGGAAGTGGGGGCTTGCGCGGGTAGACCCCGGCGCGGATGTAGGTGTCAACGGGATTGACGCCGGCGGCTTTGATGCGGACCACTACTTGTCCGGGGCCGGGCTGCGGGTCGGGGACTTCTGCGAGGCGCAAAACCTCAGGGCCCCCTGGTTCTTTGACGCGGATGGCTTTCATCATTTCCCTCTTCTGAGACTGCTGGGGGTCCACATGCACATGCAGGAATCTATCATGCCCCGGGAACTGGCTGGGCGAAACTAGACAGAAACTGAGAAGCACCGGCAAGAGTGCCGGTGCTACGAAAGGCGGCGGTTACCGGCCGGGAGGCATTTGGCGCACCATGCGTCCACTGACAGTTTGGAAGTTTTGGCGGATTCTGCGGAGGCGGCCGCCGGTTATGTTTTCCCAGGTGCCAAAAACCAGGAAAGGGATCATGGCTACGAGCACCCAGAGCTTGGCGCGGCTGGCGACCTTGGCCTCGGGTTCCCAGCGGAAGAGCTGACGCGATACTTCGAATGCCATCCATAGGCCGATGGCCAGGGCGACCACGTCGGTTGTCACTTCGCTCGCGGTGGCTAGATTGGTGGCGGCGGCTTCCAGGCCCGTCGCGAGATAGGTGGCGGGCATGAACAGAGAAATCCGCTGAATCCAGGAAGGGAAAACCGCGAGCGGGACGGTGGCGCCTGAGAGGAAGAGAAAACCCATCCAAATCAGGTTGTTGATCATTTGTGTTTCCTGCATGGTGTTGGTGACGCTGGCGACGATTAGCCCGAAGGCGGAGAAAGTGGCCGAGCCGAATGTGATCAGCAGGAAAATCGCCCAGAGGTCGCCCCATGACTGCATGTGAAAAGCAACGCGGCACACGATGATTTCGACGGCGACTGCCGGGAGAACCAGAAAATAGTTGGAGAGAATGCTCGATGCGAGCAACGGACCTGCCCCGAGGGGTGCAAGCCGAAAGCGGCGCAGGATGCCCTGCTCCCGGAAGGTCACGAGCTGCACGCTGAGGCCCCAGAAGCTACCCATCACCGTGAGCGTGAGCACCGCCCCGAGAATATATCCCACCCACGCCGCCGAACTCTTGCCCGACATAAAGACCGCCCCGAAGAGAAAAATCAGCGGCATCACGAAGCTGAAGAAGAAGAAGGCGCGGTTGCGCATCGCGAGGCGGATGCGTGATTTCGTGAGCGTCCAGGTGTGGCGTAAGCTTTCTCCCACGGTTAGTCCCTCAGTCTGCGGCCGGTAAGCTCGATGAAAACATCCTCGAGGCTCGGCGAAAACATTTCGAGGCTCTGAAGTTCGTTGTTGTCTGCCTCAAGCTGCTTGACGAGCTCTACGATCGTCTTCGGCGGTCGCCCCGAATGCAGGATATAGGTGCCGTCGAACTCGCGAATATTGGAAACTCCTTCCAGGCCGGAGAGCGTGCCGTTGGTCAGCGGGCGGGCGAAGCGGACCTCGATGCGGGTGGTCCCGGCGGAGGAATGCTTCAGCTCGCGCGGAGTTCCCATGGCGATCACGCGACCGTGGTCCACGATGGCGACGCGGTCGCAGAGGCGTTCGGCTTCTTCAATGTAGTGTGTGGTGAGCAGGACGGTTTTCTTCTCGCGCTTGAGCTGCTCGATGATGTCGTAGATTTCGCGCCGCACCTGGGGATCGAGGCCGGCGGTCGGTTCGTCGAGAAAGACGACCTCGGGTTCGTTTACCAGAGCCATGGCCAGCGCCAGGCGCTGCTTTTGGCCTCCGGATAGCTGGCTGTAAAAGGCGGTGCGCTTCTCTTCCAACTGGAATCTTTTCAGAAGCTTGTCAGTGTCGGCATGGTGGCGATAGAAGTTAGCGAAGAGGTCAATGGCTTCTTTGACTCGCAGCTTGTCGGGTAGGGCAGTGGACTGCAGGACGGCACCGATCCTTTGCTTGAATTCCTCGCCTGATTTTTCCGGGTCGAGGCCGCAGACGCGGGCCGAACCGCGGTCCGGGATGCGCATGCCTTCGAGAATTTCAACCGTGGAGGTTTTCCCGGCGCCGTTGGGGCCCAGCAGTCCGAAGACCTCGCCCTGCTCCACGGCGAAGCTCACGCCCCGCAACGCCTCCACGGTGCCGTAATTTTTGTAGAGATTTTCGACCTGGATGATTGGCTCTGCCACCGAATAAGTCCCTTTGATAGGTGAAGAATACTTCTACCATACTCGCGATGGTAGTGCGAATCAGCCGCGCTTGCCGGCTTTGCGTTTGGCCGCAGGGCGGGGGCTTTTCTTCGCGGGAGACCAGCTGTAGCGCCTCCTGTCGATCCGACGGCCGACAATTTCGACGCCTTCGGATGCCAGTAGGCGGCGCTGCAAGCTGGCCTGGGGTTCGGCGGTGAGAAGGCGACCGCCCGCGCCGACGACGCGATGCCAGGGGATGCCTTGGCCGCTCGGACACGCCGCCATGGCGTAGCCGGCCGCTCGGGCCCCTCCCCGCAGGCGCAGCGATTTGGCGAGTTCACCGTAGGTGATCACGCGGCCGCGGGGAATCTTTTTAACCGCGCGGTAGACAGGTCCCCAGGACATTGCCTCCTTCTCTCCGCTGAAGCCAATTCATGCCATTGTTCCCAACGGCGCTTCTGCCCCCGCCCATCGGGACAGTGGCGTTCCCAGGATGGAGTGCTTCCCAAAATGCCGCTGCCGCATCTGAATTAAAGTAGAGGAGAGCGGAGGTGTGCACGGCCCCCGCATGTCCGGAATTTTGTGACAACTTCAGTAAACCGGCTTGGCGTCGTTCCTCTAGGGTAATAACCGATTCGAAGCAACCTTCTTCTGTCTATAGCATCGTACCATTGACCCTGTAGTGGACAGTACATACACTACAGAACTTCGACAGGAGAAGGAGACAGTCCGTGGCTTTTGTCCGGCGCAGAGGCAACACGTTCTTCCTGGTGCACAACGTTCGCCGTCAGGGGAAGATCCGACAGCTTCACTTGGCTCGACTGGGCGAGCGGCCGCGCATAACCGATGACGTGGTTCGCAAGGTATCGCGGAATCACCCATTTCTCGAACTGGACTGGTCGCGCTTACGCGAAGAGGTGAACGGCAGAGTTGAGCTGTTCGACACCCGATCGCCGTACGTGCAAAACTTAATGCACTCACTCCGCAATCTAAACCTGGACCTGGCTGATCTGTCGCCGCCAATGCTGCTGGCAGACCGAGCCAACTCGAGCCGTGACCTGGTCACGCAACTCAGGTTGCTGCGTTCGACACTCGATGTCAAACTCGATCAATTCGAGCGGTCGAGAACGCGCAATCTAGAGGGCGGAAGAAGGTTCCGGTAGGGGGAATACCATGGGCGCCCGAGCATTACAACTGAACCCGAACCTGCGCAGCGTGGAGTCGCGGGATTTCGAGGGTGGACTGCGCCGGAAAATCGTCGGGCAGGACGAGGCGGTGCAGGCGGTGGTGGATTTATACCAGGTGTTTCGCGCCGGCCTGAACTCGCCCGGACGCCCCGTGGGAAACTTGCTGTTCCTCGGGCCGACCGGGGCCGGCAAGACGCGCGTGGTCGAAGCCACGGCCGAAGTGCTGTTCGGCGATCCGCGAGCGGTGATCAAGGTGGACTGCGCGGAATTCCAGCACTCGCACGAGATCGCCAAGCTGATCGGCTCACCGCCGGGATACCTGGGGCACCGCGAAACGCATCCGCTGATTACCCAGGAGGCGCTCGCGCAATATCACACGGAGAAGCTGAAGATCAGTTTCCTGCTGTTTGACGAAATCGAAAAGGCGTCCGACGCCCTGTGGCAGCTGCTGCTGGGGATTCTGGATAAGGCGACGCTCACGCTGGGCGACAATCGGCGCGTGGATTTGTCGCAGACGATGATCTTCATGACCTCGAACCTGGGTAGCGGAGAAATCACGGAATTGATGACCGGCGGGATGGGATTTGCGCCCGCGGTTCCCGCGGATTTGCGGCCACGACTGGACGAGAAGGTCGAGAAATCGGCGACCGAGGCGGCCAAGCGGAAATTCGCGCCGGAGTTCATGAACCGCATCGACAAGACGGTGGTGTTCCATCCGTTGCGTTCCGAACAGCTCGAGCAGATTCTTGAAATCGAGCTTGGGATGGTGCAACAGAGGGTGCTGGAAACAGCCAAGGGCCGATTCTTGTTTCGCGTGACGCAGCCTGCGAAGGATTTCCTGCTGCGTGAAGGGACCGACTTGAAGTACGGCGCCCGCCACCTGAAGCGGGCGATTGAGCGGCACCTGGTTTACCCACTGGCAAGCCTTCTTGCCACCGAGCAGGTCTGTCTCGGCGACGTGGTTTCCATCGACTGGGACCGCGAGGAGAACAGCCTGACCTTCATTAAGGAAGCGGAAGGGGCGCTTTTGCCCGTCGCTTCACCGGGACCTGACGTATCGAAGGAGGCTGCGGCCGCGATTTCCGACGGACGGCAGCTTTCCTACCCGATCTCGACGGTTGCAGAGAGCACGCCAGCCACGCGGATGTCACCTGCGCCGATGAACCGCGGGAAACGATAAGCCGAACGAATTCCTCAATTCTTCCCTCCGAGGTTCACTCGAGCCGGGGCGAGCAGGGAAGCAGGTACCGTGCTTGCCCCGGTTTCTTCTATCCATAAAACCCCCTTGTCCAATGACCGTCGCGCCAACGCCACCCTGGACCGTTGGTCAACCAAGAAGAGCTGCGCGGCCGCTACCAATGAGGCGACCGGGGTTTGCGATTCGCTGTGGGCTAGGGTTTCCAGCGCAGGATCGGTTTGCGTGCGGCGCCTACTTCGTCGAGGCGGCCGACCCGTGTGGAGTGCGGGGCAGTTTTTACCAGCTCAGGATTGGTTTCCGCCTCCAGGGCGATGGAGCGCATCGCGTCGATGAAGAGATCGCACTCCTCTTTGGATTCGGATTCAGTGGGCTCGATCATCATGGCGCCGGGAACGATCAGCGGAAAAGCTGTGGTGTAGGGATGGAAGCCGTAGTCGATCAGGCGCTTGGCGATGTCCATGGTGTTCACGCCGTGCCTCTTCTGGCGCGCATCGCTGAAGACCACTTCGTGCATGGACGGCAGATTGTAGGGTAAGTCGAAGCTATCTTCCAGATTCTTGCGGATGTAATTCGCGTTGAGCACGGCATCTTCGGTGGCCTGGCGAATGCCGGGGCCGTAGGCCAGCGTGTAAGCGAGCGCACGCAGCAGGACGCCGAAGTTGCCGCAATAGGCGCGCACGCGGCCCACCGATTGGGGGCGGTTGTGATCAAGCGCGTAGCGGCTGCCTTTCTGGACGACGACCGGGACCGGGAGGAAAGGCTCGAGGATTTTCTTGGCTACTACCGGGCCCGCGCCGGGGCCTCCGCCGCCGTGCGGAGTAGAAAATGTTTTGTGCAGGTTGAGGTGCATCACATCGACGCCGAAATCTCCCGGGCGCGTGACGCCGGCCAGGGCGTTCATGTTGGCGCCGTCCATGTAGAGGAGCGCACCTTTTTCGTGCAAGATCGCGGCGATTTCGGCGATGCGCTCTTCGAAGACGCCAATCGTGCTCGGGTTCGTGACCATCAGCGCGGCGACGTCTTCGGCGGCAAATTCACGCAGGTGGTCGGTATCGATCTGACCGCGCGCGTTGGACTTGATGTTCTGCACTTCGTATCCGGCGATGACGACCGACGCGGGATTGGTGCCGTGTGCCGAATCGGGGATCAGGACCTTTCGGCGCGGGTTACCCCGGCTCTCGAGGTAGGCGCGGATCATCAGCAAGCCCGTGAGCTCGCCTTGCGCGCCCGCCACCGGCTGTAATGAGACGGCATCCATTCCCGTGATGGCGAGCAAGCACTTCTGGAGATCGTGGAGAATCCGCAGGCAGCCTTGCGACACGTCGGCCGGTTGCGCGGGGTGCTCGCTGGCGAGGCCATCGAGACGCGCCACGTGCTCGTTGACGCGCGGGTTGTACTTCATTGTGCAGGAACCCAATGGGTACATGCCGAGATCGATGGCGTAGTTCCAGGTGGAGAGCCGCGTGAAATGACGAATCACCTCGATCTCGCTAACTTCTGGAAAGCCTTTGATCGACTCGCGGGAGTTGCCTGCGCCTAGCGCCTCGGCCGGGTCAACCGCGGGAACGTCGAGCGGCGGAAGCTCCATGCCGCGCTTCCCGGGCGCGGACTTCTCAAAAATCAGCCCTTCATTCTGGTTCACTTGCTGGCGGGCCTTGCGGATGGTGGCCGCGACCGCTCCGGTTTCGGTGAGTTTCGAGCTCAAAAAAATCTCCTTACAGCGGCGTCTCGAGAATCTTCTTAGTGGCGGCGGCCAAGCGCTCGATTTCGGCGCGCGGCATGGTTTCGGTGACGCAGACGAGCCCGCGCTTGGTCAGCTCTGGGTAATGCAGTCCCAGCGGTAAGGGGCCGATGATTTTCTCGCGCAGCAGTTCGGCGTTGATCAGTTTCACCGAGCGCGGAAACTCCAGAACAAACTCGTTGAACACGCGGCCGGAGAAAACCCGCCGCACACCCGGAATCTTTTCAAGCTCGGAGGCCGCGAAGCGAGCCTTCGCCAGATTCTGCAGCGCAAGTTCGCGCAGGCCTTCCTTTCCGATGAGGCAGAGGTGAATCGTGGCGGCGAGTGCGTAGAGCGCTTCGTTGGTGCAAATGTTCGAGGTGGCCTTCTCGCGGCGGATGTGCTGCTCGCGGGTGGCCAGCGTCAGTACGAAGCCGCGGCGGCCATCGCCGTCGGTGGTCTGCCCGGCGAGGCGGCCGGGCATCTGGCGAACGAACTTTTCACGGGTGGCGATCACGCCGACGTATGGGCCGCCATAACTGGGCGGAATACCAAAAGACTGGCCTTCCATCGCGACGATGTCGGCCTCCACAGGAGGGCGAACGATCCCGAGCGAGACCGCTTCGGCAATCGTGGTTACAAGCAATGCCCCGGCGGCGTGAGCCGTGTCGGCCAGGGCCGGCAATTCCTCGAGGACGCCAAAAAAGTTCGGCGACTGCACGACAACAGCGGCTGCGTTTTCAAGCTTTGCCTTGGCGAGAGCGGCGGAATCGAGCTGGCCCGACGCGGCGTAGCCGATTACCTCGACTTCTAGTCCGAGGCTTTTCGCATACGTGGCCAGAACCTGCCGGTATTCCGGATGGACGGACCGCGCAATCAGCACCCGGTGTTTCCCAGTGAGGCGTTCAGCCATTAGCACCGCTTCGGTAAGCGCGGTCGAGCCGTCATACATCGAAGCGTTGGCGACTTCCTGTCCGGCGAGCTGGCACATCAGCGTCTGGAATTCGAAGATCGCGGTCAGCGTGCCCTGGGAAATTTCGGCCTGGTAAGGTGTGTAGGAAGTGAGGAACTCACCGCGCTGAATGAGGGCATCGGCGACAACCGAGCGCACGTGCTGATAAACGCCCGCGCCGAGAAACGACGTGTACCCGCGCGAATTTTCAGCGGCGCGCGCCTGGAAATACTGGATGATTTCCATTTCCGAGAGCGGGCCGGGCAGATCGAGCGGCTGGCGAAGGCGGAATTCTTCGGGGATCGACTGAAACAGCTCTTCGGCCGAGCCTGCGCCAATCGAGGCGAGCATTTCCCCGCGTTCGGAGGGGCTTTTCGGAAGGTAACGCATCAGCAGGAGTACTCCACGTCAATGTGCCTTCGCTTCGGCGGCGATGTATGCCTCATAGGCCACGGCGTCCAGCAGGGTCGAGAGTTCTTGGGGGTCGCTCAGGCGGATTTTTACGAGCCAGGCGGAGCCGTGCGGGTCCGCGTTAATGGTTTCGGGAGCGTCGGCGAGTTTGGAATTTATTTCCGTGATTTCGCCAGATACCGGAGTGTAAATTTCGCTCACGGCTTTTACCGATTCCACGGTGCCAAACGACTCGCCGGCCTTCATCGTGACGCCGACCTTGGGGAGCTCGGCAAAAACGACGTCTCCCAATTCGTGCTGTGCGTAGTCGGTGATGCCAACGGTGCCGACCGAGCCCTCCACTTTGATCCACTCGTGTGCTCTGGTGTAGCGATAGTCCGCTGGGTACATGCCACTCCTTCCGGGCTGACTTAGTGAGGCCGCTTGTAAAAAGGCAGGGCGACAATGCGCGCCGCTACCGACTGACCGCGAATGCTGACGCCGATGTCTGTGCCCACAGCGCTCGATGGGGGCGGGACGTAGGCCATGCCAATGTTCTTCTTGAGGAAAGGCGCAGGACCACCGCTGGTCACGCAGCCAGCCTCACACCCGGCAATCTGGACCGCATAGCCGTCGCGTCCGATGCGCTTATCGAGCATTTCGAAACCGACGAGCTTGCGTTTGACGCCGCACTGCTTTTGGGCGGCGATCACGTCGCAGCCCAGGAAACGGCCTTTCTCGAGTTTGCAAATCCAGCCCAGGCCCGCTTCAAGGGGCGTTGTCGTTTCATCGATTTCGTGGCCATAGAGACACATGGCCGCTTCCATGCGCAAGGTGTTGCGCGCCCCCAGGCCGCAAGGAATCATAGCGGCCGATTCTCCCCCCTGCATCAAATCGTTCCACAGTTTGCCGGAGAATTGTGGATCGAAATAGATTTCGAAGCCATCTTCGCCGGTGTAGCCAGTGCGGGCGATCAGGCAATCGACCCCACTCACTTTCCCGAAGGTGAAATGGTAGTAGCGGATTGGATCGAGCGCAACGGATGTGAGCTTCTGCAGAATGTCTTTGGCGCGTGGTCCCTGCACGGCCAGCTGCGAGTAGCGCGGGCTGGCGTTTTCGACCTCAGCGCCTACTTCATTTTGCGAGACGATGTGGTCGAAGTCGCGATCCTGATTGCTCGCGTTCACGCAGAGCAGGTAGTGCGTGTCGGAGATTTTATGGACGAGGAGGTCGTCAACGAAGGTGCCGCGCTCGGTCATCAAGCCGGAATAATGGGCCTGGCCGACCGATAGTTTCGCCGCGTTGTTGCAGGTGACCCATTGCACCAGATTGAGCGCCGAGCGGCCGCGAACCTCGATTTCGCCCATGTGGCTCACGTCGAACAGGCCCGCGCGGGTGCGCACGGCTTCGTGCTCGGAAAGGATGCCGGAATATTCGAGCGGCATGTCCCAGCCGCCAAAATTGACCATCTTGGCGCCCAGGCTGCGGTGGATGGCGTTGAGGGCCGTTTTTCGAAGCTCAGCGGTAGCGGGTGTGCTCACTCGTTGCGTCTCAGTTGTGTGGAATAAAAACCGTAGCATGCGCGTTTTGGAGTGTCAAGAAACGCTGCAAGGTGCTAGTGGCGTCATCTGAGGGCAGTTGCTTTCCGGTGTTACGTCTGCGGTGAGTGGTTGCCGTGTCAGAAGCCACCCTGAAGGTTGCGCCGGGTCCGCAGCCCGGCCAGTGTCCTCCGCCCGCCGGGACTAGCGGGCAAGCCGGGCTTTGTCCGCTTCGTCACCGCGCATTCATCAAGTTTTCTTATGGGGTTCGTGTTTCTGCCGGCCTCTTTTCGATTATAATTAGTCTCTTCTTGGGCGAACGATGGGCAAGATTGATGGGACTCACCCCCGGAGCCACCATGGAAAACGACGATCGGCCGAAGCTAAGCACGAACCAGAAAGCCCTCAAGATCAATCTGGACCCCATGTTTTACGGCACGTTCGCCGAAATCGGTGCTGGCCAGGAAGTAGCCCGCTGGTTCTTCAAGGTGGGAGCGGCTGCCGGAACCATCTCCAAGTCCATGTCCGCCTACGACATGGCCGTGAGTGATGCCATCTATGGCCGCTGCAAGCGCTACGTCTCGCGCGAGCGACTGCAGGGCATGCTCGACCATGAGCACGGGTTGAACCTCGAGCGCTTGCAGTCGACCCGCCGCGACAGCACCGCTTTTTTCGCCTTCGCCAATACTGTCGCCGCCCGCAACTATCTCGGCACCAATGAGTGCCATGGGTGGATGGGGGTAAAATATCAGGCCCACCCGCGCGACCAAGACAGCCAGATTATTATCCACGTCCGCATGCTCGACCGTGAAAACGATCTGCAGCAGGAGACCCTGGGCATCGTGGGAGTGAATCTGCTGTATGGCGCGTTTTTCCTGCATCATAAACCCGAAGTACTGCTCGAATCGCTGCTTGACAATCTCACCACGCAGCGCATCGAGATCGACATGGTCGAATTCTCCGGAATCGAGTTCCGCCACGTCGACAACCGCATCATGAGCCTGAAGCTCGTGCAACTCGGACTGAGCGGCGCGGCAATGTTCGGTCCTTCCGGCGAAGTGCTGCAGCCCTCCGAAGTGCTGCGGAAACGTCCGGTTCTGGTGGAGCGAGGCAGCTTTCGTCCCGTGACCAAGGTCAACATCGACATGATTAACAGCGCCCGCGAACGTTTCTCTGCAGAACTGGGAGCCGAGGGCGGCCAGATCGTGGAACTGATGGAAATTACGATGCGCAACCTCTTGGCGACGGGAAAGATCGATTTGACGGATTTTCTGGCCCGCGCGGATCTGCTGGCCGCTGTGGGCAAGACGGTGCTGATCTCGGATTACTTTGAATACTACCGGTTGGCGGCTTATCTGACGCGCTACACCTCGCAGCCCATTGCAGTAACGATGGGCGTGGCGAGCCTGCAAGACCTCTTTAAGGATGAGTATTACGCCTCGCTCGAGGGCGGCATTCTGGAGGCTTTCGGAAAGCTATTCACGAAAGACCTGCGGATCTATGTTTATCCGCTTAAGGACTTGGCCACGGGCCAGCTAACCACCGTAAAGAACCTGCAGATGCCCGGGAACGTGGACAGCCTGTACGCTCACCTGGTAGAGCGGGGCCGGATCAAGGAGCTCGATAACGTAGATGAAAGCGTGCTGCACATTTTCTCGCGCGATGTTTTGAAGCGGATCAAAGACAACGACGCAACATGGGAGTCGATGGTTCCCCCGGAAATTGCCGAGGTCATCAAGAAGCGCCACTACTTTGGTTACCGTGAGGCTGAAATGTCAGACGCCCCGCTGCATCGATAGTGAGCGCTGGCGATGTGCGGGGAAAATAGCCGGTCCTGCTGAACTTCGCACCGGCCTTACTCCGAGGCCAGTTATCAGGCCCAGGGTATGTTGCGGTTCAATCCTCGAGCTTGCCGAGGCGAGCTTGGCTTCCGAGGAAGGCCAACAATCCGATCAATGCCGCAACGATTGCCGACCATAGCCCGGCCACGGTATCGATCAACCCGCGCGGGGCCTGCCCGATCCTGCGGAGCACGAACGGCAGGAAGTTGAACGTCGTGATGTGCACGTAGTCCCAGGGATCTTCGCTCATCGACTCGTTCGTCAGACCCCAGGCGTCCATTTTTCCCAGAAGAAATGCTGCGATGTTCTTAAAGCGCAGACCGATTACGAAAGTGGGATGGCCGAGCGTGTCCATCTGGTAGATCTCCAAGGGGCACCAGAACATCACCGAGGAGATCTGTACGAGGATACTGAGCACCACCAGAGTGAGGCCTGCCGCCCAAACAACTCCGCCCACCTCGGCGCGATGACGCAGAAGCAGAGGGACAGAAAGAAACGCGACAAGCTGGACGGCGGTCGAGACGTAGCGGTCGCCCCACGCAAAGTCACCGCTCCAGTCATAGAATTTGGCGTAGAAGAGAATATCGAGCGCGACCAAAATGAACCCGGCTAAACAGTAGGCCCTGATCTCGGGAGCGAGGCGCCGCCAGAGGAATACAGCGAGCAACAGCGACAAGATCAGGAGCGGGTCGAACAGAAAAATAGACTTCTCGGGGCTGATCAAGGGGCCGAGAAGTCCTTCGCGTAGCGGCGTCGTCCAGGGAAAATAGGGCGACAGCGCTGGATTGAGTTTGTGCTGCTCTGAAGCGAAGACGGACATGTACGTGTTCCATAGGGAACCAAACCGGGCGTATTGGTAGAGCCGATCGACGAGCAGTCCCAGCACATAGCAAGGCACTACGCCACGCGCATAGGTCCACAACTTGGCGATAGAGGCACTACCCCGATTCCCTTCCATCCGCAGCAGCAGCACGATGAATACGGTGGCGGCAAGAATGTCGAGCAGGGTTGTGATGCGGATCATCAGATTGGCGGCGAACGCCATAGAGCCAATGAACAGCGATGCGCGACGGCCTGTGCGGAGCCACTCGTATTGGAAGCAGATGCCGGCCAACGTCAGCAGCAGGATCAGGTTGTTTTCCATCATGTTTTGCGTGTAGTGGAGAAACGTAGTGCCGAAAAGAAGCGTGAGCGCGCCCGCAACCGATTGGTTGACGGTGAAGTGCAGCCGCAGAAGGAAACGGAAGCAGACCAAAACGCCCAGGCCGCAGATGAGCGTGTTGGTGATGTAGGTGACGACGATGTTTCTGACGGTGGGATCGGTCTCGGCGCCGCGGTATTCGCTAAAGGCGGGAAGGCGCTCCAGGTAAGTACCGATCACGTCAGACGGCAGGAGCAACAGCGATTGCCCGATTCCGTACCAGCCGTAGAGTCTTCCGCCGCGGCCGTGAATGCCGAACTCTGGATATTCGTCGGGAAAAACGGCGGGTTCGGAGGTCCAGAATGAGTGCGCGGCTTGCAGGCGATGCTGCGAATCGCTTGAGCCGATTTCGCCCGACTGCACCGCAAACGCGGTGAGCACGGCAACCAGACCAAGCAATAGCGCGGGAGAAATCTTATGCCGCACAGCTAGGTCCGGTGCCTTGCGGGTCGCGACACTTATTTAAGCGGGGAGAAGTCCGCCGGATCCATGAAGGTGGATTCGATTTTGTCGGTGAGTTTGCCTTCGGCGCTCGCGGATTTTAGCGCCGGTTGCCACTCAGGATCGGCAAAAAAGGCGTCCCAATTCTTCTTGGCTTCCTCACGGCTCGGGTGGGCAATCAGGTAGATCAGCGTGTTCTCAGAGTCGGGCGCATCGTGCGGGTGCCAGTATCCGATTCCGGCGATGCCGTGCTTCTGAAACAAGGGCAGAGTGTGCTCCCGAAACAGGGTGTTGAGTGCCGACAGCCGGCCCGGGTTGGCGTGGTAGATGCGAAGCTCGAATACGCGATTGTTGTCGGCCCGAACGCCGTCAGTTCTCGCCAATTGCAGCGTTACCCACGACCCTGCCGCGAATGAGAAGGCGGCAACCGCAAAAACCCGAAGCCACGTTGATTGGAATAAACAGCAGCGCATGAGTGATTCTTTCACAGAGTGCTTCATGGCGCCGGATTGTAGCAAATGGTCGAGCCCCGGGGCAATTGACCCATACTCTGAACAGCAAAGCCGGATCGGAAGGCGCTTGTCGCGGGAGGGCCGCTGTCCTACTATGGGGTAGACGAAACGAAACCTCCCAAGGAAGGACGCCCGGAGTGACGAGCACCCTCTGCTCTCAATGCGACCAAGCGGAGGGGAGGTGTGCCTGTGAGAAATACTGCTGTTTCTGCCAGTCGCAGTATTTTGTCCGGTTGTGTGTAGACGGGCAGTATTACTGTCCCGATTGCCGGGAGGCGTGCGACATCCACGTCGCCGATACCGATGGCCACTGAACGTCCCAGGATCGAATGCGCCCTTCAGCATGATGCGCGCCTGTTTGCGGGAGTTCGCGCAATCGTGTGCCACTCGGCGGGGCAAGTGGGATTGCCGGAGCAGACTCGGGAAGAACTGGCCGATGCGACCCTGGAAGTCTGCCGCGAGGCTTTCGCGGTAGCTGAGAAAAGCCGGTCCCGCGATGCTGCCATAAAGCTCATCGTAGGCGGGGCGGCCGACCAGGTCGAAATAACGATCGATTACGCTGGAGACATGCCACGAAGCGCTGTCGATGATTCCACAGGCAAGGCGTGTGCGGCGCGAGGCGGCGCCGAGCGTTTCGGCGGGGTGGATCAAGTGCGGTGCGAGAAAAGCGGTGGGCGTTCGCGGGTAACGCTGGTCAAACGATGCGACGCGCTCGAATCCAAGTCAGGGGATTGACTGGATTCTCGCCTCCATTCTTCGACAGGGCCGATCTCGACACACTACCTACCTACATGGATGTTGAAAAAGCCCCGTTCCGAATCAGCGAGAGCAATTGATCCTGGCTTATCGGCGCTTCCACTTTTAGGCGATCGCCGCTCGGCGTGATGCGAACCTGGTCGAGCGCGCCGGCAAGCGTTGGATTCGCGGAGGCCTCCTGATAACGCCGGTACATGAGGCCCGCCTGCAAGGCAGCCGCTAGAAGATTGGCTTCGTCGGTGGAAGCGCACACGGCTTGAAAGTGCGCGTCCACGCCGCTGTCAGCATCGATGGTGATGGTCATGGCCTTAATGTGATCCATGATGGTGGCGGCTTGCGGGAACTGGCTCGCCTGGGGAACTAATTGCTGCATGGCGATGTGCGCGTAGTTCTGGTCGAGCACGGCCCAGATGAGCCCGTGACCGTTCGACTCGTTGATCAGAGGGAAGAGGCTGCTGTTGGTGAGCATGCTTTCGGATACGCCGGTGCGCACATCAATCAACTTATCCAGGGCCGGGCGGGTGCCGAACGCGGCCGTGTTGGAATCGATGAACGTGAAAAGAATATCCGCTGAATTGCCTCCGCCGGCAAAAGCGTAGAGATGGTAGCCGCGCACCTCCATGGTGGGAAGCTTTTGTTGCTTGAAGCGTGCTTCGGTTGAAGAAGGGTCGAATGGCCCGAGCGCTACGCCGAGCACGTCCTCACCGCCCTTACCAATTGACCCCCAGGCCAGTTCTTCCACCTGTGTGTTGGGATCGACGCCCGCCGACGCGAGAAATTTCTCGAAGTCGCGGAAGCGGCTGGGCAAAAGCTGCTCGCGCAGTTGCGGGAACCAGCTGAACTTGCGGGATGTCTTCAGGTCCGCGTAGGCAATCTCGCCCACCTCTTTGGGGAACATTCCCACGATGGCTGTGCTGAGCGTTCCAGCAAAGCTCGTCGGTGGGGCAGCGAGCAGGGAGGCGAGCAGGATGCCCGCGATCAAGAATGTAATTGCGCGTAACCGTGCGATTGGGTGTGTCAAAGGTTATCCCCCTCAGAGCAAACTTTACTTTCATGAACCCATGTCACAAATACATCAGCCGACGCGTCTCGCCAGTTGTGAGATGGCTAGAAGGCTTCATGATTTTTCGGCGCCGACCGGCTGTTTGGCAATGCGGGACCGCAACAGCCGAGCTTCCGATTTCATCTTGGCGGCGGAATCGGCGTCGGTGATCGACTCCAAAGTGATGGTCAGATTTTCGAGTGCGCCTTGAACCGCGGCGGCTGCCATGACCCGGCCAAGGCCGATACCTGCAAGCATAGACGGGCTCGACAGCGCTTCCAGTTGCCCGAGTCTCTCAAATACTTCAGCGGCTTTGCGCGCCACCTCGAGTAAAATCTGTGCCGCGCTTTTCAACGCTTGCTGGATGACTTCGTCGCGGCGCTGCTGTCCACCGGGTGGGGCGTGGGGCAGCTTGTTTGCGGCCATGAGGGATTCAAAGGATGCTGCGTCGCGATCGATTGCTTTCGTCAAAAAGTGGGACGCGGCTTCAAACTCCGCTACGGCTTCACGGAGCGGTTCCCCAGGGGAGGCGTTTGAATTGTTCTTGTGCGGGAAGCCCGCGACCATTTGGCCCAAGCTTGCACCGAGGGCGCCGGCCAGGGCCGCCACCGATCCGCCACCGTGTGCGGCGGTTGGCTGCGATACGGCGTCCAGGAATGGCTGCGCGAGCGCGGCCAGGCTGCCCGACGCCGTGGATGGTGCGCCGCGAAAGGCGGCCTCCATACGATTCTCTAACACCTGCGCGGGTGAGAAGTTCTCCAGCTGTAGGTAGAAATCGGCGGTCAGTTCGATGGCACGCCTGGGAATCAGGCCAATGATCTCGCTGCCCACGATAGCGGCTCCATAGCGCAGGGCTTCGCGCTTCACCATCTCGAAGACGCGGTGAATCGACGTTTGTTCGAAGTCGGTGAGGTTGATGGAGATCTGGGCGAGATGGCGTGCTTTCAGGTCGACGCCCATCGCTTTTACGTAGCGGAGTCCGCCGTTCGAGAAGCGGATGCTTTTCGCGATGCACCTGGCGATTTCAACATCAGGGGTGCTGAGATTGATGTTGTAGGCAATGAGAAATTTTCGCGCGCCTACGACGGTTGCGCCGGCGGTAGGATGCAGCCGCGGGTCGCCCACGTCGGGCGAGCGATCGGGATTCCGAAGCACTTCCTCGCGGAGACCTTCAAATTGGCCTTTGCGGATGTTTTCAAGGTTGGCGTGCTCGGGGCGTTGTGCAGCGGCTTCGTAAAAATAGACGGGAATGTGGAAGCGCTCCCAGATTTCGAGCCCGACCTCTCTTGCAAGCGCGGCGCAGTCTTCGAGGGTGACGCCCTCCAGGGGAATGAACGGGACCACATCGGTTGCCCCGAGCCGGGGATGCGCGCCCGTGTGTCGCGTGAGATCGATCAATTCGGCCGCCTTGCCGACAGCGCGCAAGGCAGCTTCGGCGACGGGTTCGGGTTCGCCTACGAGTGTGATCACGCTGCGGTTGTGGTCCGCGTCGCTTTCGCGGTCGAGGAGAAAAACACCGGGGACTTCGCGCAGAGCGGCGACAATGGCGTCGATTTTAGCGGGATCGCGACCCTCAGAGAAATTCGGAACGCATTCGATAAGCCGCTTCATGGATCACATCTTCTCGGTGCAGATGACGACTCCGCGCTGGGTGGTCGGGCCGCAGAGGCACACACCGAAATGATACGGAATTGCGGGGTAATCGGCCACGTCAAAGGCCGCGAGCTCCGCATACTCGCCAACAGCGAGCCAGCCGATGCGAGGGTGCAGACGGCGCGAGTGCGCGGGAGGGGGGGCGGCGGGGCCTCCCCAATGGCGCTTCGAACCCCGCGCCAATCGCGTCACGCACGGGCGGTTTTGCCCAGATACGCTCGGGCGAATACCTCCTCGGCGAACCATTCCAGCGTGGTGGGCGTGGTGTTTTCAGGCGAGCGCGGCTCTTGCTGGTCGCACAGGCCGGAATTTTGGGCTTTGAACATTTCGATCATGAGTGCGGCAGAAGTCTTGGGCAAGCCCATTTGCACCAGCGCGCCTTCGAGCATCATCAGAGGCACCTGCATGTAACCGAGGTCTGGCTTACCGATCGCCCTGCCCATCACTGTGGCGACTTCACGCATGGTGTAGTCGCGCGGGCCGAGAAGTTCCTGCACGGAGGAGCCGGAAAAATCGCGCGCCACGAGACGCCCGGCGGCGTACAGGCCGATATCTCTTGCGGCGATGTATGGCCCGGGCCGATCGGGCGGTGCCGCGCCGGGAAGCGTACCCATTGTGCGCAGGGGCTGGATTGCGCTGAGCAGGTTCTCCATGAAGCCGGTCGCGCGCAAGTGCAGCACATCGAGGCCGCGAATCGAATTGAGCTTCTGTTCGAGATTGTGGAGGCCCACGATGGGGCCGGTTCCCTGCGGGTGCTGCGCGCCGAGGCTGCTAAGAGTGACGACGTACCGGACGCCAGACGCTTTAACGGCTGCGGCGTAGGCGTCGCTGACGCGGTCCTGGTAGGCACGAACGTTCTCGATCTGCATATCGGGAGGAATGAGCAGGTAGATGGCGTCCGCATTTTTGAATGCGGCTGTCATTGCTTCCGCGTCGTCGACGTTGCCGGCGAAGGTTTCGGCGCCCCGCGCGGCGAAGGGCTGCAACTTCGGTTGGTTGCGGCCGATTGTGCGGACTTTTTCGCCCTTTGCCAGCAGCGCTTCTACGGCGGGCCTGCCTGTATGTCCCGTGGCGCCTGTGATGACGATCATGAGTCCTCCCTTTTATCGCGTCTTCTGCCAGGGTCTTTCTCTGAGATGGTGTCCCCGGGCTTGTCTTGGAGCATGGGAACCTTGATTCCGGACTTGCGCGCGAAATCGATGGCTGCCGGGTAGCCCGCATCCGCGTGACGCGCGACGCCGATGCCGGGATCGTTGATGAGGACGCGCTCGATACGCTCCGCCATTTCCTTGGTTCCGTCGGCGACGACGACTTGCCCCGCATGCTGCGCGTAGCCGATGCCGACTCCCCCCCCATTATGGATGGAAACCCAGCTCGCGCCGCTCGCGGCGTTGAGCATGGCATTGAGGAAAGGCCAGTCGGCCACGGCGTCGGAGCCATCGCACATTTTCTCGGTTTCGCGGTAGGGTGACGCGACCGAACCGCCGTCGAGGTGATCGCGGCCCATTACGATGGGTGCCTTTAATTCGCCGCATGAGACAAGCTCGTTGAGTGCGAGGCCGAACTTGTCGCGTTCGCCGTATCCCAGCCAACAGATGCGCGCGGGCAAGCCCTGGAAGCGCACACGCTTTTGCGCGAGACGAATCCAGCGACCAAGGATTTCGTTATCCGGGAACATTTCGAGCACGAGCCTGTCGGTGCGACGGATATCGGAAGGCTCACCGGAGAGCGCCGCCCAACGGATCGGGCCGCGGCCTTCGCAGAAAAGCGGACGAATATAGGCCGGAACGAAGCCGGGGAAATCGTAGGCGTTTGCGACGCCCTGCGCGAACGCGAAGGCGCGAATGTTGTTGCCATAGTCGAATGTGACCGAACCGAGTTTTTGCAGGGCGAGCATGCCTTCGACGTGCTGGGCGATCGATTCGAGTGCCCGTTTGCGGTAGGCCCCCGGATCTTTTCGCCGAAGCTCGGCAGCTTCCTCCACGCTGAGCCCCAGCGGGATATAGCCTCCGATGGGATCGTGGGCGCTGGTCTGGTCGGTGAGCAGGTCCGGCACAACGCCGCGGCGAGCCAGTGCGGGGATAATAGCAGCGCAGTTTCCCACGAGCCCGACCGAAGTCGCTTCGCGCTTACGTACAGCATTCTTCAGGATGCGCAGCGCCTCGTCGAGGTCGTTCACCATGACGTCACAATAGCCGGTTTTCACGCGGCGCTTGATGTGCTCCGGGTCGACGTCAACTCCCAGGAACGCGGCGCCGTTGAGCGTCGCGGCCAGCGGTTGCGCGCCACCCATGCCCCCCATGCCGCCGCTGACGATGAGCTTGCCTTTGAGGTTGCCTTGAAAATGTTTGCGCCCGGCGGCGGCGAATGTTTCGTAGGTTCCCTGCAGGATTCCTTGCGTTCCGATGTAGATCCAGCTTCCGGCGGCCATCTGGCCGTGCGTCATGAGGCCGGCGCAGTCGAGTTCGTCGAAACGCTGCCAGTCGTTCCAATGGCCCACCAGATTGGAATTGGCGATGAGCACGCGCGGCGCGTAGGCGTGCGTGCGAAAGATGCCGACGGGCTTGCCCGATTGCACGAGCAGCGTTTCGTCGTTCTCAAGCGACCTGAGTGATGACACCATGGCGTTGAAGCATTCCCAGTTGCGCGCCGCTTTGCCGCGGCCGCCGTAGACGATCAAATCCTCAGGCTGTTCGGCAACCTCGGGGTCGAGACTGTTCATCAGCATCCGCAGGGCGGCTTCCTGCTGCCAGCCCTGGCAGGAGATGGCCGTTCCGCGCGGAGCCCTTACGGACTGATAGCGGACCGCTTCGTCGGTGGCAAGTCTGTCCATGCCTGAAAGCATCTTAGTACGGAAAAGGGGGAGTGCAAGGGTGCGTTCACCGGGTCACCGGGTGAGGAGAGGAAAGGAGTGGAGGCAGAGCAGGCAGAACAGGTAAGGCAGAGGGGCGTGCAGCTTGGCTGCGCTTTTTTAGGGGTACGGGGTGGCCTGACCTGATACGTAGGGAGGTTCTGGCGCTACCTAGCAATGAACCTACTGCAGATTGGTTGTCTTGCGCCAGTATTCTAGATTTTTCAACGGCGCCATAGGCGCCGCCAGAGTGAGCGTGCCTCGTCGATTTCAAGCAGCAATACCGCCGCGAGATAAATTGTCCCGTAGGGGATGAGAACGGCTATGCCGACAAGCACGGGCGCATGCGCGTGGAGGAAATGATGGATCAGCCAGCCCACGGTGGCGGCTGACCCGGCTGCGATCCAAAGCCTTGCGAGGTAAGCGGCCGGAATTCCCGTTTTGCCGATGCGGCGATTCAATGTCAGCCGCAGAAGCGTGAATTCCACCCACGATGCAATTCCCGCAGACACGGTGAGGCCCACGACGCCCCAGCGCGGGTCGATTCCCAGCGCTCGCGGCAGCGGAATGGCACACAGATAGCCGAGAATCGTCGTCAGCACCACGCGTACAACCGCGAAGCGCAGCGGTGTGCGCGTGTCGCGCAGCGCGTAATAGGCCGACGAATAGAGCCGGCCGAGCGTGGAGGCGAGCAGTCCAACGGTTGCTCCTGCGAGAATGGCCCAGACATAGAGCGCGTCGCTATGGGTGAAGCGGCCGGTCTGATAAAGGGCCGCGACAATTACATCTCCGAGAACCAGAAATGCGACTACCGATGGCAGCACGAAAAACGCGATCTGGCGCAGGCCTGGGTCAAGGCGCGCGCGCAGGGCTTCCGCTATTTCGTGGTCGTCGCCGAGCGCGCCGGACATGTGCGGGAGCTCGGCTGCTGACACCGACATCCCGAAAAGGCTCACGGGCAACGTGAAGAGAATCTGCGCGTAGGAGAACGCAGAGAGAGCGCCGGTGCCCAGCCAGCTTGCCAGCCACGCGTCCACGTAGCCGCTGATCTGCACGACGCCGCGTCCGACGAACACGGGGCCAAAATTGTGGACGACGGTCTTCACGTTGGGGGTTTGATCGAGAGAAAGTCTCAGGCCGCGCAGCAACCGCAGCACCACTGGCAACTGCACGACCACCTGAAGAGCGCTGCCCACCACAGATCCCCAGGCCACAATGGCGGCAAGAGGATATTGCGCATAGCGGCCTCCAAATCCCCAAAGCGTGGCGATCATCGCGGCGTTCCAGATTACTGGCGCGGTGTAGGAGAGGAAGAAGCGGCGATGGCTGTTGAGTATTCCGAGGCACCAGGCGGAGAAAACCAGCAGGCCCGCACCGGGGAAGAGAATGCGCACCAGACGAATCGTTAATTCGCGCTTTTCGCCGTGAAAGCCAGGAGCAATTCCGTCGATGAGATAGGGTGTCGCCACCAGACCGACGAGGACGAGAATCGAGGTTGTCAGGGCCAGGAGAGCGGCGACCGCGCCGGCGGTTCGGCGAGCCTCTTGGTCCTCCTTGCGCGCCAGCAGGCCCGCGTACACGGGAATGAAGGAGGCTGAGAGAACCCCTTCGCCGAAGAGATTTTGCAGGAAATTGGGAATGCGAAAAGCGGCGTTGAAGGCGTCGGCGGCGTCGGAATTTCCGAAGTAATGTGCGAAAATCCGCTGGCGGACGAGCCCCGCAATACGGCTCAGAAATATTCCGGCGGCTACCAGAAAGGCGTGGCGCTTCGACGCGCCCGGGCGCACTTGAGTCTTCTCGGCACTTTCCGCAGGCACAGCATCAACGTCATTCCGCATATTGGTGGATTCAGTTCATTACAAGAGGTACTCACGGGTATGTCAACCGGGATTCTGGCAGCTGTGCGTTGGTGAACAGCCGATGCGAGGCATCGTACACCCGGTGCGCGGGTGGCTGGCCCGTATTTGCTGACGACAGCGTGCAACGATCGGTCTGCCGTTTGTTGGTCCCGGTACCTTCAGATCCGAACTGGTCACCGCAGGACTTGCCGGCAGCACCACGGCAGACAGCACTGCCGCGGCTACTCCAATTTCGCCCGGGTTGCTCTGCTCCCTCCCCATGAAACCACTCAGCACACGGCCATGATATCCCGTGCTTCTGTCGAAACCTAACCTGGCAGCCGCGGCCGCGGGCCTTCGTTGACGTGCCTGATTGCCGCAGATATAGTGGGCATGAAAGCGCAAAACCTCAATACCCCGACGACAAATGGATTTGCGACTCCTGCACGAATTGACGAAGCTTCTCGGCGCCGACGGCGTGCTGCACGAGCCCGAAGACCTGCTCCTTTACGAATATGACGGCTCCGTGGAGGTGGCCAAACCATCGTGTGTTGTGTTTCCACGCAGCACTGAGCAGGTGGTGGATGTCGTGAAGCTGGCGAATCAATACGAAACTCCTCTGGTGGGTCGCGGCGCCGGCACGGGACTTTCCGGCGGGGCGCTCGCACGGCAGGGCGGCATCGTCGTGGTGTTTTCGCGCATGAACCGCATTCTCGAAGTGGATGTGGAGAATCAGCGGGCGACAGTGCAGCCGGGCGTCGTGAATCTGGATTTGAGCTTTGCGGTGGCGCACACCGGTCTGCATTTCGCGCCCGATCCGTCGAGCCAGAAGGCGTGCACGATCGGTGGAAACGTTTCGGAAAATTCGGGCGGCCCGCACACGCTGGCCTACGGCGTTACGACGAGTCACGTGCTGGCCATGACCGTGGTGATGCCGACGGGCGAAGTTGTGCGGCTTGGCAGTCCGGTGCTGGATGCGCCCGGCTACGATCTGACGGGCCTTTTCGTTGGCTCGGAGGGCACGCTTGCGCTCGTGACGGAGGTTACCGTGAAGCTCACGCGCTTGCCCGAAGCTGTGAAAACGTTGCTCGCGGTGTTCGACACCGTCGACGATGCGACCGAAACCGTGGCCGAAATCACGTGGCGCGGAATCACGCCGGCGGCCTGCGAGATGTTCGACGGCTGGACGATTCGCGCCGTCGAAGAATATGTGCACGCGGGCTATCCGAGTGGCGCGGCGGCGGTGCTGCTGATCGATGTGGATGGCCTGCAGGAATCGGTGGAATGCGCGGCCGAGGATGTGGCCGACATCTGCCGCGTGCATCATGCTTCCGAGGTGCGAGTTGCCCGTGACGCTGCCGAGCGTGACCTTCTCTGGAAAGGTCGCAAGAACGCGTTCGGAGCAGTGGGACGTATTTCGCCTACCTATTACGCCATGGATGGCGTGATCCCGCGTACGAAACTCCCCGCCACCCTGCGCCGCCTCGCGGAGATCGGCAAGAAGTACGGCTTTCAAATCGGCAACATCTTTCACGCGGGCGACGGAAACCTGCACCCGCTGATTCCTTTCAATGGCCGCAACCGCGACGAATTCCGCCGGGCCATCGCTGCCGGGAGCGAGATCATTCGCTGCTGCATCGAAATGGGTGGCGCGATCACCGGCGAGCACGGCGTTGGAATGGAAAAAGATCACCTGATGCCGTATCTGTTCAGCGCGGTCGATCTGGAATTGATGCGCGGCGTTCATGACGCGTTCAATCCAACCGGCCTGCTCAACCCGGGGAAAATTTTTCCGAGCGCGAAAGCGTGCGGTGAAATCTACGCGCGTCCCTCGCCCGACGCAAGCGTCACGCCCGCATGAGCATCGCCAGCATGACGGCTGCCTCGCGCCTTGCGAGCATCACCGGTCCCGTCTACGTGGTGAGCGATTCTCCCGGTCTCGCTGCGTATGAACTGTGCGGCAAGCGGCCGGCGGCGGCAGTCCGTCCCGGGTCGAGCCAAGAAGTCGCCGAAATCGTGAAATTTGCCGCTGCTGAGAGGCTGGCGATTGCCCCCAGCGGTGCGCGCACAAAGCTCTCGATGGGATTGGCGCCGCGTCAATATGACCTTGCGCTCGATCTGGGGCGACTTGACCGTGTGGTCGCTTACGATCCGGCCGATTTGACGCTGAGCGTCGAGTCCGGCATTCCCTTGCAGAAGCTTGCCGCGGTGTTGGCGGAGCACAAGCAATGGCTGCCGCTCGCGGTGCCTTACGCGGATCGCACGACTGTCGGCGGCACGATCGCTTCCGGAGTCGATACCGCCCTGCGGCAAATGTACGGCACGGCACGCGATTACGTTCTCGGAATGGAATTTGTGACAGGACAGGGCGCAACGGCGAAAAGCGGCGGGCGCGTGGTGAAGAATGTCACCGGATACGACATTCATAAATTGATGATCGGCGCGCTCGGGACGCTTGGCGTGATGACGAAAATCAATTTTCGCACGTTTCCGCTGCCCCTGGCCGCGCGCGGGTTTGCCGTCCGCTTTGAAACCGCCGGGCGGGCTCTTGAATTGCGGCACAGCCTGGCGCATTCGCCGCTCAATCCGCAGACGGTCGAGATCCTCAGTCCGGGCGCCGCCATAATCTTGTGCAGCGATGCGGCCGCGCGGATGGTGCCGGGAGCGCTCGGCTCCGATCTGCTTTCCAAAAAGCATTGGACGCTGGCCGTCGATTTTGCAGGAAACGAGAGGGTTCTCGACCGCTGCGAACGGGACTTCCGCCAGATGGCCGAGCAATGCGATGGCTTAGATTTTGCTATTTGGACAGCCGATCAAATGTCCGCCGTTGCCGGGCTCAGGCGCGAATTCATACCGATCGCCCTGGCATCATCACCCGCAACCGCGATTGTTAAGATGAGCGTGCTGCCCACGCGAATGAGGGAACTGCTTTCAAACGCCGCGAAGGCCGCCGAGACAAATTCTCTACCTTGGGCGGCGATGGCGCGAGGGCTTGGAATCATATATTTCGCGCTACTGCCAAACGACCGGACAGAGGAATCCCGGCGCCGCGTGATCCAGGCCAGCGATCAAATGCTCCCCGAATGCGTCGGGCTTGGCGGGAATGCCACCATTCCGTGGAGCCCAGCGGAGTGGAAGAGCGCGCTGAAGGTCTGGGGGCTCGAGCGCGGCGATGTCGATCCGATGCGCAAACTAAAAAATCTCTTCGATCCCCTGGGAATCCTGAGCCCTGTCCGCTTTATGGGAGGACTATAAGCGATGGCGCTCCTTCCTCTGGCTCCCGCTTCGCACGAAGATCTGCCTGTTGATGTCCCGACAGGCCCCAGCGGGTTTTCCGGTCCGGACAAGCCTGAATATTCTGTGTACTCGCATTGCGTCCATTGCGGGCTGTGCCTGAATCAGTGCCCCACGTATCGGCTTTGGGGAAGGGAAGCCGATTCCCCGCGCGGCCGGATCAAGCAGATCGAACTGGTGGACCAGGGAAAACTCGAACTGGCCGATTCGTTCGTCGAACACATTGACCGGTGCCTTGATTGCCGCGCTTGCGAAACGGCCTGTCCGTCGGGCGTCGAGTACGGCAAACTGGTTGAAACGGCGCGCGCGCAGATCGAACAGCACTACAAGCGGCCGCTTGGTTCGCGCCTCGCGCGCGATTTTGTGTACCGGCGGCTTCTTCCGCACCCCTCCCGGATCGCCACGGCGGCACGGTTGTTAAGGTTTTATCAGCGCTCGGGGCTGGCGGTTTTCGCCCGTGCAGCGGGAATTCTGCGGCTCCTGGGGTTGCAGCATCGCGAGCGGCTGTTGCCGAGGATCGATACGGAGTTTTTCTTCACGGAGATGGGGAAGACGTTTCCACCTCAACGCCAGCGGCGCGCGCGCGTGGCGCTGTTTGCCGGATGCGTGGCGCAAGTGACGTTCAGCGATCTCAATCGCGCAACGCTCCGCGTGCTGCGGGCGAATGGGTGCGAGGTCGTGGTGCCAGCGGCGCAAGTATGCTGCGGAGCGCTGGCCAATCACGCCGGTGTCCGCGACGTGGCGCGAGAACTCGCGCAGGCGAATTTTGAGGCATTCCCTGTGGACGAATTCGACGCGATCATCACCAATGCCGCGGGATGCGGATCAATGCTCAAGGAATACACGCACCTTTTTGCAGTCGATCAGGAGGCGCATGCCCGGGCCGCGAAGTTTGCTGGCAAAATGCGTGACGTCACCGAATTCCTCGCCGAGCTTGGGCTTACCGCGCCGCTACGGCCCGTTCCGCTGCGGGTCACTTATCAGGACTCCTGCCATCTAGCCCACGGCCAGAAAATCAGCGAAGCCCCGCGCAAATTGATTCGCGCTGTCCCGGGAGTTGAATTGGTGGAAATGCCCCTGGCCGACCAGTGCTGCGGCTCGGCCGGGGTCTACAACGTGACGGAAACCGCAGCGTCCCTCGAATTGCTATCGAAGAAAATGGATTGCGTGAAGCAGGAAAATGTCCAGGCCATCGTCACCGCCAATCCCGGCTGCATCCTACAACTGCGCGCCGGAGCCGCGATTCACGGAACCGACCACGAAGTGCTGCACGTCGTAGAGCTTCTCGACCGTTCAATCTCTGTCAGTTAGCTCCCAGCTAGCTCTACTTCTCGCCGACGAGGTAGCGGCAACCGCTCGCGCCCATCCTGGCGGAGTGGGTTGCCCCGGCTGGCACATCGCAGCGCTCGCCCGCGCGGTAGGTCTGCGACTTGCCGTTCCTCGCAAGCGTCATCTCCCCGTCGAGAATAATGTGCGCGGTCACCCCCGCGTGCGTGTGGTCGGCATAAAACGCGTTCGGCCCGTCCTGCCAGACGAAGGTGTGGGAAAACCCTTCGGCTTCGAGTTGCTTCCGGTACTCCTTCTCGCCCAGTTTTGTGCTCATATTGGGAACTAAATTAAATTATAGCAAGTGAGGAGAAATCATCAATGCGAGTGGAGTTCCAAAAGTTCCAAAAGGAGGGCTTGCGGGCGGAGCGTGGTGGGGGTGTCCGCCCGCAAGTACAGCCTTACTACGGGGTGAAACTCAATTTTGTGGCGGCGGAGGAGCCTGCCCTTTCCGGTGGAATCCCATTTTCCCGCCCTCTTTCATCGTGTAATCCGGCGGTACTTGGAACAGCGACGCATCCGGCTCCGCGCGAACAATATTCGTCAGCTGAAACACGTTGTCCCCGGTGCGCGGATCGCTCCGTTTGATCATCACGTTCATTTGCAAGTCTGGCGAATACCATCGCTCCACGGTGATCACGATGGGTTTCTCGTTTCCAATCGCCCCCACGGGAATTGTGCGGATCGTGCGGGTACCCTGCGCGGACACACCGTTCATGATCTGGGTGCCGAGAGAGGTGGTCGTCGCCTCATCCTGCGCGAACTGGGGATGCGCCCCGCCACCCGTGCCGAATCGGCCGGCCGCCAAGGGGCGTTTGCGAGCTGTCTTGTCGCCCGGCTGAAGGATATAGTTGGCTCCCGCCACCGGGTCGCTGATCAGGACCACATGCGGAGGAGTGTTGCCGGACGTGGCCCAATCTCCAATGGCCGGAAGTGTCATGTCTCGGCGGAAGCGGCCATTGCCGTCGCGCGCGAGCGTCCCGGAGGTGGTGCGCTGGATATGGTTGCCATCGGCGAAGACCTGAGTGGTTTGTTGCGAGAAGGTAGCCGTAAAGGGAACGCCGGTGACAGTCTTTCCGCCTCCCAGACCCGCCTCAAAGCCGAGAAATCCCATGGCATCGTCTGGTGAAAAACGCCCTGGACCGGGCCTGATCCGTTGGTAAGGGCCCTGTGTTACAGAAGAAAGCGGCCCCGCGGATTGCGCCGACACCGTCGCACCACTTGCAAGCATCAACAGTGCCCAGGCCGAGCAGCCTGCAAATCCAAGTTTGCTTCTCAATGTCATTTCACTAGTTCCTCTCAACCTTTACTGTTCCAGGCTTGCCTGCGATACCAGACGAATGGCCTGCGGCGCACCGTCTTCGCTCAGAACGATATCTGCGGGAACCTGCTCTGTCCTTCCTACATCCGCCACCGGGAACCCGAGGGAAGCAAGCGCCGAACGCGACAAAACCACTCGCACGACGGCACCATCCTCCAGCGTTGCCGGATCGGCGGCGTAGGGCAGCGAAACGAAGCCGGTGTCATCCTGGGAATCCGACAGCCTGTTCTCGGCCACTTCCACGGGCGCTGTTGGGTTGGGTGCAGTTACCTGGTTTGCCCTGGTTTCCGACGCCGCCCTTTTGCCGGAAGCGGAACCGTGACGGAGTGACAGCCCCAGAGCCAGCAGAATCGCTGCGGCGGCGCCCAGCGCCGCCAGCCTCCCCCGCATCTTTTGCCGGGAGGCCGCGGCTTTTTGCAAGCCGAACTCTCGGAGCAAATTTGCTTCGATGCGCGGCGGGGCCTGCAAATGAGCGTCGCGTGTGGCAATCGTCTGCAATGAAAAATCGAGCGATTCGACGTCCGTCATCAGCTGCGCGCACGAGCTACAGCACTCCGCGTGGGCGAGGGCCACTTCGCGGAGCGCTAACCCAGGGGTTCCGGGCCGGTCGAGGTCGTGCAACACTTCTTCAAATTCCGAGCAGTCCATTTGATTCACCTCTTCGTTTCCTTCATTCGCCCACCGCCGATACCCGCCGCGCCGGTTGCCCGTCGCGAAGTTTTTCGAGCAAAATCGCACGGGCCCGATGCAGCCGCGAGCGGACTGTTCCGACCGGACATCCGAGCGCTGCCGCTGTTTCCTCATAGCTCAACTCTTCGAGTTCGCAAAGCACCACGACCTCACGGTAATTCTCGGGCAGCGTGTTGATGGCTTTGCGCACGCGGCTGATGGCTTCCATCGACGCGAACTCATCCCGGCTCGTCGGAACCGCGTAATTACCATTGCCGTTCCCGTTGCCCCTCGGACCGTGGTGAGTTCCACTGCTGGAAGCCAGAGGACCCAACTCATCCGCGTCGCCGCCCAAAGGGACCAGGCGCCGGTCCTGCTCCCACCTCTTCCGCAGGTGGTTGCGCGCCACGCCGAACAGGAATCCCGCCACGGTTCCGCGTGCCGGATCAAAGCGGCCTGCGTCGCGAATGAGAGTCATGAAAACCTCTTGGGTGACGTCCTCGGCTACCGCCGCATTTCCACTCATGTGTAGCGCGAATCGATAGATGGAAGGGTGCCTGCGCCTGTAGAGAAGGCCGAAGGCCTCCTCATCACCGGCTAGTACGCGTCGTACTAGGCCGTCATCTGTGAGCTCAGTGACCCCGGTCATCTCAATCTTTGGACGGCCTACATTGCCCCTCGTTACATATTCCGGCTACGAAATCGGATAGTTCCAGCGATTTGGAGCGATGCGGCCGCAGCGGCGGACGGTCAGGGTCTGATCGCCGAAGGTGCTAGAAGACGTCGCCCGAGGCCGCAATCGTCTCCGGGCGCGCTGCATAGAAGTGGAAAGCGACGAGGAAGGCCGCGCCTGCGAGATAGCCGACCGCAAATGCCGGTGCGGCGAAAATGCCGATGGCGGTTTCAATTCCCCGGTAGGTGATTCGGAATGCGTGAATCAACCCCAGGCAGGATAGTCCCGCCGCCGCCAGCAGCCACGCCGCAGCCGGCAAGAAGCGGCGATCCAGCATGAACGCAATCGCTGCGGTCCATATCATCGACACAAGCAGCGCGCCCTGGCTTAAGGCAATCAGCCCGTAGATCGACAATTCATCCCCGAAAAGAGGCGCGCCCTGTAGGAGGCTCGAGCCTCCTTTCCGCAGCGCGAGGTCAATCAATCCCACTGCCCAAGACGCGAGGATGGGGACTAATCCGAAGGCCACCGCGATAGCGTGTGATTTGGGTACTTCGGTAAACGCCTGCGCCACCATCACCAAGCCGAACCAGACCACGATCATCGCGACCACTTCCATTGGGACCACGCGAAGGAAGGGAACCACCATCCCGGAAAGACACAGCAGCATCGTCAACGTGCCGCTCAGTATCGAATAGCCGGACCGAGCTCCCAGCCCCTTATGCGCCATGTGACCGAAGTAGAGCGAGGTGGGGAACGGGCTGCCGAACAAAGCCGCCGCCACCGTCGCGAGGCCATTGACGAGCAGGGACGGCATCGTGGGGTAATCGTCACCTGCCACCTGAACGCTTTCAAGCACCTGCAGGGAAACGATCGTATCGAGTGTGCTCATGGGCAGAATCGTGGAGAGGAATTTCCATCCCTCCGACCCGCGCAAAAATCTGAAAAGGTTCACCGGGTGCGGCGGATAAATCCCTGGAGCCATCGAAGCATGTAGCTCGGGCAGGCGGTAGAGGTGCGCCCACTTTAACAGCGCCGCCAAGATCGCCCCGGTTACGATACAAACGAGCCCGCCGGGTATTCGGAAGGGGAGGCGTATGCGCGCGGAGAAAAGGGCGAGCACAATGATGGCGGGAAGCAGCGCGAGTTCGGGTGTCTGGAAGATTCGTAGCACGAATCCGAGGCAAAGAAAAGCCATCGCGATTCCCGCCAGCGGGCAAAGCAGCGCGGCTCGCGGTGTCTGACGGCGCAGCCAGTCCGTGCAAAATGCTCCGACCGTTTGTACGATGCCGCTCAGAAAAGAGGCGAACACGCCGGTCTGCCACGCGAGGTTGGAATCGTGCGTGCGCTCGTACACGGGCAGCATGATGAGAAATATGTATGCGAAGATCGTGGGTGCGTTCACGCCGAAGGGAATCGCGGTTACGTCATCGCGGCCGGTGCGTTCCGCGAGCCTGTGCGCCTGCCAGGCATAGAAAATATTCCCGGCAAAAATGGAGAGTGCGACGCCCGGCAGGATGCGTGTCGTGATCAGGCTGGGCGGGAAGCCGCAAAGAGGAGCGAGGCCTGCGATCAACAACAGATCGGGGAAGCCGCTGAAAAACAGCGCGAAGAAACCGTCCCAGTCCCCCGGCACGAACCATCGTGCGGAATGCCTCGGGACGGCGAGCGTCTCGGCCATGGTGTGTGCTCAAGCCGTCCCGTACTGCAATCCAATTTTTTTCAACCACTGCCGGTACGCGATAGCGGCGCGGTCGGAGGTCAAATGCAATTCCGTCTGCAAATCGAGGGGCAGAAGCTCAGGCCGCTGCGATTCCACAACGGGAACATCCTGTGCGGTGACGACGTCCTGAAACCGCCGAAGATCCTCGGAGGGCACGTCGTGACCGTAATTGAGCGCCATGATCAGCCATACGCGGCTCTCGCATTCCGCCACCGGGGTAACCGTAGAGAACATGGCAAAGCGGTTTTCACCGCTCGTTTTCACGAAAGATGCCGTCAGCGGGCGAGGCACGCGAAACGTATAGCGCACTGCCGCCGCGCGTCCCGTGCCGTCGGGATCGGGCTGCCAGACGGGAATGTCTTTCGCGACCAGGCAGTCGGGGGAAACTTCTACGTCGTAATCGCCGATTTCCGCGTGAGCCGCGTCGCCCAGAAAGCCCGCATGTACGAACGGGAAATGCCCCACGTCCAGAAAATTTTCGATTACGCGCGGACCATTCGCACGGTAGAGGTAAGGTCCGGCCGGTATTTTCCTGAAAGCCGCGTCGTCCCATTCAGGGAAGGGCGGAACATCCCGCACTGGGTTCCCGAGCGTGACCCACACCAGGCCATAATTCTCCTTCACCGCGTACGTTGTGGCGCGTGCCCGCAGAGGCGGCGGCCGATCCGGGTGGGCGGGAATGCGAACGCAGCGGCCCGAGGAGTCGTACTGCCAGCCGTGGTAGGGACAGGCTAGGCAATCGTTGGCCACGCGGCCGCCGGAGAGCTTCGCGCCGCGATGCACGCAAAGATCTTGCCAGGCATGCACGCCATCGGTGTTGCGCCACAGCACGAGATCATGGCCGAGCAGCCGCGCGGCCAGCGCCGCACTGTCGGCCACCTCGCAAGCCGCAGCCACCGCGTGCCAGTCGTTCAACAGGATGGGATCTTTGATCATACCAAGGGAATCGAACCCGCTTTTCGAGGTAATTACCGCCCGAATGTAGCACGAAATCCCCTTCGGGGAGTCGCGGCGACCAATGCATTATTCGGCGCAGCCGGATCCAGATTTTGAATCCTCGCGGTGTGGTCCAGACGAACAAGTTCAGAGAAGATTTCTCGTTTGGTCCGCTGACAGATTGGCTTTGGCCTGATCGGATTCCCACTGTTCAAACCGTACGGGTAACGCTACAATCCCCCATCCATCGTGAACCACAAGACCAGACGTGAATTCTTGAGATTCTGGGCGTTAGTCCCTACGGTGCGGCTTTCGGTGGAATGGCTAGCTTTCTCCGGGGAGCCGTCCTCGCCAGAACGCCTGCGCGCGACGATGGGCCGCCCACATCGATCGCGCTTGCGTCGCGACGCCGGATGGGAAGAGTTGACGAAAAGGAGATGCCATGGAATCACAGCGAAAATCCCTCTTGCGGCAGCCTTCCTGTTGTTCGTTGGTTTGGCATGCCACGGCGCCACGATCACGGGAACGGTGAAAGGGATCGAAGGAGCTCCGTTTCAAGGGGCGTTCGTGGAAGCTCAGAACACCAAGAGCCGGATCAACGTAATCGTGCTTTCCGACACCCATGGGCAGTATCGAATTGAAAACCTGCCTACCGGCGAGTACCGCCTGCAGATCCGCGCGGTCGGGTTCCGCACCGATCCCCCAACGGGAGTCAACCTGACCGCAGACCAAAAGGCCTCGTACGACTTTGCGTTACAGAAAGGCGTCGTCCGCTGGAATGACATTTCTTTCTATCAAGCGAAACAACTCTGGCCAGCGGGACGGGGGAAAGAACTTCTCTCCGAGCAATGCTCGGCCTGCCATCTGTTTCAGACGCGCATGGCTTCGGTAACGCGTGACGCCGACGGCTGGAGAGATCGCGTCGAATACATGCGTACAGCCATGCACTATGCCTTGGGCTCGCGTTTCACCGATCAGGACGCCTCGGATGTGGCTTCTTATCTGACAAGCTTGTTCGGTCCCGAATCCGTGCTGCCGAAATCTCCGGCGGATATGCCAGGCTACAAGGATACCATGCGGCCCTTCAGCACCGACTCGCTGAACATCGTGTACGTGGAGTACGACATGCCCGGACCGAGCCGCATGCCGTTTAGTGCCGCACCGGACAAAGATGGCTCTATGTGGATTCCCAACTTTGGCGTGGCGAATAAAATCACGCGGCTCGATCCAAAAACGGGCGAGATGCAGGACTACGCGGTTCCCAACGTGGGGACCGCGTCGATCCATTCGGCCGTACCGGGTCCTGACGGCGCGGTTTGGCTGGCTGAGCAAGGCGCAAACAAAATCGGGCGCTGGGACCCCCACACAAAAGAAGTTACCGAGTACCAGGACGAATATCGTCCCGGACCGAACGGTGGGCAAAGGGGGTCAAAGCACACCGTGCGGATTGATCCCAGCGGAAACGTGTGGGCCAGCGGCTCGCCTCTCACTAAATTCGATCCGGAAACGCGAAAATTCACCCGCTTCGAGGAAGTGCCGAGTTCTTACGACGTGAAACCGGACAAGAATGGCGACGTCTGGTTCACCAGCGGTAGCGGGGGAAACAAGATTGGCAAGGTCGATGGGAAAACGATGAAGGTCATGCAGTGGACCATGCCGACAGAGAAGTGCTTTCCGCGGAGGCTTGAAATAGCTCCTGATGGGATGATCTGGGTGGGCGAGTTCAATGCCGGGAAGATGGCTCAGTTTGATCCCACCACCCAGACTTTCAAGGAATATCAGTTGCCGGGTCCATCGCCTACCCCATACAGCATGGGCTTCGATGCCGACGGCTATCTTTGGTACGATGCCTACCACATGGACATCGTGGGGCGCTTTGATACCAAGACGGGCAAGGTGATCGAATATCCGTTTCCGCATTCGGAAATCGCCATGCGGGAGTTCTTCCGCGATTCGCAGGGTCGGATGTGGTATGGCAGCAATCCGAACAACAAGGTTGGGTACTTCTATCTGAAAGGCAAGAACGGCGGCACCGAATCTGCCGCTAAGTAAACTAGAGATAAAAAGCAGAGGAAAAAAACACCATCGCCGGCAACAGCCGGCGACGGTGCTACGCAGTATGAAGCGAAGTGCTTAGGCCTGCTTACGGCATCGGAGGAGCGTCGGCCGTATAGCCGTTCGGATAGAAGTGCACCCCGGTGACGATCTTCACGGCCCGGCTTCCGAACCAGAGCGTATTGTCGTCGGCCACCCGGAATTTGTTGATGCTTTGACCCGGTTGCGGCATGGGCACGAAGCTGAATTTGCGGGTTTTCGGATCGTACTTGACGATCATGTTATGAGCCGCGTCGCCCATCCAGACGTTGTCGTTCTTATCCGGCCACGCGTCGTAGGGTTGGGCACCATTGTAGGGAATTCTGTATTCGGTGAGTTCGCCGGTTGCCGGATCCAAGCTGGCGAGAAGTCCGGTGGTGTACTCCGAGGCCCAGATCACGCCCTTGGAGTCCACACCGATGCGGCGAATTTGTCCCCACGCGTGCGGCACGGGATATTCCTTCACCGATTCCGTGTTCACGTCCCATTTGTTGATGGTGCCCTTTTGCCAGCCCGCCGCCCACATATTGCCCTGCTGGTCGATCACCATCCCGTAGAGGCCGTTGTCCGGTGTGGGCGTCGGGTACATGTGAATTACGCCGGTGATGGGATTCAATCGGCCAAACAGCGCCCCGTAGATCAGGTCGAAGCCCACGTTGCCGTCTTTGTCGACGACTGCTTCATGCAGCGCGCCGGCCTGTTCGGGCAGTGAGTAGCGGATCTGCTTTCCGGTAGCTGGATCTAATTCACCCAACCTCCCGGTTTTCAATTCCGCCCAGAACACATGGCCTCGCTTATCGACGCCGATACCGTCTGGATGCACGTAAACGTCGCCCTTGATGGGATAGTTCTTCCACCGGTCGGCGCTCCGCTGTTTCGGGTCAAGCCGGAGCATGGAGCTGGAAGTTCGGGAGCTAAACCATATATTCCCATCGACAGGCGAGATGAACGAAGACCCCATGTGGTGCGTTCGTCCTTCTTTCGGGTACGGGAGCGTTTCGATTGCGCCATTGATCATCGGCGCGCCTATCTTTTCGCCGCCGCCTGCAATGGGGAGGTCCTTGGGGATGTCGTAGGAGACATAAATCGCTTTGGAGGCCATTTCTTCGTCAAGATCGACCGGATCGACGCGGAGTCTCTTCTCGGGCATTCCTGGGCCGAAATTCTTGGCCAGGTAGTCGGCCATCAGGTCCTTCTGCTCTTTGTTGATCGGCGTTCTGCCCAGGGCCAAGACATACGGATTGTAGCCGGGCCCGGTTTCCGTCATGTGCTCGATGCCCTTCAGATAGCCCGCTTTGTCGAGGTGGTAATGCCCGAAGTTGCTGAAGGTCTCGGCGTGGCAGCCGATGCAATTTGCCTTCAGGAGGTCGAGGGCGGGGCTCGGGGGATACATATCCTCCATGCTGCTGACGTACGAGACCTTCGAGGAGTCTCCCGCAGCTCCCCCTTCTTCGCCGCCCCCGCCCGCCGCAGCCGCGCGCTTTTTGATCGCAAAATCGGCCGTCTTGGTGTCGCCCGGCCCGAGCTGCAAAGTGGTCCTCGGGGAATCATAGGTCCCCATATCGACAAAAACGTCATAATTGCCCGGCAGCGCCTGGGGCACGACGTAGTGGCCTTTGTTGGTGAATACCGTGTACCAGAGCTGAAGATCCACATTGTGAGCCTGGACGCGGAAACCGACCACCTTCCCTTGGTCCGCCGTCACCGTTCCGGTGATGGTGCCGCGCTTAATTTCCTGCGCGAAAGATGAAGAGGCAAAGTAGGAAAGCAGCCATGCGACCGCAAAGCCCGCCATCAAAAGCCGAAGCAATGTCCTGTTTTGCTTGCTGTACATAAATTTTGGTTTCCTCTCAACTCGCCTTTCAAGATTCTTACTCCCCGCTGCAAACCGTGGCTCCAAACCGACAGTCTATAGCACACTTGCTTTTTGGCCGGAAGCATTTTGCATCCAGGGATCCAAGGGACACCCAGGGCGGGTGAAGCCAATTTCCGATATAGTACCTATGCCCTCGCCAAGACAAGTGACGTAGAAAGCCGGCGCCGCGTTTCAGCCGACGCTCGCGTTCCGCTTATTGCTACGCGCATCGGACCAATCCTGTCCTTGCGGCCAGTACCCCGCTCAACGCGCGGTGAGTAGACTTAGGTGAGGCATGATGACTACCGGATCGGACATGGATTCCCGCATCTCCTTTTGCCGCAAACAGCTTGGCTCCGAGGGACGCAGCTTTTCGAGGGCGTGTCTTGGCGTGCTGGCTCTCATTCTATTGACCTGTGCCGGCCTGACCGGTTGCGGTAGAGCGACGAGCACGACGAACTCAACCCCCGGCACGGGCTCTGCGCCCTCGATCACGTCCTTCACCGCGAATCCGACAACCATAAACTCGGGCGCGAGTAGCGCGCTGAGTTGGGCGACCAGCGGCGCGACCACGGTTTCGATTTCTCCTGGCGGGTTCAGCTCAGCGTCGGCGAGCGGCTCAACGACGGTGAGCCCCTCGGCGACAACGACCTATACTCTGATTGCGGCCAATGTCTCTGGCTCGGCGACGTCCACGGCAACCCTCACGGTAACCACCGGAGGGACCCAGGGTAACTTGACGATCACGACCGCTTCGTGCCCGGGCGCGACGCAGGGCACCTCTTATGCAGGCTGCACAATATCGGCGAGCGGCGGCTCTCCGCCTTACACCTTTTCAGTAAGTACGAGTTCCAGCTTTCCGCCACTACCGGAGGGAATGTCTCTGAATGCCAGCACAGGTCTCGTAAGCAGCCCCCAGATTGGCGGTCAAGGCACGTATGGCCCGGAATTTATAGTTAAGGACTCCCAAGGTGTTCAGGCTACGGGCGAGATCAGCATTGCCATCGCCGGAAACAATTCATTTCTATCAAGCATATTCCCGTCCACCTCTATTTTTCGCCATCGAGTAGACGCCGCTACGACCAGCTTGCCCGTCGACACATCGCCCGCCGCTCCTATCTACAGTGGCTATTTGTCTGAGACGATTAAGCCATTCTTTGGGAACACTTCGGGCGCTCCCTTTCCGAACGGAATACCGGCGATCGAGGTTCCTTACAACCAAGCAGACGTCACGGTCGCAACCACCGTCTATCAATCCTACTTTACGTCTGGCCCTGTCCCGGAGAATGCTCCCGTGGAGGGTACGAGCAACTCGACTGGAGATCGGCACGTCCTCGTTTATCTGGAGGCGGGTGGAGGAAACAACCCGGCCCTATATGAGATGTGGCAGGGAATCTACCAAGGTGGCCCGTGGACGGATTCGTCAAACGCGCTTTGGCCCAACGTGTCTTCAGATGCCTTGACGCCGCAGGGCCGGGGAACGTCCGATGCCGCGGGCCTTCCGGTAGCGCCCTTGCTCGTCAATGCCGACGAAGTGATTGGTGCCGGCACACCGAGTTCACCGAACGGTACGGTTGCCCACCCGATAAGATTCACGCTCAATCACATGCTGAATTATTGGGTGTGGCCGGCTACAGAGACAGCCGGCGTGGGGAGCTGCACGGCCACAGCAGGGAGTTCCATTCCCGTGGAAAACGAAATTTCGCAATCTGCTCCTCCGGCAAGTTGCACCATGTCCGGGCCTGCCGGCGAGATATATCGGCTGAAGGCTTCCGTGGCGACTCCCTCCTGTACCTCTACGAGTCCACAAGCGGCCATTATCATCACCGCATTTCGAAACTATGGAATCATCCTAGCCGACAACGGGATGAGCGGAGGACTGATCGGCACTCCCGACGCGCGCTGGAACGATACCGATCTGTTGTGCCTTACAAGTCTTACCTTATCCGATTTCGAGCCTGTGAACGTGTCGAGCCTTATGGTCAGCGCTGACAGCGGTGCCAGCAGCCATTAGCTCCGCCCTAAGTTGTCAGCAACTATTACGCCTTAAAACCGCGATCAGGCCTGCTCGAGACCGCTTTTAAAAAAAGCGGCCGGATCAATAAAGATCCTCCAGCTTTCCAGTTCACTGATTTCTGGCTCGGCGTCCTTCACACCCAAGGGCTGCTCCCTAAGCTCTTTGATCGACCGCCTCGCCCTCGCGAATTATATTCGCGGGGGCGGCTAACTAATCCCAGCGCTGGTGTTTGGCCGCAGGGCATGGCTTGCCGTCATGACCCTTCTTCCTGTGGAGTTTGATTTCGAGGTATAGACTCTCCCGCTTTTCCTGTACTTCCGCCCGCGCTTGTTCGTTCCGCAGCAAACCGGGACTGAGGGTGTTCAGCTTGCTGTTCAAGGTGATCAGCTGATTCACAAGATTGTCTTTCACTTTGCACTTCGGGTCGGAGGACATGTCGCTCGATACCTCAGCCTAATTGGATGCAGCTGGCCGCCGATTTCCGCCAAAATTCACAAATCTAACAGCTGCGTAAATCGCGCGGCATAGCTAAGTTATTTTATTTGTTGGAGTTAGATAAAAAGATGGAGACTTTCGCAACGGGATCGGAACCCCGGTTTTTGGATGCGCTTTCTTGAGGGATTAACTTTCGGCAAATCCAGGAAATCCAGAAAAACCAGAAAAACCAGAAAAACCAGGGCGTTTTCTTGACGGGGGTGCCCTATCGATGGTAAACTCAGCTAACTGTTGGGGGGGCTTCCCGCCGCCTCGCAGATCCCCGCGTCGGATACTTCCGATGAAGGGGGATTGCTGCGATGTTTCCCGTTTGTTCTGCAAATTGCTGGTCCCGAAGTGTCTCTGCGTGCCTTAAGACAGATGCCAGAACGTGCGCGCTGGTGCTTTCTCTCCTGGCGTTTTCGCTGATGCTCGCGCCGCTGGCCGCGCGCGCGCAAGTGGTGCAATCAGGCTATACCTCGATCGTGGCGGCCAATAGCGCCAAGTGTCTCGACATCAATGGGGCGTCGGTTTCTCCAGGCGCAGCCGCCATTCAATGGCACTGCAACTCCGGGGAGAATGAAGAATGGACCGTGCGGCTTTATAGCGCGTCCGGGTCTCGCATTATCGAGCAGCAAACCGGCGATTGCCTGGTGGTATCGGGCGCGAGCACGACCGCGGGCGCGCTGCTGGTTCAGGAACCGTGCACCGGGACGAACAGCGAGCTGTGGTCCTTCGTGCCTAGCGGCGCCAACTTCGAGCTCGTCAACGAAAACAGCGGACAGTGCGCCAGCGTTAGCGGCGCAAGCACCGCCGATGCCGCCGATATCGTCCAGGAGCCTTGCTCGACCGCATCGAACTTCCTGTGGACTTTCTCCTCGGGCCTGATCACCTCGACGTCGCACAGCGTCGCGCAAGCAGCGCACAGCGGCCAGTGCCTGAACGTTTCCGGAGGGAGCACCAAGGCCGGCGGGATCATCATTCAATGGCCATGCGCCGGCGCGACCAACGAACAGTGGACGCTTCTGCCGTCAGGAAGCTATTTTATGCTGGTCGCCAATAATAGCGGACTGTGTCTGTCGAATAACGGCAGCACCGCCCAGAATGCCGACATCGTCCAGGAAACCTGCACAACCAATACGAGCGATCTGTGGACCCTGAAACCGGTTGGCGGATCCTACGAATTCGTGGCCGACAACAGCGGTCTTTGCGCTGAAGTCTCTGGCGCCAGCCAAACTCCCGCAACCAATGTTATCCAGTCTACTTGTACGGCTGCGTTGAATCAGGTCTGGAGCCTTTCGCCATCGGCCATTCCATCCAGTTGGACTGCCGTCAACCCGCTCGCCGTTGATCCCATTGCGGTAGCCAATCTGCCTAACGGCCAGCTCGTCATGTGGTCGGCCAACGCCGAATACACTTTTGAAGGCGACATCGGCGATGGCAATGGCCAGACCTACACCGCCGTCTTCGATCCCGCGACTGGCGTCTCCACTCAAATCCTCGTCACCAACACCGGCGATGACATGTTTTGCCCCGGAACCGCGAACCTTTTTGACGGCACGATTCTAGTGAACGGCGGCGACAGCAGCCCCAAAACCAGCCTCTACGATCCGACCACCGGTTTCTGGACCTCCGACGCGCTGATGAATATCCCGCGCGGCTACGAAGGAGACACCGTGCTAACCAACGGATCCGTAATGACCCTGGGCGGCTCCTGGAGCGGCCGCCAGGGCGGCAAGACCGCCGAAGTCTGGACCCGCGGCAGCGGCTGGACAGTGCTCTCTGGTGTCCCAGAGACCACCATCATCGGTCCCGATCCGCAAGGCGTCTATCGCGGAGACAATCACCTCTGGCTTTTCTCCGCACCGAACGGTGAGGTCTTCCACGCCGGCCCCAGCGCCCAGATGCACTGGATCACCACTACCGGCGCCGGCACCATCACATCCGCAGGCAACCGTGGCGACGATCCATACGCCATGACGGGCGATGCGCAGCTCTACGATGTCGGCCTGATTATGAAGACCGGCGGCTCCCCGGCCTACCAGGACGCCAACGCAGAAGCAAATACCTACATCATCAACATCAACAACGGCACAGCGGGAGTCACCGTCACAAAAGTCGCTCCGATGGCCTATCCACGCGCTTTCGCCAACGGCGTCGTGCTGCCAAACGGCGAAGTCGTCATCATCGGCGGCCAAACCTACCCAGTTCCCTTCTCCGACGCCACCGCCGTTCTGATCCCGGAAATCTGGAATCCCGTCACACAGGTTTTCCGCCAGCTCCAACCGATGCAGACGCCGCGCGTTTACCACAGCACCGGCATCCTGCTCTCTGATGGCCGCGTCTACGAGGGCGGGGGAGGGCAATGTGGAGTGGGCTGCTCCGCCAACCATTTCAACACGGAGATCCTCACTCCACCCTATCTGTTGAATGCCGACGGTACGCTTGCTACCCGGCCGGTGATTTCCTATGCGTCTCCCACTGCAGTGTTGGGCGGCACCATCACCGCGACCACCGAATCGCCGGTGGTTTCGTTCGTGTTGATGCGGCTTTCCTCCACCACCCACACGGTGAACAACGACCAGCGCCGTATCCCGTTGCAGATGGAATCCACTTCGGGCACGACCTACACGCTCACAATTCCATCGAATGCAGGAATCGTCCTGCCGGGGTATTATTGGTTGTTCGCGCTAAACTCCCAAGGAGTGCCTAGTGTGGCGGCGGTTGTACTTATCAGCTAGTCTTGGCGTCACGCTGTTGCGGGTCGCGACGGGAGCGGTGGACGCGAAGAACCTGCAGGCCAAGGCGACAAACTCAGCATCGTCAGCCCCGTCGGCGATTTCGGTTGAGCGCGGCGACGAGCTCTTCCGCGGGCAGGAGCCGCTCACCGGCAGAATCCGCGGCCACGACGACGACCTGCCTTCCGAGGTAGTCCGCTGCGTCAATTGCCATGGCGCGGCGCCAGCAAACGCCAGCACCCAGCGCCTGTCGCGCCTCGCACCGCCGCGCCTCGACAGCGCTCTGCTACTGGAATTTCATCAGCGCCGCGGCGGGCCACCCTCGCGCTACGATCCGCCGGCCTTCTGCAAACTGCTGCGCACCGGCGTCGATCCGGCGCACATCCTGATCGCCCGCGAAATGCCGGCTTACGATATCGACGACGCTCAATGCGCAAGCCTCTGGGCCTACGCACTCGCGAAGGAAAGGGACGGGGAAAATCCCGCCGCAGAGCTAAAAGAAACTCCCGCGGAGAAGTCCAGTGCGAAGCCCTGACCGAGATTTCTCGCGAGCGATCCGGGCTACGGCGAGATTGCTTGGGATCTGCGCACTCTTCCCGCGCGGGCGGGACTGCTGGGTTGGCGGTCTGGACGTAGGAAGCGAGGCGCTGCAGGAGTTTGCTCCTATGCATCTCTCGCGCCGCAACCTTCTTCAAGCTTTGCTGTTTGCCGCCGTTCCCACGGTCAGCGGACACGGCCAGGTCAAGCCCCCCCTTCTCGTGCCAGACATCAAGCTCCTCTGCCACGATGGGACCTCCACTACGCTGTTCAACTTAGTCGACAATCGCGCCACCGCGGTCCAACTCATGTTTACCTCCTGCACCACCACCTGCCCCATCCAAGCCGCCATCTTCGAGCGCGTGCAGAAAACGATTCCAGACATGCGCGCCCGCGGCATGCAGCTACTCTCGCTCAGCGTCGACCCGCAGACCGATACGCCTGCGGCTCTGTCTGTCTGGCGGCAGCGCTTCCACGCCGGGCCATCGTGGCTGGCCGCCGCGCCCTTCCCCGCCGACTCACAACGCCTGCAAGATTTCTTCGCCAAGGCCATCGACTCCATCGTCGACCATTCCACTCAGGTAAGCATCCTCGACCGTCAAGCTCGCCTCGTGTGGCGCACATACGAACTCCCCACCGCTCTGGAAATCATCCAAATCCTCCAAAAAGTCTAGTGCCCGTTCGGCGCCCCAGCGCATGCGTCGGATGTGGTCGGGATCGTCAGGAAAATTAGGTGTCGCGCTCATCCATCTATACCGACAGACCAAGGCTCGACAGATTTTCGAGCAGATTGTTGATGTGAGATAATCCCGTTGAACTTCACACGGCTTATCACAATAGCGGACACATCGATGAGACTTGTGGACAAGCGGAATTTCGCGCGATTGTACAAACAAAAGGCAACCGACCTAACTGCTGCAACGTCTGTCGCCATATGCGCCTCCAAAGAATCCTAAGGACATAGCTGCAGCACGGACCGATGCGATCAGGAACGCCGAGATCAAACTCGACCATTCAGGCCCATCAGAGTGAGCGGCAACACACTCCGATACAGTCGGTCTGAGCCGTACAGATACGGTTCCAGCGTTATCGAGGGGTGATTTATGGCTCAGGAGCGATGGACAGCTGTTGATACCTACATCACCAATTTGCTTCATCCGCACGACCCTGTACTGGACGCCGCGCTCTCGGACAGTGTCGCGGCTGGCCTGCCATCCATCGCCGTTTCGCCAACGCAAGGCAAACTACTGACGCTATTGGCGCTGGCCAATGGAGCGCGCAACATCCTCGAGATCGGCACTCTGGGCGGCTACAGTACGATCTGCCTAGCAAGAGCGCTGCCGCCTGGCGGACGTTTGATCACCTTGGAGTATGAAGCCAAGCACGCCGCAGTTGCCCGCATCAATATCGCGCGAGCCGACTTGTCTGGTGTCGTTGAGTTGCGCCTCGGGCGGGCACAGGACACATTGCCGAAGCTCGCCCTGGAAGGCCGAGGTCCTTTCGACCTGATCTTCATCGACGCCGATAAGCCTGGCTATTCGGAATATCTCGCGTGGGCTGTTACGCTCTCTCGTCGCGGTACTTTGATCATTGCCGACAATGTCGTGCGCGAGGGAGAGGTGATTGAGCCCGGTAGCACTGATCCCATGGTCCAAGGAATTCGCCGCTTCTACGAGTCGCTTGCCGCTGAGTCGCGCGTGAGTGCCACGACGATCCAGACCGTCAGCTGCAAAGGGTATGATGGCTTCACGATCGCGGTTGTCATCAACGGCAAATAGCCACCCCCCGTATGGGTCTTGCGGACACCGGATGTTGCCTTGGGGGGCGGGATTGGCTAAGGGACCGCCTACAGCCTACAGCATGGGTAGAGCGCTAAGGGTTCTGGGTCTTTTTTCGATCGTTATGGCACTCGCGGAGTTCGCTCCCATTTCAGCAAATCCCATCCGGATCTACGGCGTTTGGCATTGCGGGAGTGACCTGTGCGGCTGGGATACGGTCGGCGAAATGGCCGACTTCGACCGCAAGAATCACTGGCTCATAGACCGAGGCAATGGCTCCCCGTCTGTGAATTTAGTCGTTCTCAGTTTTGTTGACCCTTTGAGATTACTGAATCTGACCAATGACGCCCATAACGTCGAGGGCATCCCGGTTGGAATTACACCAGACATCGTGGCCTATTTTACGAGCCACAAAATCCGCGTCATGCTCTCGATTGGTGGATTTACCTATGCCAAGGACTGGGATGAGGCACTCGCAATGAATCCCAAACAACTGGGTCTCCACGCCGCGCAGGCTGCACAGCGTTTCGGAGTTGGAATTGAAATCGACTATGAAAATGACCACAGGCCCAATCTTAGCGGCTTGCAAGAATTCATAACTGCCTACCGCTCAGTTCTTCCCTACGGCGCGGCATCCGCGAATCCAGCGTCCCGCCTAACGATTGACCTCGCCCTGGATGACGACTATCTTGCCCCGCTGACCCAATATGCCACCACCAATTGGCTCACCATCGCGCACCCAGTTTTGGACTATGCAAATGCAATGGTTTCTTCCGAACAAGCAAGTGCTTCTGTTTTGGAAGAAGGGTGGAAGGAACATGTGCAGGGTAAGGCCCCCATTCCTCCCTTAGCTCCAGCCAAGTTCACCGGCAGCCTATACCTTGCAAATCGCGGAGGTGCGTCAGCCGAATGCACCGATTTCAGAAATTCCCTGGAGAAAGCCACGGGCAGATTCGTAAAGACCGTCAAACCTCACGGTGTCGGAAAGACCAAAGGAATGCTCGGTTACATGTTCTGGGCGGCCGGGTGTCCCGGATCAAGGTCGGCATGCACCGTACCCCCGAACACATGCGAGAAGGGCGTGGGGATGGGCGCTAAGGTTTACAAGATTGCCCTACCAATGCTGTCACTGCGTCAGCACTAAAGGGGACTTTCGTCGCTATAGACACGTACCGTGCCCCATTCGACAGCACTGCGGATGCGGTTGACGGCACGAAACGCGCGTCACGAAACGCTGTGCCGCCAATCCCGAAGCCTATCAGGACTATCGAAAGGGTCGGTTATTGGTGTAACAAACCAAAGAAGGTTAACAACAGCATCGAGTATTTTCAGTCAGCCCATTGAGGAGGGTCCCGCTATGGGTGGCCCGATTCGTTCAACGCTTTCCGTTTGTGGTCAGTGCCCCGTTTAGTCGAGGAGATCTCCGCACTCCGATTTGTTTCGTTCGGTAGGCGATGACTGCGATAATCACGAGCAAAATGAACAGGATAATGACGACCGAGTTGTTTGACCGTCTTCTCATGAGATGGAGGGACTAATAAACATGGAGCCTTCACTCTCGATCGCTCCGACGCGAGGCATATTCCCAGCCAAAAAGGTCCCCGTCTTCTTTTCCTCTTCGGTTAGGCGCTTTGTGAAGTCGTCTACGGTCCGTTGCGCTCTCGCCACGCCCTTCACGACGGCCACGACTTCAGGCGTCTCGGGGACACCGGATGAATCGCGTACTGATTTCCGCGCTTCGCAGTAGGAAGTTTCCCGATTTCGTCGAGGCACGGGCACAACCGGATTCTAGCAACGTTCCATAGTATCCCAAGGGAGTAACGAGAAAGATCCGACGGGCTTGCCGCGCGGAACAACTGGAAGGAGAACTTGAAGCACAGTTTGGCCAGGTATCTGGTCGCGGGAAATGTGAATCTTGCACTGATTTGTCCGGCGCTCGGCCGCCGCATGAAGAAATGAAGTTGGCAACGGCAATCGACCGCAGTTAAAAGCACCATCGCCGCGCTGAGCGGTGGTAGTTCGGCGGCTGTAACGCGAGGGCGCATAGCGCCCCCGTGCAGCTGTTCGATATCGGCGTATGCCGAAGTACGAGACGGTTGCGTTCGTGATACGTGACAGCAACGTGGTTTGGTTGTACCGCGATCGTACGGTCTGTGAAAAGATCAACGAGCAATGTGTAAGAGCTGGCTTCAGCGCTTCGGGGACGAGAGTCACGAGGAAGGAATTCCTGAGAATGTCCGCAATCATCGATTGGACGTATCCCACTGTATCGTCAAAAGCGAGAGGACTCGCGTTCGGCACCGCAGATGTTCAGAGAAAGCAGCTGTGCGAGGATTCTTCTGGTTACTCCCGAGCACTAATAGGAAACGCTGCCAACATTTCCTCTGTGCCGGTGCCTCGACCAGCCCCCCCCACTGCGAAGTGCGGAAATCCGTAGGCGATTCGTCCGGTGTTCGCAGGGCGATTGAAGTCATGGTCGTTGTGAAATGACCTCTTGGTTTACCGAACGACGACTACGCGCGTCTGGTAAGACTCGAATGCCACGATGACCTTCACGGCTGCATTGATTCGGGTTGAAGGTATTGTGCGAACGTCGCCGGTTTGCGGTTCCCAAATCTCGGCACGGGTACCGCGACTCTTCAGCGTCAAAAGATGCCATGAGGGATGATTGCTCTCGTTGAAGAAAAGGTAGAGCGAAGCGTCCTTGAGATCGCGTTTGATGTAGCGGATTGCGGTGTCTGGCACGTCGAGCGAAACATCCGAGGTCGCCCCGACCGCTCGCATCACGGCTTGCCGAATTGCCGGGGGAACTGCCTGCGGAATCGGCGGTGCGGACGGAGGCCTTCCCGGTGGAGTCGGAGTCGGAGGAAGCTGGGCGGACACCTCGACGAGTGCCCAGGAGAAGTCCGCCGAAGTGGCCGGACGTGCGTCACGGATGGTTCGGCCTGCGATGAGGCTGGGGGTGCGATCAAGGAATAGGACTTTGCCTCCGGCCAGCGCAAAACCACGCAGGCGGTCGAGCGCTGCTTGCGAGAGAAGTATTTCGCCCGGCAGAATGACCGCGCGAAAGCGGTTGCCGCTGGACGTCTCGAATGTGCCCTTGCGCGGAATCAATTCCGCGGCCAGAGCGTTCTCATCCACGATGTCAAAGTCGATTGGAAGCTCGGAGAGAAGCTGCTCGGTGGCGACAAAGGCCCGGTTCGCCGCTTCATCGTCTAGCCAGAAAGAGCTGGAAGGAAGATAGAGGGCCACAGACGCGGCGGGCCTTCCCATAGACATCAGGTAACTCAGCCGCCGGGCGTATTGCATCAACTCGGGAAAGCCAGCCGAGGTCATCAATGCCGGAGGTCCTCCCGTGGCGGAGCCGGTCGAAGGAAAATACATCGCCTCCACTTGATTGATGCCGCGCACGAACTGCTCGTTGAGGATATAGCGCGCCTGCTCCACATCGGGTTCTGGACGGTAGGCGGCAAAACTTTCCGTAAAGGCTCGCGGCTTGCCATACACATGCGCTGCCGAAGCCGCCAAACGCGGGAAATCCGAGATGGTATCGGTCCAAATCTGGTGCCAGATGGTGTCGATGCCGGGTACCTGCACGTAGCGCATGTCGCGAAAGAAGTCACCTTCGGAGCGGGCCAGCAAGAGTCCCGCCTCTTCGTGGTTCAGATGCACCTGATACTCCAAATGATTCTCCGCGCACCATTCTGCTTGCGGCTTGAAAAAGCCATCGCGAAACAGAATGGAAAACACGTCCCAATAGTCCGCCTTCACGCGCTTTTGTTCGTCGGTCATGTTCGGTGCAAAGAAGGCCGCCACGTAAGGCCGCACATCGTATCCCTTGATTTGCTCGAAGCGCTCGAAGAAAGCCGGCGTCCAGGGAATGCCGGTAATCGTATAGTCCGGCTCGTCGCCGCGAAATCCGATAATCGTCTTCCCGAACTCATCGCCCATGGCGCGCTTGTATTGTTCATGGGTGAAGGCCAGGTACTGTCTTGTGGCCGCGGGATCGAGATAATCTTCCAGCGACTGCGACGTATCCTTTGGTCTGTTCGGATTCGGATTCGTCACCGATCGTGTCGGCGACGTTTGGAACTGGTGCTCCACTACCATCACCGTCCATTCACCTGGCGGTGCTGTCCAGTGGATTGCCCCGTCTGTCACTGGCACCGGCTGCGTTGCACCGGCGCTATTGATCGCCAGCACGGCGACGGTGGCCGGAGACACCGGCTGCGAAAGCATATCGCCGCCGGCAGCCGAAGTCTTCCGAGCCAGTACCAGCGCCTGCATCCGGAGTTCAGGTCTCAGTTCCGTGAACTTGCCGCCGGCAAACCCGCTCGGATACCCGGCCTCGTCCACGAGCCACACGCGCATGCCACGCTTCTTCGCTTCCTCAAGGAATACACGAAGCAGCTTGAAGTAACCTTCGGAGAGGTAGGCAGCCGGCATATCTCTTCCCGCTTGCAGCGTGACGGCCTGGTAACCCATGGCTTTCATTTGGTCCATGTCATGCTGGATCATCGTTTCATCGATCGTGCCATTAAGTCCGTAGTACACCTCCGGGCCATATTCCGGGGGAGGCGCTTTCCAGCGCATGGCTGTCTCGCTGGCCGTGGGTATCTGGATTTTCTGCCAGGGCTGCTGCCCATGAGCGTAGGAGGGGGCGGCCATCGTCACCATTGCGATGAGAACGGAATTGCGAAGAAGGCGGAATGCCGTTTTCACCGGCGGGCCCCCGGTTGGATGGATGGCGGTGTTTTGGGGGGAGATCCAAAGTCTAACACTTCTGTTACCTCTTCTTGGCCGAATATCGCGAGACAGCGAGACAGGCCGGCCAGGGAACAACTTCTACTGATGTGGCTGCATCCTACTACCCATCCGATGAGAGAATGACCTGGCATTGCTGCGCTCATGCTAATTCGACAATCCGAATCTTTTGACCATCCCGATGGGCCCTTCGAGGCGAAGCGCGACGGTTTTCGAGCGATCGCGTCACGGAACACCGCCTGAATCTCAAATAGTAAATCGAAGCTCGACTGGGCTGGCCAGAACCAGATTGAAGAAGTCCCACTTCCGTCAAGAGCCAACTCTACCCGCATCTCCTCAGCACTTCGGAAACGGCTGATAGGTCGGCTACTCCGGAAGGGCAAGAGAGGTTCCGTTGGCATCATTCCTCTGGCGCGTTTTTTCTTTATCGAGGTCAACGACGAGGAACGAGTGCCGCGCGCCCTCAGGGGTAACGTAGTTGAGGTGATCTGCTGAGATCGTGAATGCATTGGCGAGCACGACCTGACCGTCCTTGCGCACGAGCATGAACTGGCCGATATCCGGGACGGGGGCATCCGGCGCGGCAACGGCGGATTCGCTCGGCTCTGAACCGGACTGCCGCGGCGCGGGCTGCTGCGCGGTGTCATCGGCAGTGTCAGAGGAACCGTAATCTTCGGAGGGTTCGTAGTCGTACGGATAATAACCCGGATAACCCGCGCCGAAGAAGATTGGCGCGATAATCCTCACGCGGTGCAGCCGTCCGAAACGATCGCGCGTGATACGGATTGCAGCCTGACGGTTATAACCGAAACCAGAACTGCGTACGCCGTTGAGCCTGACGTAGCTCAGGCTGAAGGGACTCGCTACTCGCGGCACAAAACGAGCCGTCGGCGCACCCGACATGCGGCCGGATCGGCGGGCTCCTCCTCGTGACTGACCAGATCCCGGCACGGCCAAGGCGATCAGCAAAGTTGCTCCCCATAACGCCACCAACCCGGCTTTGATTGCTCTCGTCATATGGAGTGTCCCCGCCTACCACGGCAGATGCGCGGCGGAGGAAACTGGATGCTCATGACTTGAGGTCGATCCCACCAGCCGACTTGACCAAACCGCGATTGATTCCGCCTGGCGCAAACTGAGTTACGCGATTTCCTGAAAATGCTTCCGTGAATTGAATTCGATAATCGGAAGATTTCAGGGCTTCTTCCAGTCGCGTCTCCCAATCGTCAATGCCTTGAGGTCCGCACTGACGAACCAAGTGTGCAGTCTGATCTCCTTCCACCCGCACGCGTACCAATTGGTCCGGTTGATCGCCGCCCAATAAATCGCGCGGCTTAGAGCTTGAATGTTCAAAACGACGCTTGGATTGAACCATGCCTATCTTCGAATTGCCCCATACCGCCGCATCGCTGGTCTCGCTGCCCTACTGCAATTCAGACACTAGCGGACAGACCCATCCTAAGGCGCTAGGGGACGGCGCATTGGTGGCCTGATCTAACATTTTCCATTCAGCCTACGATTTTTGGTATTGACTGCCTTGTCCCTGCATGTAATATAATATATATACATGCATGATACCAAGCGTCAGGAAAAACTTAGCCGCTTGCGTGGAGCGTTACTCGGGCTTCTGGAGCGGTTGCGCGAGGCTCTGGAAGCAGCACTGGCCCGCAGCCCCTTGGTCAAAGGCAATGTCTATGAAATCGCCCGTCGTTGCGGTACAGCGAACTGCAGTTGCACGCGCGGCCAGCTGCATCGCAACATGGTCCTGACTTGGAGTGATCAGGGCCGGCACCACATGCGCTCCATCCCCCCGGCACAGCTAGCGGACCTGCGGAAGAAGAGTGCGGAGTATTTGCGCTTTCGTAGGGCGCGCGCCGAGGTGTCGGTGCTACACAAGAAGATCCTGAAGGTGCTGGATCAAATCCAGGAACTGCGTCGTGAGGAACCCTGAGATGGACGAGGCTCCTCTCTCCACTGCTGGTGCCATGCTGTTTGAGTGCAACCAGGCGCTGGTGCTGCAGGCCTTCCGCCGCGGCGAGTTTGATTATGTCGATGCCATCGGCGAGGTCAGCGAAGCCGATTTCTTCCGGGCCATCACGGAGCGGAAGATCTTGAGCAAGCTGGCCGAGAGCTATCCCTCCCCCCGCGAAAGACATGACGTGCCCTTGTGGGTGTACCTGGCCAGCAATCTGTCGATGCGTTTTCACGGCGAGCATCATTTCCATGCGTTTCCCTACCTGGTGCGGTCGGGTGGCATGATTCAGGCCTTTGGTCCGGCCATGGGCCACAAGGCAACCCATCCCGAGACCGGCGACGTATCGCTGCGTTGTGAGGGATTTAATGAGAAGAACGACTACGATCGCCAGACGCCCTGTGATCAAGACTACTTGCGCAAGATGGCCCGGGATACCCCAGCGCACCTGCTCGAGACCTGGTTCAATCGAAACGTAGTGGGTGTGTTTAAGCAGCACCATGCGTTGGATGGGGAAGGGATTTTTATAGGCGATGCGACCTATTTATTCGTACCTGACAATCCCAGCTACGAAGGTTCCGCGCTGCTTTTGTTTGACGAACACAACCATCCGGTGCATTCGGCGAAGGTGACGCCCGAACAACGGGCGCGCTGCGCCTGGCGGCGCTGCTACAAGCTGGTGACTTTGCTGCACACGAATCGTGCCGGGGAGTTCTTTCTCTATGGCGGGCTGCGGGTCACCGGTGGCGAGGAGCATGAGGGACCGGTGCTCTACGACTTGGTGGAGGAATTTGTTCGCTACCATGGTCTCGGGGTGATGAAACGGTTGATTCTGGATCGCGGTTTTCTGGATGGAGCGAAAATCGGTCGCTGCAAGAAGGAGCTGGGCATCGAGGTGCTGATTCCGGTGCGTAAGGATATGGATGTCTATCACGATGTGGTCGGCATGGCCGAAGGCGGGTTGTTATCGTGGGAAGCGGTGCCCGCTCCGGTACCGGCCGTTCGTGGGGTCCCGCTGCACCGGCCAGAACGCATTCGCAAACGCGAAGAGGCTCGACAACGCACCTTGGCCAAGAAGAAGGCCGCGGCGGCACAGGAGGCCAACGCTACCGGAGCAACGCCTGCCCCGGTCCAGTATCTTCGCAGTGAAGTGGCCACGGTAGAGGACCTGCAGACGTTCACGACCTGTCCCGTGCCGCTCCACGCCGTGGTCAATCGTGAGATCTATAGCGATGGTCGTCAGGAATACTGGGTGCTGCTGGATACCGCGAGGATCAGCAATGCCCTGGAGACGCGCGATCAGTATCGCTTGCGCACCAGCATTGAAGAACGGCATCGCCAGCTGAAGTGCTTTTCGGATCTGGAGAGATTTTCCTCGCGGGCCTTTTCTTTGGTGGTCAATCAGGTGGTTTTCGTCTTGTTGGTGTACAGCTTGCTGCAGTGGTATTGGCTACGCATCGGCCGCCCAGAACTGCAATCGCGAAGTCAGCCTCATGCCTTGGCACAGCTACGGCCCACGTTGACGGTGATTTTGATCTACTATCAGAACTATGTTGCGCGGCTGAGCCCGCTGCACTACCAGGAACTGCTGCTGACGCTCAGCGAAACGGCGCGCCGCAAAATATTGAGCAAAACGCGAAGGCTGCGTCGCGGTCTGGCTCACCAACTCGACCATGCTCGCGCTCCGTAGCATGCACTTGGCAGGGACATCAGCGCAGCGACAAATCCATCATGGTCTGCCGAACGCCGCTGTGCCCAGCAGCGACAAAGGCTATCTATTCCTCAGGCACGGAAGCTTTAAAAACATCTCTTCCTCGTGCGCCCCTGAATCCGTCGTCTGGGTGGTAGAACCCCTCTCTCAAATCTGCTCGCTTCAGGCTACCCCTCCGTCATCCCCCCGCCTCCACTGCACTGTCTGAATTGCAGCCGCTGCCCTAATGGGTGTTTGCTTTCAAATCTGTTTCGTAGTAGAAGCCAGCCGATGCGGCGTATTCAAGCACTGGTGTTATTGGCTACGATTCTTTTTAGTCCTATACTGGCGTTGGCGGATGCGATCATTCAGCCGACTGATTTCTCTTGCTGCGGCTCTTTGTGTCCGAGCTCCGCTGGCTGGCCGGCGCTTCAGTAGATGTTTCAAGGTGATCCATAGCCTGTAGCCCAGGACGGCGCGTGTCAACGACTTTGAGACACATGCGTCGTGAGTTTATTGAGTTTTATTTTCTACGTTGGGCGGTTTGTTGATCCAGACCTCCGTTGGAACCGAGAGATGTTTCGGCGCCTGCCGCACGAAACGTTCCGGGTGCGCTTGATACGCCACATCG